>JBLNDE010000044.1:0-71996 GCA_050261335.1 Bacillota bacterium
CGGGACGAGTGACGCACATCACGGGCTCTTCCTCAACCGTTCCGCACGTCATCGTTGAGAGCCGTCCAGTGACGTACATCACGGGTCCGAGCCTCACCCGTTCCCTGCGCCACGCGTCGAATCCAATTGCTGACGCACGTCACTCTTTTCGCCCTACCCGTTCCGTACATCACGTCACGGGTCTTCCGGGAACCGCGCGGTCAAGGGCCACCGGGGCCAGGAGTCGCCCTGCCTTGCAGGCCGGCCATGCCCGCCAAACCGGATGGCATTTCGTATCTGACAGAGTAGTATTAGGGATCGCCGCCCCTTCGCCGGACGAACCGTGCGGCTTCGTGGACCCGCGCATGGCCCTGGGACGATCCGGGTGCGCCGCTGGCTGCGGGGACGCATCCATCGCGTCCGTCGCGGTCGCCGAGGCGGCGCGCGCGAGCCTGAGCGGCAGTCAGGCGCTCTGCGACGGGCATCACCACCGTCACGACGGCTGGCCCGGTCCGACGTGTCCCCCGGCGCGGGGTCCCAGAACCGCGGTGCTCCCCGCATGGCCGTCGCCGCCCTCGACTGAGTCCACGATCTCCTCTGCGGTGATCCCGACCCCAGGCCTCAGGTATGTGCGCACGTTCACGGTGGCCCGGCCGTACAGCCCGTCGCGGACCAGGCTCTCGAGTTGGCCGTACGCCGACTCCACCACAAGGAGCCATCCCGCGCCCCGGACGGCGTCAGCGAGCGCCGAGGCGGGAAACGGCCTCAGCGTTATGGGCCTGAAAAACCCTGCCCGGACGCCCCGCGCCCGCAGCGCTCCGGCGGCCTCGCGTGCGGCACGCGACACGATGCCGTGGGCCACGAGGATGACCTCGGCGCCATCACACCCGTCCTGCTCGAACTCGACGAGGCCGGGGGCCATCTCCTCGTAGTCGCGGATGCTGCGCGTAAGCACCTCGTACAGCTCGTCCTCGATGCTGAAGGTGTTGCGGAAGTGGGCCGGGGGCCTGTCGTGGCCCGGGGTTCCCGGCTTTCCGACGAATGGCTCCGGTGTCGCGAGGGGCGCGCCTCGGTCCTCGGGGTCGTAGAGAGTGAGCGCCTCGAGCATCTTCCCCTGGTAGCCGTCGCCCAGAACGAAGGTGGGAAATCTGGTCCGCCAGGCGGTTGCGAACGCCTTGATGGTGTAGTCGAAGAGATCCTGGTGCGACGAGGTGGAGTAGACGATGCGGTGCCCCTCGCCGTTACCGCCGAGGCACGTGAGGCGCACCTCCTGCTGGCTGTAGATGACCGTCGCCGTGGACGGACCTCCCCGTTGCTGGATGATCCAGACCGCAGGGATCCGCATCATCTCCGCCATGGAGATGGGATCCTGCATGAGGACGTTGCCGGGACCCGCGGTGGCCGAGAACGCGCGCCTGCCCGCCATGACCGCGCCGATTGTGGCAAAGCCGGCTGAGAGCTCGTCCTCGGTCTGAAGGAAGCCCAGGCCGCGCTCCTTCGCCAGGACCGCCCAGGTATGCATGATCTCGTTCTGCGGGGTGATCGGGTAGCCGCACATCATGTCGGCGCCGGCGGCGACAGCCGCCCACGCCACGACCTCGTTCCCCGTCATGAACCTTCGCTCTTCGCGCTCGACGAATTTCATATCATCACGAGTGTGCGCAGAACGCATGCAGGCTATGCGGCCCGCCAGCCGGGGCCGGCCGCGAAGGAGATCGTCGCCGATGAGCAACCCCGGTTCCGGTGAAGAAGAGCGGCGGCAAGAGGCGCCGCGGGGTGCCGCCAGACCTGCCGGGGGACATGCGGGGGGCGTGCGGGCCGCCCAGACGCGGACCGCCGCCTGAGTGTGGGTTCAGAAATCACCGCCACTCTTCCAGGGTTGCCGGTGTTGCACTCGGGGACGGCGCCCCAAGCGGAGCGCGCTTCGCCAAAATCCGGCCCATCGGGCTAGGCAGCCGGATTTTGACACCCCTCGTGCAATCACCGGCAACCCCCTCCCAAAAGTCGGGAGCATTTCTGCACGAGACTGTTGAACTTCCCCAGTACCTGCCAGTTTGGCGGAGCACGGCGATGGTTTTGCGCGATTCAACCGAGCCGTGTTGCCGTAATGTGGGAAACATCAACAGTCTCCTGCACCCTCACTTAGAGCACCTTGGCCGGCGCCGCGGGTGCCGGCTGTCGGCTGACTCGCCTCTCCAGGGCCTGTGCCAGAGTCGCGGCGATCACGAGCGCCCCCAGCAGCACCGTGAGAGCCATCCGGATGCCGAGCGCGTCAGCTATGACGCCGACGCCAGCCACTCCCAGCGACCCGGCGCCCCACGCCACGCCCATCATGAAGGCAGAGACGGTGCCTGCCCTCGCGGGGGCCAGGTTCTGGGCGGTCATGGTGATGACGGGCATGGGAGCATAGAGGATGACCCCGGCCGCAGCGAGGAACGCGTACGAGAGAAAACCGGCTGTGTGGAGGAAACCGAGGAACAGGGGGATGGGGGCCAGCAGTGCGACCACCATGAGCCTGAACGCGCCGATCCTGTCGGCGAGAGGACCTGCGATCATGATACCGACCGTCCCTGCAAACATGAACAGGGATGCCACTGAGCCATACGCCATGAGGGGCAGGCCCATTTCCTTCAGATAGAGGGGCAGGAAAGTGGTGAAGCCCATCGTGACGCATAGACGCACGGCTGCGACGATCCACAGCATCGCGAGCGCGTCCACCGGTACGCGATCGGTCCGCCCCGCCCCGGTGCTGTCGTCCCGGATGCCGTCGCCCCGGGCCCTGCGGTCCCGGCTGCATCCGTCCCGGGTCTCTTCGCTTGCGGCCTGCCCGTTCTCGTTGCCGTTCCCGGTCCCGCTGTTCCCGCTGTTCCCGCTGCTCCCGCTATTCCTGCGGCTCCCGATGTTCCCGGCACTCCTGCGACTTCTGCCGCCGCTGCGGCCGTTCGTGCTTGCGCCTACGTTCGCGCTGACAGTAGCGCGTGGGCCCGTTGCACCGGCGCCTGCGCTTGCGCTTGCGCTGGCACCTACGCCTGCGCCTGCGCGCATGCTCGCGCTTACGCCTGCACCGCCGCGTAGTCCCCTACCTGACGCGGCCGAGTGCCCTGGTCGGGTGCGCGGGGCGAAACGGTAGATGAACAGCGCCACGAGCACGCCGGGGAGCACCGTGATGTAGGTGTGGCCCATCCCAAGCGTGCTCACGACGGAGAGCACCACGAGCGGCCCGAGAGCGTACCCGATCTCCCCCGCTGTCGTGAACGCCGACAGCATGAACCCCTTGCGTGCGTGGTCTATGGACCCGGCCATGGCCGCGCCTTGAGGGTGGAACATGCCTGAGCCGACCCCTCCGGCAATGAGAAGAGCCACGAGGAGCGCGGGGCTCCCCGCAAGCCCGATCATACACATGGCCGCTGCAGTGACCATCGGCCCCAGCACGATGAACGCTCTACTGCCGGACGTATCGGCGAGGTGGCCTACCACGGGCTGCACCAGCGACGACGTGGTCGCGTACACCGCCGCGAGAAGCCCGGCCAGGGCAAGTGACATGTCGAACTTTGCCACGAGCGCCGGCAGGAGCGGGGTGAGGAACGCCGCGTACAGGTCGTTCACGAGATGACCCGAGGTCACCGCGACAAGCTCGAGGCGCTTCAGGCGGGCGGCCCTGTCCTTCTGGATCTGGGCCGCGATGACGCTGGTAGATGGCGTGTGCATGAATCATGATATTCGCTCTCGAGGAAGGATATCCTTGCAGGCACGTAGAAGAAGCGAGAGAAAAATCGCTGGAGGACTCTTCAAGACTCTCGGGACCCTTCGGAGAGCGGAGATCCCTCCGGATGACTCGTGGAGAAGGACGTGAACTAGCGTGGACTGGAAGCTTTTCGCCCTCACCTTCAGCACACTCTTCCTCGCCGAAATGGGTGACAAGACGCAGCTTGCGGTGTTTACGCTTGTAGCCCAGCACCGCATGGTCGTCCCGGTATTCCTTGGTGCCTCGCTTGCCCTGTCGAGCGTCAGCCTGATCGGCGCGCTCTTCGGCGGGGTTGTCTCGAGATTCCTGCCGCCGGAGTACCTTCAGATTGCGGCGGGGATCCTCTTCATCGGCATGGGCGCGTTCATCCTGGTGCAGGCCATCGCGAGACTGGCGGGGTGAGCGCGCAGCAGCGACGCAAAGAGGTCCCGGGGTCGGACGGGCGGAACGGGATGTCCGGCGCCCCACATCGCGCGGATATCCGTCCGGGGGAGAGTCTCAGGAGAAGGTTGCTGAGAAGGGAGCGCGCGGGGGATGATTCTGGTACTTGATATCGGCAACACCAACATCGTTTTCGGCGTATACGACGACACACGTCTTGCGGCAAGCTGTCGTATGGCGACCGACCGACAGAAGACCACGGACGAGTATGCTATGGTCATCCGCGACCTTTTCTCGTATCATGGGCTTGAATTTGACGGCGTGAGCGGCGTTGCGATCTCGTGCGTGGTGCCGCCCGTCATCGGCACCTTCCAGGACCTCGCGAGGCGCTATTTTCACTGCGAGCCCGTCGTCGTGGAGCCGGGGGTCAGGACGGGTATGCTCATCCGTTACGAGAACCCCAAAGAGGTCGGCGCCGATCGCATCGTGAACGCCGTGGCGGCTTACGAGAAGTATGGCGGCCCTGTGATCGTGGTGGATTTCGGCACTGCCACCACGTTCTGCGCCATATCGGCGTCCGGCGAGTACCTGGGAGGCGCCATCGCGCCCGGGATCGGCATCTCCAGCGAGGCCCTGTTCGCCCGGGCCGCCAAGCTCCCCCGCGTGGAGCTCGCGAAGCCCAGGAGCATCATCGGGCGCAGCACGGTGACTAGCATGCAGGCGGGTATCATCTACGGGACTGTCGGGCTCGTGGACGAGATAGTGAGGAGGATGAAGCGCGAGATGGGCGGCAACCCGCGCGTGATCGCGACCGGCGGGTTCGCGCGGCTCATCGCGGAGGAGTCGTCGGAGATAGACGTGCTCGAGCCGGACCTGACGCTGGAGGGCCTGCGGATCATCTTCGAGAGGAATGTGCGGGCGCAGGAACCCGGGGATTAAGGGAGTGATCGCGACCTGAGCGACTCGACTGAGAAGGCTATTACTGTCGGGCTCGAGTTGCCTGGCGCGCGGTGGTGGGAGGCGGAGGACTCCCTCGACGAGCTCGGCCAGCTTGCGGCCGCGGCCGGCGCCGAGGTCGTCGGGCGGATCGTCCAGAAGCGCTCGCGGCCGGACCCCGCCACGTACATCGGAGAAGGCAAGGCGCGGGAGCTCGCGGCCCTGGCGATGGTGTACCATGCAGACCTCGTGATCTTCGACGACGAGCTCACCCCCGCCCAGCAGCGCAGCCTCGAGGACGTCATAGGCGTCAAGGTGATCGACAGGACCTGGCTCATCCTCGACATCTTCGCTTCCAGGGCCGCCAGTAAGGAGGGCAAGATTCAGGTGGAGCTTGCCCAACTCTCGTACCTGCTTCCGAGGCTCGTGGGCAGAGGCACCGCACTCTCCCGGCTCGGCGGCGGCATCGGCACCCGGGGGCCGGGCGAGACCAAACTCGAGACCGACAGGCGCCGCATCCGAAGGCGCATCGGCATGCTCCGTGGCGAGCTGGAGGAGATAGCGAGGAGGCGTGGGCTGCAGCGCTCCCGCCGCAAGGAGGCCGGCGTGCCGGTGGTGTCGCTGGTCGGGTATACCAATGCAGGCAAGTCCACTTTGTTCAACGCTCTCACAGAGTCCCAGGTGCTGGTGGAAGACAAGCTTTTCGCCACCCTCGACCCGACGATACGCAGATGCCGCCTTCCCGGGGGAAGGGCGGTGCTCCTCGCGGACACCGTCGGGTTCATCCGTAAGCTGCCCCACGAGCTGGTGGCGGCGTTCCGCGCCACACTCGAGGAGGTTGCCCAGGCCGACGTCATCTGCCACGTGGTCGATGGGAGCCATCCCGGTAAGGACGAGCAGTGCGCGGCAGTGAGCTCGGTGCTGGGCGATCTCGGCCTCCAGGATAAGCCGCTCCTCACGGTCGTCAACAAGATCGACCTCGTTGCCGAAGACCTCGCAAGAGAGCGGCTTCGCGTGGAGCACCCAGGCGCCATATTCGTCTCGGCAACGAGGCGGTGGGGGCTTGCGGACCTGCTCCGGAGGATCGAGGAGATAGTCCCGGAGGCGGCTGGGATAGCCCGTAACGCTCTCGATGGCGCCGGCAGGCCTGGTCCAGATTGTAGCGGTCGACGACAGGATGCCGGTGTTGAGGGGGGAGGTACCTCCCGGCTCGCATCACGCTCTCGCGGGACAGCCATTGGCGATGTGGTGCTTTCAGGCCCGGCGGTGCTCGCCCCCATGGCAGGCGTCACGGATCTCGCATACCGGCTCCTCGCAAAGGAGATGGGCTGCGCCCTGGTGTACACGGAGATGATCTCCGACAAGGCGGTCATCTTTCGCAATGAGAGGACCTTCGACATGTTGCGGATCTCGGAGCGCGAAAGGCCCGTGGCGGTCCAGATCTTCGGGAGCGACCCCGACAGCATGGCTGAGGCAGCCACGATCGTGCGGGACCGGGCACATCCCGATATCATTGACATCAACATGGGATGCCCGACGCAGAAGATAGTGAAGAACGGCGAGGGCGCGGCGCTTATGCGGGACATACCTCTCGCCCGGGACATAGTTGCAGCCGTCGTAGCCGCCTCGGGCGGCGTGCCCGTTACCGTGAAAATGAGGAAGGGCTGGGACCAGGAGCACGTCAACGCCGTGGAGCTTGCCCGTGCCGTGGAGGCGGCGGGCGCGATGGCTGTGGCGGTCCACGGGCGCACCCGGGACCAGTTCTATTCCGGCGTGGCTGACCAGCGCATCATCAGGGACGTAAAGATGGCCGTGGGCATTCCCGTCATCGGCAACGGCGACGTGCGCTCCGCGGAGGACGCTGCGCGGATGCTTGCGGAGACCGGCTGCGACGCCGTGATGATAGGCAGGGCGGCGCTCGGCAACCCATGGATCTTCAGGGAAATCGCGGCGTACCTGGCGACCGGCGAGAAGATGGCCCCGCCGTCGCCCGCTGAGCGCGTTGCCATGGCCATGCGGCATCTCGACACGATGATCGAGCTGTTCGGCGAGAGGAGCGCCGTGCTTCAGATGCGCAAGCACGCAGCCTGGTATGTTCGAGGAGTGCCCGGCGCGGCGCAGGCCCGCGTGAAGATCAATGCCGCCAAGACGAGGGCGGAAATGGCGGAGGCTCTCCGCTCCTGCCTACCTGCGGGCACCCGCCAAGCGCAAGCATAGAAGCTCATGGCGGTTTCGGAGAGACTTCCGGGTTGCCGGTGCTTGCACTGGGTGTCAAAACCCGGCCCGTCGGGCGAGCGGCCGGATTCTGGCGAAGCGTGCCCCGCCTGGGACGCCGTCCCGGAGTGCAACACCGGCAGTCCCTCAGGGTTTGCGTTTTGTCCCGGGTTTTGCTAGAATGTGAGTGTGCACAAGAATGTTAACACCGCTGGGCGGTCAGAGTCGTGTGCGAAAGCGCGGGGGAGGTGAGCTCGCTGGACTTCATTCGGATCGGGGATAAGCTCGTGGATAAGGCCAGAGTGTACAAGGCGGTCGACAAGATCCTCGATCTCCGGGCGAAGGGCCTCTCGCAGCAGGAGGCTGCCGACCAGGTCGGCATCGACAGGGCCTTCGTGTCGCGCCTCGAGAGCCTGGGCGAGATCCGTAAAGGGGCGCGGGTCGCGCTGGTGGGGTTCCCCGTCGGCAACAAGGACGAGATCCGCAGGATGGCGGAGGAGGAAGGCGTGGACTTCATCCTCCTCCTGAACGACGTGGAACGGTGGGCGTATCTGCAGGAGAGGTCGGGGCAGGACGTGTTCAATGAGATCATGGCGATAATCACGAAGCTGAAGAGCTACGATGCGGTGGTTTTCATAGGGTCCGACATGCGCGTGAGCCTCGTGGAGTCCATCCTGGGGAACCGGGTGGTCGGCATAGAGGTCGGCTCGTCGCCGATCAAGGGCGACCGGCATGTGGACCCTGATTCTATCCGCAAGATCATCCGAAGCATAACGACGACTGCGTGACCGCGCGACGCGATGCGACATGACGGGACGCACCGCGACGTGCCCCGGCGCATTGTTCGCACGCTTCGACGTGGCGCGGCGGGTCGCAGCGGCGGTGGTGGTGGCGGCGACGGTGGCGGCGACGGCGACAGGGACGGATTGGGGGAGGGTTTCAATGAAGCATGTTGTCAGCGTGAGCCTGGGTTCATCCAGGCGCGACCACAAGGCCACAATCACGTTGCTTGGAGAGGAGATACTGCTCGAGCGACGCGGCACGGACGGGGACATCAGAAAGGCCATCGAGATCATCTGCAGCCTTGACGGCAAGGTGGACGCCTTCGGCATGGGCGGAACCGACCTCTGGTTTTACGTGGGCAGGAAACAGTACATGGTGCGCGATGCCATCCCGATAGCCCGCGCGGCACAGAAGACTCCCATTGCCGATGGGAGCATGCTCAAAGGTGTAATCGAGCGCCGGGCTGTCGAGTATATTCGTGATGAGTTGAGGATGCCCCTTGCCGGAAAGAACGCTCTCATCGTGTGCGCGCTCGACAGGTTCGGAATGGCGTCGGCGATGCTTGAGTCCGGCTGCAACATGATGTACGGCGATCTCGCGTTCGGCCTCGGGATACCTGTCTTCCTCAGGTCGTTCTCGGCGTTCCAGGCACTGGTCACAGTCCTGATGCCGGTCATACGGCTTCTTCCCATCAGGATGCTCTATCCCACGGGCAAGAGCCAGGAAAGGGTGGTGCCGAAATACGGCAACGCATACGCATGGGCTGACATCATCGGGGGCGATTGCCATTTCATCAAGAAGCACATGCCCGACGCGCTCACGGGGAAGGTTATCGTAACGAACACCGTCACAAGAGACGACGTCGAGGCCTTCAAGAAGAGGGGCGTAAAGACCCTCGTGGCGTCCACCCCGGAGATTGAGGGGAGATCGTTCGCCACCAACGTGATTGACGCCGTCTTCGTGGCCCTGACCGGGCGCCGGCCCGGAGAATTCACGCCATCGGACTACCTGGATCTCATCAACCAGCTCGAAATGAAGCCGAGGGTCGAGGCGTTGAATCGATGAGATCCGCTGCGTCAGGTGACTGATGGCCCGCGGGCGGAACCGGCTGTGGGAACCGGGAGACACGAAAACCTCGCGAAAACCGAGGCTTGACAACGTCAGGGCCACAAGACATAATAGTGGCATGCGAAAAGGGGCATCGCGCAATGAGCACGGCCACCTGAAGGCAGGGCAGGGGCAGGTTGCGCGATGTCCGGATGTACACGGGCAGGCTAAGGGAGGAACCAGCTTGATGGCGCAGAAGGTAGTGCTCACCTTGGAAGGGCTCAGGAAACTCGAGAAGGAACTTGAGCACCTCAAGACTACCAGGCGGCGCGAGGTTGCTGCGAGGATAAAGGAAGCCAAGGCTTTCGGCGACATAACCGATAACGCCGAATACGAGGACGCCAAGAATGAGCAGGCGTTTGTCGAGGGGCGCATCGCCCAGCTCGAAGCCATGCTCCGCAACGCTGAAGTAATCGACGAGGACGAACTCAACACCGACACCGTGCACCTCGGGTGCAGGGTGAAGCTGAAGGATCTGGCGGAGAACGAGGTCTTCGAATACACCATAGTGGGCTCGGCCGAGGCCGACCCGGGAAACTCTCGCATATCGAATGAGTCCCCTGTGGGCAAGGCCGTCATCGGCAAGAGAGTCGGCAGCATTGTGGAGGCTCTTGCGCCTGCGGGTCCCATCAAGTTCCAGATTCTCGACATCTCGAGGTGATGAGATGAGCCAGCGAAGCGAGGATGCCGGTCGCGGCAAGGATGCATCTGACGTACGAGACGATGGTCGAGACACCGATAGCGCCGCTGGTGTCGCTAGTGTCGCGAGTGTCGCCGCTCATGAGGATGCGGCCGGGCGAGAAGTCGCCGCGGCCGGGGCGGCAGGGGCGCAGGAAGCGACGGGGGCCGGGCTCGGATTCGACGAGGACCTGGACCTTGACAGCGAGCCGGTGCGCGTCCGCAGGCAGAAGATGGAGGCCCTGCGAGCAAAGGGCATCGACCCGTTCGGCCACAGGTTCGAGCGCACCCATCACGCCCGCGAGATCGTCGACGGCTTCCAGATGTTCGAAGGCAATGCCGTCAGGGTCGCCGGGCGCCTGATGGCGATGAGGAGCCACGGGAAAGCCGCCTTCGCCGATCTTCTCGACCTCTCCGGACGGATACAGGTCTACGCCAAGCTGGACCAACTCGGCGAGGAGGCGTACGAGCTCTTTACATCGCTTGACATCGGCGACATCGTCGGCGTCGAGGGCAAGGTATTCCGCACCCGGCGCGGCGAGGTCACCGTGGAGATCACCAGGTTCGACCTTCTCTCGAAGGCCCTTCGGCCGCTGCCCGAGAAGTGGCACGGCCTTGCTGACGTGGACCTCCGTTACAGGCAGAGGTACCTCGACCTCATAGTCAACCCCGAGGTGCGCGAGGTCTTCTTGAAGCGAACCGCCATCGTGCGCGCGGTGAGGGCGTTCCTCGATTCGCGCGGCTACATCGAGGTTGAGACCTCCGCGATGCACACCATCCCGGGCGGCGCCACGGCGCGCCCGTTCATCACGCACCACAACGCCCTCGACATCGACCTGTACCTCCGCATAGCCCTCGAATTGCACCTCAAACGCCTCATCGTGGGCGGCCTGGAGAAGGTGTACGAGATTGGGCGCGTCTTCAGGAACGAGGGCATTTCGACGAAGCACAACCCCGAGTTCACCATGCTCGAGCTGTATGAGGCCTACGCTGACTACACCGACATGATGAACCTTGCCGAGGATCTCATTCACTACGTGGCCGTCCAGGTGCTGGGGCAGACGAGGGTGGAGTACCAGGGGACCGTGATAGACCTGACGCCCCCGTGGCCGAGGAAGACCATGGTGGAGGCTGTACGGGAGCGGACCGGGGTGGACTTCGACGCCATAGAGTCCGACGAGGACGCGCGGGCTGCCGCGCGGCACCTGGGCGTCGAGATCGACCCGGCGGCCTCGCGGGGCAAGGCGCTCTCCGAGATCTACGAGGAGCTGGTGGAGTCAACGCTCGTCTCGCCCGTGTTCGTGATGGACCATCCGATAGAGATCTCGCCGCTCGCCAAGAAGAAGGCTGACGACCCGCGTTACACTTACAGGTTCGAACTCATCATGGGCGGCCGCGAGATGGCGAACGCCTTCAGCGAGCTGAACGACCCCATCGACCAGCGGGAGAGGTTCGAAGCCCAGGTGGCGCTGCGCGCCCAGGGCGACGACGAGGCCCACAGGATGGATGAGGACTTCCTGCGCGCGCTAGAGCACGGCATGCCTCCTACAGGCGGCATGGGAATGGGCATCGACAGGCTGGCGATGATACTCACCAATCAGAACTCCCTCCGCGACGTGATCCTGTTTCCGACGATGCGTCCGCGGAAGTAGCGGCACCCGCACCGCGATACCGCTCCGCTGTAGCCGAACAACCGAATACCCGCGCATCTGTGTGCCTGCGCAATACGCAAAGCGCCGGCGCTCTTGATGTGAAGGAGGCAGGGCACGCGACGCGTGGTCGCGCAGGCCCTGTTTCTTTTTTTCTCGCTCGATGACAGCAGAGAAGGATTTTGGGAATGAACGACGAATTACGTCGTCAGGATGCACAGATGTGCTGCACATATGTGCAAACGGAGGGGTGCAGGTGTCGTTCGACAGGAAGGCTCTCTATGAGATCGCTTACCAGTACTATGAACTCGAACACACACAGCAGGAGATCGCGAAGAGTCTGGGCATATCCAGGAGCCAGGTGTCGCGCGCGCTGAGACAGGCGCGCGAGGCGGGAATCGTGCTCCTGAAGGTCATAGACCCGGATCTCGACTGCAGCGACCTTGCGCGAGCGCTGAAGGAAAGGTTCGGACTCGAGGATGCCATGGTGATAGCGGGAATCGATTCCCCGCGCTTGCTCGCGCAGAGCCTCGGGTGCGCCGCAGCCAGGTATCTCGCCAGCTGCGTCAGGGAGCAGTCGGTGGTGGGTGTGTCGTGGGGGGCCACCCTCCGCGAGGTCGCAGCCGCACTCGGCGCTGTGAAACCCTCATCCCTCAACGTGACGGTTGTGCCGCTACTGGGTGGGCTTGGCCAGGTCGCGGCCGACCTTCAGATCAACGAGCTTGCCGTCCGGGTCGCGAGGGCGCTCGGAGGGGGCAACCTCTACTTGCACGCCCCATCGTTTGTTGACACGCCCGAGGCGAAGGGAGCGATCATGGCTGATAGCAATATAAGGAAGGTCGTGGAGTTGTGGCGACACGTGGATGTGGCGCTGGTCGGAGTTGGGACATTCAGGCCGCCTTCGACCCTTCTCGAGAGGGGCGGCTTTCCCGACTCTGAGCTTGCTGAATTGCGGCGGATCGGTGCCGTGGGCGACATGTGCATGCGGTTCTTCGACATCAACGGGGCCGCAGTGGAGACGGCGCTCAATGACAGGATCGTCGGGGTGACCCTGGACGAGCTTGGACGCATGAAGCGGGTCATAGCCGTTGCCGGCGGGGAGAACAAGACCGAGGCGATCCTCGGGGCGCTCAGAAGCAAGGCGGTGGATGTCATGATCACCGACGACGCAGCGGCGAGGGGAGTGATGTCGCTCGCCTAGCGAAGCGTGGCAGGCTGCGCGCTCCATATCTGGATTCTGCTGGAGGTGTCTATCATGGGACTTGGTCAGGGAGCCCTTGGTCTTGGAGTGTCCTACCTTCTCGCCCTCGGCTATCTCGTCCTCATGTGGGTCATTGGGCGGCATCTTTCAGCGAACCACCCTGACGAACACAGGGTCCGGTGGGATACGAGAACCATCGCAAGGGTGACCATCCTCGCTGCGGTATCCGGTGCCGGCGCAATGATAAAGATACCCGGGCCGGCCACCACGATAGCCCTGGATGCAGCGGCGGGCTACTTCGCAGCCGTGTTCTTCGGCTGGCCGGTGGGTGCTACGGTGGCGGCCATCGGGTGCTTCCTTGCCAACGCTCTCGGGGGCTTCGCAAGCTGGTTGCCGATGGTGCCGGTATATGTGGCGGGGATGGCCCTGACGGTCACCCTCACCGCGTTCCTGGCGAAGAAGGCCGGGGTCGTGCCGGCGGTGATCGCAGGTACGATCACCAACACCCTCACGTGCCTCGGACCGTGGGTGGTCATGATCGGCATGCCGCTCATGATCGCAATCCTACCCAGCCAGATCATCGGGTCTGCTGCGAATGCCGTGATCGGTCTCGCGGTGGCCGGAGTGCTCAGGACGGCGCAGCATCGAAGGCGGCCCGAGACGCTTGCATAGAAGCCCGGAGGCTGGACTGCCATCGCAAGCAAGCGCAGTCGATGAAGAGGTGTTCCATTTGGCAGACGACGCGATATCTCTCAGAAATGTAAGGTTCAGGTACAAGGGGTCTGGTCGTTGGGCGCTGGACGGGGTGTCAATGGACGTCGCGAAGGGCGAGTGCATTGCTGTGCTTGGACCCACGGGCTCGGGGAAAAGCACCCTGTGCGGAGTGATGAACGGCACGGTGCCCCTCTTCCTCGAGGGCGACCTCCAGGGCGACGTGACCGTAGACGGGATGGTGCCTGCGCGGACGGGCACTGCCAAAATGGCGGCCCATGTGGGGCTCGTTTTCGGCGACCCGGACATGCAGCTCTTCGGGATGACGGTGGAAGAGGACGTGGCTTTCGGGCCGGCCAATCTCGGACTGGACTACCACACAATCATGGAGCGCGTTCGAAAGAGCCTGATCGACATGCGCCTCGCGGGTTTCGAGAGGCGCCCCCCGTACAGGCTGTCCGGCGGCGAAAAGCAGGCTACGGCGATAGCCGGGGTGTATGCCATGCTGCCCGATGTCATGGTCCTCGACGAGCCTACGTCCATGCTCGACCCGCAGGGTAAGGCCCGCGTGTTTTCCATCATCAGGCGACTCAAGGAGGATCTCGGAGCCACTGTGATCCTGGTCGAGCAGGAGGTGGACGATGTTCTCCAGCTTGCAGACAGGGTGTTCGTCATGAACGCGGGCAAGTTCATCATGCAGGGGACGCCGCGCGAGGTCTTCGGGCGTGTCGCAGAGGTGACGGCCGCCGGTGTGCGCGTGCCGCACGTGGTTGAGTTCGGTACCCTGCTGGGGGCAACGAGGGTTCCGTTCACGCTGGACGAGGCCGTCCAGTTCGTGGAAAGCGGCGCGTGGCGAACGTCGGACGCAACCGCCAGGACCGCCGGGGCCTGCAGCGGTGGCCTGGGGTGCAGGGCCGCAGGTTATGAGGGGAGCCCTTTCAGTCGGGCCGCCTCCCGGCAGCATGAACCAGGTGACGTAATCATCGAGGTGAAGGGACTCGAGCACAGGTACCCGCAGGGCGCACTTGCGCTCAGGGGCGTGGACCTGACTGTGACAGAAGGCGACTTCGTCGCCATAATCGGGCAGAACGGTGCGGGCAAGACCACGCTGACTCGCCACCTCAACGGCCTGCTCAAGCCGACCGCAGGTGACGTCAGCGTTGGCGGCAAGTCGATCAGAGACATGACCGCGGCCCAGCTCTCGCGCACGGTTGGTTATGTGTTCCAGAACCCTGACGAGCAGCTCTTCTGCAACAGCGTTGAGGAAGAACTGCGTTTCGGCCCCGGCAACGTAGGTATTGCAGGCGAGAAGCTTGACAGGAAGGTCGAGGAGATCCTGAAGGACATCGGGCTTGCGAGGTACCGCGAGGTGTGGCCGAAATACCTGACGAAGGGCGAGCGACAGAGGCTCGCTCTCGCCTCTGTGGTAGCCATGGACCCCGCTGTGCTCATCGTGGACGAGCCCACGACCGGCCTCGACTGGCTGGAGTCACTGCAAATCATGGACTACCTGAGGAGTCTTCACGATGACCACGGCAAGACGGTGCTCATAATCACGCACGACATGAACATCGTGAGCCTCTACGCCAGGCGCGTCGTGGTCATGGCGGGTGGGCGCGTGGCCGGTGACGGGTCGCCGAGGGAAGTGTTCTCCAACCCCCAACTCATGGCCATGGCAAACCTGAAGCCGCCTGCCATTGCCGAACTGTCGACCAGGTTGTGGGGCCGGGTGGCCCTCACCCCTGAAGAGGCAGTCGACATGCTCGTGCAGGCAGATGCCGCAGGGGAGGGTTTGCGATGATAGTCGAATACGAGAGCAAGGACACTCCTGTACACTCCCTCGACCCCAGGGCCAAGATCGTCTGGCTGCTTGCTGTGGTGCTCATCAGCGTCATCTGGTCAGACCCGGTGTACCTCGCGGGGCTCGCCGCGACCGTCGTCGTCTTCGGTGCCGTCGCCGGGTTTCCGTGGGGGAAGCTGAGGGGCCTTGCAGCATTCCTCATAGTGGTGACGGCGGTCATCACCCTTGCGCAGGGTGTGACGTACACTCCGGCAGTCGCCCGCCTCAGCGCTCCGGGTCGAGTGCTCTTTCATCTCATACCGTCATGGGTGCCGGGCGTCGGCCCTGCGTTGCCCGTCAGGCTCGGCGGGTTCCTCTACGGAATCGGCATGACCTTCAAGGTCTTCACCGTGCTGGTGGCGGTGGCTGTGCTCGGGTACGTCGCTTCCCCGTCTGAGATAGTGCAGCTCATCGCGAGGGTGCCGAGGATGCCGTACCAGGTCGGGTTCATCGTCTCGACGGCCTGGAAGTTCGTGCCCGTGATCCAGCTCCAGATCAGGTCGCTCATGGACGCCCACAAGTCGAGGGGAGTGGAACTCGAAAGGGGTAGCTTCACGGAAAGGCTCAGGAAGACCTCGCGCGTGGTGTCTCCCCTGTTTGCCAACGCCCTCTTCATGGCTGATACGCTCGCGCTTGCGATGGAATCACGGGCCTTCGGGTCGAGTCGGCGGTTCACATTCCTGCGGCCGTACACGTTCAAGCCCCTCGACTACGTGGTGACCCTGGTTTGTCTCGGTGCCGCCGCGGCAAGCATAGTGGGCCTTGCCGTTCGCAGGCTGGGGGCTCTTTGATATGAAGACCGTGGTGACGCTGGGAGCGGCCGCCGTAGACATGGTGTTCAAGGTGGACAGGCTGCCCAGGCCCGATGAGATGGTGTTCGCCGAAGATGGTCCATACCTGCTGCCGGGCGGCTCGACCGCGAACATCGCTGTGGGCCTGGCTCGACTCGGGGTGCCCTCGCGCTTCGTGGGGAAAATGGGGTCTGACGATAATGGCCGGCGGCTTCTCGACGCGTTCCGGCAGGATCGTGTCGATACCTCGTTCGTCCTTGTCGACGAGACGGGGAGGACGGCCGAGACGGTGATAGCGGTCGATCGTGAAGGAGGCCGGGTCATCTTCTCGCTCGGCGGGACGGCCATCCTGGAGGAGCCGGGCGAGTTCAATGCAGGGGCGCTGGCTGGCGCGCAGGCGCTTTATGTCGGCGAGGCGTTGCCCTGCGTCGGGGCGAGAGCAATGGCGGCGGCAAAGGACCTCGGCGCCGTGGTGGTGTACGGGCCTGGCGGCGCGTTCTCCGGCCTCGGCACCGGCGTGCTCAGCGAGATGATCGCCCTTGCGGACTATCTCGTGCTCAGCCGAGGGGAGGCACGGATGCTGACCCGTCAGGACGACCTGAACGCAGCGGTCGAGTGTCTCGTGGCCGCCGGCGCGCACCGTATCGTGGTGACGCAGGGAGACCGGGGGGCGGACCTCTTTGAGACACGGACCCAGGCCGCTTCCGGCCCGATGACTGTCTCCAAGCGGCATCGGGATGCCATGGGGGCCACCGTTGTGGACACCACCGGCGCAGGAGACGCGTTCACGGCCGGGTTCATACGCGGCATCATCACAGGGGAGGACGCCGACGGATGCCTGGCACTGGGCAACGCCTGCGGGGCACTGGCCGTGTCGAGAGTTGGGGCGCGGGAAGCCATGCCTACCTGGGACGAGGTGCGTGCATACATCGAGGCGTCCGGCAGAGGGGGTGCCCCGTCGTATGAGTAGCGATCTCCTCGGGAGGGCCGCAGGGTGTCTTGCAGGAGTGGCGGTCGGCGATGCCATGGGAATGCCCCTCGAGTTCCTGACCAGAGACGAGATAAGATCACGGTTCGGGAAGGTCGACCGCTTTCTCGAGCCTGCGCCGGGCCACATACACGCGGGCACGCCGCGAGGGCGCGTGACGGATGACACCGAGCAGACCTGGGCCCTGGCCGCGGCCCTCCTGACGTCGGGACGTATCACTCCGCGCGTAGCTGCAGACGCATATCTGGCATGGGCTGACCGGGTGGACGCATTCCGATCATCCTTTCTGGGCCCCAGTTCGAGAGGCGCGCTCGAACGCCTGCGCGCCGGCGATGACCCGGCGTGCACGGGCGAGAGGGGAGCCACCGTGGGGGCGGCCATGCGCGTTGCGCCCATCGGCATCGTGAACGCAGGTGACACAGGAGCGGCCGTGGAGGAAGCCCGCCTCTCGGCCCTCCCAACCCACGGCGTGAACATAGCAATAGCAGGCGCCTGCGCAGTAGCGGCCGGCGTGGCGCGGGCGGTGGCCGGGGGGACGCTCGAGGATGTCGTGGAGGCCGCCGTGTGGGGTGCAGAGCGCGGACAGCGCAGCGGCATCCAGTGGGCCGGCGCGACGGTTCCGGCGCGCCTGAGGCTTGCCCTCGACATTGTTCGGCGGCACCGCGGCGATCCGCAGAAGGCAGAGGACGCTCTTTACGAAACCGTCGGGGTCGGGATGTACCCCACTGAACTGGTGGCGACCGCTTTGGGCCTCGTGGTGCTCTACGACGGGAAACCAGGCCTCGCGATTCCGGCCGCCGCGGGCATGGGGGGCGACTGTGACACGCTCGCGGCCATCGTGGGCGCGCTTTCAGGGGCTGTGAGCGGCGTCGGCGCCATGCCTGCGGAATGGGTCGCGACAGTGGAGAGCGCAAACGGCCTCGAGTGTGAAACCCTCGCAGCACAACTCATTGCCACTCGCGCCGACAGACTGAAGGCTGCGGGCTTTCGGGGGGATGGATCGTGACAGGCAAGGAAGTCAGGCTGAGACGGATCTTCAGGGGCGGCAGGAGCTTCATAAGCGCTCTCGACTATGGAGGCTTCATGGGGCCTGCCCCTGGGATAGACGACCCGCGGGCGATCGTGCGGCAGGTCGTCGATGGCGGCGCCGACGCGATTCTCGCGAACCCTGGAATCGCCAGGAGCGAGTGGGCGACTTATGCCGGGCGGTGTGGCCTCATAGTGCGGTTGACCGGAGGGGCGACGCGGTACAGCCCCGACATGTCCTACCACACGCTCGTGTGCAGCGTGGAGCAGGCCGTCGCCCTCGGGGCCGATGCGGTGTGTATCATGGTTCTGGTGGGGGCCGGGGAGGAGCAGCTCATGTTCGAGAACATGGCGAAGGTCACGTCCGAGGCTTCCAGGCTCGGGTTGCCCGTGCTCGCTGAGGTGATCCCGGCGGACATGAACATGAACCATGACCCCGAGTGCATAGCCGTGTGCGCGCGGGTGGGGTATGAACTTGGAGCGGACTTCATCAAGACCTACTACACGGGCGCTGGATTCGAGAGGATCGTGAGAGCGTGCAACGTCCCTGTCGTAATCGCGGGGGGACCTCGAGCCACGGATCCCGTCACCATGGCAAAGGAAGCCATCGCGGCCGGGGCTTCCGGGATCGCGTTCGGCCGCAACGTTTTCCAGGCTCCCGACCCTGAAGCCATGGCGCGCGAGCTTCGGAACGTGGTGCACGGGGAAGGGCGAGAGGAAGTGGCTTTGCGTTGAAGGCTGCGGTGTATCACGGCCCGCGCGATGTTCGGGTGGAAGAGGTCGCCGGCCCCAGCCTCGATCCGGGCGATGCTCTCCTGAAGGTTATGTACTGCGGGGTATGCGGGACCGACATCAAGACGTACCGGAGGGGGCACCCCATGTTCGAGCCGCCCTGCATCCTCGGCCACGAGCCCGTCGGCGAGATCGTCGAGGTGCGCCCGGGGCAGGGTGCGGCAGCAGCCGGATGCGTTTCGGTGGGAGACGTGGTGGCGGTCGCACCTTACGTCCCGTGCGACAACTGCAGGCTATGCCTCAAGGGCAGGCAAGAGATGTGCTCGTCCAAGGCGGGGATAGCCGGGGCGTTCTGCGAGTACATCAGGGTACCTGGCGAGGTTCTGGCCAAGGGGGTCTCGAGACTTCCCGAGGGGCTATCCCCCAGAGTGGCATGCCTCGCAGAGCCGATCGCGTGTTGCCTGAACGCCATTGAAGCGGTGCCGTTCGACCCCGGGGATTCTGTGCTCATAAGCGGTGCCGGGCCGATGGGCCTGCTCATGCTGGAACTCTGCAAGGCAAGAGGCGCGGGGACGATCTTCGTGAGCGAGCCCAGTGAGACCAGGCGCGCGGAGGCCGAGAGGCGCGGGGCGCGGGTGATCGATCCGGGGGCCGGCGACGTGGGCCACCAGTTGAAAGCCCTGGCCGGTGCCGACGGAACCGATGCGGCCTTCGTCTGCGTGGGCGCGTCGGACGCGCTCGAGAGCGCGATTGCGTCGGTCCGCCCAGGCGGGAGGGTCAACCTCTTCGGGGGGTTTCCGGGCGGGTCCCGGGTGACGTTGGACCCCAACACCATCCACTACGGCGAGGTTACGCTCCTCGGCAGCTTCGGGTTCGCGCCGCGCCACTTCCATATGGGGATGAGGCTCCTTGCTTCGGGAAGGCTCGACGTTGCGGGTCTTCTGACATGCGAGTTCAGTCTCGATGATGTCGTCCTCGCTCTGGACACGGGGGCGTCGGGGGAGGCCCTCAAAGTGCTCCTGAGGATGAACGGGCATGAGTAAGGAAGAAGCGTACATCGGGATCGACATCGGTACTTCGTCGGTGAAGGCTGGGATCCTCGCCGGGGCATCGTACCGCGTGACGGTCCGTCCCTCGGGCCTGGTCACGTCGCCTGCTGGCACCGCCGAGCAAGACGCGCGTCGGCTTTGGGCCGCTGTGTCAGAGGCCGTCCGCGAGCTACTGCGCGAGGAGCGCGACGTGCGTGTGAGGGCCGTCGGGCTGTCCGGCCACAGCCCCTCGCTGGTCGCTGTGGCCCCATCCGGGGAACCGGTCACTCCGGTTGTCACGTGGATGGATAGAAGACCGCTTCTCGAGGATAGCGACGGATCCCCGTGTAGCGATGCGGGAGGCGTTGCGGGCGGGCCATCGTTCGAGGCGACTGTGAGATGGTTCTCAAAGCACCTTGCCTCTACTGGGGAACGCACGTATTCGCTCCTTCAGCCCAAGGACTTCATCGGCCTGTGCCTCACCGGCAGAGCGTGCATTGACTCATCATCGGCCTCATGTCTTCGCTGGTATGACGGAGGGAAGGGCTGGAACGGCGGATGCGGCACTGATGTAATGGGTGTCCTGCCCCCCATCATTCACCCATGGGAAGCATGTGGCATGGTGACCGCTGAAGCTGCGCGCGAAACATGCCTCCCGGCTGGCATTCCTGTGGCTTCCGGCGGGATAGACGCCTTCATGGAAACTCTTGGTGCCGGGATACTCGAGCAAGGGACAGCCTGCGATGCCACTGGCACCTCGACGTGTGTGTCCCTGGTGGGCTCGCGGGACGCGGAGGGCGCAGAAGGCGGCTGCGTGCGGCACGTCGTACCGGGGCGATTGCTGGCCGTGGCGCCTGTGCCATACACGGGCGGCTCACTGAAGTGGGCCATGTCAGTCCTGTCTCCCCGGGAAGGCGGGGCGGAGGCGTCCCTCGATTGGGCAGGCCCGGTGGCCCAGGCTGTTGCGGCATCTCCTCCGGGTGCGTCAGGGCTGGTATTCATCCCGCACATGGTGGGTCAGCGGAGCCCCCGGGCGGACCCTCAGGCACGTGGCGCGTTCATAGGGCTTCGACCGGGACACAGTCGCGCCGACATGTTGAGGGCGGTGCTCGAAGGCTGTGCTTACGCTGTGAGGGAGAGCCTCGAGGCAGTGCTCCCCGGCCTGGCGGTGGAGGAGGTCAGGGCTGTTGGCTCGGGGGCGAAGCATGATCCGTGGCTTCAGATCAAGGCGGACGTGCTGGGGGTTCCCTACGTGCAGATGGCCATTGGGGAGGGGGCGGTGCTCGGAGCCATCATCCTTGCGGGGTACTGCTGCGGAGACTTCGGGTCGGTGGAGGAGGCCGCCAGGAGGTTCGTCCGCAGTAATCGGGTCTTCGAGCCTGACGATAAAGCGCGCAATGACTATGAAGCCATGTATGAAGCTTACCGTGAAGCAATCCTCGGCCTCGGGCGCGCTGAAGCGGTGCTGGCGGATCTTCGGACCGACCGAGCCAGCGGGCCCGGCCCGCAGGGGTAAACTCGCGCGTGAGGGGTTGGGGGGCCGGAGCATGCCGAGAGATATCAAGCTGATGACGTTGAGCCTTTTTCTGTGGGGATCGGGGTATGGGCTCTATGCGTACGTCTTTCCCCTGCACATACGGTCGCTCGGAGCCTCGCCCGGGCAGGTGGGGGTCGTCTTTTCCATCATGATGGTCGCCCTTGCCGCGTCGTACATCCCAGGCGGGGTCATCGCGGATAGATTCGAGAGAAAGCGGACGATACTCCTTTCCTGGTTCGTGGGAGTCCCGGCGCCCCTCCTGTACTACTTCGCCCGGGATTACAAGGTGGCCGCGGTGGGAGCGGTGCTCTACTCGCTGTCCATGATAGGGTATCCTGCGATGAACGCATATGCGGCGGCCAGATCCCCGGCCGGGAAGACAGGTTTCACGTTCGGCGTCGTCAACGCCGGATTTGCGGCAGGCATGATCGGTGGTCCTGTGCTGGGCGGCTGGATTTCAGGGGTCCTCGGAACGGGAAACGTCTTTCTCATCAGCTTCGCCTTGTTCGCGGTCGCCTCCGGGGTCATAGGCCTCTTGAGCCCACAGGCGCCTGACCGGTCCGGCCATGCTGGGGGCTCGGCAGCGGGGTACGCCGACCTCCTCGGGCACAGGCAGTTTCTGAGATTTCTCGCCACGTTCTCGTGCATGGCCCTGGCGTACTACATGATCCAGCCACTCATACCCCAGTACCTCGGGGACGAAGTGGGGGCGAGTCTGGCGCTCGTGGGGCTGGCGGGGTCCATAACGTCTCTGGGCCAGGCGGTCATAACGGTGTGGCTTGGACGGTTGGCGGACAGGTGGGGGACTATCGTTACCCTCGGAGGAAACGCGCTCGTGTTTGCCGCCTCCATGCTGGGCCTGGTCGGCTTGCACAGCCCTGTGCTGCTCGGAGCGGCCCTGTTTCTCAGCGGCGCGTTCATGGCCGGACAGGGAGTCGCTCTCGCCGGGGTCGGCGAGGTGCTCGGCGGAGCAGCGACAGGAAGGGCCTTCGCCCTTTTCAACGTTGCCGTCGCGACCAGTTCGATCATCGGGCCGTACGTGGGCGGGGTTTTGTACGAGCGTTCTCCAGCGATGCCGTTCCTTGTGTGCGCGGCGGCGCTTACAGTGCTCTCGGCGGTCATGTTCCTTGGAAGACGGAGGCCGTGTGTCAAGGAGGAGGTGATTCCTGGAGGGGGACGCACGGGCGTGGACGCTGTTCTATCAACCGACTCTAATCTGGGAGGGACAAGAGGTGCGTAAGACATTCATCTGGATCGTGGTCGTGGGCCTTGTTGTGGGGCTGGCGTCTGTGTGTCTCGGCGCGACCCCCAAGCCGGCAGGAAACGTGGTGCTCACCGTAACTGGAGACATCACTGTCAAGAACGCTGATACCGGTCTCGAGTTCGATATGCCGATGCTTGAAGGCCTCGGTATTTCCAGGTGCGAAGTCAAGGATCCGTGGCTTGGTAAGAAGGTGTATGAAGGGATTCTCATCAGCACCATACTGCAGTACGCCGGAGCGGGGAATACGGCAGGCGAGGTCGTCGTCGTGGCCAAGGATGGAAAGAAAGTTGCCATCAAGGCGGCCGACGCGGTGAAGTTCCCGATCATGCTTGCCACCAAGGACGGCGGCAAGGCCATCGGAACCGGTCTCGGCGGGCCGGTCAAGCTGGTATTTCCGTACGACACGCATCCCGAGGTTGAAAAGCTCTACGATAAGAACAACTGGAACTGGTACGTCGTGACTCTCGAGGTGAAGGCGAAGTCATGACGCCCGAGAAGATCAGAAGAGCATCAATCGTCATCCTTGCCCTTCTGGTCTGCGCGCTGGCGGCCGCCGCCGTGCCCGCGGCCGCCGGCCCCGGTCAGGGAGGCCGGACCACAGTAGTCCTGGTCGTCCTGGACGGGTGCCCTGCGCGTTCGGTGGATGCCCTTCCGCCCGAGGCGTATATCAGGCAATTGGCGGCAGAAGGGTGTTTCCGACCCGTACGGACAGTGTTTCCGTCCTCCACTGCGGCAGGCCACGCAGCCCTCCTGACGGGCAGGTGGCCCGATGAGAACGGGGTGACAGGCAAGGAGTTCATGACGGAGGATGGGACTCTTGGCGCATTCAACTCGTCCCGGCTCATCGAGGCTCCTACCCTGATCGAACGGGCAGCAATGGCTGGCTCGAGGACGGCGGTCATCTCCGGCAAGAACGGGGTCCGCTCACTCCTGGGCGAGGGCGTCGACCTCGCCGCAAGCCCGGGCCAGGTGCCACAATGGGTGCTCGAGAAGGTCGGGCCCCCTCCGGCAGAATCAGCGCAGTACGACGACTTCTGCGCCTGGTACGAGGGCCTCGACAGATGGGTCATCGATGTAGCGAGCGCCTTCGTCAAGGATGCAGGCCCGGGGGCCCTGGTCGTCGCCAACCTTGCAGGTCCAGATAAGGTGGGGCACAGGTTTGGACCAGTGCCTGCGCCTGAGACCACCCATTGCCTCGTCTCGGCGGGGAAAGCCCTCGAGGCGCTGGCCGCTGTTCTCGAAGGCGTTGCGGGGGACGACTGGGCCCTGGTGGTGACTGCGGACCATGGGATGACCCTCGTCACCAGGGCCATTCTTCCCAGGGAGATCCTGGAGGCCGCCGGGGCAGGCGACTGTGTCTTCAGCCTCGACGGTGGGGTCATGTGCGTGTGGCCAACGGCAGATAGACTGGACGCCGTAATGACCGCCCTAAGGAACGCCGAGGGGGTCGCTGAGGTCATCGGCCCTGGCGACGCCGCGCGAGTACGCGTCCACGCGACCCACCGGAGGAGTGCGCCGGTCATCGCGATAGCCAGCGCCGGTTACATGTTCATTGAGTCCGCCGCGTTCATGGACTATACGAAGGGCAGCCATGGGACGCTCCTCGAGAGCGATGTGGTGGTCCCGCTGATAGTATGCGGTCCTCGTGCGGCGAGAGCCGACATCGCAACTGCCAGGTATACGGTGGACATTGCCGGCATGCTCGCCCGACTGCTCGGAATCGAGAAGTAGTCCGGGCTCGTCCGGCCGTGGCGGCGTCAGACAGGGCCAGGTCCGCGAACGCGGACCCACCGGTCGAGGACCGTCGCGGACTGCATGCCGGTCTCCAGGATGCGGGATGCGCCTCCTGGCCTTGACTTCAGGGCGTGCCTGTGTTAGTATTCTACTCGCAGGGCAAGAGCGGATAGGTTTCGAGTGGGGACGTAGCTCAGCTGGGAGAGCGCGTGAATCGCACTCACGAGGTCGGGAGTTCGAATCTCCTCGTCTCCACCATGGTTTCGCGCCAGGCGGTCCGCCTGGCGCTTCTTCTGTGCCCGCAGGGCCGTCAGCCAGCCGCCGACCGGGCATACGCCAGGTATGGCGCCGCGGGTTTTCGCCAGTGTTCTTGAGGGTGCTAGAGTTGCCGGTACTTGCCAGGGCGCGGCGCCTGGGATTTGGCCGGCCGGTGCGCCGAATTCGAACGCATCTCCGCGCACGCGCCGTCCCCGGAGTGCGACACCGGCAACCGTGGAGATCCCTTGCACGCTGATAAGCAGCGCGGATTTCCGGCGATCTACTCAGTCGCGCCGGCCGCGTTCCACCGGCTCCCGCCGCTCGAAGGGCACCGGCACGTACTGCACAGACGGCCTGCGCTGGGCCGGCTGCGGGTAAAGCTCCATGAGGCGGTAGACCTCGTACGGCATCTGGTTGCTGACGGTAAGGCCCATCCGGCGAAGGGCCTCGCAGGTGATGGGGTAGTCGTGCGTCCAGCGCCCTTCTGTCAGGGTTTTCGCTATCTCGCGGGCATGGTCCTCCGGCATCTTGGCCGCGAGGATATCATGAACGCTCTCATAGACCTGCACCATGGCTTTGGCGGCCATGTCCCCCAGGATGAGCGTGGTGTCGCTCACCGAGTTCTTTTCCTTCTGCTCGATCGCTCGCAGAATGGATACGGCCGGGTAGTTGCCGAGCTGCGGGTCCACCGGGCCCAGCACGGCGTTCTCGTCCATCACGATCTCGTCCGCGGCGAGAGCAAGGAGCGTGCCGCCGGACATCGCATAGTGCGGCACGAATACCGTGACCTTCGCCTTGTGGCCCGCGATGGCGTGGGCAATCTGCTCGGCGGCGAGCACGAGACCGCCGGGGGTGTGCAGGACGATGTCGATGGGGACGTCGTCCGGCGTTAGCCGGATGGCGCGAAGCACCTGTTCCGAGTCCTCGATGTCAATATGACGCGAGATGGGAATGCCAAGGAAGCTGATGGCCTCCATCCGGTGGATCATGGCTATGACCCGCGAACCCCTCTTGCGCGAGAGGGAGTTCAGGATGTGGAGCCGGGCAAGCTCTACCCTCCTTCGTCCGAAGAGGGGCGACAGGAGGCTCCACACGAGAATGAGGATCCAGAAAACGTTGAAGAAGGAATCGGACATACCTGCAACATCTCCTCTTCAAGCGCGTACCTGGAGAGCGCTGCCGCCCTGTCGGTCCGGGTCTTCAGTGACACGCCGTCGCGCGCAGGCCCCGGGCTCGCCGTAAGCCCGGCACGGACATGGGCACCCGCACCCGGCGCTTTGGCATGCCCCCATTAAGTGTGTGTCCAGATGGCGCGAATATGCAGTCTCCCGCGCCTTCACGCTTTCCAGGCGCTTGTGTCCCGGTTGCTCCTGTAGTAGAATTGCATGGGGGAAATGAGCTGCAAGCTGATGGAGGGACGATGCTGATGGTGGAGAAGGCTACGTTTACGGTTAAGAAGGGCCTTGCGGAGATGCTCAAGGGCGGCGTGATCATGGACGTCACCACCCCCGAGCAGGCCAAGATCGCCGAGGACGCCGGAGCGGTCGCGGTGATGGCGCTGGAGCGTGTGCCCGCGGACATCAGGGCACAGGGCGGCGTGGCCAGGATGTCGGATCCCGCCATAATCGAGGCGATCATGGAGGCGGTCACCATACCGGTCATGGCCAAGTGCAGGATCGGACACTTCGTCGAGGCGCAGATCCTCGAGGCTCTCGGCGTGGACTACATCGATGAAAGCGAGGTCCTGACGCCGGCAGACGAGGAGCATCACATAGACAAGCACCAGTTCAAGGTGCCATTCGTATGCGGCTGCCGCAACCTCGGTGAGGCCCTGCGGAGGGTCGGCGAGGGCGCCGCGATGATGCGCACGAAGGGCGAGGCCGGCACGGGCGATGTCGTGGAGGCAGTCCGCCACATGAGACGGGTCATGAGCGAGATCCGTAAGCTTGCCTCGATGCGCGAAGATGAGCTCATGGCCGCGGCCAAGGAGATGCAGGCTCCTTACGAACTCGTCGTCCAGGTTGCCAGGGAAGGCAAGCTCCCCGTGGTCAACTTCGCGGCGGGAGGGATAGCGACCCCGGCGGATGCGGCGCTCATGATGGAGCTCGGGGCGGACGGCATCTTCGTGGGGTCCGGCATATTCAAGTCCGACAATCCGGCGGCGCGCGCGCGTGCCATCGTGGATGCCACTGCCCATTACAGCGATCCGGACATCCTCGCGAAGGTATCGCGGGGCATCGGCGAGGCCATGAGGGGTCTTGCCGCCGCGTCCCTGAAGGAAGAGGAGAAGCTGCAGGCAAGAGGCTGGTAGATGTGGTCTTGAGCTTTTCACGCGTCGCAGCAGGAGGTTGTAGGGGTGAGGGTAGGAGTTCTCGCGCTTCAAGGTGATGTGGCAGAGCACCTGAGTATGACAGGGGCGGCGGGCGCGGAGGCGGTCGAGGTCAGGTACAGCAGCCAGATCGATGGACTCGACGGGCTCATCATACCTGGCGGGGAGAGCACGACAGTAGGAAAGCTGATGGAACGGTTCGGGTTTCTCGACGAGATCCGAAAGCATGCGGCCCGGGGCCTTGGCGTGTTCGGCACGTGCACCGGGCTTATCCTTCTTGCGCGCGAAGTCGAGAACTCAGGGCAAGTCCGCCTGGGGCTCATGGACTTCGAGGTGAAAAGGAACGCTTTCGGCCGGCAGGTGGATAGTTTCGAGGCCGACATCGAGATCCCGGCCATTGGGGGCCCACCCATGCGCGCCGTCTTCATCCGGGCTCCCTACATACTCTCGGTGGGGCCGGGCGTCGAGGTGCTCGCTCGGCTGGAGGACAAGATCGTGCTGGCGCGCCAGGGGCGCCATCTTGCATGCGCGTTCCATCCGGAGGTGACGCGAGACAGTAGGCTTCATCGGCATTTCCTCAACATGCTGGCAGGGAAGGCGTAGGGGCGCCCGCGGCCCTGGAGGGCGAGGTCGGGGCCCGCGCGGAACATGGACGAAGCCCTGGCACGGCCTGGACAGGACCCTGACCTGACGAGGCGTGAGCAAGGCAGGGCAGGGTCCCGGCTCGGTGTTGGCATGACGCAGACCGGGGCGTGAGCGTGGCTGCCGCGCCGTTCGCGGCCATCGAGGCTGGCGCGGCCACTGTGGCGGCGGACATCAGGCGGGTTTGCGAGATCGCCGCACTTCAACGTGGGAGGGGTACATAAATGTATGATATCGTGAAGTCCGTTGACCCGGAAGTCGCTGAGGCCCTTGAAGAGGAGACCGGTCGCCAGAGACGCAAGATCGAGTTGATAGCATCAGAGAATTTCACCAGCAGAGCGGTGATGGAGGCTCAGGGGTCCACGCTGACCAACAAGTATGCGGAAGGGTATCCGGGAAGACGTTACTACGGCGGCTGTGAGTTCGTGGACGTCGTTGAGAGGCTGGCGATAGAACGGGCGAGGGCCCTTTTCGGAGCGGAGCACGCGAACGTTCAACCTCACTCCGGCGCTCAGGCCAACACGGCCGTCTACTTCGCGGCGCTATCCCACGGCGACACGGTGCTGGGCATGGATCTCTCCCACGGCGGTCACCTCACCCACGGCCATCCGCTCAACTTCTCCGGCAAGTACTTCAAGTTCATCCCTTACGGCGTCTCCAGGGAGACTGAGACTCTCGACTACGACGCGCTCGAGGCGCTTGCGAAGGAGCACCGGCCGCGCATGATCGTGGCGGGTGCGAGCGCGTATCCGAGGTTCATCGACTTCGAGAGGATCCGCCGCATCGCAGATGGGGTGGGCGCCTACGTCATGGTGGACATGGCCCACATCGCAGGCCTGGTGGCGGCGGGCGTGCACCCAAGCCCTGTCCCCTATGCCGAGTTCGTAACCACTACGACGCACAAGACCCTCCGGGGACCGCGCGGCGGGCTCATTCTATGTCAGGCCCGGTTTGCGAAAGATATCGACCAGGCGGTGTTCCCTGGCATCCAGGGCGGGCCGCTCATGCACGTGATCGCCGCCAAGGCCGTGGCACTCAAGGAAGCCATGACGCCCGAGTTCCGCGCCTACCAGGCGCAGGTGGTAAGGAACGCGGCGGCGCTGGCTGCGGCTCTCGCGCGGCGTGGTTTCCGCATCGTGTCGGGCGGCACTGACAACCATCTCATGCTCGTGAGCGTGGCGGAGAAAGGGCTTACCGGCAAGAAGGCGGAGAGGCTGCTCGACGACGTGGGCATCACCGTGAACAAGAACACGATACCATTCGACCCTGAGAAGCCGTTCGTAACGAGTGGGGTTCGCCTCGGCACCCCGGCCGTGACCACGAGGGGCATGCGCGAGGGTGAGATGGACGAGATCGCGGATATCATCGCGGCCGTGCTGGACAAGCCCGAGGACGAGGCTGTCATGGAAGCGGCCCGCACAAGGGTGGCAGCGCTCGTGGACCGTTTCCCGCTGTATCAAGGACTGTAGCAGCAGGACTCACGTGACCCTGACCCCAGGTGCTGCGGCGGACCTGACGATATCCTGACGTACACCCCGGGGCGATCCCGTTCGGCAGGCCTCAAGCGCCAGATTCAACGATGCGCGCCGCAAGCACGCCGTCCACGGAGCCCAATACTGGCAACCACCGGAAGAGCGGCGGTGCAACATCGGCGACTCCTGGAAATATGGCGGTGATTCCTGAACCCGCACTCAGTCCACGTTGAGCACTGTGGCGTCACCCGTGAAAAGGTCGACCACTCTGGACTTGTTGAAGTCGGGATGCCCGTTGCGTTCGTACACGGTGACCCTCGTGCCTTCGACATCCAGCTTGATGTGGGCGTTGCGCCGCGTCAGTGCGGCTGAGAGGCCGTCCACCAGCTGCAATAGCCGCAACATGGGCATGAGGTGCCGTGGGAAGTCCAGCGGCAGCTCGTCTTCCTTGTGGTGATGGTAGCGGACGAGCCAGATCACGTCCGCTTCCTTATGATAGAAATGGGACGCGATGTCGGCGCTCCGGGCGGCATGGGCAGGGCTGTACTCGAACACCTTCTTCGGGTCCACGGTCTGGCCTATCTCCAGCTGCGGCTGGGATTTCCCGAGGTCGTGGAAGATTATGCTCTGCACGAGGACGTCCTTGCTGATGCCGAGGAGCGACATGATCCCCTTGGTGTTGAGATCCGCGAGGACCTTCAGGGCGTTGACCACGTGTTTGTAGTTGCCGTCCTCGATGACCTCGGTGATCGTGATGAGGCCCGTCTGCGCGTCGAACCTGTCCCGATATTCCGGCGTGTGCTTGAGCTTGTGCTCCACCCGTGAGTTCGGCAGAGTCAGCGCGAAGGCGCGGTCGAGCTCGTCTCTGGAGTTCACGAGCTGGGCGCGGAGGTCCTCCTGCTCGGTGATGTCGTGGAATGTCTCGATGATCCCCTGAACCTCGCCGTCCTCCACCATGGGCACGTAGTTCACGGAGAAAACCCGCCCGTCGGCGAGCGGGGTTATCACGTTATACCTGGCCTTTCCCGCCTTCATCACGTCGAAGATGGGGGACTCGTCGCGGCTCACCACGACCGCTTTCTGGCCTATCCTGTCGGAGGCCTTCGCGTTCATGAGCCTCTCGGCTGCCGGGTTGAATTCCCGTATGACGAGGTCTCTGTCTATCATGACCAGACCCTCGTGAAGCGACCGGAGGATGGCCAGGGCACGCCTCTCGTGATAACCGTTGCCTTTGGACGATGCGACGGTGCTGGAGAACGTCGAGAGCACTGTGCGCTGCGGCAGCGAGGCCACAAGTGCACCGTTCTCGATCACCGGCACCTCGGTGACGCACGAGCTTTCGAAGAAGCTCGCTGCGGTGGTGATGTCAGTATCTGGATTGACGTGCGGGAAGCTCTCCGCGGGAATCATTACGTCCTGCGCCGTGGCGCCCCTTGCATAGCCCGATGTCAGCGCTGATATGAGCTTGCTGCCTGTGATAACGCCAAGCAGCCCACCTGTCTCTGAAAGCACGTATACGACGCCTCGCTCCATCACCGCGGATGCGAGGCTCTCAAGACTTGCGCCCGGGTCAACCGTAACCGGATTGAGAGCTTCGACGTCTTTGACCTTCATCCTCATACCTCCGCCAGCTCTTTGACGTATTGCGGATTTTGCAGCTTGAGAGACCTTCCGGCACCATGTGTGCCCAGAGGCACCCAAAACGCATTCTAGCACAGCCTGGCTATGAAGTAAATAGCTGGGGCGCGCCAGGTAATCAGGAATCGATGGCATCTGACGACACAGGACACCAGGCGAGGTAATGCAACGTCAGGAAGCCGCAGGTGAGTGCGGGCGATGTCGGATGGGCGCGAGCAGGCGGGTGCGAGCGGGGACGGGGGCGGCACTACGCTACGAACGCCGGGGCGCGGGATGCGCGGGGTGGCGGTCGACCGCAGTCATAAAGTTGCATACGGTGCTGCACATCCTGAACTTCTGTGCTAAAATAGGTAGGGCGCAAAACCCGATGGCGTGCTCTCGAGTCATGTCGGCTGTACGCCCACGAGCTCGGGTGCGCCACAAATCCATATGTGAGGAGGACGAGCTATGGCACAGATGCTCGAAATTCGCTGGCACGGGAGGGGTGGCCAGGGGGCGAAGACAGCCGCTATCCTCCTGGGCGAGGCTGCCTCGTCGGTCGGCAAGTATATTCAGGCCTTTCCTGAGTATGGGCCTGAGCGGATGGGCGCGCCGGTACTGGCCTTCAACCGCATCAGCGACGAACCGGTGAGGGTGCACTGCCACGTGTCGAACCCCAGGATAGTAGTGGTCCTCGACCCGACACTGATCGGGAAGAACGACGTGACGTCCGGCGTGCCGGAGGACGGGATCTACCTTGTGAACACGAACCTCACCCCGGCGGAGATGCGGGCGAAGCTCAAGGTGAAGGGCGGAAAGGTGTACACCGTTGACGCCACGCAGATCTCCATCGACACCATCGGGAGAGCGATCCCCAACACCCCGATGATGGGAGCACTCATCAGGGCTACGGGGCTCATGTCGCTGGAGGAGTTCGTGGCCGACACCCGGCACAAGCTCGAGATGAAGTTCAGGTCGAAGCCCGAGGTTATCGGGGGGAACATCAAGGCCATCGAGCGGGCTTACCAGGAGGTGCAGTCAGAATAATGAGCGCGAACGGGAAGCAGAAGGGCTGGAAGGACGTGCCCATTGGGGGGCTGATCCTGGAGGCCGGCAGTTCTGATAAGTATGAGACGGGCGACTGGCGGACGTATCGCCCGGTCTGGAACCAGGAGAAATGCAGGCACTGCATGATCTGCTGGATTTACTGCCCCGATTCGTCCATACTGGTGCGCGACGGCAAGGTGGTCGGTATCGACTACAAACACTGCAAGGGCTGCGGGATATGCGCCCACGAGTGCCCTGCGAAATGCATAGACATGCGACTGGAGACCGAGCTAGAGGCCGGCGAGGCCGAAGGCGCGGGTGCCGGCGCGCGATGCTGCGCAAAGAGCGGTGGGGAGGCTGGTGGAAAGTGAGCAAGAGAGTGGCGATCACCGGAAACGAAGCTGTAGCTCAGGCCATGCGCCAGATCAACCCTGACGTGGTAGCGGCCTACCCGATAACGCCGCAGACCGAGATCGTCCAGATCTTCTCCACCTTTGTGGCGGACGGGGACGTGGACACCGAGTTCGTCACCGTGGAAAGCGAGCACTCCGCCATGAGCGCAACGATAGGCGCGTCGGCCGCCGGAGCCAGGGCGATGACCGCCACCTCCTCGCAGGGGCTTGCGCTCATGTGGGAGATGTTGTATATAGCTGCGGGTCTGAGGCTGCCCATCGTGGCGCCCGTCGTGAACAGGGCGCTGTCGGCACCCATCAACATCCACTGCGACCACAGCGATACCATGGGCGCTCGCGACTCGGGCTGGGTGCAAATCTACTCCGAGAACGCTCAGGAGGCGTACGACAACCTCATCCAGGCCGTACGCATCGCGGAGCACGCTGACGTGCAGATTCCGGCAATGGTGTGCATGGACGGCTTCATCGTGAGCCACGGCATGGAGAACGCCGAGCTTCTCGACGACCACGTGGTGCGCAACTTCGTCGGCCAGCGGACGCCCAAGCACTCGCTCCTCGACGTGGACAACCCCGCCACGTTCGGAGCGCTCGACTTTGCTGACTGGTACTTCGAGCATCGGCGCCAGCTGGCTGATGCCCAGACGTACGTAAAGGGCGTTGTGCTCGATGTGGCGAAGGAGTTTGCAAAGATATCAGGGAGGAACTACGGCCTCTTCGAGTCATACCGGCTCGACGACGCGGAGCTTGCGGTCGTCGCGCTGAACTCGGCGGCCGGCACCGCCAAGGCGGTCGTCGACGACCTTCGACAGCAGGGCATGAAGGCTGGCCTGCTCAAGATCAGGCTCTTCAGGCCGTTCCCGCACGATGAGATAGTGGCGGCTCTGGCGGGCAAGAAGGCCATCGCCGTCCTCGACAGGGCCGACGGCCTTTCCACCATGGGCGGGCCTGTGTTCGTGGACGTCCGGTCCGCCATGTATGACGCGCCCGGCCCGAAGATGGTGAACTACATCTACGGCCTTGGCGGCAGGGATGTCGACACCGAGCAGATAGCCGGGGTATACTGGGATCTTGCCAGGATCGCAGAAACGGGCAAGGTCACATCGCCAGTGACCTACCTCGGGGTCAGGGAATAGGAGGCGGCATGAATGGCGAACTTGAAAGAGCTCACGAAGAAAGATGAACTCCTGTGCGGCGGGCATCGCGCGTGCGCAGGTTGCGCCGCCCCGATAGTCGTGCGGCAGGCGCTGAAGGCCCTTGACACGCCAGTTGTCGTCGGGTGCGCCACCGGGTGCCTCGAGGTGACCACGACCATCTACCCGTTCACCTCGTGGAATGTGCCGTTCGTCCACAGCGCCTTCGAGAACTCCGCAGCCACCATAAGTGGTGCGGAGGCGGCATACAGGGCGCTCAAGAAGAAGGGCAAGATAACGCGGGACATCCAGTTCATCGCGTTCGGCGGCGACGGCGGCACGTATGACATCGGGTTCCAGTCACTGTCCGGGGCCATGGAGCGGGGCCACGACATGGTCTACATCTGCTACGACAACGAGGCCTACATGAACACGGGCATTCAGCGGTCGAGTGCGACGCCGAAGGGCGCGTCCACGACCACGAGCCCTGCCGGGAAGGTCATCCCAGGGAAAGTGCAGTTCCGCAAGGACCTCACCGCGGTGATGGCGGCGCACAACATCCCGTACGTGGCCCAGGCGGTGCCGAGCCAGTGGAACGACTTCATTACGAAGGTCCAGAAGGCGCTCGCCGTGGAAGGCCCCGCGTTCATCAACGTGCTCGCGCCGTGCAGGCTCGGGTGGCAATTCGATCCCGCCGAGACCATCGACATCATGCGGGGGGCGGTGGAAACCTGCTTCTGGCCGCTCTATGAGGTCGAGAACGGCGTGTGGAAGGTCACGCACAAGCCGCGCGAGAAGAAACCGGTCCGCGGCTGGCTCGAGAAGCAGGGGCGGTTCCGCCACCTGTTCCGTCCGGAGAATGAGCACATCATCGAGGAGATCCAGGCCGACATCGACCGCAACTGGGCGGCGCTCCTGGCGCGCGCAGGCGCGGCGTGAGAGGCGCGGCCTGGCGGCATCCGGGAATCGGGCGAGCGCATGAGTCGGCGCCTCCCCAGAGGCTTTTCGGTATTGCACCCCGGGGACCGGGGACGGCGCCCCAGGTAGGGCGTCTCGACTGAATCCGGTGTTGTGTGACAGCGGTTGCGATGGTATAATGGACGCAAATTCAGGCTGTGCCATGATCGGCCTTCGCGAAGGCGATGAAGAGGACCAGTAGGCCAGGGGTCACGGCGCTCAAGAGAGCCGGGCGCGATGGGAACCGGCGCGCCGACCGGCCGAATCCACCTCAGAGCCGCAGGCTGAAACGCGCCGCACCATGCGGTCGCAGAGTATGCCTGGCCGGGTCTGCCCGTTAACGCTTGTCGAGAGGGTCGAAGGGGAGCGATGGCTGAGGTTGCGGGCGCGCGGCCCGCGCGGACGACGAATGCCGCGTGGCGCGAAGCGCGCCGGCTGCCGGGCCTGGGTTCCCGCCTTCGGCCAACTGGGGTGGCAACGCGGGAGGATAGCCTCTCGTCCCCTTGGGTTCGTCCCAGGGAGGCGGGGGGCTTTTTCATATACGCCATTGTCATCCTGCAAGGCGCCGGGTTGCTCCGGGGCTATGGCGTAGCGGTGCTGTGCACCTTGCTAGACCGCTCCCGTGCAAGGCCAGGTGTCGTTACCGGACCAAGTATGGCGGCAGAAGTTCTGGGCACTTTTCTTGAGGGGGTCGGGGTTGCCGGTGCTTGCCAGGGCGGGGCGCCTGGAATTTGGCCAGCCGGCGCGCTGAATTCGAACGCATCTCACCGCACGCGCCGTCCCCGGAGGGCAACACCGGCAACCCTGGCGAGGGCTCACCCGCTGAAAAGTAGCGCGAACTTGTGGGGATCTACTTAGCAAAGGGGAAGGCTTGCGACTTCGCATTTCTCCCATAACGGAGGGACGGACATGCTGGATATCAAGCTCATCAGACAGAACCCGGAAATCGTGCGGGATGCCCTCGCGCGGCGTGGGGAGGACGACGCCGTCCTCGACCAAATCCTCGCCGCGGACGAGGAGCGGCGCGGGCTCATCTACGAGGTCGAGCAGCTCAAGAGGCGGCGGAACCAGGCGTCGGACGACATCGCTCGCATGAAGAAGGAGGGGCGCGACGCAAGCGCCGCCATCCTCGAGATGCGGGAGACGTCTGCGAAGATCAAGGAGATGGACGATGCCGTTCGAGCGCTCGATGAGAGGCTGAACACTCTGCTCCTTGCGATCCCGAACGTCCCGCACGCTTCCGTCCCCTTCGGCAAGGACGAGTCCGAGAACGTGGAGGTCCGTAGGTGGGGAATTCCCAGGCAGTTCGGGTTCGAGCCGAAGGCGCACTGGGACATCGGCGTGGACCTGGGTATACTCGACTTCGAGCGGGCGGCGAAGATAGCGGGTGCCAGGTTCACGGTGTTCCGCGGGGCGGGAGCGCGTCTCGTGCGGGCGCTCATCGCGTTCATGATAGACATGCACACGAAAGAGCACGGCTACACGGAGGTTTACCCGCCGTTCCTCGTGAACCGCGAAAGCATGATAGGGACGGGGCAGCTCCCGAAGTTCGCCGAGGACATGTTCCGTTGCGAGGGCACCGACTATTACCTGGTCCCCACGGCCGAGGTGCCGGTCACGAACCTCTATCGCGGCGAGATCCTCGACGCAACCCGGCTTCCCATATATCACGTGGCCTACACGGCGTGCTTCCGGGCGGAGGCCGGGTCCGCGGGGCGCGACACCAGGGGCCTCGTGAGGCAGCACGAGTTCGACAAGGTCGAACTCGTGAAGTTCGTGAAGCCAGAGACCTCGTATGACGAGCTCGAGAAGCTGGTGGGCGACGCCGAGGACGTGCTGCAGCGCCTGGAGTTGCCGTACCGGGTCGTCATGATGTGCACGGGCGACGTCGGGTTCGCGGCTGCGAAGAAGTACGACCCGGAGGTCTGGATGCCGAGTTACGGCAGGTACGTGGAGATATCGTCGTGCAGCAACTTCGAGGCGTTTCAGGCGAGGCGGGCCGACATCAAGTTCCGGCCGGCGCCGGGGGCGAAGCCCGAGTATGTGCACACGCTGAACGGGTCGGGCCTCGCGGTGGGCCGCACGTTTGCGGCGATCCTCGAGAACTATCAGGAGGCGGACGGTTCAGTGACCATCCCGGAGGCGCTTCGACCATACATGGGTGGCCTTGAGCGCATCACGAAGGAACAGGGGGTTGTTACCTGGTCCGGGGCGTAGCCCGGCACCATCCATACCATCCATCCTGTGTCCGCGTCGGTGCGCGGCCATGATGCGCCGGGCGGGGCGCGCTCGCGACGTTCCTTGCCCAAGGAAGCCCCGCGTGGTATAATTGCGGTGCCGGGGGAGGCTTTACGGGCGTCTCCCGGCGCGCGGAGGAGTGCCCGAGATGGCTTAAGGGAGCGGTCTTGAAAACCGCCAGGGTCCCTGGGGCCCTCGTGGGTTCGAATCCCACCTCCTCCGCCATTCGTTATGTACGCCACCTGTGCGAGGCTATTGCGGACCGAGGCTATTGCGGACTAGGTATGGCGCCATGAGTTTGCGCCATCTTCCCTGACGGTGTTGGCGTTGCCGGTGCTTGCTGGGGCGGAGCGTCGGGAATTTCGCCAGCCCACGCGCTGAATTCGAGCGCATCTCACCGCGCGCGCCGTCCCGGAGGGCGACACCGGCAACCCTGGACAGCACTCACCCGCTGAAAAGGAGCGCGAACTTGTGGCGGTCTACATAGGTGCGCGCCATGTGACGCACGGCGCGCGGCCCCCTCGTTATCGATCAGTGTCTTGGAACCAAACCATGCTCACCTCGTTGCGAGCTGCGGCAGCTCTGCTTCCTCGAAGACCGCGCGCCTGCGCGGTGGCGCGACGCCCACCCGGGCGCCGCGCCCAAAGCCAAGCAGGTCATGGATAGTTTCCCACAGATCGTAGAATAGGGGCGCTTCCAGCGAGCGTGGCCTGGGCAGCGGGTTGCGCAGCGTGGCGGCGATCCGACCGGGTCGCGCCGTAAGCACGACGATCTGATCCCCCTGGACGATCGCTTCTTCGATGTTGTGCGTGACGAAGAGGATCGTCACGCGCGTCTCCTGCCAGATGCGGGTAAGCTCATCCTGGAGTGTCGTACGTGTGAGCGCGTCCAGGCTGCCGAATGGCTCATCCATCAGCAGGACACGCGGCCGCACCGACAGCGCCCTCGCGATGGCGACCCGTTGCTTCATGCCGCCGGAGAGCTGGTGAGGGTAGAGGTCGTCATACCCGGCGAGCCCGACCAGCTCGAGGTAGGCCCGGGCCATGAGGCGACTCTCGGCCACGCCCGGGACGGTGCGCGTGATGCGCATCGCCCGGGCGACGTTCTCGACGGCCGTGAGCCACGGGAAGAGCTGGTCGAAGCTCTGGAACACGATCATCCGGTCCGTGCCGGGACCGGCCGCGGCGCGGCCGTCCACGAGCACCGTTCCGCTGGTCGGGCGCTCAAAGCCGCCGATGCACCTGAGGAGCGTCGTCTTCCCGCATCCCGACGGGCCGATGATGGTGACGAACTCCCCGGTCGCCGCGGACAGGTCGATGTCCTGGAGCGCCACGATCTCGCGGCCGGCGGCGATGAAGCGCTTGCCGAGACCGCGAACCACAAGCTCTGCTTCCGCCCTCATCTGTAACATCTGCAACACTCCCTGGTGAAGGCCTTCGCCGAGTCCCGCTACTCCTGAGTCATCCCCCATCGCCTGACTGTACGTGCCTCGACCGACTCGAACAGGGCCCGCTCGACTATGATCCCGATGAGGACGATCACGATCATACCGGCGAAGACGCCGGGGATCTCCATGAAGAACCGGCGCTTGTAGATGAACCACCCCAGCCCTCCCTCGCCGCCCGACGCGCCGAAGACCATCTCCGCCGCGACGAGCGCCTGCCATGCGCGCGCCCACGCCACGCGCATCCCCGACAGGATATACGGGAACGCTCCCGGCATGAGGACCTGCGCCACGAGGTGCAGCCCGCGAAGGCCGAGGTTCCTGCCGACCTCAATCTGGGTGGCCGGGACAGAGCGCAGGCCCGTGTGAAGGTTCGCCACCAGCGGCCAGACCGCGGCGAACCAGATCACGGCGGCGATGGACCTGTAGCCTGTGCCGAGCCACAGGATGACGATGGGCAGGACAGCGATGCCGGGAAGCGGATGGAGTATCGCCATGAGCGTCTGGACCCACTCCGAGACGATGTGGGCCGACATCGCAGCGGCGGTGACCAGGACGGCTGAGAGCACCGCAAAGCCCAGGCCGACGCCGACCAGAGCGAGGGAGAACCCCAGACGCCCGAGGATCTCGCCGCTGGCCGTCTCGGTGGCGAGCGCGACGGCCACGTCGCTGAACGGCGGAAAGAGGAGAGCCGGAAGGCGCCCGGCACGGGCGACAAGCTCCCAGATTCCGGCCAGGGCTGTCACGAATAGCGCCTGGCGGAGAGTCCTGGCGTTCGCTGCAACGAGGCGTCTCGAACCAGTCATTGCGGCAGCCTCCTGTTAGTGCCGGAACTGCAGCTGCTGGATGGGAGACGGTTCGCCTGCCCTGTCCCCGACGAAAGCGACGAGGTTCTCCCACGCGATATCGTTCAGGCTCCTGGGGACGTTCTTGATGTAGCCGACCTTCTGCATGAAATCGGCGAAGCCCATGAGGCCGTACGGTGCCGTTGTGTAGTCCATGCCCGGCCAGGTCAGGTAATGATAGGTCTTCTCCACCGTGAGGCCGAATTCGGGCGCCAGGAGGGCGGCGGCGTCCTTCTTGCTGGCGTTGATCCAGGCCATGGCCTCACTGATCGCCATCACGAAACACGCGTAGGCCACAGGGTTGCCGTCATGGAAACGGGTTGTGGCTACGCCCACGTTGAAGCTGAAGGGTTGACCGAAACAGGTCACGTCGTCGACGACCAGGTGCATGCCGGGATGGCTCAGCTCCTCGAAGATGTAGGGCGGGGTGGTGAAGTGAGCCACGATGCCCTTTTTCGATATGAGGGCCGCTGCGGCGTCAGGATGGGGCATCGCCACGATGCGCTTCTCGAAGGCGGTTGCCGAACCAAGCTCCTTCTCAGCCTGCATGGCGAGGAGGATGTGCTGCACGCTTCCCGGCGACGGCAACGCTATCTTGTCGCCGGGCTTGAAGTCCTTAAGGCTCTTGACTGAGGGGTTGTTCGTCACCAGCCCGACAGGCACGACACAGAACCCCACCGCCGCCTTCCAGGGACAGCCCTTGTCCCAGCCGATGAGGAACGGCGGGATCCCCATGAACCCGACGTCAACCTCGCCCGAAACCAGCGCCTCGCGCACCGCCGCGCCCGACCCGTACTCCTTCCAGACCGGCTTCAGGCCGTACTTCTCGAAGATCCTGTGCTTCTGGGCGACCACGAGCGGGGCGTACACGAGCCCGAACTGGCCCGCGATGCGGATCTCCTGCGCCTCGGGGGCGCGAGCCGCGCTGATGCTGCCGCTGTCACCGGGCAATCCCAGCCATCCCACGAGAAGAGCCACACACATGATAACTCCCAACAGCCGTCTCATGCCAAGAGACCCTCCCTGCTCCAGGAATTCGCAGCGTCCGGTAGCGCTGCGACGTGATCATTTAGTATGACGTCTGCCGGGTCGGTGTGCACGGCCACATGAGAAAGCGCTGCGCGGAGAGATGCCCGGGCGGACGCCGGGCGCGTCACTTCCGTCCGACCAGGCGGAGGAGGAGCGCAGTGATTCCCGCGGCCGCGAGAGGACCTACCGGGATCCCACGAAGCAAGAAGACGCCCATGACGGTCCCAACAAGGATTCCCGCGATGATGTCCGGGCGGGCCTTCAGGAGCTGAACGCCCTGGCCATTGACGTAGGTCGCGGCCGCGCCGCCAACGATGGCGAGCAGGCCCGGCCACGTGCAGAATGCGCGCAGCACCTGGTCCATCGTGATCTGCTTCGTGGAGAGCGGTGATAGAACCGCGATCATGAGCAGGACCAGTCCGAGCTGAAGCGCCCGCTGCTCGAGGAATGCGGCCAGCGAGTTCAAGCCGGCTGCCTCTATGAACAGCAGCGCCGCGGCGGCGCCCGCGATCAGGGTGTTCCCGAACGCGAGGCCCACGGCAAGGACGACCAGAAGCGGGAGACCGTCCACTGCAGAATCGCCTCCACTCATGTGGGCTATGGCCTGACTGCCACGCTGCGCTTTGCCACGCATCTGCCGAGCCACGGAGTGCGAGTTCTGATGTCAGATGGCGGAGCGGGGAATGTCAGCAGTCTTTCGCGGACAGACGGCGCCACGCAGGACGGGCGACTCCGCCCCGGCAGTTGCCCCTATGGCATATCTATTGGCCCATCGCGGAGAAGAGACCGGCAGATCCCGGCCTCTTGAGCGAAAGCAGGCCGCAAGAGGTATGAGGCTGCCGCAGAGGAGCAGATTATGCCTGCGGGCGGTCTAAGTGGATCGCCACAAGTTCGCGCTACTTTTCAGCGGGTGAGTCCTGTTCAGGGTTGCCGGTGTTGCCCTCCGGGGACGGCGCGTGCGGTGAGATGCGTTCGAATTTGGCGCTTAAGCCCAGCCAAGTTCCAGGCGCCCCGCCCTAGCAAGCACCGGCAACCCCAACGCCGTCAGGGAAGATGGCACAAACTTATGGCGCCATACTTAGAAGCGAAGACGGGTAGCCCTTGCCGGATGCGCGGCGTGCCGCAGTAGTGGCCTGTGTGACCGCCGGCGGACCGGATGCGCTGGAGAAGTGAAAGCCGGGAGGTCGGTGTCATGCAACCGAAGAACGCTTTACCCTTTGCGGTCCTTTGCACGGTCCCGTTCATCCTTGTCCTGGGCAACTCCATGCTCATCCCAGTGCTGCCCAGGGTAAGGTCGGCGCTTCACCTCACCCAGGCCCAGACGGGCCTCTTCATCACCGCTTTCTCGGTTCCGGCGGGGCTGGCCATCATGTTCGTCGGCGCCCTTTCCGACCGGATCGGGCGCAAGCAGGTGATGGCCCCCAGCCTTGTCGTGTACGGGGCGGGAGGCATCATGGCCGCGCTCGCCGCGCTGCTCGCGCAACGCCCGTACTGGCTCATCCTTGCCGCAAGGGTCATCCAGGGCGTGGGCGCGGCGGGCACCGGGCCTATAGCCACGGCGGCGGCCGGGGACATGTTTCAATCCCAGGAGAGGACGCGGGCTGTCGGCATACTCGAGGCCTCCAATGGATTCGGCAAGGTGATGAGCCCCGTGCTGGGCGCGGGCGCGGCGCTGGTGGCCTGGTGGGCTCCGTTCCTGCTCTTCGCGGTGCTGGCCCTCCCCGCGGCCGTGGGCGTGTGGGCGCTGTGCCCCGAGCCGGTGCGCCGCGGTCGGCAGCAGACCAGCACGCGCACGTACTTTGCCGACCTCCGCCGCGTGTTCAGGGAGAAGGGCTGGTCCCTCGCGGCCTGTTATGCGGCAGGTGCGGTGGTGCTGCTCGTCCTCTTCGGCGTGCTCTTTTACGTCTCGGACGCCCTCGAGCAGCGCTACGGGATCGGCGGCCTCATGAAGGGCGTCATGATAGCCGCGCCCATATTCGTGATGTCCGCAACCTCGCTCCTCGCGGGGCTGTTCCTTGAAAAGCATGTGACGCTGCTCAAGACGGCCGCGGTGACGGGACTTGCGCTCGTGGCCGCTTCCCTTGGGCTCCTGGCCTTTCGGTCGGGACTCGCGTGGCTGGGGGGGCTGACGGCAGTGATGGGGCTCGGAAGCGGGCTGGTGCTGCCCTCTCTCAATACGATGGTGACAAGCGCAGCGGGGGGCCAGATGCGCGGGATGGTCACCTCCGTGTATGGCGCGGTGCGGTTCCTCGGGGTCGCGGCCGGTCCACCTGTGTTCGGTCTCATAATGGACTCGCGACGCATCTCCGCGTTCGTCCCGGCCGCGGTGACGGCGGGCGCCTGCGCGCTCTTCGTGCTTCGTGCTCTGAACCAGAAGCTCCTCACCCCGCCGCCGGGGAATCGCTAGCCTGCGCTCGGGACGCCAGCTTTGCTCAGGCGCTGTTTCACGAATCGTGCTACATGCAGCCAATTCATGAGTAAGGCGGTACATGCAGTAAACGAGACTCGGATACCGATATTTCCACACAACTGGAGGATTTTGCGAACGCAGGTTGAATTGATATGTATGATCATTAATACCAGAGAGGAGGCATCACAGGTGAATGCTGGAACCATGCGGAGAGCATCGCGTGTCCTGGCATTGGCGCTGCTCCTTGGTGGCCTGGTCGCAGCCGTGGTCCCCGCCGGGGCTGCCGGCAAGTGGACGGGCACGCTGGTCGTGTGGGACTTCCCGAGGCCGGAGGCGGCAGCGGGATGGGAACTGGCGGCGTTCAAGAAATTCGAGGAGAGCCATCCCGGAGTCAAGATCGAGTACACCAAGCTGTCGTGGGCAGGTGGTGGCGAGAAACTCGACGTCGCGGTGGCTGCGGGCGATCCCCCCGACATCTGCGGGAGCGGCCTGCGTCTTCCATATGTGCTCCAGGGTGCCCTTGAGCCAATCGATCCATATCTGACGGCCGAGGACCTCAGGGATTTCTATGAGGGCTCGCTGAGCGCGGTCACGCTGAACGGTAAGCGGTGGGGGTGGCCGTGGTACAACACGGTCTACACTCTGTACCTGAATGTTGACCTCTTCAAGGAGAGGGGCGTTCCGCTTCCCGAGAACGGCCAGTGGACGTGGCGCGAGTTCTTGTACGCCATGCAGCAACTCACCTTCGACCGGGACGGCGATGGCAAGATCGACGTGTACGGCTTCGGCTTCACAATTCAGCCCACCTACCTGCAGCCTTTCGGCTTCATCTACGCCGAGGGCGGACGGATTCTGAGCACAGATGGCAAGGAGTTCGTCCTCGATCGGCCCGAGGCGGTGGCGGGCATAAAGAGGCTGTACGACATGGTCTGGACGTACAAGTGCGCGCTCCCCGGCGCGGGAGGCATGACCACGGTCGATGTCCACAATGCCTTCCTGAACTCGAGGACCATTGCAGCATTCGCCGACACGACCGGGATAATCTCTGCCTTCACGACCCATAACCAGAAGGTCGAGAAAGGAGAGATCCAGGGGCAGAAGATAAACCTTGTCACCGCCGGCTATCCGCGCGGCAGCACCGGCCTGCCGGTGGCGGCGGGTCCGGGCGTCGGGAGCTGGGCCGTGTTCAAGCAGAAGGATCCCGCCAAGCGCGACGTCGTCATGGAGCTTGCGAGGTTCCTCACGAGCGGCAAGAGCCAGAAAGAGGTCGTCCCGCTCATAGGCACATTCCCGAGCCGCAAGTCCGCGGGGAACGTGTGGGCGGGCCATCCGTATCTCGAACGTGTCGCGCCGAGCGTCGAGTATGCCGTCTACCCGCCGATGCATCCCGAGTGGGCGAAGATCGACGAGAAGATCATGAAGGAACTCCAGCTTGCCATGCTCGGAGAGAAGACGATCGAGGCCGCCCTGAGGGACGCGAAGAGGCAGGTCGAGCGCTTCCTCAGGCCGTGAGCCGGTGAGGACGCAAGAGCGTAACGCGGGGCCGGGTCGCCCGTGAATGCTGCCGGAGCCTGTTCCCGCGGTCCCGGTCCCGTGGGCTCTCACCTTCGGTCGGGGCTGTCCTGACAGGGAACGCCGGAAAGGGAGGTCGGTGGAAACGTGCCTGGCGCGATGTCACCGACGGTCGCAAGCGCGAGACGATACGGAAGGAACCCGTATTTGCAGACGTTGCGGCTCATCCGCAAGAAGAAGTGGGCTTACGTTTTCATAGCTCCCGACATCCTGCTCTTTCTGGGCTTCATCGTGGTGCCCGTGATGCGGTCCTTCATGCTTGCGTTTCAGGAGTTCCGGCTCTCAGGCAACGTGTGGGTGGGCCTGGACAACTTCAAGTACGTGCTGACGGACCCCGTCTTCGGCGCGGCTATGCGCAACACAGCGTTGTACACGGTGGTCATGGTCCCTCAGAACATCATAGTGGCGCTTCTCCTGGCGAGCATTCTGAGGCATCTCTCCGAGCGCACGCAGAGCCTTTTCAGGGCGGCGTACTATCTCCCCGGCGTGGCGTCTGCGGTCGTCATCTCCATGGTGTGGAAGTGGATATACGATCCCAACTTCGGCCTGTTCAACTTCCTCATGAGTAAGGTCGGCCTCGGACCGTACCCATGGCTCACAAGTCCCAGGACATCGCTTTTCAGCATCATGCTCATGGGCATCCTGGCGGCTCCAGGGGGGTTCATAATCCTGTACCTTGCGGCGATGAAGAAGATCCCGAGGGATCTTTACGAGGTTGCCGATATCGACGGCGCCACGCCCATCCGCAAGTGGTGGAACATAACCCTGCCGCTCCTCAAGCCCACCACGCTCTATCTTGCGATCGTGTCCACGATAGGCAGCTTTCAGATATTCACGGCCGCGTACGTCATGACGCAGGGCGGACCGGGGTATTCCACGACCACGGTGGTATACCTCATCTATAACACGGCGTTTCGCGACTTCGAGTTCGGGCTTGCGTCCGCCCAGGCCGTGATCCTGTTTCTCGTGATCGTCGCGGTGTCGGTCTTCAACTTCCGGCGGTTCTCCACGGACGTCCAGTATTAGGGACGCCGGCAGTGGGGGTGAGCAAGCATGTCGACAAATGGCGCGGTCGTGCGAGGCAAACCCGGACGGTGGGCGCTGCACCGGCGGCGGGCGACGGCAGGAGCTGTTCAGGGAGGGCCGTCCTGGCGTCCCAGGGGGGTCGCCCAGTGGGCCGGGGCGATCCTCGTGATGACGTTTGTGACGGCGTGGGCTGTTGTGTCGCTCGTGCCCCTTGTGTGGCTGTTCACCACGGCGCTCACGCCGTCGTCGGCGCTGCTCCGGATCCCGCCGGACATCTCCGTGAGGAATTTCTCGCTCGACAACTTTAGGCTCCTCCAGGAGAGAGCGCCGCTGCTTCCGAGGTGGTTCCTGAATACGGTGCTCGTGGCCTCGGCTGTCACCGTGTTCAACCTGTTCTTCGACACCCTCGCGGGCTACACCTTCGCCAAGCTGCAGTTTCCCGGGCGCGACATCATCTTCTGGACCATCCTGTGCACCATGATGATCCCGGGTCAGGTGACACTGGTCCCGATGTTCATGATAGTCAAAGCCCTGCACTGGTATGATAGCTACTTTGCCATACTCATCCCGGCAATGGCAGGGGTGTTCGGGATATTCCTGATGAAGCAGTACATTCAGACACTCCCCTCGGAGATCGAGGACGCGGCGAGGGTGGACGGATGCTCCGAGTTCGGCATATGGTGGCGTATCATACTGCCCCTCTGCAAGCCGGGCATGGCCGTGCTCGGGATATTCGTCTTCATGGCGGAGTGGAAAGCTTTCATGTGGCCGCTCATAGTCCTCAAGACGGAGAGCAAGTTCATGCTCGAGCAGGGCCTCGCCACTTTACAGCAGCAGTTCTTCACCGACTACGGCCTTCTGATGTCGGGCGCTGCGTTTTCGGCGCTCCCGATGATCCTGGTGTTTTTCGTCTTCCAGAGGTACCTCATGGAGGGCTGGAGCGTGGGCGGAGTGCTGAAGGGCTGAGGACGGGATACGTTCCCGGATACTGTCTGGGAGGACCGCGACGCAGGCGCGCGGCACAGGATGAGGCTGCGTGATGCCGGGGGAGCGCAATAAGGGACCGGGGGCGCAGCGACAGATGGATCTCGCGGTGGCACAAGGGGGCGGACGACGGATGGTACCTCAGGCCTTCCTCACAGGTGGAGGTCTTCCCGGGAGGGTCGCGAACGTGTTCTGCAGGCGCGCGGTCGTCGTGGCAGGACTGGCCTTTCTCCTGATAGTGCTCGGCATCGTTCAGGGGACCGAAAAGTGCGCCGGCGCGGGAGGCGGTAGCAAGGTGCTGGTGAGGACCGGGATAGAAGTGCTCGCGAGGGACGGCTTCGGCCTGCTCGCCGGCAAGCGGGTGGGGCTTATCACGAACCATACAGGCGTGGACTCGAATCTCAAGAGCACCATCGACATTCTGGCTGAGAGCGGCAAGGTGAAGCTCGTGGCCATCTTCAGTCCCGAGCACGGTGTGCGCGGCGAGGCCCAGGCCGGGGAGAAGGTCGGCTCAGGGGTCGACGAAAAGACGGGGCTACCTATACATAGCCTGTACGGCAAGACCACGAAACCCACACCCGAGATGCTGAAGGGAATCGACGTCCTCGTGTACGACATCCAGGACGTCGGAGTAAGGTTCTATACGTACATATCGACGATGGCGTATGCGATGCAGGCCGCGGCTGCGCACGGCATCGAGTTCGTCGTGCTCGACCGCCCTGACCCCCTGGGCGGGCTTGCCGTGGAAGGACCCGTCCTGCGAAAGGAGTTCGCGTCATTCGTGGGAGTCTATCCGATTCCGGTCAGGTACGGCATGACCGTCGGTGAGCTTGCTGGCCTCTTCAACGCCGAGTTCGGGATCGGCGCGCGCCTGCGCGTGGTCAGGATGGAGGGGTGGCGCCGCGAGATGTGGTTCGATGACACGAGCCTGCCGTGGGTGAAGCCCTCGCCCAACATTCCCACCCTGGCGAGCGCCGCGGTGTACCCCGGCACGTGCCTCATCGAGGGGTTTGCGACGGTGTCCGAGGGGCGCGGGACGGATCGCCCGTTTGAGTGGGTGGGCGCCCCGTGGATCGACGGCCCGGCGCTCGCACGTCGACTGAACGAGCTGGGACTGCCGGGCGTAACATTCGGGGCGTGCGAGTTCACTCCCACCTTCTCGAAGAATGCCGGAAGACGGTGCAGCGGCGTAGAGGTAAGGGTGGCGGACCGCGCGGCGTTCCAGCCCGTGGCCACAGGGCTGCATGTCGTCGCGGCTATCATCGAGATGTACCCGGCGCAGGCAACGTGGGCGTACGGCGGCAGCCACTTCGACAGGCTCATGGGCACCGACCAGGTGCGGCTCCTGTTGCAGAAGGGCACATCCGCGCGCGATATCGCCGCATCGTGGCAGGCCGACCTCGAGGCTTTCCGCAGAGTGAGAACGAGGTACCTCCTGTATCGGTAGGTGCGGGCCTGTCGCCTGTTCCGACCTCTTCTGGCGCACGGGCCTTGCCCTCCCGTGCCAAGTGTGCTATATTAACAGTGTCACGATGGGCGACCTGAGAGGTGTGGTACCCGAAGGCGGAGGATTCGTCGACGGGTTCGCCGGCGATGTTTCGCCGGCGATATCGGGAAGAGATAGAGGGTTTCGAGCGGAGAGATACCCAAGCTGGCTGAAGGGGAAGGTTTGCTAAACCTTTAGACGGTTGAACAAACCGTGCGGGGGTTCGAATCCCCCTCTCTCCGCCATATTCTGACCATCACGACGGCCCGCGGGCCGTTTGTTCACATCACACACAAGTGTCGCGCGCCCGTAGCTCAGTGGATCAGAGCATCTGACTTCGGATCAGAGGGTCGTGGGTTCGAGTCCCTCCGGGCGCGCCAGGGTTTACGGGGGTCTTGCGGGATCGAAGAACCGCTGCAGACCCCTTTTCTACTGTACGTCCCGGTCCCGTGCGCGTGGCGCACCGTATCGTCCCCCAACCGGCAACCGCGAGCAGCCCAGACTCTGGAAAAGTGGCAGCGATTTGTGACGCTTCACATTAGGGGGCATCGACGGAAAAGCCAAGTATAAAACCGCCTGCTCTAGGCAGAATTGATAACGGGCGCCAATTCGTCCCAGCACATGATGGCTCCGACACAGAATGGCCCGGGTCAAGGTTATGGAAGCTTTTCGGGAGAGGAGGTGGGTGGATCGTGCTCGGGATGTTGCGGCGGCTTCTTTCCCGACGAATGAGGCGCAAGCAGGATTCCGGACGAGCCGAGACGAGCTCTGCTGAGGGACGGATATCTTCCAGGTTACCCATCAACCGGGAGAAGATCAAGGCCGCGTTTGGTGATAGCGCAGACCTCGTCCTCCGCGGCCTGCAGGCTGGTGCCCAGGGGAAGATCTCTGCTCTCATCGTTCACATGGACGGCCTCGTAGATAAGAGGCAGGTCGCTGAGGCGGTGATCGAGCACATCACCGACATGGACCTCAAATGGGATAATCCAAGACAGGCGTATGCGGATCTCAAAGCCCGCCTTCTTTCCGCAAGCGGCGTCGAAGAAGTGGATTCACTGGACAAGTTCATCACCTATGTCGCCTGCGGGTACAGCGGGATCTTGATCGACGGCGTCGGAAAGGGACTGGTTTGCGACACACGTGGTTGGGAGCAGAGGGGCATAGACGAGCCGACTACCGAGTCCACCGTAAGGGGATCGAAAGAAGGGTTCGTCGAAGCACTGCGCACGAACACCAGCCTCCTGCGTCGCAGAATCATGGGGCCGCAGCTCTGGATCGAAGAGATGAGAATCGGACGTATCAGCCGGACCAGAGTTGCGATTGCCCGCATTGCGGGAGTGGCCAACGACAAGATCGTTCAGGAGGTCAGAGATCGGCTCAGGAGGATCGACGTCGATGCCGTTCATGAGAGCGGTAACATCGAGGAATACATCGAAGACGCACCGTTCTCTCTTTTCCCGACGACGCTGCGCACCGAGCGACCGGACAAAGTCACGGGAGCCCTGCTCGAGGGCAGGGTCGCGGTCCTCACAGACGGCACCCCATTCGTGCTGATCATGCCGGCCACGTTCACCATGTTCCTCACATCCAGCGAGGACTACTACGAGCGATATTTCATCGGATCGGCACTGAGGCTCCTCAGGGTGGCTTCGTTCTTCATCTCCCTCACCTTGCCGTCACTGTACGTTGCTGTAACCACGTTCCACCAGGAGATGTTGCCCACACCTCTCGTGCTGAGTATCGCTGCTCAAAGAGAGGGGATACCGTTTCCCGCCGTGATAGAAGCCCTGCTAATGGAGTTTGTCTTTGAGACCCTGAGGGAAGCCGGGGTCCGCCTGCCCCGGGTGGTTGGGCAGGCCGTCAGCATAATAGGCGCTCTCGTCATCGGTGACGCGGCGATACGGGCGGGTCTGGCCTCCCCGGCGATGATCATGGTGGTGGCGTTCACAGGGATCGCCTCGTTCGCCACCCCGGTGTTCAGCCTTGCCATCGGGGCACGCCTCCTGCGTTTCCTGATGATAGTCCTGGCCGGGGTGCTAGGGCTGTTCGGCATAGTGGCGGGGATGTTTGCTCTCCTGATTCACTTGACTTGTCTACGGTCATTTGGAGTTCCGTTTCTGGAGCCTCTTGCTCCGATAGTGTTCTCCGACCTCAAGGATGCCCTCCTGCGAGCCCCCTGGTGGGCTATGCGCACCCGGCCCCAGTTCACCGGCAAGAAAGCTCCGACAAGGCAGGCACCTGACCTTAGGCCCAGGCCGCCTTCTCCTAAAGAGGGGGAGGTTCACCATCCGGCAGGCAAGGAGGGCGGCAAGTGAGTAAGGTCGAGGGCGGGAAGATACCGGGAAGACAACTTATGGCGGTGCTGGTGCTGAGCCACGTGGTGCCGATGACCGTGGCGTTTCCCATGATGACAGAGATTCAGGTGCCTCAGGACGCCTGGATTGCGAGCTTGCTCGGGACGCTCCTGTCCATACCCTTCGTGCTGCTTGTGGTGCGGCTGGGGTTGAGGTTCCCCGACAAGACCATCATCGAGTACAGCGAGCTACTCTTGGGCAAGTACCTTGGGAAGCTCATCGGGCTGATCCTGATATGGTACTGGATCTCGGTGGTCGCCGACGTAGCGAGAGAACTCGGAGAGGCCTACACCATAGCCATCATGCCGGAAACGCCCATACTGGTTTTCATGACCGTAGCGGGCTTTCTGGCAGCCAACGCGGCCCGGGACGGTCTTGAGGTCGTTGTACGGATGGGCGAGAATGGTGTCTGGGTCGTCCTCTTCTTCCTGATAGTCATGTTCGTCCTTCCGTACGATGAAATGCGGTTCAAGAACCTGGCTCCGGTCCTGGCGCGCGGAGTTCGGCCACTCGCAGCCCCGACAGGGACTGTTGTCTCCTTCTTTCTGCAATTCATCGTCCTGGGCATGGTCCTGCCCTACCTGAATCGGCCAAAGGACGCGGCGCGCTACTCGGTGTACGCGGTCCTGGCCGGAGGGCTGCTCATGACGTGGCTTACAGTGGTCCTGGTGGCAGTCTTCGGACCGACGGTATCACACCTGGCAATGCCAGGTTTCAGCCTGAGCAGGATGATAAGCATCGCCGATTTCCTGGAAAGGATCGAGGCCGTCACAATGGGAGCCTGGACCTTGAGCAGCGAGATCAAGCTCGCCGTGTTCCTATGGGCGAGCGCCGTCGGATTGGCGCAGGTGTTCGGCGTTTCCAGGTTTCAGCCGCTCGTATATCCACTGGGGGCGATAGCCATTGCGTTTGGCATCCTGTTCTTTGAGAGCAACCTCGACCTGCAGCGCTTCCTCCAGTTCAAGAACTTCGGCATCTACTCCCTCATGGTCACGCTGGGCACAACGGGCGTTCTGTATCTGGCCGCTCTCTTGCGAGGCAGGCTCCCCCTTGGCCCTGGTGCAAGGAGATGACCCCGATGCTGGGAGAACGAACGCTGAGAGCTGCTGCCCTCCTCCTGGTCCCGGCGGTAATGGTGACCGCGACCGGGTGCTGGAACCGGAGAGAGATCGAGACCGTAGGCTTCGTCCTTGCGGCTGGCATTGATGAAGCCCGGGAAGAGGGCAAGATCCAGCTCACGGTTCTCATAGCGAAACCCTTTGCCATAGGTGCTGGCATGGGAACCCACGGAACCACGGAAGAGAAACCTTTCTGGGTTGTGAGCAGCACGGGGTATACGGTGTTTGAAGCGGTACGAAACCTGCTCTCCCAGTCGCCACGGCGGCCGTTCTGGGCACACAACCGGTTCATCGTGGTCGGCGAGGAGTTCGCGCGGAAAGGCATTGGAGATGTTCTGGATTTATTTCGCCGTGATGGAGAGTCACGTCTTCGGGTGTGGATGGTGGTGGCCAAGGGGGCCAAGGCGTCAGACCTTTTACAGACCGAGTTCGAGATCGAGCGAATGCCGCCGGAAGGAGCCAAGGGCTTGCTGGAGGCTGCTCGGACGGGACTGTCGACAGTCGGCGAAGACATGTTGAACGATTTCCTGCAAAGGCTCGAAGGAGAAGGGATAGACCCCATCGCTACCCGCGCGGAGATCGTCCCCAGGCCACAGGAATTCGACATTCGTGGGGAGTTGAAAAGAGAAAAGATAGGCGGATCACTCAGACTGACCGGTGCAGCAGTCTTTAGAAACGATCGACTGGTCGGCTGGCTCAACAAGCCAGAGACAAGGGGGTTCAACTGGATCACGGGCAAGGTGAGGAGCGGGATCATCGTCATCGAGAAACCCGGTGAAGAAGGCAAGTTCATAGGGCTTGAGATTCTGCGGGCAAAAGGCGCATTCAAGCCTGAGGTCAGAGATGGCAGGGTTACTGTCACAGTGAAGGTTGAAGCCGAAGCGAATGTGGGCGATATCCAGGGGTTCATCGACTTGCTCAAGTCGCCGGAGCTATGGGCCAGCATGGAGCGGAGGATGGCCACCGTGATCGAGAACGAGGTGCTAGCCGCAGTGGCCAAAGCGCAGGAGCTTGGCTCCGACATCTTTGGGTTCGGCGCCGAACTGAACCGAAGGGACCCAAAGAAGTGGGCCTGCGAGTTCAGGGACCGGTGGGATGAGGAGTTCCGCGACATCGATGTCCAGGTAGAAGTCAAGGCCAAACTAAGGAGATCAGGTCTGGCGCTCAGAAGCACGAGGATCAGGAAGTAGCTCAGGAGATCGTTGGCTTTCTCCAGCTGCGATGGTGGCGGGCGTAGGCCACCATGGAGGACTACCTGGCAGACCCAACGGTCTCGCTCAGGAGGGGTTGCCCGTGCCAGCTGTACTGCTCGCCCTCGCATTTGCAGTGATGGTCGCTTACGAGGTGCCCGGGATGATCCGGCGGAGGGAACGGGGGGAGCTCGTGCTGTTCCTCGTGCTCGTGTCCTTCGGTTTTGTGGTCAGCTTCCTCCAGACCATCGGGGTGCGGGTGCCCAACCCGGTCAGGTGGATCGAGTTCCTCACGGGAAAAGTCGCAGGCCTCTTTCGATGACTATTACATTTGGCTTCTGGTGCTCGTATGAGGTTGTCCCGACCCGACCATCGTGGAATCTCGCATAGCGCACCCTCGCCTGGCTTTTCACGCGTCTGCCGGCTCGCTCGTGGTGGTGCTGAAGACCTCGCCCTGCAAGCGCATCCGCTTGTGTCACCAAGTAGACGGGTCGACGGGCCATGCAGCATCGTCTCAAAGGCGTGACGCGCCAGGGCTTCACCATATATCACATCAGCTCTGATACGTAACCTTCCCCTTCACCGATATCTCTCTCAGCCGGTCATCCGGGGCCACTGCTTCTCTCAAAGCCCGTCCGAGGGCTTTCGACGAACACTCGATCTTGTGGTGAAGGTTGCCATCCCGAAGCACCTGTATGTGCAGTGTAGCTCCCAGCCCACCCGTAAAGGCCTTGAAGAACTCCTGGATATCACAGTGATCCAGACCGTCGCCGGGCGAAAGGTAGAACCCTGGACGGCCAATGAGATCCACGGAGACCAAGATCAATACTTCGTCGAAGGGAATTGCAGCCCAGCCGAATCTTCTCACTGGAAGGGTTCTGCCAGGAACGGGCTCGCAGGAGTTTCCGATTTCCGGACATTCGGCCGGGTGTCCGAGGCACTGTCTCAATGCGGTTCCTAAGGCCCATCCTACGTCTTCTGCACTATGGTGAAGATCAGGCCTCTCCGACTCTACAGCCAGTTCAAGGTCAAGAGAAGCGTGCAATGCCAGCGTCTCGAGGAAATGGTCCAGGAAAGGAAAACCGCTTGTCACTTCGGAACTACCCGTCCCATCGACATTCAGGTAGACGCTGACCGACGTTTCTCTGGTCGCGCGAGTGAGCTTCACGGCTCGACGGGCTCCGGGAGTCTTCTGCGGGGCATCCATGAGATCACCTCTTGCAGGCCTAAGGGTCTCGTCACGACTCGCTGCCGCTTTACCAGGTGTTGACCTGGCACGACTTACCGGTGCTGCACTCCGGGGGCGCCGCCCTTGTGGGGCGTCTCCGTGAGATCCGGTATCGGAGACTGCCGGACCTCACGGCGTCCATCGTGCAAGCACCGGCGACCTCATCCAAAGTGACAACCATCTGTGAAACACTCAGGGCATCCTCCGTCTTGGCATACTAACGCTGAATATGTACCTGTCTGCCCTGTAGTGACAGTCCACGAAGCAAAGAGGATGCATGTTCTCGAGATAGGTCACGTTTCTCATTCTCAACACGGGACTATCTGGCTGAAGATTCAGGAGCGTCGCCACCTCCGGGGAAGGGATCTCGGCCTCGATCGTCTGAGTGGCGCCAACTACTCTGTACCCCAGTTTATCCTCGACAAGCCGATAGACTGAGATCTTCTCCAGGTCCTCCTTGTCCAGCGACGGTGCTATCCCTACCGACAGGAACATTGTTTCCAAGGCCATGGGCTCGCCATTAGCGAGCCTGAGTCGTCTCAGCTCCCACACTTCTTTCCCCTCGGCCAGAGCCAGAGAGGAACGGAGAAAGGGCTCGGGTACCCTCTTCTCAAGCAAGAGCACCTTCGAAGAAGGGACGAGCCCTCTCTGCTCCATTTGCTCTGTAAACCCCTGAAGGAAGGAGAGGGGATAGCTGTACTTTTCAGACCGGACGAAGGTGCCCAATCCTGCCTGCCTGTATATCAGACCGTCATTTTCCAGGGACGACAAGGCCTGTCTGATGGTATACCTTGACACTCCGAACTCCCGGGTCAGCTCGTATTCAGGCGGGACCCTGTGTCCGGGCAGCCATTCGCCTGTGCTTATCCGCTCTCTCAAGGTCTGGGCTATCTGGTAGTACAGAGGCACGGGACTTGTCCGGTCAATCACCCATCCGATCCGTCCTTTCCCTTTCCTCGTCTTATGCCTGGTCCTGCTCTGCCTCGTCCTGGAGGAAAACCCTCACCGTATCCCTGACTGCCTGCCTGGCGATATCGTCGAACGCCGTCCCGACAACCAGGATGTTGACTCCCGTCTCTTTGAATGCCCTGAAGTTCTGCAAGTTGATGCCGCCTTCCGCCAGGGTGGGAGTATTGACCGACGTAACGAGGGCCGTGAGCCTTTCCTTGATTACTTGGGGAATCTGACCCGCCTCGACCCCCTCATAGCTCATGCCCGTCATGAGACCGATCATATCGACGCCTATGGCTTCCATTTTCTTCGCCGTATCCCTGACTTCCTCCGTCGTTTCCGCAGGAATCCCAAAAGGATGGAGATCGGCCGGATGAGCCACGTATGCGTCTACCAGAAGACCATTGGCATGGGCCAGCTCCACAACCTCTCTCAGGTCGTCCAGATCGCTCTTGTGCACATGGAGTCCGTCGGCTCCCGCTTCGGCTATGAGCCTTACGTCTTCCTCCGAAAGGGGCCGGGGCAAGACCTCGGCGAAGCCGCCTGGTATTCCCACGGTGATGAATATCTCGGGCCCTACCACCTTACGGACCCCCGCTGTGACTTCAGCCATTTGCTCGATAGATATCTCGTGCCTGATAGCTTCTGCGTCGTGCATGTTCGTTACCCCCTGGTAACCTCTTGCCAGAGCAACCGCAGGATGATTGGGCTCCAGCATCCGCGCCCCCGCATCCACCGCGGCCTTTGCCAGCCGCGCGTCGTCTCCAGTGATGCCAGTGGAAAGAAGAGTCGTGCCGCCGTGCATCTTGATGATCGAAAGTGCCTTCTGCAATGAGATCTGGCGTTTACGATTCATGTCCCCGTGAATCATGGAAACTGCCTCCCAGCATTCATTGTGTTCATTCTTCTGTTCTCTTGTTTATCCTTCTCTGCCTCTGCGTTGTCGCTTCGCCCGGTTGTGAGGTTCTTCACCTGGCCACAGCCAGTGTTGCGCCCCATCACCCAATCATGTGTTCCTTTGGGAACATGGGGCGGTCTCCTTGGCCCGCCCCGTCTCCAATCTGCCCGGATCAGCTTCGGTTTGAACGACCTCTCGCCCTTTTGTTCGCTATCACGGTGAAGAGGAACGCCGCGCCCATGGCCACCGCCATCGACACAAGGAATCCCAACGGGTTATTGGACATGGCAGGGGCGACCACGGAAGGAACGTAAGCCGTGCCTCTTACACCGAAAGCACCCACGAACGCGCCTGCTAGAGCTGCGGATAGTAGGGCTCCGCCGAAGACGAGCCTGTCTGAGAACATGAACGGGTAGGCCGCTTCGACGAATGTACCGAATCCCACATTGACCATGAATCCCGGAGCGGCGACCGTAGCTTCGTCTCTTGTCCGGGGGTAAATGATGTTTGCCAGGGTGATGCCGGCGGACACCATGACGAGCCCTGTCATGTCTATCGCGCCCAGGAAGCTGTTACCTGTCTTTTCCATCTCCAGGAGAACTATGGGCAGTATAGCAGCGTGATAGACTCCTCCGATGATTGCGGGCCATATGAGAAAACCTGCGACCGCTCCTGCTGCTACGGCATTGATGCCTACGAGGGTGTTTATCAGGGTCCTGATGCCATTTCCTGCCCAGAGGGCGACAGGAGCGATGAGGAAGTAAACCAGAAGGCCAGAACCCAGTCCCGACAAACCGCCCGCCACGATGTTAGCAGTGGTCGCAGGGAAACGCCAGTTGAAGCACAAGCTGAGGAGATACGGCACAAGCAGCCCCGCAAGCACACCTCCGACGATTCCGCCTATGATTCCGCCCTTTGTCGATAGTGTGCCAGCTACGACTCCTGACACTATCGCTACCTCATCGAGGCCGGAGACCTGCTTTGCGGCGACCGCTGCCACGATCACCGGCAAAGCCGCTATCATGGTGTCGAAAATGGTTCCGAAGATCTTAAGCCCAGGGATCTTGCCAATAGCCAGGGTAATCGCCATGGCGATAAAGCCTGGTAGAGAAGCCATCATGATGCCGCGGAAGTTGACTCGCTGCCACGGGCTCCCTTGAGATGTAGGAGAGCCGGCCCGAGTCTTCCCTATGGCAGGCCGGTACTTCAGGCCCCAGTGTTTTGCCAGGGCGGACATCCCAGCTATGGCTCGTGTCCGGTTGGTGGTTCCAGTCGTGCCGGATACGGAGATCACGGTAAGTCCCAGAGACTGGGCCTTGGCCATCGAGGTTCCACCGGTGCCGACCACGACGAGTTTTCCGCGTGCAGCAGCCCGAATGCTCTCTCTGTTTACGCCATCTGGATCCGAACTCACTAGAAAGAGCCCATCGATTTGGCCCGACTCGATCGACCTGGCTATTCCCGCATCAAGCTCTCTGGCCTTGTCATTGACTTGTGAGAGGGTCCCCTCGAAGGAAACTCTCGGCAGTCCGTTTTCGAGCACATAAAGGGCCGCCGGAGTGTCAGGTCTAGCCTGATCCATGGAAGCCTTTGCACCTATGAACAGCACGCTTGCAACTTCTACACCGGCAGCGTCCGCCTGTTTCATGACCTCGTCTATGAGGTTTATGGGATCTTTGCCTCCGAGGTTGTACAGGTTTCCGCCGCTTGAGCCAATTAGGGCGATGCGCTTGGGCACAAAGTTCCCTCCTCTGTGTGGTTGTCGCGTATGGACCTTTAGCCAAATGTCCGGACATCTGGACATACGGTCACTTATCATTATACCATCAACCGTGACAAGATCAACCGTCTTCTTGGGTCGGACCTTATGGCATGTCCTCCTGCTCTATGTCGAGCGAGCCGCGCTGGTCAAGAATTGCTGGTGAAGATATGCTTGACACGCCTGGTTTAGTATTGTTATCTTGGTAACAAGCTGCAACCTGGCGATTTGACCAGGCACTTTGCACTACTGCTGACCAAGGCGGGGTCGTGAGCAAAGGCACGTCCGCAAACGCTTGGAAAACCACCAAGGAGAAGGACGCCTCCCGTCCCCGGCTCAGGGGCGGGAGGGTGCTTGTTTTTGGAGGTCCCATCGATCCGGGCGACACCGGCCGCAGCCGGGCCGAATAGCTGGAAGGAGAGAGAGCTGCCGTGAGACATCATCAATACCTCATGATTCCGGGTCCGACCCCGGTTCCGCAGACGGTCGCGCTCGCCGGGGCGGCTCCGATGATAAACCATCGTGGTCCCGAGTTCGGGGACCTGCTCAAAGAGACGACGCGCGGGCTGCAGGAGATCCTTAAGACCAGGAACACCGTGCTCACCTTCCCGGCGGCCGGCACGGGCGCTATGGAAGCCGCAGCCGCGAACCTCACGACGCCCGGGGAAAGGGTGCTCGTCGGAGTCGCCGGCGAGTTCGGCGCGAGGTTCGCCGAGATACTCCGAGTCGGTGGGGCGGACGTAGCTACCGTGAAGTCCGAGCCCGGGTACCCCGTGAGCCCCGAGGCTATCCGGGACGCGCTCCGCACAGACCGGTCGATCACGACCGTCGTCGTAACCCACAACGAGACATCCACCGGGGTGACGATGGACCTGGCGGGCATAAGGGCTGCCATCGATCGAGAAGACGTGCTGCTCGTCGTGGACGCTGTGAGCTCCGCGGGCGCCATCGACATCGAAACGGACGGGTGGGGGATAGACGTTCTCGTCACGGCGTCCCAGAAAGCCCTCATGTGCCCGCCGGGCCTTGCGTTCGTGACGGTCAGCCCGAAGGCCTGGGATCGGGTTGAGAAGACCAGGGCGCGGAGCGTCTACTTCAGCTTCGCGAACGCACGCAAGTTCCTGGAGAAGCCCACCCCGCAGACTCCTTACACCCCAGCGGTGTCGCTTCTCTTCTCCCTGCGCGAAGCAGTGCGCCAGATCCTCGCCGAAGGCCTGGACGCGGTGTTTGCGCGGCACGCGCTCCTCGCGCGGGCGACGAGGGCCGGCATGCGCACGCTCGGCCTTGAGCTACTCGCGGCGGACGAATGGGCGTCGAGTACGGTGACGGCCGTAAAGCTGCCCGCGGGTGTGGACGGGCACAAGTTGCTGGGGATGCTGAGAGACTGTTACGGAGTCGTCCTCGCCGGCGGAATGGGGGAGCTCGCAGGCAAGATCTTCAGAATTGGGCACGTCGGGGTCGTCAACTGGTCTGACATCGTCGTCACGCTCTCGGCAGTGCAGATGGCTCTAGCCGGTCTTGGTGTGAAAGCTGCGCACGGTGCCGCGGTTGCCGCGGCTGAGCGAGTTTTCTCGGAGCAGGGGTGGCCGCTATGATGAAGATACTCGTAACTGACGGCGTAGCCAGGGAAGGAATAGAGCTTCTCCGCAAGGAAGCCCACGTGGACGTCTCAAAGCCGCTTGACGAGGCCGCGCTCCTCGAGCGGATCTCCGAGTACGACGGGATCATGGTGAGGTCGGCCACCAAGGTGACCGCCCGGTGCATAGCTGCAGCCCGGTGCCTCAAGGTCATCGGACGGGCCGGCGCCGGCGTCGACAACATCGATGTGGATGCTGCCACGAGGAAGGGCATTGTGGTCGTGAACGCCCCCGGTGGCAACTCGGTCGCAGTCGCGGAACACACAATTGCGCTCCTCCTGTGCCTCGCCCGAAACATCCCGCAGGCCTGCGCCCACGTCAAGTCCGGCGGGTGGGAGAGAGGGAAGTTCATGGGGACGGAGGTCCGAGGCAAGGTACTCGGCATCTTCGGCCTCGGCCGCGCGGGGGTCGAGGTTGCGAAGAGGGCGCTCGCTCTCGGCATGAAGGTCCTGGCGTACGATCCGGGTGTCTCAGCGAGCAAGGCCGCCAGCTTGGGAGTCGTGCCGGCGGAGCCCGCGGATGTATTCGCCAACTCCGATTTCATCAGCCTCCACGTGCCGGTGACGCCTGAGACCATAGGCCTCATCCGACGTGAGACGATCGCCTTGATGAAGAAAGGGGTGCGCATTGTCAACTGCGCCAGGGGCAGGGTGGTGGACGAATCCGCGCTCGTCGAGGGCCTCAGGTCGGGGAAGGTGGCCGGAGCGGCGCTCGACGTGCTGGCATCTGAGCCTCCGCCCCCGGACCACCCGCTCCTTGGGTTCGACAACGTCATCGTAACACCTCACCTCGGCGCATCTACGTCCGAGGCACAGATGAATGTCGCGCTCGAGACTGCGAAGGCTATGCTTGCGGCGCTCCGAGGTGAACCCGTGCCGAACGCCGTGAACATTCCGGTGCCGGCAGCTGAAGTGTTCCGCGAGCTCGTGCCGTTCATACCGCTCGCGGAGACCCTCGGCAAGTTCGCGTCGCAGTGGTCGGAAGGCATGATCGCTTCAATCCGGGTGGGGTGGGGAGGGAAGTTGAGCTCCCTCGACACCCGGCCCTTGCTCAACTCCGTGCTCAAGGGCGTGCTCTCTCCGCTTCTCGGGGACGATGTGAACGTGGTGAACGCCCCGATACTCACGAAGGAAAGGGGTATCGCCATAAGCGAGATCCGCGTGTCCGACGGAGATGGGAATCCGAACGAGATCTCCGTCGAAACTGTTACGAACAAGGGGACAAGGCTGGTCGCGGGAGTCCTCTCTGCGAGACAGATGCCGCGATTGGTTCAGATCGACGGGTACCGCCTGGATATGGCCTTCACCCCATACATGCTGGTCTGTCCGCATGTGGATCAGCCGGGCATAATCGGCATGGTCGGCACGACGCTTGGGAAGGCCAGAGTGAACATCTCCGAGATGCAGGTCGCGCGGAAAGCGAAGGGTGGGGACGCGATCATGGTCCTTGGAATAGACTCCCCAGCCCCTCCGGAAGCGCTAACTGAGATAGTCCGCCTCGCGGGTGTGCTCTCGGTGAAGCCTGTTTACCTCGAACGCCCCAATTCTCAGGCGACGGCGCAAGGAGGTTGACCATGGCGAAGCTCATGCCTTTTAGGGCGGTTTACTATGACCCCGGCAAGGTGGGAGCGGACCTCGGTGACGTGATCGCGCCGCCTTACGACGTCGTCGACGCTGAGGAGGGGAAACGTCTGGCGGATCGCCATCCTAAGAACGTCGTCCGCCTAGAGCTCACCATACCGCCGCCGGGTGGACAGGACCCGGCTCTCTACGAAAACGCCGCGCGACTCTGGAGGGCGTGGCGCCGGGAAGGCGTGCTCGCTATTGACTCCGAGCCATCCCTGTACTTGTGCGAGCACGAGTTCGAGTGGCAAGGCACGAGATACACGCGAACGGCGGTGATGGGACTTCTAGATCTGAGCGAGGGCGTCCTGCCCCACGAGGAAACCATGGCCCACGCGAAAGAGGACCGCATGAATCTTCTCCGAGCGAGCCACGCCCTCCCGAGCCCGATGCTTGGCCTCTATGAGGACCCCTCCGGGAAGGTGGCGTCGACGCTCGCCTGCGTGCGAGCCGCGTCCGGGCCGGACCTTGCGGCGGCCTTGCCGGCGGAAGCTCTCAGGGTGTGGCGCATCCGCGACGAGGCGAGCTCGGCTGCCATCGTGGAAGCCGTCGGCTCGGGCCCGGTCGTCATCGCCGACGGCCATCACAGGTGCGAGTCGATGAAGAGATTGGCTCGGGAGACCGGGGACCCAAGGCACATGCGTATCCTGGCGACCCTTGTCTCCACCTCGGATCCCGGCGTGGTGGTGCTTCCGACGCACAGGGTCATCGCCGGATGGCCCGAAGGCTCGGAGGCCGACCTCGTGGAGAGGATACTCTCGGCCTTCGACGTCATCGACACAGACGCAAGGCCGTTCACGCCCGGGTGCGGCGAGGACGCCACACGCCGGCTGTGGACGTGGCTTTGCTCCCGGATCTCGCGTTCGGGCGGCAAGACCTCGTTTGCGGTGGTGACGCGCGCTGGTCTGTGGATCTTGGCCTACGACGGTGACACGCCCGAAATGCTGAGGCGTCTCGATCTCGAGATCGCCGAGCAAGCGGTCTTGCTCTCGCGCAGGAAAGCTGTCTCGGGTGCCGCATGCGAGATCGCATACACCCACAACGGCCCGGCGGAGCTTGCCGCGATAGCGTCCGGCAGGATACAGGTCGCCGTCTTCCCCCCAGCGATCCCTGCAAGTGAAGTCCTGGAGAAGGCGCGCGAGGGCTATCTCTTTCCGCGGAAAACGACGTACTTCCTGCCTAAGGCGCCTGCGGGCCTCCTCATGTGGGACCTGGACGGTTGAAAGGGCGCAGGGAGCCTCCCCTGCGCCCGCTCCGTGCCGAGAGGAAAAGCTGAGCATTAGCGCCGGCACGACAAAAGAGAAGCGAGAAAGGAGAAGAGGAGCATGTCCATCGCAGCAGACGTAATCTTCGTCGGCGGAAAAGTAATGACCATGACGGGGAGAAGAGAGGAAGTCGAAGCGGTAGCTGTGTTGAACGGCCGGATAGTTGCAGTGGGCCGGCGCAGCGAGGTGGAAGAGACGAGAGGACCAAAGACCCGCTTCATCGACTTGAAAGGCAAGACCCTCATGCCGGGCCTTGCTGACATCCACGTGCATCTGGCGACCGGTGCGAGGGATGACTCGTTCGCGGAATGCCGGGACTTTTACGATCCTGCGGTCTCATCGGTTCAGGTGATACTCAGCCGGCTCGCGGAGCGAGCGAGAGAGTCTGCTCCTGGAGACTGGGTGGTCGGCACGGGCAGCCCGATGCAGGCCTTCAGGCTCTCTGAGCGCAGGCTTCCCACGAAACGGGAGCTGGATGCCGCTGTACCCGAAAACCCTGCGTATGTCACTTTTGGCGCACACATTCTGGTTGCCAACAGCCAGGCCCTCCGCGAGAAGGGGATCACCGCAGCTACCCCCGATCCTCCCGGCGGTATGATAGAGAGGGATCCGGGCACGAGCGAGCCTACCGGGGTGCTGCGTGAACGCGCCCAGTATCTCGTGAAACCCAGGGGAGCGCTTCCCGGTCCCACCCCGCTCTCGGACCTTATCAAGCGGCACCTTGACGTCGCCGCCAGGCGCGGCGTGACGACCATCCACGATATCGTGGTATCAAGTGCCGAGATGGCGGCGTACCAGGATCTAGCAGACAAAGATCTGCTTCCGGTGAGAATCCGGTTGCTCGTGCGAGTAGTCGAGGCGGGCTTTTCCAGGGATAGTCTTCTTGACCTGGGGCTCCGGCACCGCTTCGGCAGCGACATGCTCAAGATCGGCGGCATAAAGCTCAGCATAGACGGTGGGTTCACAGCTCGCCAGGGGGCGTTCTATGGCCTTGACAGTGAGACAGACAACCACGCGCTCGTGCGCATCGACCAGCCGGAGCTGGACGATGTGGTCATGCGCTACCACGAAGCCGGGATGCGCATCTGCGTCCACGTCGTGGGCGACATGGCCATGGACATGGCGCTCGATGCCTTTCAAAAGGCTCTTGCCAGGTATCCGCGGGTGGATCACCGCCACCGTGTCGAGCATATGGGAAACTGGCTCTTCACGGAAGAGAGGAGGAACAGGACCGTGCAATTGGGGCTTCTGCCCGTTCCAAACCCCGCGGTTATGTACTTCCTCGGGGACATGGCGTATGAAGCCATTGGCTCGAGCCGGATGAAGGGGGCATTCGCATTGAGAACCATGCTTGCCTCCGGCATTCCGGTATCCTTTGGCTCTGATGCTCCCGGTTACTGGCCAGTGGACGTGCTTCGTGACATTGCCGCGTGTGTGGGCAGGAAAACCTTCCTTGGCACTGCCGTTGCGCCGGAGGAAGCCATGACTGTAGCTCAGGCTCTGTTGGCCCAGACTGTCACCGCAGCATGGGTTGGGTTTGATGAGCGATCGTTGGGCACCGTCGAGCCAGGTAAACTGGCGGATCTCATCGTGCTTGAAGAAGACCCGCTTCGAGTGCCATGGACCGTCTTGAAAGACATCCCGGTGAACCTCACGATGGTGGGCGGCAAGATCGTCCACGAGACTCCCGGCGCGCTGGATTGAGCGGTTCTCGACGGACCAGCCATGCGATCATGGTGCTCATCTCGAACAGAATGATGAGCGGGATGGCGAGCGCAATCTGAGAAAACACGTCGGCCGGGGTCAGCACCGCCGCGAGGCAAAACGTTCCCACGATCACGTATCCGCGGTTCTTTCGCATTGTCCGGCATGTGATGACCCCGGCTCGCGCGAGCGCCCCGACCACGACGGGAAGCTGGAAAGCGAAGCCGAATGGCAGGGTGACGCCTGCGACGAACGAGATGTAGCCCGAAAACGTGATCATGGGTTGAAGGACGTCACTGGAGAAGCTGAGGAAGAACCTCAGTGCGTTGGGAAGGACATAGCGGTACCCGAAAGCGACACCCAGGAGAAACAGTATGTAGGAGATCATCACAAAGAAGACGATCCAGCGTGATACGCGTACGCGAAACGTTCTTCCGGCGAGCCTCGATGCCTGCCAGAGTATGACCGGCATCGATGCCACGAGCCCAAGAAGCAGGGAGATCTTGATGCGAACCGAGAAAGCCTCGGCTGGGACCAGGAAGACGACGCTGGGCAGGCCGTTGTCGTGAAGGCGTGCGATCACCAGGTCCGCCTGGGAGTATGCAAGGGCGGAGGCAAAGAGAAGCGTTCCGGAGATGATGAAGAGCGACCGTCGCAGGTCCCCCAGGATCCTCTGCAACTGTGTCATCATCCTGCTCTGCATTGCTTCAGTCATGGATCACGCTTCCTGCCTTCCACGGTCATGCTGTTCTGATATTGACGTTTGATAGCGAGCGACCCGGCGGGTCAGCAACACCGTTCCTTCGAAGAGGACGAGCATAGGCACTGCCATGAGCACCTGCGATACAACGTCCGGCGGGGTGAGAGCGGCGGCAACGATGAATACCAGGACGTATACGTACTTTCTGCTTCGGACCAGGGTGTCCCGCGATAGCAAGTTCATCCGCACCAGGACGTACACCACGAGAGGAACCTGAAAGGCGACCCCGAATGGAAAGACGAATGCTGCAAGAAACCGCAGAAACCTCCCGATGGATATGGCAGGCACGAGAGGGGCTCCTGCAAACCTCAAGAAGAAGCGGAGCGCGAGCGGGTACACGGCAACGTAAGCGAACGCGACGCCTGCAGCGAAGAGCAGAGCGACCGCCGGTACGAATCTCCACGTCAGGCGTCTCTCATCTCGTCGAAGTCCGGGCGCAATGAAGAGCCACGACTGGATGGTGATGATGGGGGAAGCAATGACGATCCCTATCATCATCGATATCCTGAGGCGGGCGAGGAGCGCTTCTGCAGGCGCCGTGAACACGAATCGACCCAGGGGCCGCGCGAGCACCTCGAGGACTTGCGGCGAGACGGCATATCCGAGAGCGGAACCCGCGACGGTAGCCATCAGGCACACCAGGATCCTCCTACGGAGCTCGGCAAGATGTTCCACCAGGTCCACTGCCCGGTCCTGCTCTCCGACATGCCGGAAAGCGTGTACGCGTCCCAACGTCTCTCGCAGTATCTCGCACATGCTTCGCAAGACGAAACCGGCGGCGCACCTTGGTCCGGCTTTGCTCAAGGGCACGAGCACACCGCCCCCAGGCAATTACGCTCTCTTGGAGTCATCTGGCTCAGGATCTGTTTTTTCAAGACCGTCCTGGATCTCTCGCGACGCCTTCTTGAACTCCCTGATGCTCTTGCCGATGGCTCGGCCCACGTCGGGAAGCTTACCTGGCCCGAACACGATGAGAGCTATGACGAGTATCAATATGAGCTCTGTTGCGCCGATGTTGAACATGTAGCCGGCTGCCTCCTCTGAAGAATGGTTCGCTAGAAGTTCGACGCAGGAGTCTCGATTCCTTCTCACCACAAACTGGAACTGAAATTTTATCACGAGGCAAGGAGGAATTGTCCACCTCATGTGGTATTAAGATAGCTTAAATATGCAGGCACCCAGATGCTGGTGTGCCTGGACAGGACTGCTTGGTGGCCATCGCCACGTCAGCCGCGCACGCTCACCCCTGAAACAGGGGAGGAGCGGAGTAATGAGGGCACAAGCGTGCGTGCCGCGCGATGCGCCACGTCGAACACGATGGCGGGGTCTGAGACAGGGTGTAGGTTAGGAGAATCGGCCAGCCATGCCCGCAATCTCCGGACTGGACGTTCCCATGCTCCTACTGCTCCTTCTGCCGGGAATCTGACAAGAGTATCCATGTGCGCGTGGCTCTGAACCTGGTTAGACTTCGAGGCACTCGAGGCGCTCAAAACCCCCTGAGGCCGACATGCCGGTTCATACCTGGAGCGGCACTGCAGGGAGTCCAAGTATGACGCCGTGAGTCTGCGATGCCTTTTCAGGCGGTATCGGGGTCGCCGGTGCCTGCCAGGGCGGGGCGCCTGGAATTCGGCGACCCTTGAGCGCCGAATTCGAACGCATCTCATCCCACGCGCCTCCCTTGAGTGCGACACCGGCAACCCGTAAGAGGACTTGCGCGCTGAGAAGCAGCGCGAAGTTGCGGCGATCTGCTTGGGTAGCGTTTCCTTTACATCGCAAGAAGCAGGAGGTATCCGCCTATGACATCGTTCAGCTTTCGCTGCATGGAACTTGAAGCGGAGTGGGAGGCAGCAAGGTCGTCACCTCCTCCGGTAGACGAGACGCTCGCGCAGATTCAGCGAGCGATGGATGAGGTCGGGGATGCCAAGGGTCGGGTCTTCTCCGAGATTGACCGCATGCGTGACGAGGCAGTTGAATTCCTCCGCTCCATAGTGAGGATCCCGAGCGTCAATCCGAGCGACGAGTGGGAGAAACCTCTAGCTGACTACCTTGCGCGCGAGTTTCGGACCATGGGGATGAGTGTTGACCAGATCGAGCCGCAGCCCGGCAGAGTGAGCAACGTGGCGCGGCTGGACGGAACCGGTGGGGACGGCCGCACCCTGCTGTTCGACTCCCATCTTGACACGGTGCCGCCGGGGGATGAGGCAGCGTGGCGTTTTCCCCCTTTCTCTGCCACCGTTTGGGATGGCAAGGTGTTTGGCCGCGGCGCCAAGGACTGCAAGCTCGGTATCGCATCTTCCGTGATGGCCGTGCGTGCCCTTCAGAATTGCGGCATTCGACTCAAGGGGACCGTTCTCATTTCTACGACGGCCGACGAGGAGACCGGGGGGCATCTCGGAATCCACAAGCTGATCGAGTCGGGCTTGATAAAGGCGGACTGGGCCGTGTACGGCGAAGGAATGCCTGACAGGGTCGTCATCGGTCACAAGGGTCTGCTTCAGATCCGCATCACGACGCGCGGCGTGACAGCTCACACTTCAAGGAAATGCAGGGCGGTCAACGCAATCCTCAAGATGAGCCGCGTCATCCCGGCCATTGACTCGCTGGACGTCCCCGGAGTGGAGCCACATCCGGTTGTTCCGGGGCCTCCGGTCGCCAGCGTGAACATGATCTCCGGGGGTTTCAAGGAGAATGTCATTCCCGACAAGTGCTCGATTGTGGTGGATATCAGGTTTCCGCCCACGTGTACAGTCCAGCAGATCATGGGTGCCGTCGGCCACATCCTGGACGATCTCAAGCGAAGCGATGACCACCTCGGGGGCATGGTGTTCGACCCTGTGGAGCCTCTCGTTGTAGCAAGAGCGTCCAGCATATCGCCAGACGAGCCTGTGGTGAAATCCCTTCAGGCTTGCGTCCAGGACGTGCTGGGAGTGTACCCCAAGGCTGAAGGAATGGAGGCAACCAGCGACTCGCGGTGGATCCTGCTCGACGCGGGGATCCCCATTGTGAACTACTCTCTCGGTAACGAATCGGGACACTCACCCAATGAATACGTGACGATCGATGACTACATCCGAAACATCAAAGTCTATGCCTTGATGGCTCTCGTGTCGTGCAGGCCGGCATAGCCGCGGGCCGCATGTGCCGACAGCAACTGCCAGGACATGTCGAGGGAGCCAGTGTACGGGCATGGGCACAGGAGCAACTATGGGTACGGCCATGCTGTGGCTACACCGTGATACATGTATCAGAGGAGGGAGCAGGCGATGAAGAAGAACGCTGAAAACCAGACGTCGGGGAACTCACAGGTAAGGCTTACAAGGAGAGAGTTTCTGAAAGCCGCTGCGGCTGCGGGCATCGCGTTGTCTTTGCCACCGTTTTTGCCTGGAGGAACCCGCAAAGTGGCGGCGGCGAGCGCCCGAACGCGGATCATAGTAGGACAGGGCGTGGATCTCGAGTCGTGGGATCCATACGGTCATAGCTCAACGGTTGGTTACAGTATCTGGCAGCATTTCATGGAGCCGCTCATGCAGTTTGACTTCGAGACCAGACGCTTTCGGCCTGTCCTTGCCGAGTCGTGGACGAACGAGAATGGAACCGACTGGGTTTTCAAGATAAGACGCGGAGTCCGCTTCACGGATGGTTCGGAGCTCACAGCCGCTGACGTGGTGTACTCGCTGGAAAGGGTGATAAACGGCTCACGACAGGCTTCCACATTGAGCGACGTTCGCGAGGTGTCGGCCAGAGATGCCCGAACTGTGGTCATCACTACGAAGAAACCGGTAGCTCCGTTCCTGCACCGCCTCTCCAACAAGGTGATCTTGAGCAGCGCAGCCGCGAAGAAGTTCGGTGCGGAGATGGACAAGCATCCGGTTGGCACCGGACCGTTCAGGTTCGTGGAATGGATTCGCGGAACGAGGCTTGTGGCAGTCAGAAACGAGGGCTACTGGGGATCTGCGCCCAAGATCGATGAGGCCGTGTGGCTTCCGATACCGGAAGATGCCGCGCGGATGACCGCCTTGGAGACAGGCGCGTGCGATCTCGTCACCAATGTGCCGCCACATGAGGCTGACAGGCTTTCCAGGGTTGGCGGAATCAAGGTGATCAGCACCGAAAGCCTCAGACACATGTTCATCTGCCTGAACCACAGGTTCAAGCCGCTGGACAACAAGCTCGTCCGAAAGGCCATCTACCACGCTGTGGACGTGGGCTCGATCATCAAGTACGTCTTGAACGGGCGGGCAACCAAACTGGTGGGACCTCTGGCGAAGCCTGTGTTCGGGTACGACCCTGGACTCAAGCCGTACGACTATAACCCGAAGAAGGCTCGTGAGCTGCTGGCGCAGGCAGGCTACCCCGGCGGGTTCGAGATCGATTTCTATACTCCCACGGGCCGGTATGTGAAAGACAGGGAGGTAAGCCAGGCCATAGTGGCCCAGCTTGCGGATGTCGGTATAAGAGCCCAGCTCAAAACGCCTGAGTGGGCCATGCTTGCGAACATGTTCATGGATGGGAAGCTTCCGATGGTATACATCGGACGTGGCGGGATCTCCGATCCCGACGACTATCTGGCCCAGTACTTTCAGACGGGCGGGTCGGTGAGGTGCAACTACAGCAATCCGCAGGTTGATCGGCTCCTCAACCTGCAACGGGAGACCATGAACGAGGACAAGCGCGAAGAGATCATTCGTGACGCGGTCAGGATCATACACGATGACGCAGCGATGGTCTTCCTCTTCACATACGATGACATCTACGCACTTGACAAGAGGGTTGTTTGGAACCCCAGGCCGGACGAGTACGTATTCGTGTTCGAGGCCGAGGTGCGGGGTTGAAGATCGAGGTGTTGGTGGATGGCGGCGTATCTCGTCAGACGATCACTGGGTGCTGTGCCGGTCCTTCTGGCCTTGTCGGTGTTTGTGTTCCTGCTCATGCACCTGGCTCCGGGGGACCCGGTGCAGCTCCTGCTGCCAGAGTCGGCAACCGACGAAGACATCGCCGCGGCCAGGGCAGCCTGGGGTCTGGATCGTCCTCTGGCAATTCAGTACCTTGATTATGTCAGCGGTGTTCTCAGGGGCGACCTTGGGCGGTCCATGGTCTTCGGGGATCCCGTCGTAGCGCTTATCCTTCAGCGGCTTCCCGCAACGGTGGAGCTGGCATTCCTCGGGATTGCCCTGGCGATCCTCGTTGCGATCCCGCTGGGTGTGGGATCCGCTTCGCGTCACGACACGATCGTGGATCACCTGGGAACGACCGCGGCTCTTCTCGGTATTTCCGTACCCCATTTCTGGCTCGGGATCATGCTGATCCTGGTGTTTGGCGGGATGCTGCGGATGCTGCCCGTCTCGGGCCGAATAGACTTCGGTGTCCCGGTGACGCCCGTTACCGGCTTCTACCTTCTGGACGGGCTCTTGACCCACGATTTCCCAGCCTTCTGGAGCGCTTTGAGGCACGCTGCTCTTCCAGCGATCACCCTCGGGACTTCAGCGGTCGGCTTGCTGACCAGGATCACCCGATCGAGCGTGCTGGAAGTGGTGGGCGAGGACTACGTGTTGGTGGCACGGTCCAAGGGGCTTTCGGGCCGCGTTGTCGTGTGGAAACACGCGGTGAGGAATGCGCTCATCCCCGTGATCACGGTTCTGGGGCTGCAGGTGGGCGCGTTGCTCAGCGGCTCAATCATCGTGGAGACCGTGTTTGCCTGGCCCGGGATAGGAAGCTTTCTCGTTCAGGCCGTCGGCATGCGCGACTATAAGCTGGTGCAGGGCATAGTCTTTTTCTACGCCTCCGCATACGTGATCATACACCTCGTGGTAGACATACTCTACGCGGCAGTAGACCCAAGATTACGCACGTGAGGAGGCCGAGGCGAGATGGAAGTACCAGTCATCACGAGAAAACGGCGGGCCTACGTCAAAGTGGTTGTGGGTGGCAGCATTCTTGCGACCGTTCTGGTGTGTGCCCTCCTGGCGCCGATCCTCGCGCCGCAAGATCCCGTGCGCCAGAGTCTCAAAGATTCACTGGTGCCGCCGTTGTCGCGCGAAGCAGGCGGACCTGTCTACGTATTGGGCGCTGATAATCTTGGACGGGATGTGCTGAGCCGTGTCCTGTTTGGGTCCAGAATCTCCGTGGCCGTTGGACTGGTGACCGTGACCGTGGCGGCGCTCATCGGATGCACGTTGGGCGCAATCGCAGGGTTCTACGGAGGCTATGCGGACTACGTGCTCTCAAAGATCGCGGAGATGTTCCTGGCTTTGCCCTTTCTGCTGCTCGGAATCGCTGTGATGGCCTTCATGGGAGCCAGCTTGTTGAACCTGATCCTCGTTCTTGTCGTGCGACAGTGGGTGCAGTACTTCCGGGTGGTCCGGGCTGAAGTGATGTCCTTGAAAGAGAGGGAGTTCGTTACTGCCGCCCGCGCAATCGGCGCGAGGCCGGCCAGGATCATCTTTCGCCATATCCTGCCCAATTGCATGGCGTCCGTGATCGTCATCGGGACGTTCGCCATGGCGACGGTGATCTTGAGCGAAGCAAGCCTGAGCTTTCTAGGCCTGGGCGTGCCTCCGTCCATCCCTACCTGGGGTTCGATGCTCGCTGAAGGACGCAGCTACATGTATCGGGCGTGGTGGCTCACGTTCGTCCCGGGTATGGCCATCTTCGTCACGGTTCTCGGAATCAACCTGCTTGGTGACGGACTTCGCGACCGGTGGGATCCGAAGCTCAGAAACGGGGGCTGACACCGGGTGGACGGCGTGGACGGGTGCACGGGCCTTCCATGCTCACTGCAACGTCCAGCCGTCTGTGTGACTTCGGAGGAGGTGATCCATAAACGACAGGGTGGGGCCGAGAAGATGTTTCGGCCGCCTTCCTGCCACCCGGGAGTGCTCGGACCGGAAGGATCGAAACCGTCGAGGAATCGTCGAGGAGAGAAAGGAGCACAGCAGCCTTCGCACCATGATGTCCGTCTCACGCCAGCTGAGATTGCTATACATCGTGTCCGCCGGTTATTGGGCAGCTTCGCAGATGATCAGGCCGGTCGTGGCTATGTTCCTGGTCGCTCTCGGTTCGTCGCCTGCGGTTGTCGGTATCGTGGTAGGGATCCAGTCGTTCGTCCCGCTGTTTCTGGCGATTCCTGCCGGCAGCCTGGCCGACAGGTTTGGCTACCGGAGGTTTCTGGCGCTCGGCTCGCTGATGATGGCCGGAGCTGGTGTGCTGTACATGTGTGCGGCCCTGTCGTACGCCTACGTTGTCCTGGTTGTGGCGCAGGTGATCGAGGGGCTATTCGAGTTGTTCGTCTGGACCTCTGCCCAGGCGTACGTCACGCAGCTCGGCAGGGATCACGATGTGGACCACAACGTGGCGCACTTCTCGTTTTTCTCGGCGCTCGGCCAGATGGCTGGGCCTGCTCTGGGCGGCTTTGTCGCAGAGAAGTTGGGGTACACCTGGGCTTTCGGGGTTTTCGCTGCGATGTGCGTCGGCCTATTCGTGAGTGCGTGTGCGTTGCCCGAGCACAGGCCAACTCCTGTGGCTGGCGGGCGAGTCAGCATGTTGTCGGCTTCGAGGCGGATCTACGTGAACCCGGAGGTCCAAATAGGGCTGATCGGGACGTTCGCGAACCTTTTCATCACGGGGATGTGGACATCGTTCTACCCAGTCTACCTGATATCAGTGGGTTTCACTCCTTCAGTCTCGGGCTTTCTGATAGCGCTGAAAGGGCTGGCCTCTCTGGCTGCGAGGCCGTTCGTCAGTCCGATCGTGCGACGCATGGGGCACTCAGGCGCACTCATCCTTGCGAGCGTCGTCGCCGTGGCGCCGGTCGCTGCGACGCCTCTCATCCGGAACGTCGCTCTCCTAGGACTGGCCGCTCTAGCCTCCGGAATCGGCCTGGGACTCAATCTGCCCTTGACTATCTCCATAATCGCGCACAACACACCGCCCGAAGAACGGGGGATCGGAATGGGCCTTCGTCTTGTCATGAACAGGGTGGCTCTCCTGACAAGTCCCCTCATATTCGGGTTTGTGTCCGAATACGCCGGGTTCGGGCAATCGTTCTATGTGTGCTCCGCGATCGTGGGAGCGCTCATGATGCTCGCTGTGAGACGGCGCAGCCTCGCGGCGCGGAGACGGTACAATTGAGCCCTTGCTTGCGGCGCGTTCTGTCAAACCATGTGTGGCCTAAGTAGATCGCCACAAGTTCGCGCTACTTTTCAGCGGGTGAGTCCTTTCCAGGGTTGCCGGTGTTGCCCTCCGGGGACGGCGCGCTTGCGGCGCGCCTCGTTCGAATTTGGCGCTTAAG
>JBLNDE010000045.1:0-15797 GCA_050261335.1 Bacillota bacterium
TTCGCCAGCCGTGAGTGGATAAAGCATGTCCTCCGCGCAATCACATCAATCCAAGAGGTAGCCTAGGGATAAATCCGACACGAACAAGGGGAGCTTACCTACTAACTCTTGACACGGACGCGGCTTCTTGCTGCGTTGCCCCGGGGCATTCTCCTATGGTATAATCTGGTGCGACACGGGTTACAGATGGGGGTCTAGACGGCGGCGGTGTCATCTGTTCGCGCCGCGAGCCCGGGGCCCTGGAGGGAGACCGGGGTACTCATGTCGGTTCGGGAACGCTTCATAACAGCCGGGATCTACGTGCTCGTGCTGGCTTCTGCGGCCGGCTTCATCTGGTTTCTGCAGCGGGTCGCTGACATTCTGGTGATGCTCGTTGTCGCGGTCATCATAGCGTCGGGGGTTTCTCCAATCGTAGACGGAGTAGCCAGGACGCGTCTTGTGCGGCGCCTGCGGGTGCCGCGCGGCGTCACAGTGCTCGTGGTGTTCGTGGGGCTCACAGTGCTTGTGGCCGCGCTGGCTGCGGCAGTCGTGTCGCCGCTTGTAGCGCAGGCCACGCGCCTCGTGGCCGACGCCCCGCGATACATCGACCTCGTGCGCGGATGGGTGACCAGCCTGCAGGCACGCTACCCCTCGCTTGCCGACACCGCCACCCTCATCAACCGCTTCCTGGAGCAGGTGACGACCCTTGGCCCGCCGGTCCTTGGGACGGCGCTGGGTGCGGCGGCGCGTATCGCAGGGGCCGTCGCCGATGCGATCACTGTATGGGTGATCACAGTGTACATGCTCCTCGACGCAGGGCGCCTGAAGGCAGGACTGCTCGTGGTTTTCCCGACCGCCTGGCACCCCACGGTCGGTGACATCCTCCACACGATCGGGCGCCGCTTTGGCTCGTGGCTTCGGGCGCAGGCCTTTCTCATGTTCATTATCGCGGCCATGTCCACTCTCGGTCTCACGCTCCTCGGTGTGCCGTACGCGCTGTTCCTTGGGGCTGCGGCGGGCCTTGGTGAACTCGTCCCCATCCTCGGACCCGTTCTCTCGGCGATCCCTGCAGTGCTCGTCGCCCTGGGCATCTCACCATGGCTCGGCCTGGGCGTGATCGCTTTCTATGTGGCCCTGCAGCAGATCGAGGGCAACTTCCTGGTGCCCAGGGTCATGCGGGAGGCGCTCGGGATCCCGCCGCTTCTCACCATCGTGGCGCTGCTCGTTGGCTTCAGGATCGGCGGAATCGGCGGGATGCTGCTGGCCGTGCCCGTGGCCGCGGGCCTTCAGACGGTGGGCGCGGCGCTTCTCTCTGTCGCATACGGCGGAGGCGGAGGCGCGAAAGGAAGAACCTCTTCGTGAACTCCGACAACTCAAAGACCTTCCGCAACCTCTGTTCGGGCGACATTCCCCGCAACACACTTATATATAGGCCATGATTTGGACGTGGCTTGATCTGCATAACCCACCGCCTTCCTTGCGGCCGCTGTTTTCACCGTTAAGTATGACACGACAAGCATGACACGACTGCAGTCTCAACCTCCATCAGTCTGTCGGTCCGCCAGTCCGTCCGGCCGGGTACTTCTCTCCGGGCGGACAGATACCTACCGACCAAACGAGTTAGAGCGGATCTTGCGCGGATCCCTCGCGCCGCGGCGCGCCGCGGGCCGTCGTCAACATGACAGGTACTTGCCGCGGCCTCGTGAGAATCGTCAAGGGGCCCAGCCTCGGCCAGGCATGCGCCACCATCATACTCCAGCAGCAAGGCGCTGCGATGCAGGTGACCGCCAGTCAAGGTAGAACTCTCGTAAGCAGGGGTTCACCGGTTTGCCTGGCTTTCCCAGAGGCTATCGGGTCGCCGGCGCGGAACTCGGAGACGGTGCCCCAACGGAGGTGTATGCCATGAGCGCGCAGGCGCGAATTCCCCGCATCGATCTTCACACTCATTCGCAGGTATCGGACGGCCACGGCACGTACGACGAGATCGTGCAGCGGGCCCGGGAGAGGGGCGTCGAGGTGCTGGCCCTCACTGACCACTACGATCCCATGGACCCCCGGCCCGGAAGCGCGGACAGGGACCCCGCCCGCCTGCAGACCATCCTGCGCCTGCGCGATTCCGCTCGCACGCTGGGAAGCGAGTGTGGCGTGCGCGTGCTCGTGGGCGTTGAGCGCGGGCCGCTCCCCGTGCCCCGCCTGGGCGCGGCGGATCTCGACCTCGTAGTGGGCAGCGTCCACTACCTGGTGAGGCCGGTCGCGGCGCGTCCGGGCGACCTGTATAGCCCCGAGTTCTGGGAGGCGTACAAGGAGGACGTGCTGTGCGTGGCAGCCGACCCCCAGGTACACGTGCTCGGGCATATCGCGGGCTACCTGCCCATGAACCCTCTCCTCCTGCCGGGGTCCACGTTCGAGGAGCGACGCGCCATCGAGCGTGAGATCGCGGCAAGGTTCTTCGACCGCTCGTGGTACGAGGAGGTGTTCCGCCGGGTCCGCGAGACCGGCAAGGCTGTGGAACTGCACTGCGCCACCGGGACGCCCGCGCCGGACGCGGTCAGGCTCGGGCTCGACCTTGGGGCGAGGTTCTCCATCGGGAGCGATGCTCACTCCCTGGACAGGGTCGGCGCTGTCGATTGGGCACTCGACCTCCTTGAGTCGCTCGGTGCTACCAGGGATGACGTATACATCCCGCAGGTGCGGCCGCGTCCGGGCCGTGTTCGGGAGTGACGCCTGGGGGCGGCTTTCGACGGGGCGGGGGGCTGATGCAACGGAAGGCAACGGAGGCCAGGAACGAGAGAAGGGGGGTGAAGGCAAAGGAGCAAACGGCAGCCGGCGGACTGGATCATGGCTCGGCCAGGCATCGTATGGCGTTCTCCACGAAGGAGCGCACCGCCTGGTCGGAGAGCATGTCCCGGGACAGGATGTCCGCGCCGACGTAGAGGGTCGAGCCGTTCATGGCTACCGCAACGTTGAATGCGGCAGGGTGCGTGGGCTGAGCGTCCTGGCCGGCGTTGGCTTGGTTACCGGTGTTGGCTTGGTCGCCAGCGTCGGCCTGGGCGGCGTGGGCGGCGTCGGCCCATATGCCGAGCGCTACCGCGCCCGGGAGGCATTTTGTTACGACACCCTGCGCCCTGGCGAGCTCGAGGGATGGCCCGACGCCTGTCCAGAGGGCGCGAAGGACGGCACCTGGGTCAAGGCTGCCGGCCGGGTTACCGTGTTGCGCCGTGCGTGCTGTGCCTGCTGTGCCAGGCGCGTCCGGCGCGCCGCATGCGCCACCCGCTCTGCCCGAAGCGCTCGAGGCCGGTGCTAATGCCGATGCTGATACCGGCGCTGCATCTTGCGCAGTGGCCTGCGGCATGCCGTCAGCGCTGCCCGCGCCACGCTCGTAGTCGGCGGGAGGGACGATGGCGCCGTGCAGCGGCGCAACTCCCTGCCATCCCACGAACGCCACCCCGAGCACGTCCGCAAGCCCAAAGCCGTGGAAGCCCCCTGGCCGCTCGTCCTCGGTCTTGAGCGAGGTCTGGCCGGTCGCCAGGACGCGCCCTCCGCCTGCAACGAAGTCACGGACTGCCTGAGCCTGCGCAGGGGACATGCGCCGCGCGTTCGAGAGCACGAGCACCACTCTGCGGTTTCCTGCGACGGCGGGAAGGCGTTCGAGATCGTCCCCTGAAACCACGGCCCACTCAATGCCGAGGGCTTGCACCACCTCAACCAGGGCGGTCGTATCGTCGTCATAGTCCCACCGCATGTCGTCATACCACGCCCTGTTCGCTTCGCTCATGAAGACGGCAACGAGAGGCTGCGCCGCTGGCGCCTCTACAGCCGCTGCTGCTGCCGCCGCGCCGGCCAGTGTGCCCGGCGCAGCGCCGCGCTCCGGGGCCAGCCATGGGAGTTCGATGGCGGCGACGTACGGGAGGTGGTCTGAGGCAAGGATGCGCGGCACGCGCGCCGCGCCCGCCGCAGCCGGCACCTTGATGTCGAATGACGTCAGTATGTAGTCGATCCGCCTGGCCGGATCGTATGCGTCGTACGTGTACCCGCCCTTGAGGTAGTCCCTGGCAAAGAGGCCTTCCTTCACAAGCTCAGCGCTATCCACGAGCACCCGGTATACCTGCTGGGTGTCGTTGAAGTGTCGCAGCAGCGCTGCGATCTCGGGGGTGCCCGTGGGCGATGCGTTGAGGTCTCCCATCACGACCTTTGGTCCGGCGACCTTCGATGAGATCTCCACGACCGCCCGCGCCTGGGCGAGCCTTGAGTCGGCATACTCGACGTCGAGGTGGGTCACGAAAACGGTCAGGATGCCGCCGCCCGTGTCGACCTGCGCCTCGAGCAGGCCGCGAGGCTCGTTGAAGTGCACGTTCGGGAGCGGGTGGTTCGCGGACGAGACAATGGGATAGCGGCTCAGGACGGCATTGCCGAAGGCGCCGCCGTCATACATGAAGTTCGGGCCATACACGTAATGATAGCCGAGTCTTTCGGCTATGTGCCGCGCCTGGTCCACCCGCCCGGAGCGGGTGGTCCCCTGATCCACCTCGCACAGGCCGACGATGTCTGCACCCTGGTCCCTGATGAGGTCCGCGATCCTGTCGAGGTCCAGCTTGAGGTCGGCCCCGACCCCGCTGTGGATGTTGTAGGTCATGACGGTCAGGCGCATGGGTGCAGGAATGGTGTGCTGTCTCATGGCCAACGCCTCCGCTGCGGTCTCCACCGGTGCGGTCGCCGCTCTGGCGACCGTGTCCGGTCCCAGCGCAAGTCCTGCAGCTGCCGCTACGATCTTCGGAACATCCGTATTGTCCAGCCGCCCCGCGAACATCTCCTGGCCCGGCCCTTCGGCGAAGAGGGGCACCTCCGCGCCGGTATGTCCGTCGGTTCCGAACTTGAGCTTGCCGTCAGCATCCACCGCAAGTCCCCCGGTCTCGTGGTCGGCCGTGACCACTACAAGGGTGTCCTTTCGCTCCCGGCCGAATTCGAGGCCGCGCGCGATGGCATCGTCGAATGCCGCCATCTCGCCGCGCAGCGCCGTGGCGTCGTTATTGTGGCACGCGTGGTCGATCCGGCCGCCTTCCACCACCAGAAGGAACCTCCTCCCGGTGGACGATAGGAGCCGGACGGCCTTTGCCGTCATCTCCGCGAGGTTCGGCTCGCGGCGTGCGTCCCTGTCCTTTTCCCATTCCAGATTCGTCATGGCGAGGAGGCCCAGGAGCGGCAGGGACGACGCCTCGTCGAAGCCCCTGCGGTCCTGCAATACAGTGTAGCCAGCCTTGCGCGCCAGCTCTACCGGCGGCTCACCTTTAGCGAAGAGGGCGGGGAGGAAGTCCGCGGCCCCGCCGCCCATGAGGAGATCGACCTTCGTCCCGATGATGGCCGTAGCGATGGCGCGCTTCTCGCGCCTGCTGTCCACGTGCACCGCGAACGCCGCCGGTGTCGCGTCGGTTATGGAACAAGTGCTGACAAGGCCCACGAGCCACCCCGCGTCGCGGGCGGCCTCGAGGATCGTGCGCACCGGGGTGCCATCGGGGAGCACGCCGAGCGAGCCGTTGACGGTCTTGTGCCCGGTCGCAAGCGCGGTCGCGGCGGCCGCGGAGTCGGTGATGTTGCCGCCGAAGGATAGCGTCGCGACGGTCGTCCGCACTGGCATGGACTCCATCGCGAGCGGCCTGCCTTTCGCGAGCTTTCCGGCATGGAGCTGGCCTTGCCCCATTCCGTCCCCGATGAACAGGATGACGTTCCGTGCCGGCTCACGCTCGGCCGCCCAGCATGCCGCCCGCGCGTGAGGGTCTGTCTCCGCCGCGCCGGTGCCGGTGCCGGTGCCGGCACCGCATGTGCATGAAAGCCTGGGCGGCAGGACCGCGGCGATCACAACGGCGACAACGGCGACAAGAGCAGTGAGTAACAATCTGCGCATGGTATTCAACCCCCGTGTCTGTCGTGTCTGTCACGCGTGCCCGCCATGTGTGTGCGACATGCGTCTGCGAGGCGCGTGTGCGACATGCACGTTCGAAGCGGGTCATCAGGTCAGGAGTCTTCCGAGCTCCGGCTACGGCTCAGGCTGCGGCTCCGGCCGCGGCCGGGGGGCGGCCGGCCGGCCGACGGGGAGAGCGTCTTGCAGGTGGGAGCCCGTCGTAGACTCATGAGCACTTACCGACACGTGTGCCAGCTACGCGCCCACTGCGCGCCGCGCGCTTGCCACCTCCCGCTCCTCAGGTCTTGAGCCCTGTGAGCGTGATGCCCTGTACGAAGTACCTCTGCGTGAACAGGAACAGCACGAGCACCGGCGCTATGGCCATGAGCGACGCCGCGTTGATGAGGTTCTGGAAGCTGAGGTACTGCCCGGAGAAATACGGAATGGCCAGCGGCAGCGTCCGCAGCCGATCGGAGTTCACCACGATGAGGGGCCAGATATACGCGCCCCAGTGCCCCGTGAACGTGAACAAAGTCAGTGTCGCCACGGCCGGCTTCGTGAGCGGCATCACGATCTGCAGGAAGATGCGGAACTCGCCCGCTCCGTCGATCCTGGCCGCGTCGAGCAGCTCGTCGGGGATGCTCATTATGAACTGGCGCATCATGAAGATGCCGAACGCGCTCGAGAGGCCCACCACGATGAGCCCGGCGTACGTGTTCACCAGGCCGGCCCTGGAGACCATCACGTAGAGCGGCACGATCGTGGCGGGGAAGGGGACCATCATCGTGGAGAGGATGATCCAGAAGAGAAGCGACCTCCCGGCGAACCGGTACTTGGCGAACCCCATCCCCGTCATGGAACTTGTGAGGACCGTCGCTGCCGTGGGGATCACCGACGTGATGACGCTGTTCAGGTAGTACCTCCCGAACGGGATCATCCGGAAGACTTCGACGAAGTTCGACAGCACCGGCCTCTTCGGAAGGAAGGTGGGCGGGAACAGCACCACTTCCTGCAGCGACTTGAACGACGACAGGATGAGCCACACGAAGGGGGTCGCGGTCGCGACCGCGCCGGCAGTGACCAGGGCATACGTGAGGACACGTCCCAGGATTCGCATGGCATGGGGACCGCCCCTCCTGGATGCTTCGGCGCGCGCGCCCACGGCGCTCACGCCGCTTATGCCGCTTGCACCGCCCGCGCCGCCAGCACCGCCGCTGCCGCTTGCGTTGCCCGGGCCGTTTGCACCGCCTATTCCAATCATTCGTAGCTGACCTCCCTTCCGATCAGCTTCCACTGGATCGCCGTCACCACGAGGATTATCGCGAACAGCACGAAGGACATCGCCGCCGCGAGGCCGAACTGCAGGTCGCCGAACGCGCGCTTGTATATGTAGTAGACCACCACGTGCGTGGAGTCCAGCGGCCCGCCCTGCGTGAGGACGTTGACTATGCTAAACACCTGGAAGGAGCCGATCATGCTCGTGACGAGCACGAAGAGGGTGGCGGGTTTCAGGAGCGGCAGCGTGATGTACCTGAACAGCGCGAACCTCCCCGCGCCGTCTATCATCGCTGCTTCGTAGTATGTCTGCGGTATCCCCTGGAGCGCCGCGAGGAAGATCACCATCCTGTACCCCACTCCGGACCATATGGCCACGATTATCACGGCGAGCATCGCAGTGCCGATCTCTTGAAGCCAGTCGTGGGTGGGGAGGCGGAGGAGCCGCATGACCCAGTTGAACAGCCCGACATGCGGGTGATAGATCCACTGCCATATCACTGCCGAGATGGACAGCGGCGTCACCACCGGCAGGTAATACAGGAGCCGGTAGAAGCTTCGGCCGCGCAGCCTGGTATTCAGGAGCAGCGCAACCATGAGCGCGACTGCCAGCTCGACGGGCACGACGCCCGCGGTGTAGATCGCGGTGTTGCGCAGCGAGGTCCAGAAGAGGTCCTCGGAAAGGAGAGCGGCGTAGTTGTCCAGCCCCACCCATGGGTGGGCGGGCCATATGATGCTCCACTTATGGAAACTGATCCAGAACCCCCAGACCATCGGTATGATCGTCACCATGAGATAGAAAACCACGCCAGGCGATATGAACACGTACGGTGCGATCATCCTCTGGATGCGATGCCACGTAAGCGGGCGGCCCCTTACGGCGACCGCTGCTCTCGAACCCGAGTTCACCCTCACCAACCTCCTTCCGGGGCCCGGCTCACCCTGGCCGGGGACGAGACGCGCCCCCTCACCCGGGACTCCCGCCCTGGGTGAGGGGGCGGTCGCTCGGGGGTCGTCAGGGCTTTGCAAGAGCCTTCTGCTCTTTCTCGGCCTTGACGGCCTCCTCAGAGAGCCACTTCATGGCCTTCTCGGGGCTCTCGTTCTTCAGGATGACAAGCTCGTACGCCTGACGGAGAAGTTCGTCGTCGAGCCGTCGCGTGGTCCACGGAGCGGGAACGCTGTTCTTCATCGACTCCATGCACGGCCCGAGCAGCCGGTCATTCTTGTACTCCGGAAGGTCGAGGAGCGCCTTGCGCGTAGGGAGGTCCCCGGTCTTCGTTATCCACCTCTTCTGGGCGTCCGCCGAAGTGAGGTAAGCGATCCACTTCGAGGCAGCTTCCGACGGCGCTTTCCTGGACACGACGTAAGCCCACGACGTAAGGAGTGTCGTTCGCGGTCCGCCAGGCTTGGAGGCCGGGATCTGCGCGATGTTGTATACAAGGTCCGGCACCGTGGCCCTGAAACTACCTATCATGGCCGGGTGCGCGAACACCATCCCGAGTTTGCTCTGGCGGAAGGCGTTCCACCTTGAGCCCATCTGCCTGTCCTCGACCTTGTACTCGGTCACGAGGTCCGTTGCGAACTTGAGCGCCTCGGCCGCCGCCGGGGAGCTGAAGTCGGGCAGGTCCGTCGCGCTGTTCCACAGCGATGCGCCGTTCTGCAGCATGAGCGATGCGAGCACGGGTCCGTATCCGCCTGTGGCCACGCCCATCTGAGTGGTGACGCCGTTTGCGTCGCGTTTGTGTATCGCTTTGGCGTATTCGATGAGCTCAGCCCACGTCTGCGGGGGTTTCGCGGGGTCCAGCCCGGCCGCCTTGAAGAGCTCCGGGTTGTAGAAGAGGACTATCGTCTGCGTGTCAACGGGGAAGCCGTAGTAATCGGCGCCCATCTTGAGCCGCTTTATGGCAGATGGCACGAAGTCGGCCTCGATCTGCGCGGCGGTCGCCACCTTCGGGCTGATGGGCTGGAGCACTCCAGTCGCCGCGTACGACGACACCTGGCCCGCCGGGATCTGGAACGTGTCAGGGCCGGTTCCCGCTGCGAGCGTGGGGAGGAGTTTCTGGAAGTAGTCGGTCTCGGGTATGGACTCGATCTGGATCTCGATGTCGGGGTTTTTCTGCATGAACTCTGCCGCGAACGCCTCGACCATTTCCTTGCGGGCCGGAGAGTGATGCTGCCAGTGGACTATCGTTGTCTTCTTCGCGAGCACTGCTCCGCTTGCTATTCCCACTACAAGCAGGGCGGCGATGCTGAACGCGAGAATCCGTCGCATCTTTCTGGTCACGGTTCATACCTCCTTGAAAGGCCCAAGATGATGGTCCTGGCCGGCAAGCCAGGCGGGTCGTCCCGATCCGTGCCGCGCACACCACCGTTTCTCGTTCCCGCGAGTCTGCGTGTTGCCACCAGCCTCCTTTCGCTTTCACCTGTTCTCCGCGTTCCGGTCACGTCCACGTACTGCCCTCAATCGGTCTGCGACAGCTCAACCGGCCTGCCCTCTCTCGCGGATTCATAGGCGGCCAGAGCTATTTCGAGCGCCCTCATGCCGTCGACGCCGCTCGCCGCCGGGGGTGTGCCCTCGCGCACCGCCTGCACGAAGTCCCTTACGAGCGCGAAGTCCATGTCGTCGCCCCAGTGCCTGTAGAGGACGGCGTTCTGCGGATCGCTCGCGTGCACGAGGACCTGCGCGAAAACGTCCACCGAGACCACACCTGAAGTGCCGACTATCTCCATTGTGACATCGCCCCAAGTTGGGTACGCTCTGGGCCTGGACCAGCTTGGGTCGAGGGTTGCGAACGCCCCGTTCTTGAATTCTATGCACAGAGTGCCGCAGTCGTCGATGTCGACGTCGTGCATCCGCGTGTCCACCTCGGCGTAGACGCGCTCAGCCTCGTCGACCAGGAACCATCTGAGGAGGTCGGCCACGTGGACCGTGTGGTCGAGCACCGCCCCTCCACCGGACAGGGTGCGGTCGATGAACCAGCCCCCGGGCATTCGTCCGTGGTTGGTGCCGCTTACGGCGAGCACCTTTCCGATTCTGCCCTCATCGATGAGGTGCTTGGCTCTTATGACAGGGGGCGCGTGCCTGACGGGGAACGCCGTGGCCAGCCGGACGCCGCGCGCCCTGCACTCCTTTACCATGGCGGCGGCGTCTTCACGCGTGGTCGCTATGGGCTTTTCGCATAGCACGTGCTTGCCCGCCTGTGCGGCAGCGGCGACGTATTCCCTGTGGCGCGCGTTCTCGGAGCATACTATGACAGCGTCGATGTCGGCGGCGAAGAGCTTGTCCACATCGTGGTAATATGGCGCCCCGAACTCGCGCGAGGCCGCCTGTCCGCGCTCCTCCGAGTCATCTGCGATGCCTGCGAGGGTCGCGCCGGCCATGGAGCGGACGGCCCGTGCGTAGCTGTAAGCGTGCATGTGGGCGAAGCTCACCATGCCGATGCGCACCTCGCCGCGCCGGCAACCTGTCGCGTGCGTCATGACACGCTCACCACCTTGCCCGTCAGTGCCGAGCGGGTGGCAGCGAGGCTTATCTCGAGGGCGGCCGCGGCATCCTCCGGCAGGACTCGCGGTGTGTCTTCGCCCCGGACATACGCGAGGAAGTCGCGGATCTCACGAAGATATGGCTCCCTGTCCCTCAGGGGGCTTTCAGGGACCGCCACCCCGGGCGCTCCACCCCCGCCTCCGCCTGCGCTATCCGTACCAGTCGCCTGGCCATTGCCCCTGCCGCCTCCGCCCGTCGGGGCGGCGGTCACGATGGAGAGTGGGCGGGCCTTGAGGCTGTCATACTCGATCATTCCCGAGCTTCCGCACACTTCGAACCTGTATGAGAACGGCCCCGGGTGCGCCCAGCTTCCTTCGACGTGGGCAATGACGCCGTTCTTCATGCGTACCACCACGAGGGCATACTCAAGAGGCCTATCGTTACGCACTTTGCGGGCGTAGACATGGTCGACCGGGCCGAAGCACCACCTGAGGAAGTCGAAGTCGTGGATGGAGAGGTCGAGAAGCAATCCGCCGCTTCGTGCTTCGTCTGCGTACCAATCTCGCCAGCCCCTGGGGAACGGTCCTACCCTTGAGAGGCGGACGGTGCCGATCTGCCCGAGATCTCCGGAGGTTATCATCTGGCGTGCCATCTCATACTCGGGGAAGTATCGCAAGACGTGTGCTATCCCGAGCTTCACGCCACACGCCCTGCAGGTGTCTATCATGGCCTTCGCGTCGGCGGCCGAAAGCGCCGCCGGCTTCTCGCACAGGACGTGCTTTCCCGAACGGGCGGCCTGCTCCACCGATTGTCTGTGGAGGTATGTGGGAAGGCACACGTCAACCACGTCAACATCCGGGTCCGAAAGGGCCACGGCCGGGTCGGTCATGGCACGGGCCTCGCATGTTGAGGCGAGTTCCTGCGCCTTCGCAAGATCCTGATCGATCACGTACACCACGCGTACTTCCTCACTGCGCTCGTAGCAGCCGGCATGTACTCTCCCCATGGTGCCGGCGCCCCAGATGGCAACCTTGTGCACCCTAACACCCCTCTCGCCCGGTTACTGCGGGACCAGAACAAACTATTCTCCTGTCGATTGATGCCCGATCAGAGTATATCAAGTTCAGCCAATGGAGTCAAGCACAGCCTGATCAGGGGCAACGATGCAGCATAACACGTTTTTGGGTCGCCATCCATTGCGGTGTTGAAATTCCAGTAAACGTGTCGTATCATAGTTGTAGAGGACCAGCCGGGGAGTTTGTTGTGCTCGCGAATTAACTGCGCTGTCTATCGATTCGCGCGTCTGCACCGCTTTGCCGGTGCGTTCCCGGTCGCCAGCATCCGGTTCGAGCCTACGGTACGATGTTCCGGCGACGGCGTGGCTGCGGCGGGACTCGTCAGATCCGGCATCCGGGGTCGCCAGGTTAGGCCGGACGAGCGCGGGCGACCGCGGGGAACCGGCAGGCACCTGCCGGGGTCACTGCACTCGGCCCGGATCTTGCCGGGAGCTTACCATGATTGCGAGGTAATGGCGCATGGCCGGCTTGAAACGCACCGCCGACTCCACGCTCGCGAAGAAGGTCAACACCGTGGTCGTCGTGGACGCGGTCAGGAAGTACTCGCCGCTCTCCCGGGCTGAGGTGGCGAAGCTCACCATGCTCAGCCCGTCCACGGTCTCCGGGATAGTATCTGACCTCGTGAGGGCCGGTCTCGTGAGGGAGACGAAGGGCGACGCCGGGAGCGCCGGCGGCCGGCGGCCGATCCTGCTCACCCTGAACGCGGGCGCTGCTCTCGCCGCCATCATCGACGTGCAGGTGGCCAGGATACTGTATGGCATCGTCGATCTCGCCGGGAGCCCGGTATGTGTCATGAAGGAAGACGTGGACCTCTCAAGCCCGGCAGGCACCGTGGACCAGGTCCTCAGGGCGGCCGCCCGGGCCCTCGCAAAGCTGCCGCGCGCGGGCGCCGGCGCCGCTGCCGGGATCGGCGTTGGAGTCCCGGGGGTGGTTGACAGCAGGACCGGGACCATCCTGAAGTCAACCCGGCTGCGCTGGACCAACCTCCCGCTCGCGGCGCGGCTTCAGCGGGAATTCGGCCTGCCCGTGCTGGTTGAGCGAGACGTGCGCGCCGCGGCCTGGGGGGAGCGGCGTTACGGGCATGCGCGGAACGTGACCGACTTCGTCTACATGGCGGTAGGGGAGGGCGGGTTCGGCGCCGCGCTCGTGGTGAACGGCAAGCCGTACATGGGCGCCCGCATGCACGCAGGCGAGCTTGGGCACATGACCGTGGACATGCACGGCGAGCGGTGCTCGTGCGGGAACATCGGGTGCCTTGCAGGGGTGGCGTCTGCCTCGATTCAGGCCTGGAAGGGCGGGAAGGGTGAAGGGGCCGAGGGGGACCTCGTTGAATACACTGCTACGGGCCTGGTTAACCTTGTGAACCTGCTCGACCCCGAGCTTGTCGTGCTCGGCGGCGACATCGGCGGACGGCCGGATTTCGGGTCGCGCGTGGAGGCGGCGGCGAGAGAGCGGGCCCTTCTGGCGCCGGACCAGATGCCGAGGGTCCTGCCGTCGCAGCTTGGGGACATGGCGGTCGCCCTCGGGCTCGCGGGTCTTGTTTTCGACAGATTCTACTGGAACCACACGCCCGCTGACGATCTCCCCGAGATGGGCGAAGGCGGGATGACTGGCCACCGCGTGCAAGCCCGTAGCGGCCCCTAAGTGGCAGGTTCGGAGTCTGCCGCCGTCTTACCTGCGGCGCCGGCGCCGTGGTACCGGGGGCGTGGGGCGGCGCATTTGCGGCGTGCCTCGCTGTTTCTGGTGTTCGGGCTTGCCAAATCACGAGCGCTCCGTCGTGAGGGTTCCGGTCCCGAACTCATGGGCCGACTGGCACGGACTTGCGAACCCACGCCCGGCCCGGCTCGCCGGATGTGTGACGTGCGGCGTGAGACTGAGACGGAGACGGGTGGTACGGACGGCGGTGATGCGATGAACATTCGGACGCTGGTCATCCTTGCCTGTGCTGGTTGCGCCCTTGTCCTGGGAGCCGCGCTCATGGCGGTCGCGTCGTTGCCGCGGCGGTGTGCCCCGGCGCTCGGAGGGCAGGCCGTCGGCCCGGCGGACGACGTGCCGGGTGCAGTCGAGGCCGGGTCGCGCCCTGGCTTGCATTCCAGGGACCCGTCCGGTTCCTGGGAAGGCCTTGGTGTCAGTCCCAGTCCCAATCCCAGTCCCGGTCCCAGCCCTGGCGCCGGCCCTGGCCGCAGCCCAGACTCCAGTTCCAGTTTCAGTTCCGGCTTCGAGGCTGAGTCCGGGTCCGTGTCCCGACCCCGGTCCGTACCCGTCTCCATGTCCGGGCGGGACGCGCAGGAAGAGAAAACCTTGGAAGCGGGTGATAACGTGCCAGATGGACCGGGCGCCTCGCTTCGTCTCGCGGGGGCGCGGGGCGCTCTTGCGGACTACGTCATATACATCAACTGGGACGGGTTCGCCTGTGATTACTACGAATGGGCGAACGCGAGCGGCGGACCGGGCACGCCCGTTCTGAACTTCCTCGCCTCGCGCGGCGCCCTCCTTACGTCCGCCCGCAATGGTTTCCCGAGCATCACCAACCCGATGCAGACCAGCATCGTCACGGGCGCGTGGCCCGCCGTCCACGGGAACACGTATCGCTACTACGATCCCGTCGAGAACATCGTGAAGCAAACGGGCAGGGACAACTCTGCGGAGACTATCGCGGAGGCTGTCGAGAGGTCGGGCCTTTCGTGCGCTTCTGTGCAGCAGTTCACGCTCGACGGCCGGGGAGCATACCCGTCTAGCCCCTCTCATCTTTACCTGCAACCGGGCGGGCCCTGGCGGCGAAGGCTCGCCGAAGCGGTCAAGATCCTCCGGCTCGAACCTGTCAGGTCCGGGTCCGGGCAGGGGTATGTGACGCCGTCGGAGATCCCCAGGTTCCTCTCAATCTACGCCGACGATCTGGACGCAGCAGGCCACAATTCCGGGATCGCATACGGCCTGTCTCTGGCGTTCGACTACGGGTCGTGGAAGGCGAAGATGGTCCGGCAACTTGCCGCGATGGACCGGGACCTGGGATCGCTTGTGGACGCGCTGGTGGACCTCGGGATCTTCGACAGGACCGCCATCGTGCTCACGGCCGATCACGGGATGTCCCCTGTCTCGGGTAAGTCCAGCCTGCCGGACCTCCTTGCGACCCTGAAGAGCCTCGGCTACGAGTGTGAGTTGCTGGGGCAGGGAGATCGGGCTGCCGACGACACCCAGGTGGTGCTCGTGAGCGCGGGGCTTGCCGTGCAGTTCTACTTCAGGTGGGACATCACGCTCTCCCAGTACAGCGCCATCATAGATGCCCTGGCGGCGAAGCCCTATTTCGGCGGATACATGTCCCTCCACGAGCTTCGGAAAGCCGGCGCCCACCCTGACCTGGGGCAACTGCTCGTGTGGCCCGGGCCGCCCCACCATTTCAAGACCCAGGGATTCTTTTTCGGCATAAACGGCCAGCATGACTCGGGTGACGACACGTCCCGCCGCGTGTTCATGATGCTGAGCGGAGCGGGCGTGAGGCCCGGGGTCATCATCGACGGGCCCGTCGAGATCATCGACGTGGCGCCCACCATCTCCCATCTTCTCGGCATAAGGCCGCCCGCCAACGCTACCGGACGCGTGCTGGCTGAGGCGCTGCTTCCCGGGCCTGCCGCGCCCGGCCTTCAGCGGGATACCCTCGATCAGCAAGAACCGCCGCCTGCCAGTCCTGGGCCGTCGGAGCAGCAGCAGGGGGTGGGCTGGGGGCCGACTCCGGAATAACGTCGGATCCGACGCGGGGCAAAATGCTATAATATGCGCATGACGACTCTCGGTCTCACACCACGGCGGTGGGCGCGCGCTGCCGGTCGCCGCAGTTGGTTGCTTGCGGCCGCGGTCTGCTGGTGGGCAGGAGGCAGGAGAAGGGGGAAGGCCGGGGTTGGGGCGGGCGCGTCGGGTCCCGCAGCAACTTGCGGCGAACCGGTCGCGCGTGCCACAGCGGGCACAGCGGCGATGGCGATGGGGAGGGCGTCGGCGAAAGCAGTCTCCCGGGCCGCCCTGGCGCTTGCTGCGTGTTCGCTGGTGTACTCATACGCGCTGTGGCGGGAACGCCCCACGCCTTTACCTTCCC
>JBLNDE010000046.1:0-16063 GCA_050261335.1 Bacillota bacterium
GCGAGCCGATGAAGGACGGCAAGGGCAAGATCATCGGCGGCGCCATAGAGATGTCCAACGTGGACCTTGCCAAGCAGTTCACGGACATGATCATCTCGCAGCGCGGGTTCCAGGCGAACTCGCGGGTGATCACGACAGCCGACGAGATGCTGCAAGACCTTCTGAGCCTCAAGCGGTAACGGGGTTCGGGATCGGGGGCCCGCCCGACCCTTTCCAGGGCGGGCCCCACCGCCCGGCGTAGCTTCATGTCGAATGGCATCGTGCCGTGTCGAGCGGAGAGGTGACGGTGCGGACATACGGCGTGGGATGCGCCGTGGGATAGGGCGCGGGGTGCGGCGCGGGATGCGGAGAGGGCTGCTGGTGCTGATAGGTGGAGCCATCGGGTTTCGGAGCAGGTGGCCTCGAAGAAGCGGGCGGTATTCGTAAGAAGGAAAGGCGGCGCTTGCGATGATCAGGGTGCACCGGCTGGACGGGACCGAATTCGTGGTCAACGCGGACCTGATAGAGACGATTGAGGCGACGCCAGATACCATCATCACGCTCACCACCGGCAAGAAGCTCGTTGTCAGGGACGCCGTGGACGAGGTGATAGCGGCGGCAGTCCGCTACAAGCGGACCATCGCGCTCGGGCCGGAGGCACCTGGGGTCGCCGGCGAGCGAGAGCCATAGCGAAACTGGATGCAGAGTCGCTGCAGGTTCGTCAGTCTGCAGTGGCCTACCGGTGTGTTTCGGGACTGTCCGCCGGGCGGCGGGGTCTGACGGGGCCTCCGGCACTTGACGGACGGCGGTAAAACGGCGCCGCGGTCGCGGTTGCCACAGGATTTGCGGGGGCGTGACATGGACCTTACCACGTTGCTGGGGATTGTCGCAGGAATGACGCTCGTCGGCACGGCCATCCAGATGGGTGGGTCGCTGCGGAGTTTCATCGACATACCGTCGATGATGATCACCATCGGCGGCACCATCGCCTCGACGTTCATCAACTTTCGCATGGACGACATCAAGAACGTGCTGCGCGTCACGAAGGTCGCGTTCACGCGGCGTCCTCCCCAGCTCACGTCGGTCATCACCCAGATCATCTCCCTGGCCGAGCTTGCGCGGCGCGAGGGTCTTCTCGCCCTCGACAACAGCCTCGACAAGGTGAAAGACGACTTCCTCAGGCACGGCCTGCAGCTTGTGGTGGACGGCGTTGATGCGGCCGTGATACGGGAGATCCTCGAGACCGACCTGGACGCCATCGAGGACCGGCACAAGATGGGACGCAAGCTCTTCGACCAGATGGCGCTCTTCGCGCCGGCGTTCGGGATGATCGGGACGCTCATCGGGCTCATTCAGATGCTGCGCAACATCAACGACCCCAGCGCGATCGGCCCGGGCATGGCGGTTGCCCTCGTGACCACGTTCTACGGCGCGGTCCTGGCGTACCTGGTCTTCATCCCGATCTCCGGCAAGCTCGGGGTACGGGCGTCGGAGGAGGCGCTGGAGAAGGAGATCCTCATCGAGGGAATTCTCGCCATTCAGTCCGGAGACAACCCCAGGATTGTCGAGGAGAAGCTCAGGGCGTTCCTGCCCCCTGCGACCAGGGCCAAGGTGGCGTACAAGAAAGGCGGGCAGGCCGCGCCGGCCGGATCTGCAGGAGCCGGAGGCGCGGGTGCCGGGGAGACGGCGGGTGCGAGAACATGAGACGCAGACGATCAGACGACGAGGGGCCGTCCGGGTCCCCGCCATGGATAACGTCATACGCCGATATGACCCAGCTTCTCCTGACTTTCTTCGTGCTCCTGTTCGCGTTCTCGTCCATCGACGCGATCAAGTTCAAGCAGGCGGTCATATCGCTGCAGGGCGCGCTCGGCGTCCTCACAGGAGGCCCTCAGCTCCTGAACCCCGGCGAGCTGCCCGTCCCGAAGCCGCCGACCGACCTTCGACCTTCGGGCAAGTCCGAGATCGAGCTTGAGGGGGTCATGCAGGAGTTTCAGTCCTTCCTGAAGGACCAGGCGCTCGCGAACGACGTGCACCTGGAGATGACCGAGCGGGGCCTCGTGGTGAGCTTCATGGACAAGGTCCTCTTCGACCTCGGTCAGGCGGACCTGCGCCCCGAGGCGCGCCGTGTTCTCTCGGACGTGAGTGTCATCCTCGGCAAGATCCCGAACGACATCAGGATCGAGGGGCATACGTGCGATCTGCCGATACGCACGCCGAAGTTCCCGTCGAACTGGGAGCTATCCACATCGAGGGCCTGCACAGTGTTGAGATACTTCATCGAAGTAGCGGGTCTCGCCCCGGACAGGTTTACAGCGATGGGGTACGGTGAATACAGGCCCAAGGTGCCCAACGTGAGCGAGGCCAACCGGGCCCTCAATCGCAGGGTGGATGTGGTCATTCTGAAGGAGAAGGAGAAAATCGTGCTTCCGGGAGAGGCGGACGAAAGACAGGGGGATTAGGGTGTCAACAGGTGTCTCGAACTATCAGCGATCTACCATGAGTCGTGCGATGCCGGGCGCGGCCGCAGGCCGCGCGCCCGCCACGGGTGCGGACGGCGTCGCGGATTCGGGCTCGGGAAAGCCCGCCCCGGGAACGGGAGGCGCGGCGGGAGCAGGCGTGGCCGGGCCACAGGTTGGGGCGCGGGAGGGCTGGGAAGTGCCTGAGCGGCCAGCGACCGTGATGTCGGCCCGCGACCTCCGCACAATGCAGAAGCAACAGAGCGGCGCAACGGGCCGGAGAAGGAAGGTGTCCCCCCTTTTGATCGCCGGTGTTGCGGTCTTCTGCCTGGCGGCGGCTGGCACGGCGGTCCTGTACACGCGCAGTCTGCACACGCAAGCCGGCGGGAATGCGGGCGGCGCGGCGGTACCAAAGCAGGCTGCAAGGCCGGGTCCCGTCTATTCGTTCGAGCCGTTCATCGTGAATGTGGCCGGCACCGGCGGCACGCGATACCTGAAGGCTGCCATCAGCGTCGAATGTGCCGACAGGAAAGCCAGCAGCGACATTGCCGAGGCGGAGATCAGGGTAAGGGACGCCGTCCTCGATGTCCTATCGACGTACAGCCTTGAAGACCTGACGGACGTATCCAAGAGGGACGCGATACGGCGTCGAGTGGCGGATGCCATAGAGGGGGCGGTCCCGGGCCGCGGGAAGGGTTCTGCTCGTGTGAAGGGCGTGTACTTTCTCGAGTTCGTCATCCAGTGACCGGTGACCGGTGACGGGGGGCGAGGGTTTGGACGAGATCCTTTCGCAGGAAGAGATAAACGCGTTGCTATCTTCCTTCGCGAAGCAGGAAGAGGGGCACACCGCAAAAGACCGCAGCGGGGAAGCGAAGCAGGTGAGGCCGTACGACTTCCGGCGGCCGGACAAGCTGTCGAAGGACCAGCTTCGCACCATCGAGATGATCCACGAGACCTTTGCCAGGTCCCTTTCGACGTGGATGTCCTCGTATCTCAGGCTGCCGGTCAGGGTGAGCATGGCGTCGTGCGAGCAGCATTCCTTCGATGAGTTCTCGTCATCCCTGCCCAGTCCGGGCGTCATTGCGGTTTTCAACATGAGCCCGCCCGACGGTGAGGCAATCGTGGCATTTGCGCCGGCGCTAGCCTTCGCCATACTCGACAGGGTGCTCGGCGGACCGGGGCAGGCAAGGGGGAAGCCCCGCGAGCTCACCGACATCGAGCAGCAGATCATGCAGGATCTCGTGGCGAAAGTGCTAGATATACTGGCGCGCGCCTGGGCCGACGTGGCGGCTTTCTCGGCCAAGCTGGTCAACATCGTCTCCAGCCCGCAGTTTGCGCAGATCACCGCCGAGACAGAGACGGTCGGGGCGGTGTCCTTGCAAGTTACACTCGGAGAAACCTCGGGCAGTGTAAGTCTTGGCCTTCCGTATCCCATCCTGCAGCCCGTGATGCCGAGGCTTGCGGCCACGCGGTGGTTCAGGAAACAGGCCGGGCGCGGCGGGGAGACCGGGTCGGCCGAGGCCATCCGGCAGCGTCTCTCGACCATTCAGGTACCTGTAACCGTGGAGCTGGGCCAGGCCAGCGTCATGGTGGGCGACTTCCTCGACCTCGCGCCGGGTGACATAATCAGGCTCGACTCCAGGCGGGGGGAGGACCTGGTCGTGAGGGTCGGGGGAGGGTCGAAGTTTCTGGGGCGGCCCGGGGTGATCGGAAAGAGGCTTGCGTTTCAGGTGTCGCGCGTGCTGCACGATAGAGGGGGGAACCTGTGATGACTGATGACCTCTATGTGGCGGACATGGGTGTCGGGCCGGAGCCAGGTGGGGCAGGGTCGGCAGGCCCGGGGGCTGTTGACCCCGTCGGCCCCGCCGATCCCGTCGGTCCCGCCGACCCCGTTGATCCTGCCGACCCTGTTGGCCCCGCTGAACCGGCCGGCGCTGACGCAGGGGCCGGCCCTCCGAGTGAGGAATCCAGGCGCAGCCTCGACAGGGCTTTCGAGAGGGCGGAGTTCGCGCCGTTCGGCGAGAAACCGCGCCAGGGTGGCCACAGCAACATCGACCTCCTGCTCGATGTGCCCCTTCCGATCACGGTGGAGCTCGGGCGCACGAATATGGCCATTCGTGACATTCTCGACCTCGGCCCGGGCTCGGTCGTGGAACTCGACCGGGTGGCCGGGGAGCCCGTGGACATCCTGGTCAACGGCAAGCTGGTGGCGAGGGGAGAAGTCGTGGTCATCGACGAGAGCTTCGGCGTGCGGGTGGTGGATATCGTGACGCCTGCGGAGAGGCTCACGAGCGCGAAGGCCTGATCGGACGAAACGGGGGTGACGGCTGTGGTGGACCCGGTTGTGACAGCCATTCGGCTTGTGGTCGGCCTTGCCGTGGTCATCGTGCTCATTTACCTGACCGGCCTGGCCCTTCGAGCGTTACAGCGGAGGAGAATCGGCGCTCGTGGCAGGCCTGCCATGGAGGTGCGCGAGTCGCTTCCGCTGGGCCCGGGCAGGGCGCTGCATCTCGTGCGCGTCCAAGACAGGTTCCTCGTGCTCGGGGCGACGGGCACGCACATCAGCATGCTCGCGGAGGTCGATGCAGGGTCCCTGGAGGACCACACAGGGTCGCAGGGAGACGCCGCCGTGGAGGACGCGCCGGAGGAGAGGCGCAGGTTCGACGAGATCCTGGATGCCTACACGCGCCGGTTCGAGGACGCAAAACCCGGGGGAGAGGACGCGTATGACCAGGACACTCACATCTAGGCGGCGATTTGTAAGCATGCGCCGCTATGCCAGGCATTTCGGGTGGCCGGGGTTGCGCTCCGGCGACGGCGCGCCCCTGACATGCGCGCGTCTGGTTTTCCACGCGACCGCAGTTCTGGCCCTGGCGTTTCTCCTGGTCGTAAGCGCCGACGGAGGCGTGGCATGTGCTCAGACGGCGCCTGTGCAGGCACAGGCACAGGCACAGGCGCAGGCCCAGGCCCAGACCCCGGCCCCGGCGGCTCCAGGGGGCGGGGCGGGATTGCTGCCGCTACCCCGGATCGACATAGGGGTGCAGCCGGCCAAGAGCCCGCGGGACGTATCGGCATCGCTGCAGATTCTGGTGCTCCTCACGGTGCTGACGCTCGCCCCGGCGATACTCATCATGCTCACCTCGTTCACGAGGATCGTGATAGTGCTCTCGTTCGTGCGCAGCGCCATGGGATCTCAGCAAGTGCCGCCGAACCAGGTTCTCATCGGCCTTGCCCTTTTCCTCACGTTCTTTGTGATGGCACCGGCGCTTGGGGCGGCGAACGAGCAGGCTCTGCAGCCGTACCTGCGAGGCGAGATCTCGCAGCAGGTCGCGCTCGACCGCGCGGCCGTGCCGTTTCGCGAGTTCATGCTGAAACAGACGCGGGAGAAGGATCTTGCGCTCTTCACGGCGCTTGCGAAGGCGAAGAGGCCGGCGAACCCGTCGGAGGTGCCGATGCTCGTGCTCATCCCGGCGTTCACCATCAGCGAGCTGAAGACCGCGTTTGAGATCGGGTTCCTGGTGTACATACCGTTCCTCGTCATCGACATGGTCGTGGCGAGCGTGCTCATGTCCATGGGCATGCTGATGCTCCCCCCGGTCATGATCTCGTTGCCCTTCAAGCTGTTGCTGTTCGTTATGGTTGACGGATGGAACCTGGTTATCGGGTCACTGCTTCGGAGCTTTCACTGAGCGCACACTCCTCTTTCGGCACAGGCTTTGCCGAGAGGTTCGGGATCGCGTTTGTACCATGGGGTTCCGGAGTCGGGCCACTTGCGAGGTGAGCTGGAGTGACGGAAGAGGTTATAGCAGGCATCGGTCAGCACGCCATACTCGTGACCCTGGAGGTCGCCGCGCCCGTGCTCGTGTTTGCGCTTGTGGCAGGTCTGGTCGTCAGCGTGCTCCAGGCCGTGACCCAGATCCAGGAGATGACCCTCGCCCTGGTGCCGAAGATCCTCGCAGTCATCCTGGCCCTTGTGGTGTTCGGCCCGTGGATGATGCGGACGCTCGTGGAGTTTGCGCGAGATCTGTTTACGAACCTGCCGAACTACGTGCTGTAGGCGGGGCGGGAGGGCGCGGCGTAAGCGCCGCGCGTGGCGGATGGACCACGCCCGGCAGGACGCGGGACGGTGCGCTTCGGCGCGCTGCGATCGACTCGGGTTCCGATCTGGAGGAACGCATCTGTGGGTTTCTTTGACACGGCTATTGTGAACGTGCAAACCTACCTCCTCGTCCTTGCGAGGGTGGGGGGCATGTTCGGATTCGCTCCAGTGTTCGGGAGCTACAACGTGCCCCTACAGGTGAAAGCGGGCATATCGGCCCTGCTTGCCCTGGTGACGTTTCCGCTGGTGCAGGCGCCTTCAGCAGGCTACCCCGGCGAGATCGGGCCGTATGCCGTGTGTGTGGGGCGCGAGATCCTCGTAGGAGCCATCATCGGCTACGTGGCCTCGTTCTTCATGGTGGCGGTGCAGCTTGCGGGACAGCTTGTGGACATCCAGATCGGGTTCGGCCTCGTGAACGTGGTGGACCCTGTGGCAAACAGGCAGGTGACGGTCATGGGCCAGTTCCAGTACCTGCTCGCCATGTTGCTCTTTCTCGTGTTCAACGGCCATCACATGGTCCTCGCAGGGCTTGTGGAGAGCTACGCCGTCGTGCCCATTTCGAGCTTCTCTCTTACGGCGAGACTGCAGGCCGGGGTGGTCAGGCTGTTCTGCAACACCGTGGTCGTGGCGTTCAAGATAGCCGCGCCGGTCACGTGCACGCTGCTCCTGGCGGACGTCGTCATGGCCGTGCTCGCGAGGACGGTGCCGCAGATGAACATCTTCATCGTGGGGTTCCCGCTGAAGATCGGCGTAGGGCTGCTCACCCTGGTGGTGGCGCTGCCGCTGTTCGTCCTCATTCTCAAGGGCACGTTCAGCGGGCTCGAGAGGGATATCCTTGCCGTGTTCGGAGGTGTGAGATAGCTCGTGCCGCGCGACGACCGCACCGAGACTGCAACACCCAAACGACGCCAGGAGGCGCGTAGGCACGGACAGGTGGCGCGGAGCGTCGAGGTGAACTCCGCCGCGATCCTCCTTGCGACGCTCGGGGCCCTTGGCGTGTCGGGAGGAGTCATATATGCGGGGCTGGGAGGCTTCATGAGAGATCTCCTGGGGAACGCGCTGGCCGATCCGGACCTTTCAGACCAGGGGCTGCACATGCTGGGGCTACACGCCCTCGTGGTCATCGGGAAGGCCGCGGGGCCCGCCATCGCCACCGGCTTCCTCGTGGGGCTTGCGACGAACCTCGCCCAGGTGGGGCTGGTTCTCTCCGCTGAGCCGCTTGCTCCGCGGCTCTCGAGGCTCGATCCGGCGGCGGGGATGGCCAGGATCTTTTCGGGGCGGGCGCTCGCCGAGCTCCTCAAGTCGTGCGCCAAGGTGTTCATCGTCGGCTACTACGGCTACGTGACTTTGCTCCAGGACTATCCGGCGCTCGTCGCGACCGGCGCCATGGAACCGGGGCAGATTCTGGCCACCGTCGGGGGTCTTGCGCTGCGTCTCGGCTTTCGTGTGGGCATCGCTCTGGCGGTGCTGGCGGCGCTGGATTATGCGTACCAGAGGTGGGAGTTCGAGAAGAGCCTCAGGATGACGAAGCAGGAGGTAAAAGAGGAGTTGCGGCAGACCGAGGGCGACCCGCTCGTTCGTGCGAGAATCCGTGCGCGTCAACGTCAGATAGCGACGCACAGGATGATGCAGGATGTGCCGAAGGCGGACGTGGTGGTGACCAACCCCGTGCACCTTGCGGTGGCGCTGAAGTACGATCCCGGCACGATGAAGGCACCGAAGGTCGTGGCCAAGGGCGCGAGGCTGCTCGCCCAGAGGATCCGGGACCTTGCGGTCGCGAACGGCGTCCCGATCGTCGAGAACAAGCCCCTGGCCCAGGCGCTATACAAGGCGGTGGACGTGGGGGGCGAGATCCCTGCGCATCTCTACAAGGCAGTCGCCGAGATCCTCGCATACGTTTACTATCTCAACAAGCGAGCCGGGCGCGCCGGCAGGTGGAGGTGACGGAGCTAAGTGGCGGCAGGCAGGGTTCAGGGCGTGACCATGGACAGGCTGTCGAAGCACAGCGACGTGCTGATGGCCGTGGCGGTGGTCGTCATCCTCGTGATGATGATAGTCCCGCTGCCGACGTTCATCCTCGACGTGCTGCTCACACTCAACATCACATTCTCGCTCGTGGTGCTCCTGGTGAGCATGTACACCCGCGACGCCCTGGATTTCTCGTCGTTTCCGTCACTACTCCTGGTCGCCACGTTGTTCCGCCTCGCTCTCAACGTCTCGTCGACCAGGCTCATCCTGCTGCACGGGTATGCGGGGAAGGTCATCGAGGCGTTCGGCAACTTCGTGGTCGGCGGCAACTACGTCGTCGGGATGGTGGTATTCATAATCCTCGTGGTCATCCAGTTCGTGGTGATCACGAACGGCGCGGGGCGTGTGGCCGAGGTGGCGGCCAGGTTCACCCTGGATGCCATGCCTGGCAAGCAGATGTCGATCGACGCCGACCTCAACGCCGGCCTCATCGACGAGCATGCGGCCAGGGCCAGGCGCCGGGCGATAGAGCTCGAGGCGGACTTCTACGGAGCCATGGACGGGGCGAGCAAGTTCGTGCGGGGCGACGCCATCGCAGGCATCATAATCACGCTCGTCAATATCCTTGGCGGCATAATCATCGGCATGATCCAGTTGCGTATGCCCGTCATGCAGGCGCTGCAGACCTTCGCCCTCCTGACCGTCGGCGATGGCCTGGTATCGCAGATCCCGGCGCTCCTCATTTCGACGGCGACCGGCATCATCGTGACCCGGGCCGCTGCCCAGTCCAACTTCGGCCAGGAGGTCGCGACACAGCTCCTCGCGCAGCCGAGGGCAGTGGCCATTGCCGCGGGAATGCTGGTGCTCTTCGGCATGGTGCCAGGTCTCCCGAAGATTCCGTTTTTCCTGATAGCCGCTGCAGCGGGCGCGCTTTCATACGCGATGACCGGGGCGGAGCGGGCGCGCGTGAAGGCTGAAGAGGAGGCCGAGAAGCCAGCGCCCGCCCCGAAGCAGCCGGAGAACGTCATGTCTCTCCTTGCCGTGGATCCTCTCGAACTCGAGATCGGGTACGGCCTGGTTTCTCTGGCCGATGAAAGCCAGGGCGGGAACCTCCTGGAGCGGGTCACGATGGTGAGGCGGCAGGTCGCCGTGGACATGGGGCTTGTGCTGCCCCATATCCGCATACGGGACAACATCCAGCTCCGGCCGTCCGGATACGCCGTCAAGATCCGCGGCGTCGAGGTGGCGCGGGGCGAGGTCATGACAGGGTATTACCTCGCCATGAACCCGGGCGTCGTGGTGGAGCCGGTGACCGGTATCGAAACCACCGAGCCTGCGTTCGGGCTTCCAGCGCTCTGGGTACCGGAGCAGGACCGCGAGAGGGCGGAGATGGCGGGCTACACGGTGGTCGACCCGACGTCGGTCATCGTGACCCACCTCACCGAGGTCATCCGCAGGCATGCCGCGGAGATCCTGGGCAGGCAGGACACGGCGAATCTCATAGAGAACGTGAAGAAGACCGAGCCGGCCGTGGTCGAGGAGCTCATCCCGAACCTCATGACGGTGGGCGAGGTCCAGAAGGTGCTCCAGAATCTCCTGCGCGAAGGCGTGTCCATCCGAAACGTGGCGACAATACTCGAAGCCCTTGGTGACCACGCCCGCGAGACCCGGGACGTCGATATGCTCACGGAGCACGCGAGGGCTGCCCTGGCGCGCATGATATGCAGGCAATACCGTGGCGTCGACGGGGAACTCGTGGTTGCGACGGTGGACCCGGAGATCGAGGAGGAGATAGCAAGGGCTGTTGAGGGGCACAGCGCCGGCGAGGCGCCGGCGCTCGAACCCGGGTTTGTGCAGGCGATAGCCCGCGCTGTCTCGCGCTCGGTGGAAAGGATGGCGTCCGAGGGATACCAGCCCGTTCTTCTTACGAGACCCGGGGTGCGGGCGTACCTTCGGAGAATCGTAGAGAGGGTGCTTCCAGACGTGGTCGTTCTCTCGTATAACGAGATAACAAGGGATCAGAAGGTCAGGTCTGTCGGGACGGTGAGCCTGAATGAGAATTAAGAGGTACGTGGCCCGGACCATACAGGAAGCCCTCGACACGGTGCGGGAGGACCTCGGGCCCGACGCGGTGATACTGCACACGCGAAAGGCGCGCAGGGGCAAGCTTGCAGGACTCCTCGGAGGGGAGAGGTTCGAGGTCATCGCGGCGCTCGACGTGAACGTCCCCGAGCCCGGCAAAGCAGCGCCCGCGGGCTCGGGCACCGGCTCGGGCACCGGCTCGGGCACCGGCTCCGGCTCCGGCGCGGGCGTAGGCCGGAGCACTGGCGCATCGCCTCGGATCACCGGGGTGCGGGCGGGCGGAGGCGGCGCCGCAAGGCCGGGCGGAGGTTCGGCTGGTCTCGCGGGACAGGGCCGCCAGGCCACCCCGTCCCGTCCGGCCGGCCGGTACGGCCCGGCCGGTGCAACCAGCGCAGCCGCCTCAGCCGCCTCAGTAGCAGCTGCGGCCGCCTCAGCGGGATCAGCCGGCTCAACCGGCTCAGCTGGTCTGGCCGGCTCGGCCGTCTCGGCCGTCTCGGCCGGTCCGGCAAGCAGGCAGGGGCTGGACACGACCGCCGGATGGCTTCAGCCTGCGAGAGGCGCGAGGCGGGCCTATGAGACCGCCCCGGCGGCGCGGCTCGTCGAGATGCACGAGAGGCTCCTCGACATGGACGTGGACCCGGATCTTGCGGAAGCGCTCATTCAGGCTGCGAAGATGAAATGGCGCGAGGCTCAGGTGGCCGGGAAGTCCGCATATGAGCTCGTGCTCGACCTCGTCACCGCGATGCTGCCTGTGGCGGGGGGCGTGGCGCTCGTGCCGGGCTCGCGCAAAGTGGCGGCCCTGGTGGGGCCGACGGGTGTCGGCAAGACCACGACCCTGGCGAAGATTGCGGCTCTGGCGGCGCTCTTCGGAAAGAAGAAGGTTGCGTTCGTTACGGCGGATACGTACAGGATAGCCGCGGTCGAGCAGCTTCGGACGTACGCCGAGATAATCGGGGTGCCGTGCGAGGTGGTTTACACGCCCGCCGAGATGCGCGCGGCCGTTGCGTCTCATGAGGAGCGCGATCTCGTGCTCATCGACACGGCCGGGAGGAGCCCGAGAAGCGGCATGCACATGGCGGAGCTGCGCGCGTTCCTTGAGGCGGCGCAGGTGGACGAGACGCATCTCGTCCTCAGCATGACCACGAGGCCCCGCGACCTCTTCGACATAGTCGAGAGGTTCAGCCCGTGCGGTGTCAACAGGCTCATCTTTTCCAAGCTGGACGAGACTTCACGCCTTGGGGCGATCGTCGGCGTGACGAGCGCGGTGAAGGTGCCCATCTCATACGTGACATATGGGCAGAACGTGCCGGAGGATATCGAGGTGGCCGATGCGGCCCAGCTTGCCAGGTGGATACTGGACGGCGGCGTGGGGGACGCGGGAGCAGGCGGAAGCGACGCCGGCGATAACGGGACGGGCGGTGCGGGCGCCGATGGACCTCCGTCGGCAGACAAACTGGGGCAAACAGGTGGGAGATGACATGAACGACCAGGCGAGAAGCCTTCGCAGCATGGCCATGGGGATGACCGGGCTCGAGCGTTCCGGGATTGACGCGGGCGGGCCGCGGGTCATTGCGGTGACCAGCGGGAAGGGCGGCGTGGGCAAGACGAACATCGTGCTCAACACCTCCATCGCGCTCGCATCGAGCGGCGCGCGGGTCGTCGTGCTCGATGCCGACCTCGGCCTCGGTAACATCGACGTCATGCTGGGCATGATCCCGCGGTATACCCTTGCCCACGTGGCCGCCGGGGAGGTGGGGCTCGCCGACGTCGAGGTCACGGGGCCGGCGGGCATAAGAATACTCCCGTGCGGCTCGGGCGTGGCCTCTCTCCTGCGCCTCCCAGAGTCGGAGCGTGGCGTGCTCGTCTCCGCCCTTGGCGCACTGGAGCATGAAGCGGAGTTCATCGTCGTGGACACCGGCGCAGGGCTTTCACCTGGGGTGGTCGGGTTCCTCGCTGCCGTCGAGGAGGTCATCGTGGTCACGACCCCTGAGCCAACGTCCATTGCCGACGCGTATGCCACCGTCAAAGTGGTGTCTTACGAGAATCCTACCGCGCCGGTGATGCTGATCGTGAACATGGCCAGAGACCTGCAAGAGGCGGAGGACGCGGCCGAGAAGATAACGCTCGTCGCCAAGAGGTTTCTGTCTGTGCACGTCAGGCTGCTGGGATTCGTGCCGAGGGATCCTTTCGTGACCAGGGCGGTGATGCAGCAGGAGCCGTTCGTGTTGCGGTATCCGTCGAGCCCCGCTTCACGGGCGGTCGCTGATATTGCCAACAAGCTGCGTGGCCAGTCGGGGGAGGGGGCCGTATTCCAGGGCCTTCCCGGCCACGGGCTTGCCGGGTTCCTCGGCAAGATCGCCGCGCGATCCTGACGGTTTGCCGCGGTATGGAAGACAGGCCCGGGAGGGCGACCGGAGGGTGGCCATCGTGGAAGTCGAAGACGTGCTCCGTGTCAACCAGAAGATCACGCTCGTCGTGCTCGGAGGGCGCAACGCAGGCAGTTACCCGAGTCGAGTGGAGGACGTCGGCTTTGACGCAGTGGTGGTCGCTGCCCCGACACGCAAGGGGGTCGTTCTGAGGCTTTCCGAAGGCGACGAGGTGAGGGTCGAGACGGTCCAGGAGGATGCCGTGTACAAGTTCAAGACCATCGTGGAAATGGTGATCGTCCATCCCTTTCCCATGCTCCAGCTGGCGAAGCCTGACGAGATCGTGCGTGACCAGAGGCGCCGGTTCGCCCGGGTGAACGTCTCGCTTCCGGCGCGGTACCGCTGCCTCGACCATAGAGCCAGGGAACGCGTTGTTCCTCACAAGGCGACCGCCACGAACGTGTCCGGCGGCGGGGCGCTCATCGTGACCTGGCAGTCCAGGCCTGACCTGAAGGTCGGCTCCGAGGTCGACGTGGAGCTGGAACTTCCCGACGGCAAGGTTCACGCCAAGGGTGTCGTCGTGAGGGTGTCCACAGGTGAGACCGACGAAGCAGGGAGAGTTCAGCAGATAGCGGTGGAGTTCAAGGACATCGACGAAAGGCAGCGGGACACGCTGGCCAGGTACGTCCTGCAGCGTCAGCTGGAACTTCGCCGCAGGGGGTTGCTGTAGCGCCGTGGCTACCGAGGAACTGTGGGACCAGTATAAGTCCGGGGGAGACCCCGGAGCCAAAGAGGAACTCATCGCCCGTTACCTGCCGATGGTCCCGGTCCTAGCCGGGGGGATGGCAATGAAGCTGTCCGCCGTGGTCGGATACGAGGACCTGGTAGGATGGGGGGTCATCGGGCTCATCGAGGCCGTCGAGAAGTTCGATCCCGGCAGGGGCGTGAAATTCGAGACGTATGCGAAGACTCGGATCAAGGGTGCGATGGCCGACGGGATGAGGGAGGCGGACTGGGTTCCGAGGTCCGTCCGGCAAAACGCCAGGCGAATCGCCCGCGCATACGCGGCCCTTGAAAGGCGGCTCGAACGGCCCGCTACCGACGAGGAGGCCGCGGCGGAGATCGGGGTGAGCCTCGAGGAGTTCCACAAGATGGTGGCGGATGTCTCGCGGGGTGCTGTCCTCTCGCTTGACGAGATCATACAGACGAGCGAGGACGGGCGCCAAGTCACCGTGCTGGACGCGGTCCCGGACCCGGAAAGCCCCGACCCGCTTGCCGTATGCGAGGCTGGGGATCTCAAGGAGCGGCTTGCCAGCGCCATCGACGAGCTGCCCGAGCGGGAGAAGCTCGTCGTGACCCTGCACTACCACGATGAGCTGACGGTGAGGGAGATAGCGGAGATACTGGGGGTCTCGGAGGGGCGGGTCTCGCAACTCCATACCCGTGCGGTGCTCAGGCTCAGGTCCAGGCTGATGCCAGGCGGTGATCAGGACAACTGAGGGGGCGAGGAAGATGTCCGTGCGTTCTGTGGATGTCCAGAACGCCGTGGCCCGGGCAGGGGAGGCCGAGCGAGTCCAAAGGATTCAAAGCGAGACGGCGGCCGCGGGGCAGCAGGCGTTTGCGGCGGAGCTTTCGAAGCGCGCCGAGGAGAGGTCTTCCCAGGTGACGTCGTCGCCCAGGGCAGAGGAGGAGAAGATCCGCGACGAAAAGGAGCAGCGCCGCAAGGGTTCAGGAGAGGCCGACTCCGGGCAGGCACGGGCGCGAGGAGAGCGTGGCGGCGGAGACGCGCCGGATGCGCCCGCCGGAACCGGCGCATCCGGAACAGCTCCGGCTGGAACCGCTCCGACCGGAACGGGCGACGAATCCCCGATGCCCGGGCGAATAATCGATGTGGAGGTCTAGAGCGTGGACAATCTAGCGCTATCTCAGGTGCCCTGGGACATCCTTGCGGCGGTGGTCGTCATCGTGGCCGGCATCTTGTTCATAGTCTTTTCCGTGGGGATGATGCTCGGCGAGCGACGCGCGCAGGCCATTCCGAGCGGACGCGAGGGCCACAAGCGCGAGCGCGGCAAACGCGCGAGCGACCCAGGCGCGGGCGACGCCGTTTCTGATGCGACTCGCGCAATCGAGGCGGCTGCGGCAAGGGCCATCCAGGACCTTGAGGCGAAAGCCGGCGCTGCCGCCAGGCTTCTTGACGAGGCGGAGTCCAGGATCGTGCGGCTCAGGGAAGTGCTGGGGGCCCTCGAGCGCGAAACTGAGCAGCACGAAGGTCCAGGGCCAGCGCCGGGGCCTCAGGTGGTGGACGCACCGCTACGGCCTGAAGCTCGCCAGCTTAACGCGGGCGTTGCCGGTGTCACTACAAGCGCGGAAGCTGCCAGTGTGGAGGTGGAGGCCACCTGCGCGGAGGCGGAGGGAGGGGGCCAGGCAGCGACGCGTGTTCCCGGGGTTTCCGAGAAACACGCGCTGGTGTTCCGCCTTGCAGACCAGGGCCTCACCGTGCCGGAGATTGCGAGACGGGTCGGGATCGGCCGCGGCGAGGTGCAGCTCATCCTGGACCTGCATGGAAAGGACTGCCGAACAAACCCATCCGAGCCTTCTGCAGGCGCATGAAGCGAATAACCGCCGAAGATACTCCTCATTACTACTGTTGCTGCCGCCGGTACACGGGTAGCTCCTGGTAACACGGTGCGCTCTGGCCACTGGCTCGTTTCGATGGTGTCGGTCAACGCCTGGCATGGACGACTACTCTGTCACGTATGCATCTCGTGGTATTGCCGATGCTTGACTATTCAGTCGCTTCAGTTGACGGTTGACGTAGGTCACGCGTGTTTCGCTAAGAGTTCCCCACGTCATCGTTGACAGCTATCGGGTGACGCACATCACCCGTCACGGCCATACGCGTTCCCAACGTCACATGTGCCAGGGGGCGCGTGACGTGCGTCACTCGTCGGGCTCTTGCCATTCCGCACGTCACGCATAAGCAGTCAATCGGTGACGTGCGTCATCGTTCCCGCCTTATCCGTTCCCTCCTTCACAGGTTCCTCATGAAGAGTTCCATACGTCACGCATTCGCGCCTGATCCGTGACGTGCATCATCACTGCCGCCCTAT
>JBLNDE010000047.1:0-32246 GCA_050261335.1 Bacillota bacterium
CCTCTAGATAAGGGTTCGTGAGACTGTTGATGTTTCCCACATTACGGCAACACGGCTCGGTTGAATCGCGCAAAACCATCGCCGTGCTCCGCCAAACTGGCAGGTACTGGGGAAGTTCAACAGTCTCGTTCGTTAGTCCCTCCCGGTTTCCCCACATCTGGTGGGTCGTCGGTGTTGCACTCGGGGACGGCGCCTGCGGTGAGCCTCGTTCGGATTTGGCGCACGGGCCAGCCAAATTCCAGGCGCCCCGCCCCAGCAAGCACCGGCAACCCCACACCGTCGGGAAAAGTGGCGCAGACCTACGGCGCCATACTTAGCTAGCACTGGCAACCTCAATAGCATCAGGAGAAGTGGCGCAGACTCATCGCGCCATACCTAGATGCCAAGCGACGTTCATCGTGTGGATGCCGTGCGGCACTGGTCGTATGGACACCACCTGAGCATACGTCCGGATCCCCTGGGGGCCACCCCGTCACGCCCGCGTATACTGGCTATCTATTTCGAAGGAGAGGGGAGGCATTCCTGCAAAGTCTGAATCGCCCGACCGAAGAGAGGCGATAACCGCAGCGGGGATGGTGCTAAGTAGATCGCCACAAATCCGCGCTGCTTTTCAGCGCGCAAGTCCTGTCCAGGGTTGCCGGTGTTGCCCTCCGGGGACGGCGCGCTTGCGGCGCGCCTCGTTCGAATTTGGCGCTCAAGGCTAGCCAAATTCTCGACGCCCCGTCGTGCAAGCACCGGCAACCCCAACGCCGTCAGAAAAAGTGTCGCAAACTTATGGCGCCATACTTGGCTCTTAACGCGGGCAGGAATGGCGCTCCGCTGGATGATGAGGAGGCCGTCACCGCAGCGAGGATGGTATTGACTTCCGAGGAAGGATCCGGCATAATGGTGTTGATGGCGAATGTATGTTCGCCCAAGCCTGGCCGGAGACCCGGCACGATTTTGCGGAGGAGGAGAAGCCAGATGAACCGCATGGTGGCTTACTGCGGACTCGTGTGCAGCGAATGCCCCGCGTACATCGCCACGCAGAACAACGACGAAGAGGGGAGGAGGAAGACGGCTGAGAAGTGGTCGGAGGAACTGGGCATCACCGTTACCGCGGAGGACTGTATTTGCGATGGGTGCCTGGCCTTCCACGGCAGGCTCGGCGGCTACTGCGGCGAGTGTCCCATACGAGCGTGCGGCATCCGCACCAAGGTCGAGAACTGCGCACATTGCGGGGGGTATCCCTGTGAGCAACTGGACAAATTCCTGCAGGGCGTCCCGGCCGCCAGGGCGGTTCTGGACGCGATAAGGAGTGGGCGATCGGGGGCGTGACCTCACGGCTGCGACACGCCTGTGGTGCCTGCCGGGCCTCGTGAGCGGGCCCGGCAGGCCTTTCTTCGCCCTGTGGCCGGCCTGTCCGGGCTCTGCGAAAAAAGCGCAAACACGTACGGACAGGAAGAAGGAATTCCGGGGCGAGCGGCGAAGTGACACCCATAAAGTTTGGGCAACGAACAAACTATCTAAGGAACGCGCTGATGAACAAGGCATTCGTTGATAGAAAAGGCCCCACAACAGGCAACCAGGACCTTGTGAAGGAGCTCAACAAGGCGGTCATTCTCAACATCATATGGCGACACGCGCCCATCTCGCGGGCGGAGATCGCGCGGGTCTCGGGCTTGACCCGAGGGACGGTGTCGTCGCTCGTGGACGAACTCATCGTCGACAGCTACGTGAAAGAGATAGGCACCGGCACCTCGGCCATGGGACGCAAGCCCATAATGCTGCAGCTCAACGCGGGGGCCGGCGTGATCGTCGGAGTCGACCTCGGCGTCAACTACATTCTGATCATCCTTGCAGACCTCCGGGCGCAGGTGCTCGCTCGCAAGAGGCTCAGCATCAGCCCGGAGATGGGGGAAAAGCGGATCCTCGAGAAGATGCTGGACGGCATCGCGGACATTCTGGCTGGCGCGCCGCCCACGCCTCACGGCCTTCTTGGCATAGGTGCAGGCGTGCCGGGGCTGGTCGAGATGGAGCACGGCGTCCTCAGGTTCGCGCCCAACCTCAGGTGGAAGAACGTGCCTCTCAAGGGCGTGCTGCAGGAGCGGTTCGACGCCCCGGTCTACGTGGACAACGAGGCCAACGTGGGCGCGCTCGGCGAGAAATGGTTCGGCGCGGGGCAGGGGATACGCCACATGGTTTACCTGAGCGTCGGCGTGGGCCTTGGCGCTGGAATCGTCGTGAACGGAGAGCTGTACCGCGGCGCCACAGGTTACGCCGGCGAGCTGGGCCATTTCACGATCCTTCCCGACGGGCCGGTATGTGGCTGTGGGAACCGAGGGTGCTGGGAGGTCCTCGCGTCCGAGACCGCGACGCTGCGCAGGGTCCGAGAGATGCTGGAGCACGGTGAAGCGAGCGTCCTTCGGGAGTTGCTTGCCGGGCGCCGCCAGGAGGCCAGCGCTGCAGGGTCCATGGGCGCCGCGGGCTCCGCCGGTGCCGTGGGCGCTGCCTGCCCTGAGGGTGTTGCAGGCGCTCCGGGTGGCGCGGCGGATCCGGCAAACGTGGCTGGAACGGCAGACAGCGCGAGCGCGCCGGATGCGGCAGGCAAGCCGGGCGCGGGCGTGGGCGCCATGACTGACATGGCTGGTATGGCAAGAACGACAAGGTCGTCAGACGAGCCGGAAGACGCAGCATCCATGGTAGTCTCAGTCGATCTGATCGTGGACGCCTGCGAGCGCGGCGATTCTGCAGCGCGACGTGTCCTGCAGGAAACAGGAAGATACCTCGGGATCGGAATCGCAGGCCTCGTGAACGCCTTCAACCCGGAGGTCGTCATCGTTGGAAACACCATCGGTCGTTGCGGGCACTGGGTGCTCGATGAGGCCACCAGAGAGATGGAGGCGCGGGGGTTGTCCCAGCTCATCAGGGGCGTCAGGGTTGTGCCGGCGCTGCTCGGTCCCGACGCATGTGCGATCGGGGGAGTGTCGCTCGTGCTGAGCGACTTCCTGAGTCTGCCAAGGATAGACTTCTAGCCCCGGCGGCACAGACGCAGGACGATGGGGAAGCGGCACCGCAGCGCAGGCTCTGACGGCCGGGGGCGCGCCGCGGCAGGCTGAGACGGGCGGCGGGGCGCCGGCCTGCGAGCGAGTGTTACACGGGAACGTGAGACAGGGTGGCAACGGTGGAGCAGGGCAGTGAAAGTGGCTACACAAGTGTCGGCCCGCATGTCTTAATCATGGATTCAGGAACCGCAACACGGGAGGCATGGCAATGAAACGACGGCTCAAGAACTCCGTAGGGATCTGGGCTTTCGGGCCCAACGCGACGAGGTTCATGCCCGGGGGCTACCATCCCGAGGCGATCAAAGAGACCATGGCGGAGCGCACCGCCCGCGCCGCAGAAGGCCTCGCCGACTACGTCGACGGTTTCGAGTTCCACTACCCCAACGAGCTCAATGAGGACAACCTCGACGCTGTCAGGAAAGCCCTGGGACCGAAGGACATTTACTGCCTGGCCCTGGGTCTCTTCTCGTTCCCCGAGTTCGCGCAGGGGTCGTTCATCAATCCCAGGAAGGAGCGTCGTCAGGAGGCGGTCTCCATCACGAAACGCGGGATCGACCTGGCTGCCCACATAGGAGCGAGGTTCATCATCTGGCCCGGCGGCGAGGGATACAACTACCCGTTCCAGGCCGACTACAAAGAGGTGTGGTCCTACTTCATAGACGGCATTGCTGAGGCCGTGAGCCACGCCGCTGCCAGAGGCGTGACGGTGTTCCTCGAGCACAAGAACAGCGAGCCCGCCATGAAGATCCTCATGCGGAACATGGGCATGAGCCTCTACGTGGTATGGAAGCTCAGGGAGAAAGGCGTCGATACGAGCAATCTGCAGCTCAACATGGACTGGCAGCACCTGCTCATGAACGGCGAGCACCTCGCCGAGTACGCGGCCCTCCTCGCGAAGGAAGGCCTCCTCGGCCACCAGCACGCTAATAGCGGCTGGGGGACGTTCGACGATGACAACATGGTCGGCGCAAGCTTCTTCACCGAGACCATCGCGCTCGCCCGCGAACTTCAGAAGGCCGGCTACGGGAGCCGGGGCGAGCGCATCGGCTACGACCTGTTCCCGTACACGGAGAACCAGGTCGAGGCTGTGAAGCAGAGCATCATCCAATGGGAGTTCATCGATCAGATCGCGTCAAGGATCGACGAGGAGGCCATGGCCGCCGCTGAGCGGGGCAGGGACGCGGTGAAGGCGTACACCGAGATCTTCAGGGCCATGGGGATGGACATGTCTTTCGCCAGGGGATGACGCCAAAACACATCCTATCCGGAAGGGGAGTGGTACCGTGATCGAGGGCAAGGACGGCGGATCCGCCGTCAGGAAGCTTCGCTTCGGGATGGTCGGGGGCGGCCCCGGTGCATTCATCGGGGACGTCCACAGGAAAGCTGCGATGTTCGATGGGAAAGCGGAGCTTGCGGCGGGCGTGTTCTCGAGAAAGCACGAGAACACTCTGGCAACGGGCAAGAGCCTGGGGCTCGACGAGTCGCGCCTGTATCGCGATTTCGAGGAGATGGCGCGCCAGGAGGCCACCAGGGATGACGGGATCGATTTCGTGTCCATCGTGACGCCGAACTATGCTCACTACGCGGTGGCGAAGGCGTTCCTCGAAAACGGCATCAACGTGGTGTGCGACAAGCCTTTCACCTTCACGGTGGAACAGGCCGAGGACCTCGCCCGCATAGCAAAGGAGAACGGCCTTCTCGTCGCGGTCACCTACACGTACACTGGGTATCCCATGGTGAAACACGCCCGTGAGATGATCCGCCGCGGCGACATGGGCGACATCAGGGTGGTCTCCGCCGAGTACCTGCAGGGGTGGCTTGCGACCCCACTCGAGGCGACAGGGCAAAAGCAGGCTTCGTGGCGGACGGACCCGGCGCAGACCGGCATCTCCAACTGCGTGGGCGACATCGGGAGCCACATCGAGAACCTGGTCTCCTACATAACGGGGCTCAAGATAGAGTCCCTCTGCGCGAGCCTCGACGTCTTCGGCGAGAATCGCAGCCTCGATGACAACGCAGAGATCCTCGTGAGATACGAGGGCGGCGCGACCGGAGTGTACCACTGCTCGCAGGTGGCGATAGGCCACGACAACGACCTGCGTGTGAGGATATTCGGCACCAAAGGCTCCATCGAGTGGGCGCAGGAGAGCCCCAACTGCCTGAAGGTCGCCTACCTCGGCCAGCCCGTCCAGGTGCTGTCGAGGGGCGAGGGTTATCTCTACCCTGCTGCTGCGCGGCTCTCGCGCATCCCGTCCGGGCACCCTGAGGGCTATTACGAGGCGTTCGCGAACATCTACTCGACCTTCATCGGCGCCCTGATGAAGAAGCGGGCGGGTGAAACGCCGGCCCCTGAAGACATGGATTTCCCGAGCGCAGAGGCGGGCATCGCCGGGGTGAGGTTCATCAACAAGTGCGTGGAGAGTTCGAAGAAGGGTGCTACGTGGGTCAAGGTGGGTTGACGCGAAGCCCCGTGCATGTGAGGTCCCATGCAGCAGGGTCCTGGTGCCAGGGCCTGTTCGCGCGCGGCCCTGCGAGTCGGTTTCGAGTCTGAGATTCTGGTCCAAGGGAGGTAGTCTGAGATGGCGAGGCCAGTGACTCTCTTCACCGGGCAGTGGGCCGACCTGACCTTTGAGGAGATGTGCCGGAAAGCAGGGGAGTGGGGATACGACGGCCTGGAGATCGCCTGCTGGGGCGATCACATGGACGTGAAGCGGGCCGCCGAGGACCCGGACTACGTGGCGGAGCGGAAGGCGATCCTCGCGAAACACAACCTGAAGTGTTGGGCGCTCGGGGCGCACCTCGCCGGGCAGTGCGTGGGCGACCTCTACGACGCGCGCCTGGACAACTTCGCCCCGCCGGCAGTGAAGGGTAAGCCCGAGGCGATTCGTGAGTGGGCGATCCAGGAGATGAAGTACACCGCGAGAGCCGCGAAGAACATGGGGTGCCGCGTGGTCACCGGGTTCACGGGCTCCCCCATCTGGAAGTTCTTCTACTCGTTCCCGCAGACCTCCGAGGAGATGATCGACGACGCGTTCAGGGAGATCGTGAGGCTCTGGACCCCCATTCTTGATGAGTTCGATCGCTGCGGCGTCAGGTTCGCGCTCGAGGTCCATCCGACTGAGATAGCGTATGACTTCTATACCACCCAGCGCCTCTTCGAGGCGTTCGAGCACCGTCCGACCATGGGCTTGAACTTCGACCCGAGCCACCTCCTGTGGCAGGGTGTGACCCCGCACCTCTTCCTGCGGGAGTTCGCCGATCGCGTGTACCACGTGCACATGAAGGACGCCGCCGTCAAGCTCGACGGTCGCTCGGGCATACTCGGGTCGCACCTGCCGTTCGGCGACAGCCGTAGGGGCTGGAACTTCCGCTCCCTCGGCCACGGCGACGTCAACTTCGAGGAGATAATCCGGGCGCTCAACGACATGAATTACGATGGGCCGCTTTCAGTCGAGTGGGAAGATAGCGGCATGGACCGGGAATTCGGCGCCAGACAGGCCCTCGAGTTCGTCCGCAAGGTCGACTTCAAGCCGTCGGCGCTCGCCTTCGACCAGGCGATGAAGAAGTGAGGGCCCCCGGGCCAGGAGGATCGCAGGATCTCATGCAGAGTCGCATGGATGGCATGGATGGCGTGATCATCAAGACCGCCGGTATCTCCAAGGAGTTCTCGGGAGTGTATGTCCTGAAGGACGTCAACGTCGAGATCCGCCGGGGCGAGGTATTCGGCATTGTGGGCGAGAACGGTGCCGGCAAGTCCACCTTCATCAAGATACTTGGCGGCACTTACACCCCCTCGGAGGGGCAGATCTTCTTCGATGGAAAGCCCGTCCACATAAGGGACGCAGGGGTGGCGAAGAGGATCGGTATCGCCATGATCCCTCAAGAAGTCAACCTGGTGAGCGACCTCAACGTCTACGAGAACATCTTCCTCGGGAACGAGTACCGGGTGGGCGCCTGGCTCCTCGACAAGAAGAAGATGATGTCGAAGGCGCGCGAGTTGCTCCATGACCTGCACACCGACATCGCGCCCGACGAGAGGATCGACAGGCTCAGCGTCGCCCAGAAGCGTATGGTGGAGATCGCGAAGGCGATCACCCATGACCCGAAGGTCCTGATAATGGACGAGCCCACAGCGTCGCTGACCCAGTACGAGATCGACGTCCTGTTGGCCCTCATGCGCCGTCTCAAGGAGAGGGGCGTCACGGTCATCTTCATCTCCCACAGGCTGAAGGAAGTAAAGCGCGTCTGCGACCGGGTGATGGTTCTGCGGGACGGAGAGATTGTGAGCATCGACCCAGCCGAGGACCTGAGCGAGCACGAGATAGCGAAGCGAATGGTGGGGCGGGAGCTTGACACGATCTTCCCTGAGAAGGTCGAGGCCCAGGGGACGACCGTGTTAAGGGTGGAGGGCCTTTCAGTCAAGGGCGTGCTCCACGATATCAGCTTCGACCTCAAGAAGGGCGAGATACTGGGGTTCGCCGGGCTCATCGGGGCGGGACGCACCGAACTTGCCGAGGCGCTGATCGGGGTGCGAAGGAAGACCTCGGGGAAGATCCTCGTCCACGACAAGGAGTGCGTGGTGAACTCGCCCGGCGACGCGATAAGGCACGGCATCGCCTACCTGTCGGAGGACCGGCAGGGGATCGGTATCCTCACCAGCTTCAACCTGGTCGCCAACACGACCCTGGTCTCGCTCGGCAAGTATTGCAGGCTCCTCATCAACGCCAGGAAGGAGCGGGAGAAGGCCAGGTTCTACGTGGACGCGTTCAACATCAAGGCGCCGTCCATCGAGACGAGGTTGGAGTTCCTGAGCGGTGGAAACCAGCAGAAAGTGTCGCTTGCGAAGAGCCTCGATCCAGGGCCGGAGGTATTCATCCTGGATGAGCCCACACGCGGGATAGACGTGAACGCGAAGAAGGAGATATACGACTTCATCCGGCAACTCGTTACGTCGGGCATCTCATGTATCCTGATATCCTCGGAACTCGAGGAGATCATCGGCATGTGCAGCCGGGTGGCAGTGATGCGCGACGGGCGCATCGCGGGCATCCTCGAAGGCGACCGCATCTGCGAGGAAGAGATCATGTACTATGCTACAGGCTTGAAGGGACGGGCTTCCTGACATGAACATCAGGGCAATTCCGAAGAAGGTGATTCCGAAGAGGCTCGACTACGAGAGGTTCGGCTCGCTTTACGCGTTGATCCTGCTCTTCATCGTGTCATCGATTGCGAGCCCATACTTCTTGCAGTTGCAGAACCTTCTCAACATACTGCGACAGATCTCGTACACCGGGATCATCGCGCTGGGGATGACGTTCGTGATCATCTCGGGCGGCATCGACCTCTCAGTGGGATCGATGACCGCGCTCGTCGGCGGCATCGTCATCCTGACCCTCAACGGGTTCGGCGGCGAGATCGGGGAGATCGCGGCGATCGTCGTTGCCATCGCCGTGGGGATCCTCCTCGGGCTTGCGGGCGGGGCGGCGAACGGGCTAATCATCACCGTTGGCAAGGTTGCGCCGTTCGTCGCCACGCTGGGCACCATGGCCATATTTCGGTCCCTGACCCTGTATATCAGCAATGCCGGGGAATTCCGCTCGGCAAGTTCGATGTATCCCGAACTCGGGATGGGCGACCTCATCGGCATTCCCGTCCCGGTGTGGATAATGCTGGGGCTTGCGGTCGTCTTCCACATCGTCCTGACGCGCACCCGGTACGGGCGGTACGTATGTGCCGTGGGATCGAACGAGAGGGTGGCCAGGTACGCCGCGATAAAGACCGAGGTCATCAGGTTCACCTCGTATCTTGTCGTGGGCTTGACAGTTGCGGTGTCAGCAGTCCTGCTTTCATCGCGGCTCAACTCCATAAGCTCCACGAACGCCGGGCTGAACTTCGAGCTTGACGCCATCGCAGCGGTGATCATCGGCGGCACGCCGCTGACAGGCGGGAGCGGCACGATCCCGGGGACCGTGTTTGGAGCGATCATCCTCGGGATAATCAACAACATGCTGAACATGCTTGGCGTGTCTCCGTACCTGCAGGGGACCGTCAAGGGGCTTGTGATCATCGGCGCGGTGCTCATTCAGGGCAAGCGGCGATAGACGGACGCTGAGATAGATTCCGGGAGACCGGGCGGCCGGGGGCCGGCGGGCCGGGAAGGCCGCGAGGCGGCGGAGCCGAGGGGCCGCAAGGCTGACGGTCCATCGGATGATGGCCACGAGTCCGGCTGACCGACAGGCTCGTGGCCAGGTTGACGACGCCCGGGCCGGGGGGATGCGAAGGCTGGTGTTCTGGTTGGGGGTGAGAGCCACCAGGCATTGATGCGCGAGGCGTTCGTTGGTGTGGTTATGCGTAGAGGGAGTCTGGCACCTGGTAGACAGCGGAAACTCACTGCAATGCTGAAGGAGGAGATATGGTGATGAAGAGGTTCAGAGTTGGGCTGGTCCTGCTGCTGACGCTGTGCCTGACGGCAACGGTTCTGCTTGGTTCCGCGATTGCGGCGCCCAAGAAGATCCGGGTAGGCGTCTCGATTCCCACGGCGGACCACGGTTGGACGGGCGGCATCGTCTGGTGGGCCAAGAAGGCCATAAGCGACTGGCAGGCGAAGGACAAGGACGTCACGTTCTTCCTCGTCACGGCCGACTCTGCCCAACAGCAGGTGGGCCAGGTCGAGGACCTGATGGTCAAGGGCATAGACGCACTCGTCATCCTCGCCCATGACTCGGCGCCGCTCACACCTGTTGTAGAAAAGGCGAGCAAGAAGGGGATATTCATCGTCTCAGTCGACAGGGGTCTCACCAAGCCCGTTGAGAACATCTACGTCGCCGGCGACAACCCTGGTCTCGGAAGGGTCGCGGGCGAATGGATGGCCAAGGAGCTAAAAGGGAAAGGCAAGATCGTGGTCCTCGAGGGAATCCCCTGCGTCATCAACACCGAGCGCGTCGAGGCGTTCAAGGCCGTCATGAAGGAGTACCCCGGCATCGAGATCCTCGATTCCCAGCCGGCCTACTGGTCGACGCAGAAGGGCCTCGAGATAATGGAGAACTACCTCCAGAAGTATAAGGAGATCGATGGCGTCTGGGCGCAGGACGACGACGTGCTGAAGGGCGTTCTTCAGGCGTACAAGGAGTCGGGTCGCAAGGACATCAAGCTCTTCCTGGGGGGCGCGGGCTCCAAGGATATCATCAAGATGATAATCGACGGCGACCCGCTGGTGCGCGCCGACGTCACCTATCCGCCGTCCATGATAGCCACCGGCGTAAGCATGGCGGTGATGGCGCTTCGTGACCAGAAGCTGAACGGGTTCTACCAGAACAAGCTTCCGTCGAAAGTCATCCTCAGCGCTGAACTCGTCACGAGAGAGAACGCGAAGGACTACTACACGCCGGAGTCGGTGTTCTAGTCGGGCATCGGGCATTTGGAGTGACGTGCGAACTTGCGATACCCGGGGCCTGGTGGGCTGCCAGGCCCCGGGTGTTCCACAGGGGGTGTCCGCTTTGCCGCTGCTCCTGGGCATCGACGTAGGGACTTCAGGCACGAAGGTCGTCATCACGAACGAGGATGGGGCTACTGCCGCATCGGCGACGGAGACCTACCCTCTCCACACCCCGCACCCCAACTGGGCGGAGCAGGATCCGCGTGACTGGTGGGCCGCCACCGTTGCCGCCATACGGAAGGCGTGCGGAGCATGCGAGCGAGTCGGCGTGAAGGCCGCCGACATCGGGTGCGTGGGGCTCACAGGCCAGATGCACGGGCTCGTCCTGCTCGACGGGGAGGGGGAGGTCCTTCGGCCGGCCATCCTGTGGTGCGACCAGCGGACTTGGGACGAATGCCGCTGGATCACCGGGGCCATCGGCGGCGCAAAGCGCCTTCGCGAGCTTACGTGCAACCCAGCTCTCACAGGCTTCACGGCGCCGAAGATCGTCTGGGTCAGGGACCACGAGCCGGACGTATACAAGAAGATCCGCAAGGTCCTGCTCCCCAAGGACTACATAAGGTTCATGCTCACGGGCGAGTACGCGACGGAGGTTTCAGACGCTTCAGGCACCCTGTTGTTCGACGTGAAGGGGCGCAGGTGGTCGCAGGCCGTCCTCGGCGCGCTCGGGGTTAGTGAGGACTGGCTCCCCAGATGTTACGAATCCCCGGAGGTGACCGGGCGGGTCACGGAGGCGGCGGCGCGCGAGACCGGCCTTGCGGAGGGGACGCCCGTGGTCGGAGGCGGCGGCGACCAGGCAGCGGGGGCCGTGGGCAATGGGATCGTGAAGCCGGGAGCGATATCCGTGACAGTGGGCACGAGCGGCGTCGTATTTGCGTATATGGACGAACCTGCGCTTGACGCTGAGGGGCGGCTTCACACGTTCTGCCACGCCGTGCCCGGCAAGTGGCACGCCATGGGAGTCACGCTGGGGGCGGGCGGCTCGATGCGCTGGTTCCGCGATGCGCTGTGCGAGGCCGAGGTGGCGGTGGCGAGATGCGCCGGAGCGGATCCGTATGAGATCATCACGGCCGAGGCCGCGCACGCCGAACCCGGGTGTGAGGGCCTGGTGTTCCTGCCGTACGTGGCCGGCGAGAGGACGCCGTATCCAGACCCCAACGCCCGCGGCGTATTCTTCGGGCTTTCTCTGCGCCACACAAAGGCCCACATGGCCCGGGCGGTCATGGAGGGCGTGGCCTTCAGCTTGCGAGACTGCCTCGGGCTTGTTAAGGCGCTCGGCGTTTCCATTGGGGAGGTGCGGGTCTCCGGCGGCGGAGCAAGAAGCACGCTGTGGAGGCAGATCATCGCAGACGTGTTCGGATCCCCCCTCGTCACCCTCGAGGTTACCGAGGGACCAGCTTACGGCGCCGCGCTCCTGGCGGGAGTGGGGGCAGGGGTCTACGGAAGCGTGCCTGAGGCATGCGAGAGAACCATCAAGCCCGCCGGTGTAACTGAGCCGCAGCTGTCCGGCGTGGGCATGTACGAGGAGTATTACGGCCTGTATCGGGATCTCTATCCGCGTCTCAAGCCCGAGTTCGATCGAGCGGCCGAGATCGTGTCCCGGCGCAGCCGAAAGCACTGAGTAGATTGCCACACGTTAGCGCTGCTTTTCAGCGCGCAAGTCCTGTCCAGGGTTGCCGGTGTTGCCCTCCGGGGACGGCGCGTGCGGTGAGATGCGTTCGAATTCGGCGCGCGGGCCAGCCAAATTCCAGGCGCCCCGCCCTGGCAAGCACCGCGAGCCCCAACACCGTCAGCGAAGATGGCGCAAACTTATGGCGCCATACTTAGTAGAAGAGACCCTGACCCCATGACCGGCGGCGACCATCGATGGGCGCGATGTCACGCCGCGACGGCCTCGCGGAACCAGGTCGTCGCGGCGTGTGCCAAGAAAGGGGAGAGACGCGTGGGGTCGGCGTGAACGTCAACGGGCATGGGCGTCAACGCTTGATGGTTTCTACAAGCGCTGCGGCAGCGGCGCGGAGGTCGAGCCTGTTGACGCGCTCGATGGTTTCGATGGCATCGCCGGGGAAGGCAGCGATTCCCGCAAACGCGCCTGCCACCGAGCCCGCGATGGCGCCCACGGTGTCGCAGTCGCCGCCGGTGTTCGCGGCGAGGACGGCGGTCTTCATCGGGTCGCCCCCGGCAAGAGCGAAGAGGGCGAGGGCGGCCGGCACGGTCTCCGATGTGGCGACGGTGGTCCCAACCAGGTCGTACAGGTCCTGGCACGCGCGCGATTCGCTGCCGGCCGAGAGAGCGAGGTCCACGGCCCACTCGATCCTCCTCGCGATGGAGGGCGCAGCTACCACCCGTCCGCGGGTCGCCCCGAGGTCGGCTCCCCGCATCGCAGCGCGTATCACCTGTTCGAAGGACGTCTCCCCGCCCATGGCGGATGCGATGGCACAGCTCACCGCGGCGGCGCCGGAGATGGCGACGCTCGTGCCGTGGGTCGGCAGGCAGCAGAGTTCGGTGTCGGCTACCGCACTGAGGAGGTCGCCCGGATGGATGATGCCGACCGGGCTAATCCGCATGGGCGCGCCGTTTGTCTCCCCGGACTTGCCTGCCTCGGCAGGGGGCAGGCCGTCGCGCAGGAGCCTCAGGGCCGTCCGCGAGCTGGGCCCGAGCACGAGCGCCCCTTCGTCGAGGGCCCCTATGGACTCGGCCCAGGCCAGAATCTCCCGCGCTACGCTCTCGGGCACTACTCTGCCTCGGTCGCCGATGATCGCGCGGGCCACCGCAAGGGTCTGCGCGGTATCGTCGGTCGTACTCCCAGCCGGCAGGCCGTCATGGATGAAGTGTCCGGGCGGGGCAGGCAGGAACCTGTCTATGCGGCCTATCTGGCGCCGGATCCCGTCCGGCGTCATGAGCGACGAAGGCATTCCCATCGCGTCGCCGACGGCAACTCCCATGAGACATCCGTATGCGCGTTCGAATAGAGTGTCGTTCATTGAAGGAACCTCCCGTGAAGTGATGCTGAGATCAGAGCGCTCCGTAACCGCGCCGTGCGGCCGCGACGGCCGCGACGGTGAGAGCGACGCAAGCCGCAAGCACAAGGTAGTCGCGCGGGCGCATGACCATCTTCCGGAGGGTCGTCCAGTTTCGCGTTGCGCCGTAGCCCCGGTTGAGCATGGCGCACGCGAGATTCTCGGACATCCGGATGGAGTCAACGATCATCGGGACCATGACCGGGACGTACGCCTTGATGCGCTGTATCATGCCGCCGGTCTCGACCATGGCGCCGCGCGCTCTCTGTGCGTCCAGGACCATCGCAGCCTTCTTTTCCATCGTAGGCACGAAGCGAATGCCCGTTGTGATGATGAACGACATCTCGTACGGGACGCGCATGGCCCGCAGAAGCTGGAGGAAGTCGTCCAGGGGCGTCGTGAGCGTGAGGACGGACGACGCCACCACCATGGTGAGGATCCGGAGAAGCAAGGTGAGCCCGTAAAGGATGCCACCCGCGGACACTGGCAGGTGGCGCCCTGGCCACGAGTAGAAGATGACCCTCCGCGCCGTCTCGGTGGTGAACATGGACGCCGGGTACGTATAGCCGGTTATGACCATGATGATGGCAAACACCGGGACGAGCGGCCCTAGCACTCCCCACAACCTCCGGGCGGGCAGGCGCGCGGCTGCGGCGATTCCTGCCACGACAAGCACGATAGCAGCGTTATAGGCGGGGCTCCTGAAAAGGAACAGAACCACCATGAGGCAGATGAATGCTACGACCTTCGTCCGGACGTCGAGGCGGTGGATAATGGATTGGCCGGGGATGTACTCGAGAAACATGTGATTCCTCCTGCGATGCATTCTTCTGCTGCATTTGGGTGCAGCGGTGTCACCCGAGTCGGCTCATGGCTTCTCCAAGGATTGCCGTGCTGCGCTCCGGGGACGGCGCTACAGTCTGGGCGCGTCACGAAGCGTAAGCACCGGCAACCTCCGACACGCAACCTCCGATACACATGAAGACTCCTGCAGGCTTTTGGCCCACATCTGGTCGGGTGTCATCGGTGTCGTCAGCCAGGCTAACCCAAAGCGGCCAGGCCGGAAGAATTAGGCCAAGACGAGTGCCACGGCTTCGTCCACGGTGGTTACTCCGGAAGGCATGCCGATGTCTGCAAGCTCATCCGCCAGGAGCGATATCTGCGGCGGGGCGAGGCAGGCTGAGCGCAATACCTCGCGCTGGCTGAAGACTTCGGCCGGTGTCCCGTCGGCCACAACCTTTCCTTTATGCATGACGATCACCCGTTCTGCGTACTCCGCGACGATGCGCATGTCGTGCGTGATCATGATGATCGTATGTCCTGCACGATGGAGGTCGCGGACGAGGCGCATCATCTGCTCGGCCCCCGTCCAGTCCTGGCCCGTGGTGGGCTCGTCGATGACGAGGATGTTCGGCTTCATGACCAGCACCGATGCCACGGCGACGCGCTGCCGCTCTCCCTTGCCTAGCGTGAACGGATGGCGGTCGGCCGCGGCCTCGAGCCCCACGAATCTGAGCACCTCGCGCACGCGCTCCCGCGCTGCCTCGGGCGGAAGCCCCAGGTTGCGTAGGCCGTAGCCTACTTCCTCTTCCACGGTGGAGCAGAATATCTGGTGGTCCGGGTTCTGGAACACGTATCCCACGCGCCGCGAGAGGCTGCCGATGGTTTCACCCCTCGTGTCGATGCCGTCGATCTCGACACGGCCCCTCGTGGGTTTGAGGAGGTTATTGAAGTGCTTCACCAAGGTGGTCTTGCCCGCGCCGTTCTGGCCGACGAGCGCCACGAACTCGCCGCGCCGTATCTCCAGGTCGATGCCGCGCAGGGCCTGGGTGGTCTGGCCGTAGCTGTGCTCCAGCCCTTCAACCCTGATCGCGACCGGCGTGCAGGCGGTCGTGCCAGATCGGCCGGGCCCGCTTTGCATCTGTGATGACGCGCCGTAACCTGACGTCCCGTGCGGTGTTGCCTGACAGGGCGGCGGGGATACGGGCGGGAAATCGTCGGGAGCTGCTTCATGGAGCGTGCGCGAAACGCCCCGGGGAATGCTCCGCCCTTTCAGGATGCGCCTTACAAGGTCGGCTGCCTCGCTCACCGTAAGGGGCACATCACGCTGGCCGATAAGCCCCAGTTCATACAGCCTCCACCCGAACTCACACACCTGGGGCGGCCTGATGCCGAAGCTCATAGTCAGCGGGACGTTGCAGAAGAGGTCGCGCGGCCGCCCGCGCCATACTACCTCACCCTGGTTTACCACGACGACTTCGTCGGCCCGCTCGGCTATGTCCTCGCTTGAGTGTTCAACCGCCAGGATGGTGAGATGGCGCTCGCGGCGCAGCCGGTCAACGGCCGCATAAATCTCGTCGCGGCCCAGCGGGTCGAGTTCCGACGTGGGCTCATCCAGCACGAGCACGTCCGGGCGCATCGCAAGCACGCCTGCTATCGCCAGCCTCTGCTTCTCGCCGCCCGAGAGCTCGCTCGTGAACCGGCCCTCGTACCCGGCGAGGCGGACCGCGCGGAGGGACTCCGCGATCCGGCCTTCGATCTCCGCAGGGGGAAGCCCCATGTTCCCCGGGCCGAACGCCACGTCTTCCCTCACGGTGATGCCGAAGATCTGGGTCTCGGGGTCCTGCATCACCAGGCCGACCCTGGAAACCAGCGTTTGGATCCGGAACTTCTGCGTGTCCATGCCCATGACCGAGACGCGCCCCGATATGTCGCCCTCGAAGAACTGCGGGACAAGCCCGTTGAGCGTCATGGCGAGCGTGGTCTTGCCTGCGCCGGTCGGGCCCATGATCGCGACGAAGCGCGGGGTATCAATGCCATAGGTTATACCTTTAAGGGTGGGAGCCTTGCCTTTTGGGTACCTGTATGAAAGCGACCGGACCTCGACAATGCTTCCGTCGTGAGCAACGCTTGCTTCTGCCATGTACTGCAATACACTCCCTGATTCCGTGTGGACACACTGCGAAGGCTGATGCTGGTCCGAGCGTCGACTGATACCATAACGTGCGGGCCGACACGCAATGGTGACGCCTAGTACGGTGGACGCGAGATATCCCGCCCACATGCGACACGGCTCTCGGCCGCTCTCAACGCGAGCGCGCCGGATCGCCGCCGTCAGGTGTGAGGCGGCCCACGAGTGCCACGGGCTTGCCCACGGCCCGACGGATCTCGTCGAGCGCCCGGCGCGTCCGGCGTGCAGCGTCACCGTCCTTGCCCGCCGCTGCCGCTACCGAGACCAGCACGCACGTAGCCGGACCTGCCGACTTCCTGATGTCAAGGCCGAGATCTGGCGTCAGGATGACGCCGAGGCCGGCCGACGCGGCCATCTGGCGGGCCTCGTGTTCAATTCCCTTGGAGCCGACGGGCAAGATGTCATGAACCATCGCCATGTGTGCCAGCTTCATCACCGTAGGGACATCTGCGATCTCAGGGTCGTCAATCGTCACTGCATCTCCGGGTGCGCTCTTCGGGACTCCGACGGCTGCGATGATATCGTCGGGAGCAGCGGTCCCGGCTCTCAGCCGATGTTGCTGCGCAAGTCCTATGACCGTAACTCCGACCCCTGTTGCGACCGTTGGTACGTTGTCTTCTGTGCTTCCGGTGACTGCTCCCTCGCCTTCGATTCCTGCAAGACCAGCTTCGAACCTCACGCCCTCGATGATCTCCTTGCCCGTCGGCTCCAATTCCACGCTCAACGTATCGACCAACACCAGCGGACGGGCGCCGCTGGCGAGCATCTCCATGAGCGGCACGCGCGCAGCGAACCGCCCTACGAGATAGCCGGGCACCTTGACTGTGTCGCGGGGTTTCGGGCCTATGCCGCCGTCAGAGTCGCACGCGATGACGAGGTAATATGGGCCCGCAAGCCGCACCAGCGTCAGGTCGCGACGCTTCTCAACGCGTCGCCGGAGGATGGTGCGCGCGACTTCCTCCGGTGAACCGGCGAGCGAACCGACGCCCGCTGGGCCTATCAGGACGGACGACTCCGTCGACCTCGCCAACTCGTTCGGGCCCGCCAGTCCCGCCAGCTCTGCCAGCTCTCGCTCTATCTCTAAACGGCCTGAATACGACACGCCTTTTTCATCCCCTGTGGGCGCTCTTGCCTTGATCAAATCATGTTGCTGCGCTTCACGATCGCGTAGGCCACCGCCGCGATGATGATGTTGACCGCCGATCCCACCGTGAGCGGAGCGAGCAGCCCGAGCGCCAGCCCCATGCCGCCGATGGGGACCATGACGAAGGCAGCCACGACTCCGTTAAGGAACGTCGCGACGATTATCGCTGTGATTACTCCAAGCTTCTTGTTGATCCACCAGAACGCTGCGGCGAAGACCGCCATCTCGACTGCGACCAGGATGTGGATGGGCACGCTGAGCGGGAAACCCGTCGTGGCCGCTGTGAAGATGTGGCCTATCGCGGCGACGATTCCGCCTTCGAGCCAGCCGAAGGATATGGCGCTGAAGTAGCCTGGGCACGAGTCAAGAGCCACCGTGCCGGTCGGGCTCGGGATCTTGATGAGCGCGCCGACAGCGCTGAGCGCCACGAATATCGCCATCCGGGCGACACGCCTGGGGGTCCAGTACGTCTTGCGCAGGTCACCTTCGTGCTTCAGTCCGCTCCCCTGAGAGGGGGGACTCTCGAGCTCGGGGCCGATTGCCATTGGACTCTCCTCCTTGTGGACATTGTGTCGAAATCGAAGATTCCTAAGGGAGACTCCTAAAGGGGAAAACTGCTCTCAACGTGCACATGGCTCAGGATACCTGCGTCTTGATGCCGACAGTCTGCTCTCCTGTTTCCGCGTGATTCGTCGTCGTTCCCGCTCCTATCCCTGTTCCCGTCTTGCCCTTCGCTCTGGCAGTCAGGGTCGCTGCAAACTTGCACCTATCACCTCGCAGCACGGATTTTACGAACTCGACGGGCGTTCCGTTCTTGTCAAACGTGGTCCTCCGGACCAGAAACGCCGGGCTTCCGTGGGGCACAAGCAAGACCTTTGCCTCATATTCGTCCACTGTGACCGCGCTGAGGACTTCCTCTGCGCGCACGAGCTCCAGGCCGCAGGCCTCGGTGAGCAGCGAAAACAGCGACTCGTGTGCGAGGTCGCGGTCAAGGATGGGCCGACACAGCTCGCAGGGCATATACGATGTCTGGAGCGATATCGGCACCCCACCCGTTAGGCGGACGCGACGGACCTCTATCACGGAGGCGCCCTGGGCCACCTTCAGGCGCTGGGAGACACCTTCGCTCGCGGCAACAATACCCGCGCCGAGCAGCCGGGTCTCGATCTCGATGCCCGCGCTGGCGAGCGCGGCCGAGAAGCCGCCAAGGTCCAGGATGTCTTGTACGACTGAAGGCTGCGACACGAACGTGCCCCTGCCCTGGCAGCGTTCCACGAGGCCTTCGCTGGCCAGCCGGGCCAGGGCCTGCCTTACGGTAATCTGGCTTACTGCGTACTCGGCGGCAAGTTCCTTTTCCGTCGGGATGCGCTCCCCCGGCGGCCACTCCCCCGCCTCTATTCGCTCGCGGAGCGACTCCTTCACCTGGTGATATAGGGGCACGGGTTTCGCCCGGTCAACGCCCGGATGGACCACGCTGCGACCTCCTTTGAGGGATGGGTTGGGGATAGGGGCTACAGTATAAACATATAAGATTATAATCTTTATCGTTTAGCTTCGCCATGTGTCCAGGATCTCCTGCCGCGTCGTGAGAAACTTTTGTTGCTACCTGCTTCTGGACCGACGCATTTTGTGGTAACATTACTTGCACCGGCTTCCCGTTGTACGTAGCTCTGCACTAAAGGCGAGTGCCTCTAACGCAACCTACGGCTTACGATAATGGGACCCAGCCTCGCTCACCTTGGAGGGAGACTCATGGACCTCTCGATACGCCAGGCGACTGCGAACGACTTCGAGGCGCTGTGCGAGTTGTTCGAAGAGGTAGAGGCGTTTCACCGGAAGGCGCTGCCCCATGTGTTCCGAAAGCCGGAGGGGCGCGAGTGGATTCAGGAGGCGGTTGCCGCCGCCACTGCAGGTGATGATGCCGTCATCTTCGTGGCCGAGTCCGGCGGGCGTGCCGTCGGCCTTGTCCACGCGTCCATCGGGTATGCGCCCGATCTCCCGATCGTGGTCCCGAGGCGCTATGTCATGATCCATGATCTCGTTGTCGGAAAGGATTTCAGGCGCGCCGGGATCGGCCGCGCCCTTGTCGAGAGAGTCCACGAGTGGGCCCTCGCCAGGGATGTCGCGGAGGTGGAGCTCAACGTGTGGGAGTTCAACAAGCCGGCGTTGGCGCTGTACGAGGAGATGGGGTATGAGACTACGAGACGCAGGATGTCGAAGAGGCTGAAGTGAGTCGCGATTTCCGGACCGCCGCCCGCCCATGTCTAGTCAATCTGAGAACCTCGACTGGTGATAAGTGCCGGCCAGGGATGTCCGGGGTAGCACGCTGCCACGGCGTCCCGGAGCCAGCCCCTCCGGCGTTCATCGAGAAAGGGGAGCACGCTCGCAAGGTCGGCTTCGTCCTTGTCGCGTGGGTTCTTCGCTTTGTACAGGAGGATGAGCTCCGGCGCAAGGTACGGAAACCCTTCTGCAGTGGCAAGCCCGATGCTCAAGACGGGCAGGCCTATCGCGGGGTTTCTGCGGTATCGCCAGCAGGCGCCGTCGCCTTCTTCGAAAAGGATCTCGAGTTCGTGTTCACCGTCTGTGCAGTGAACCTCATGGATAGATGGCCCGAGCAGTTCGCCCTCCCTCCATAGCTCCAGCCGCTTCTCGCCCGGGATCGCCTTCTGGAAGCTCCAGTCGACCAGATACCCGCGGAGCGCAGACTGGTCGCACCTGAAGACCACGATCTCGACGTCCTCGTGCGGCCTTGTCTCCTTACCGAGGTACAGATCAAGCGCCCAGCCCCCGGCGAAGTACCACGGTCGGGTGAACGCTCGCAGAAGGCTGTGGATTGTCCGAACCTCACCGAGATCTACTGGACGGGACATCCGTCATCTCCTTCCCGCTCATGTGGCGTTCCGCCGTGGGCGGTTCTCGCAAAGTTGCTTCGATACATGTCCGGGACATCCTCCTGCAAGCCCGAGCAGGCGTGCGGCGTTGCCGGCGAATATCTTCTCCACGGCGTCCCGTGGCACCGAAAGCAGCGCCAGGGTCCTGTATAGCTCGTCCGCGTATGCCTCGATGAAGCCGCGCGGCAGGAAGCTCGAGTCGGTCCCGAAGATGATCCGCTCCGGCCCGACTGTCTCGAGGAAGCGGCGCAGCACCGAGGCCAGGGTTACTTCGAAGGGCATCCACTGCATCCACTGGTTGGACCCGGACGTGTCCACGCTGACATTGGGACATGCCCAGCACAGGCGCAGGGTTTCCTGCATGTAGCCTGCGCCGAAGTGGGGGACGATGAAATCCACCGTCGGAAACGCCTTCGCGATATCCTCCAGCACAAGGGGATTAGTATTCATATTCGAGGCTATGGACCCGCCCCCGCCTGTCAGGCCGAAATGGACGAGCACGGGGATGCCGAGATCCTCCGCCACCTCCCACACGGGATATGCCGTCTCGTCGCCGAGGGGCCTGTCGAGGAGCGGGGCCAGCACCTTGTAGCCACGGAACCCAAGCTCCTTCACGGCCCGCCGCAATTCGTCGGCCGCGCCCGGGGCGAACGGGCTGTGGTGGGCGAAGCCTGTGAACCTGTCGCGGTGCCCTGCTATGGCCCTCGCCAGGTTGTCGTTCCCGCCGCCCGTGACGAACACGACTTTCTCGAGCCCGTGTTCTGCCGCCTCCCTGGCCCACAGCTGAGCCGCCTCCCCATCTGACCTAGGCGGCGTCTCACATGGGGGTGGGAAGCCCCAGGCGTCCCAGCGCCGCCTCATCGCCGCCAGGCTGCGCGCCTCCACGAGGGCCAGCTTCTCCTTGCTGAGCGGCCTGGCAAACCGCCTTTCGCACGGCGGATACGTCGTCTCCCTGGTCGATGTCGGAAAGTGCGCGTGGATATCGATCACGCGAATCCGCTTGCCTATGGGAATATGCCCACAGGATGATGCGTCCTGAGCCGTCACTGCTATCGGCCTCCCATGCCGGTAAGTGCGATACCCTTGATGAAATGCTCCTGCGCCAGGAAGAACACCACGAGTATGGGGACGAGCGAGATGAGGGACCCCGCCATGAGCAGGTTCCAGTCGGTGTAGTACATCCCCTGGAACGACCGAAGGCCCACCGTGAGCGTTTTCATCTGCTCTGAAGACGTCACGATGAACGGCCAGAGGAAGTTGTTCCACTGGCCCATGAAGGTGAAGATGGCAAGCGCCGCAAGCGCCGGTTTGGCCAGAGGAAGGATGACCGACGCATAGACCCGGGACCAGCTACATCCGTCGATCTTCGCGGCGTCCTCGAGCTCGGCCGGGATGGTCAGGAAGAACTGGCGCAGGAGGAACGTGCCGAATGCGCTGAACGCCTCTGGGAGGATGAGGGCCATGTACGTGTCCTGCCACCCCAGGAGCCGCACGAGTATGAAGTTGGGGATCATCGTGACCTGTCCCGGGATCATGAGAGTGCCGAGATACAGCAGAAACAGGGTGTCGCGCCCTGGGAACCTCAGCCGGGCGAAGGCGTATGCCGCCATCGAGCACGTGGCGAGCTGCAGGAGCGTCACGGTGGACGACACCACGAGGCTGTTCCAGAAATAGCGGGCGAAGGGCAGCGACTGCCAGACCTTCACGTAGTTGTCCCACATCGGGGGCCGCGGGATCAGGTCGAGGCTGTACCCGAGCACGTCGCCGGTGGGTTTCAGCGATGTGGACAGCATCCATATGAACGGGACCACCATCACGAGGGCACCCGCAATGAGGACGGCGTGTGACACCACCGCTGACGCAACCGAGCGCAGCCGCGGCCGCTGCAGTCGGCGGCCGGGCAAACCCGCGCCCGCGCCCAGGCGCACGTCCGGGTCGGTGCCCATCTCGATGCCCGCGCGCATGCTCGTGCTCGTATCCGCGTGCACGGCCACACCATTCGCGGGTCCGCTGCTGCATGTGTTCGCCGTTCCGGCCTTCGCTTTCACTGGTAATGCACCCATTTCTTCTGCATCCTGAACTGGACCAGGGTTATGATGAAGATGATGACGAACAACACCCACGCGATCGCGGCCGCGTATCCCATCTTGAGCCACTGGAAGGCGTTCTTGTATATGTAGAAGACGATGGTGTTGGTTGCGTCGCCTGGGCCGCCTTCCGTGAGCACCAGGGCCTGGGTGAAGACCTGGAATGAGTTGATCATGGAGATGACCACGAGGAAGAACGTTGTCGGCGTGAGGAGAGGCAGGGTGATGTGGCGAAACCTCTGCCACGGCCCTGCGCCGTCTATGGCCGCGGCCTCGTAGAGCACGTCGGGGATGTCCTGAAGGCCCGCGAGGTATATCACCATGTTGTAGCCGATGTTGCGCCATATGCTCATGATGATCACCGCAGGCATCGCCCACCTGCTGCTACCAAGCCAGTTGGGGACGTTCGTTATCCCGATGCTATAAAGAAGGTTGTTCACGAGCCCGAAGTCGTAGTTGAAGAGCCACCTCCATATCAGGGACACAGCCACGAGCGATGAGACCACGGGCATGAAGTACGCCGTGCGGTAGAAGGTGATGCCCCGGATCTTCTGGTTCATGGCGAGGGCCACGAGGAGAGCCAGCGCGATGCTTGGCGGCACCGTCCCGACCACGTAGTAGGCTGTGTTGACGAGGACCACTCTGAATGTGCGATCCTCGCCGAAGAGCCTGACGAAGTTCGAGAGGCCTGCGAATCTCGGGGGCGTGAGCAAGTCCCAGTGGAAGAAGCTCAAGACCAGGGCTGCAGCTACGGGAAGGGCTACGAAGATGGCGAATCCCAGGATGTTGGGCAATAGGAACGCGAACCCCGCGGCGGCCTCCCGCCGCTGAATGGGGGACATTCCCTTCCGTCGTGAAACGCCACATGTGTTGTCGCGGGCGCTAGGCCGTAAAACCGCCATGGCCATCTCCCTCAACGGACGTTTTCTGGATATGCTTTGCCCTAGCTCGGCCTGCAAGGCCGCAGCGCCTAAATGAGGGTTCGTTGGTCTCTCCCAGAGCGGGAGCATTTCTGCACCCTCGCTTAGCCGGTGCGCCGGTGCTATGCACTCCCTGAGACAGTGGCCTGACACCGGAGCGGGACAGGGCGGCCAAGGCGGGAAAGGAGCGGCTCCGGATGGGGCGCGGTGCGGGATGAGCCACATGTGTGCGGCCCATCCCGTCCCACACCCGCTAGATGATCGTCCGATCGACTCGGCTTCCTAATCCTCTCAGGCCGCCCGGGTCGCGCGAGTCCCCGGAGTCGCCGGGCTGCTCCCGCTGTCCTGTTATCTGATCTGCTCTGCCAGGATCCTGTCCATTGCCGAGGCGCACTCGTCGAGCACCTGCTTCACCGATTTCTCGCCGGACCACGCCAGCGCAAGCTGCTTGATCAGCGTATCATCGAGCCATTCCGCCGTGTTGCTCGTGTACTGCAGTGTCTCCGAGTAGGCGAGCGCACGCTGGAAGACGCGGATGTTGTGCTCATCCTTGCCGCCCTGCTCGTAGAACTTGAAATAGGACTCCTGCGCGCTCTTCTTGGCGGGTATGACCGTCCCCGTCTTGCCCCAGACCTGCTGGGCGTCGTCGGTGGCCATGAACCTGACCAGGCGCCACGCGGCGTCCTTGTGCTTCGTGTAGGCGCTGATGACGTGTGCGAGGCCGTGGATCATCCCGCCATTGCCCTTCGCGCCCTTGGGCATGGGAGCGAGGCCCCAGTTGAAGGGGACGTCCTTGAACCGGATGGGGTACCAGGACCCTATCGGCAGCATCGCGGCCCTCTGCGTCGTGAAGAGCTCGTTCAGGTTCGAGACACCAAGCTCTGCGGTCGCCCCCGCAGCAGGCGATACCTTGTACTTCAGGACGAGGTCCACGAGGAACTGGATTGCCTCGACAGCCTCGGGCCGGTTGATGACGGCCTTCGTGCGGTCCTCGTTCAACATCTTGCCGCCGTTGGAGAGGACGAAGTTGTACCAGTTGGTCTGCACCGCATTGGCCGACACCGTTCCGAACTGAACCGTCCTGCCCCTGGCGTCCCTTACGGTGAGCGCCTGCGCGGCTTTGAGGTAGTCATCCCAGGTCCAGTGCTCGTTCGGGTAGGCCACCTTGGCCTTGTCGAAAAGGTCCTTGTTGTAGGCGAGCGCTATCGTGTCGAAGTCCTTGGGGAACCCGTAGAGGGCGCCCTCATACTCGTACGCCTTGATCAGCACGTCCGGGTAGTCGGCCAGCAGGGCGCGCGCCTGGGGGTCGGACTCCAGGAACGGAGCCATGCTCATGAACACACCCCGGGTCGCGAGGGTATGGAACCTGTCCATGTTGACCCAGAACACGTCAGGCAGATCCTTGCTGACGGCGAGAGCTAGCATTTTGTCCCAGTACTGGCTGGACGGGGCGATGAGCTCGATCTTGACGTCCACGTCGGGATTCGCCGCCTCGAAGGCTGCGATGATGGCCTCGGCTGCGGGAACCTGGTTCTTGTCCCAGAGCGCATAGCGGATCTCCGTCTTTGCCTGGCCGAAGGTCACCGCTGTGCCGAAGACGACTGCCAGAGCGACAACAAGCGACAGAACTGTAAACCATCTTCCGAGCCTCGTTTTCATGGATCTTCCCTCCCACGTATGTATTGGTTATCCTGGACCAAGTGCGGGTTCAGAAATCACCGCCGATTTTCCAGGGGTTGCCGATGTTGCACTCCGGGGACGGCGCGCTTGCGGCGCGCCTCGTTCGAATTTGGCGCACGGGCCAGCCAAATTCCAGGCGCCCCGGCCCCGCCCTAGCAAGCACCGGCAACCCAGAAGCTTCTCCCAAACCGGCATGGATTTCTGAACTCACACCTAGCCGCACCGGATCCGCAGTCATGGAGCTGTCACTTCGGACTCGTGCCGTTGCCCTAATGCTCTGGGTGCAACACTCTGTACGTAGCACTCTGGACCGAACCCGCACGTTCACCTTCTGGAGACAGTAAGCGCCTTCACGCTATCGCGGGCAAGCTCGGCCGCCCTCACGGCGGCGGTCGCAACCGCCAACTTCCTCGTGGGATGGGGGATGAAGGCGCGCCCGTCGCTGTTCTCGGCAAGAAGGAGAGCATCCCAGGCCTCCTCCAGAAGTGAGCGGGCCCTCTCCACGTTCGCTGCCGGGACGACCGACACTCCGCCCGACGCGGCCCGGGCCTGGACCTGGGCCTGGGCTTGGGCCAGTGAGGCGGCAAGTTCCACGGCATAGCTGGCCGCGCGGATCTCGTCCCTCGCCGCGTCGGTGAGCACGTTGAGCCGCTCGCGGCCCTCGCCGCGCGTCCACTTGTCCATGTCAGCGTGGCCTGAGATGCACTCCGGGAACATGAGCTGGTCGGGGGAGTGCGTTGCCAGAAACTCCTCTATCGTTACGAACTCCACGCCCGGGATGCGCTCGATCTCGCTGAGGACGGCGTCGAACCGCTCTGCCGCCTCCACCGCCGGCAACTCGTCGCCCCAGGTGAGCGACCCATCCGCCATGTGGCGGGCCATGGTGGCGAAATAGAGGACCTCGGCGTCCTGCTTCAGCAGGATGAACAGATCATGCGAGCTGTAAGCATCGTGGGCGCCGTGGGTGCCGTTGGCGTTGCCGCGGACGTCAGCGGCATCGCACGCGCTGCACGTGCCTGGGGATTCGCAGGCGAGGGTGGCTTGCGGGGGTGGGCTCTCCTGAGCCGACGAGCTTACCGCTCCGTGCAAGATCATTTCGGCTATCCTGGAGACCAGAATCTCGCCCCTCAGCGCCTGCTGGACGGCCTTGCTTATGGTCCTGTCGCCCAGGACCGCCTTCGCCCTCGACCCGGCCGCCCCGGCTGCCCAGACGACCCCCGGGTAGGCGGGCTTCGACGCAATGGCCGCGATCATCTCGCGGTATACCGCGACCCACTCGATCCCAAGTTCCTTCATGGCAAGCGGAAGGGTCATGTCCCAGGCGACCTCCGGCAGGAGGAGCCCATGAGGCCTAATCCCCCATACCTTTTCGTCGCAGGCGAGGCCCTTCGCGAGCTGCCGCATGACGTCCTCGCGCGGCAAAAGGGACAGGATCGGGTGAGCGTAGGTGTATGTGCCGAGTCCGAACTGCCTGCGTGAAAGCCCTGCCTTGACGCGCCGCACGAGCGTTGGGGCGTTCTCGGCGAGCCACATGTCTGTATACCCTGTGAAGAAGAAGTCGGCCTTGACGCCCGGGTGGGCTTCCAGGACATCCATGAGAGGCGCGTGGCCCTGCGAGACGAGGAGCGGAGTGCGATCCACCGGCATCTCGGCGAACTGCAGGTTGAAGTTGAACATGTGTCCCACGAAGATTCGCTGTCCCTGTCTCATGGCGGCTAGCGTTGCTCCCTTCGTTTCGGTGTGGCGGTCGAGCGGCCCCCCGCCACTTGAGTGAGGGTTCGCCAATTCCTCCCTGGTTTCCAGCAGCTGCCGGGCTCGCGGTGTTGCACTCGGGGACGGCGCCCCCAGCGGGGTACCTCGACAAAACTGGGTCGGAAGCATTTCTGAATCCTCACCTAGCTGCACTGCAGTTCGTCGACGTCGGCCGGATAGATCGTGACGCCCTGGACCACCCTGTTGATGGCCCCGCGCGCCGATGGCTCGTCCGGGGAGATGCCGAGGTCGAGGGCCTTGAAGAGGCCGAGCATCTGCCCGGCGACCACATCGACCGGCGGGCGTAGGTCGTCAGGGATCCAGGCGCGCCCGTCCGGGTCGAACTCGATGCATTCGTCCACGAGGCCCCCGAGTCCGAGGGGGGCGCGGGCGGTGACCGCAACCCGTCTCAGCCCGAGGCCCTTGGAGGCCAGCTCGCGCACGAGGTCCAGCTCGTAGCGCTGCCTCGAGACGCCGGATGAGAGGAAAAACACGACCAGGGTGTGGTCGTCGATGACGGCCTCAGGTCCGTGGCGGAGACCGAGGTACGTCTCGGCCTTCGTTATGATCAGGCCGTCTGTAAGCTCCTGGAGCTTGAGCGCGGCCTCGGTGGCGGCGCCGTGGAGCGGCCCGGTGCCGAGGACGACGGCGCGCTCGAAGGACTCCGCTGCGATGGCGCGAAAGCGTGACGAGAGATCGCCGAGGAGCCGCTCGGCAGCGGAAGCCATGTGGGAGACACAGAGTACGAATTCCTCCGGGACGTCGATGCATCCCAGGAACTGCCCGGCGATCATCATGCTTGTGGCTGAGCTCGTCATGGCTAGCCCCTTGTCGTTAGTCCTCGGGTCCAGCTCGATTCCGAGGACCCGGTCGGGGTGGCGGCGTGCGAGGCGCGCGAGGTCGCCATCGGGGTTGCACGTGATGACGATGAACCTTGCGTCGCGGACGACCTTCGTTGCGACGTCGAACGCGCCGATGCTTTCGGGGCTCTCGCCCGACCGCGAGAACAGGACGATGACGTGCGGCACGTCTGAAACGAGCACCCCGAGCGGATTGGTCACGATGTCGGTGGTGGGACGGCTGTCCACGAAGGTGCCGAGCCTGCGCCGGAGGAACTGTTCGAGCGACCTTCCGATGTAGTCGGAGGTCCCGGCGCCGGCCATCACGATCGCGCCGCGAGGCGCGGGATCCCAGCCATCGCCGGCCCCGGCCCCGGCCCCGGCCGCCGCGCCAGCGCCGACGTCGTCCCCGGGGGTACCGCTGCCGGTAGGGCTGGCGTCAGGGCGCGCGTCTGGCCGCGAACCATGGCCGGACACCCCACCCGGCACGATCGGCGCGAGAAGCCGCCTCAGGTCGGCGGCCCTCGCCACCACACGCTGGGCGGTATCGAGCCATAGCCCGGGTTGCCGGCGGATCTCCTGCGGAGTGTGGACTATGCCCAGGCTCTCCTTCTCGGACTTCCCGAGGGCAACCAGTTCATCAAGAGCGCCGCTCACCTGCATGTCACCTCGGTATCGTGCCAATGGTTGTGACCCGATGGGATTATTCTACGGAACTAGAATAATTCCTTCAGGGTGAGGGCGATCTGTCATAATATTAACAGACGTAACGAAACCCTAACAACCAGGGGAATCGGCGGGCGGGTTCCTGCGCGCAGAGCGGTGCAGTTCCATGAATCGCCTGACCCCGTCCTCGTCCGGGAAGCCGGGCGTCCCGCCGAGGTACGTGCAGGCGATTGCGCCGCAGGCAGTGGCAAAGTCGAGGCATTCGCGAAGCGGGCGCCCGAGGAGCCACATGCGTATGAATCCTGCGTTGAACGAGTCGCCGGCGCCGGTAGAATCGACGGTGTCCACGTCCAGGGCGTACCCCCGGGAGATCGTGCTCCCGCCGCCAGCATCGGCGCAGCCTTCGCTCCCACGTCCATCGCATGGGCCGTTCGTGGTGCCGGTCGCGGCCCCAGTCTCCGTCCCTATGTCTGCCTCCGTCCCTCTCTCCGCCTCCGTCTCCATCTCTCCCTCGGTCTCCGTCTCCTCGGTCCTGGTTGTGGTTTCGGCCGTTGCCGCGCCTGCAGCCCTTCTCCAGGCGACGGCCCCGTCTGTGCCGCGCTTGACCACGACAAGGCTGGCGCGCTCCGCAAGCCTCGGGCCGGCGGCCTCGAGCCTGTCACAACCGGCGATCCTGAGGGCCTCCTCCTCGTTGGGAAGGAACAGATCGACCAGGGGAAGCACGTCCCATATGCCGTCCCACCAGTCGGCCGGGTCGTGGCCGGGGTCGAGGGAGGTGGTGAGCCCCAGGTTCCGCGCGGACTGGAAGAGCGAAGCAAGGCCCGGGCGGAGGGCGGGCTGCAGGTAGTACGAGGACACGTGCAGGTGTCTCGCCTCTTTCAGGAGCGACGGGGCGATGTCGGCGGACGTGAAGCGCTCCATGGCTCCAGGATATGTCACGAAGGCGCGGTCGGACGACATGCTCAGCGACACGGTGAGGCCGGTGGCGGCGCTCTGGTCCACGATGATGCCGGACGTATCGACTCCGCCGGAGCGGAGAACATCCACCACGTACCGGCCGTGGGAATCGCCGCCGACCTTTCCCGCAAAAGCCACTCTGGCGCCGAGCCTCGCGAGGTTGTGGGCGAGGATCGCCGAGGAACTGCCAAGCGTATAAAGCATCTCGCGGGCTATCCTCTCCTGGCCGAGCGCGGGGAGACCTTCGAGGCCGCTCAGGATTATGTCCACGTTGAGTTCGCCGACTACAAGCACATCGAAGCTGGGCACTTGCTCGTCCTCCGTGACGGGTTCATAGGCAGCCGCTGCCATCACTTGCCGAAAGTCGTGGCCAGCCGCCGGTCGCGGCCTCCCGTATCCTTTGCGAGAGGCGTCACTCATCACACGTCGCAGTCTTCCGTATCTCTTGCGAGGGCATCGGTTGGCGCTGGCGTCGGTGCGACGCTTGCGTGGCTTGCGCGACCCACGTGACCTGAGCGGCCTGGCGGCCCACGCTGCCCGCGTCTCGTGCGCGGCTGGAGGTTTTGCGCCGGCGCGCGTCCGGCGCGGTCATACGTTCGTGGCCGTGGCATTCGCGAGCGTCCCGCTCTCCAGCTCGGTTTCCAGGTCCAGGATGGCGGCGTCGATGGCTGCCGCCGCCGCGCCGAAGACGCTCGCGTCGCTTCCGAGCTGGGCCTGGACGATCTCCGGGACGAACGGCACGTGCCGCGCGAGAAAATCGTGGATGGCGTCCTTCTGGCTGTACAGGACGAGGCCGACCCCGCCGCCGAGGACGACTTTACTCGGGTTGACGGCGGCGACGAGGTTCGTGAGAGAGATGGCGAGATACCTGACAGTCTGGTCGATAACCTCCGTGGCGCACGCGTCGCCTGCCCGGGCGAGGGCGAAGACCGCCTCCGAGTCCATGTCTCCGAGGGCTTTCACTGCCGCCATTCTCCTGACCGAGGCCTCCCTGAACCGCCTCACGATGCCGGGACCGGATATGACGCTTTCGAGGGATCCCTCCTCGCTGAAGCCGCCGCGCTCCAGAGCCGGGTCGGGGAGGATGAAGCCGATCTCCCCTGCGGCGCCGTTTGCGCCCCGCAATAGCCGTCCGTCGACGATGATGGCGGCCGCCACACCGACTGCGATGTTCAGGAACACGAGGTTATCGCATCCTCTGCCGGCGCCCCAGGCCTTCTCACCAATGATGGCCATGTCCACGTCGTTTTCCACAACCACCGGCACGCGGAACTCGTCTTCGAGGGTGGCGTGTATCGGCACGTCGCTCCACCTGGGAATGAACGGCGAAAGCAGGTTCTTGCCCGTGGACCGCTCGCTGATGCCGGGCGCCGCGACGCCCACGGCAAGCACGCTCTGGTTCGGAATGCCGCGCCCCTCCAGGGTGGTGCGGGCAAGGGCGAGGAGCCGCTCCATCACGCTTGGGCCGCCCTCATACGCAAGGGTAGGCGCCTCGACCTTATGAACAATGCTTCCACCGAGGTCCGCGACGGCGATGCGGATCTTCCGCGCCCCGAGGTCTATCCCGAGCACATAGCCTTTCTTGCAGTTGAACTCGAAGAGATCTGCCTTCCGGCCCGCTCCGGCGCTCTTGGTGCCGCTCTTGACGATGAGGTCCTTCTCGAGGAGGTACGACACGACGAGCGACACCGCGGGGAAGCTGAGGCCGAGCGCGTTCTGGATCTCAGAACGCGAGGTCCGCCCCCGCTGGCGGACGATCCTCAGGGCCTCGACTCGATTGGAAGCCACCAGCCTCTCTCCTTCTGTCCACGCATTCGGTTGCACCTGTATGCCTGGTCTGACCGCACTGGGGCTGCGCGTTGTGGGTAGGAAATTGTCAAAGCTGGCTAAATGAAGTGCGCCGTGTCAGCCTCAGTGCGGCCATTGTTTAAGGCTGACTTACATATTCAACACCAGTCCACGGATTCCTGCTCAATACTACTCTGCCAGGTACGAGTACTTCGCCATATGGGGCGCGCCAGCCGGAGACCGGGCTTGGACCGGTCTACCCTGGTAAGGGCGATTGTAAAGCAGTACCTCAGTAGCGGCGACAGCGAAGAAGCGTGCCGTGCCTGATGGAGGCCGGGCGCGCCCCGGGCGACCGACGAGGAGATCGCCAGGCCCCACAGGGCGGGAGCCGATGCCCTTTCATCTTCAATATCGTTTCAATCCGCGCTCCCTTGGGGGCGATTGTGCGCAGCCTGTTCTGAAGTCAGGCGCAAGGCGAGACCGCCAGGCGGCCTAGATGGAACGATGGGGAAGGGCGGCACTTGGCATCTAGCGAAGCAGTGTCAAGATCGCCTCCGAGTGTTGAGGGGCAGCACCAGACCCGACCGTAGCTGTATGCAGCCTGATTATACAACTAGCGAATCTGCAAGATCCACCTTTTCCTCAACAACAATGCCTGGTAATCCTTACCCGGGGCCGCGTGCAGTGATTTCGCCGGCATGAACCGGCAGTCTGAACACACCGATTAATACTACTCTGCCGGATGCGAAATCCTCCCCACTCTCGGGGAACGCCAGGCCTGTCCCGCGGCGCGCATTCTGGTCCCGGGGAGAGCCAGGCGGGCAGTTCCTGGAGCTACCCTTGACGCTCCTTGACGCTCCTTGACGCGCATTGACGCGCATTGACGCGCATTGACGCCTTAACACGCTTCACTGGTCCCGTCGTGATGCTCCGATGGGTGACATACGGAACGCTTCACGGAGGACCCGTGGCGTGGGGAACGGATAAGGCGGGAATGGTGACGTGCGGCACCGGTCAGCCGCAGACACGTGATGTGGGGAACGTTTCGTGGA
>JBLNDE010000048.1:0-48842 GCA_050261335.1 Bacillota bacterium
CGGAACGATTCCTGGAGGACGCGTGGCGTATGGAACAGCCCAGGAGGAACCTGTGATGTGCGTCACTGATGCAGCTTCAACAGGTGACGTACGAAACGCTTCGTGGGGAACCCGTGACAGAGGGAACGGGTAAGGCGGGAACGATGATGTACGTCACCGATTGGCTCCTGATGCGTGAGATACGGAACGGGAAGAGCCTGACGAGTGACGTAGGCCACGCGTCCTCTGGCACGTGTGACGTAGGGAACGGGTAGGGCCGTGGTCAGTGATGTACGTCACTCGATAGCCCTCGATGATGACGCAGGCAACGCTTGAGGAGCGACCCGTGACGTACGTCACCCGTCAGCTCGGGTGACGGTACTATGCGGCGCTATCATGATCTCCATATATGATAGAGCAGCACCGAGCTCACATTTACAGGCCAGCGGGGTGATGAGAACGTGAGCAATGCAAATCGTAAGGACACACGCCATACACGCCAACAACCGCCCGGTAGCGTCACGGGAGAAGCCCGACGCAAAGCCGTACCCGGTGGCGCCCCCGCCGAGACTGCCCTCATGAGACCGGGCCGCATGCCCCGGTCATGGCGTGCCGAAACCAAGCCTCACCCCTTCTGCCCCGGTTGCGGCCATGGCATCATCCTGCGAGCTCTCGGCGAGGCTGTCGACGACCTTGACATCGCGGCAAGGACCGTCTACGGCTGCGACATCGGGTGCTCACTCCTGAGCTGGGACCTCTTCAACCTCGATGCAGTGCAGACCCACCACGGACGTACGATTCCGGTGATCGTCGGGATGAAACGTGCCAGGCCCGATCTCGTGGGCATCGCATACATGGGCGACGGCGGGGCATACGCCATCGGGGCGCAACACCTCGTGAGCGCCGCCATTCGCAACGAGAAGATCACTGTCATCGTGTGCAATAACACGGTCTACGCGATGACAGGCGGGCAACTCGCGCCCACCACGCTCTCGGGTCAGAAGACGACCACCACCCCTCGCGGCCGCGACCCGCTGGAGACAGGGCTGCCGCTGTCGGGACCGGAGCTCGTGACGTGCGTCCGCACCGAAGGCGTGTACGCGGCGCGGGGCACCGTGGCCAACTTTCGCCAGCTCAAGCTCTTCATCAAGCGCGCGCTGGAGAACCAGCTGGCGGGGCGGGGCCTGTCCTTCGTGGAGGCGCTCTCCACATGCCCCACCAATTGGCGGACCGGGCCGAGCGAGACCTGGCGTTTCCTTGAGCATGAGATGGCCAGGACGTTCGGGGTTGGCGAGGTCTATCCGGGTCGTCCAGGGAGGAGCGACGATGGTACAGACGACGCGACGGGCTGAGTGTGAGTTCACAAATCCATGCCGGCTCGGGAGAAGCCGCCGGGTCGCCGGTGCTTGCCAGGGCGGGGCGCCTGGAATTTGGCTGGCCCGCGCGCCGAATCCGAACGAGGCGCGCCGCGAGCGCGCTGTCCTCGGAGTGCGACACCGGCAACCTCTGGAAGAGCGGCGTTAATTCGCGATCCCGCACTTGGCCAGGCGGTTGTCGTCTCCGACTCGGGCCGGGTTCAGGTATAGGCGCAGGCACCTGCATACGTACACTCACGCGCACAGGCACGCGCACATGCCCGGAGGCCCGAGCGGGGAGAACGGCAGGGGCGCACGGGCTGGCAGGGGCGAAGGTGGAGACGAAGACGAAGACGAAGGCGGAAACGGAGACGGAGACGGGGACGGGGACGGGGACGGAGGCTACAGCCATGACCGTCGCACGGAAGGGCACAGGAACGCGAGAAGCCGCACAAACAAAAGCGGGGTCGGGCGTCAGCACAGCGGTCTCCCGGGACGTGAGGATCGCTCTCGCCGGTGAGGGCGGGCAGGGCGTCCAACTCGTGGGCGAGGTGCTGGCGCTGGCGGGGTTCATCGCGGGCCTGCATTCTCTGTACATCCCGAACTTCGGCGTCGAGCAGCGAGGTGGGGTGTCTCTCGCATACGTCCAGATTGCACGCCACCCCATCGGCTCCCCAAAGTTCAGGCACGCCGATGTGCTGGTCGCCCTCAGCGACCGGTCCATCGAGCGGACCAGGTCCCTTGTGGGTCCGCAGACACTGCTCATGTATGACAGCTCCAGCATCCAGCCGCCCGTCATCGAGGACGACGCCATCGGCATTCAGGCGTGGGACACCATTACGCCGGAAGCGTTCGCCCACATGACGGGGACGGATCATGGCGCTCGGCAGACCCCGGAACGCGCCGCGCCCTTCGTCGTCGGCCTGCCAGCCGCCGACATAGCAAGGCGCGAGTTCGTCCCGAGGGTGTTCAACGTCATCGTGATGGGCGCCGTGGTTGAGGCCATCGGCATGCTCACCATGGACACAGTCAAGGAAGCGCTCGATCTCAAGCTGGGCCACAAGTTCAAGGACGACGCGAGGCTGCGAAACCTCAACCATAGAGCGCTCGCGCGCGGGGCCGAGATCATCCGCTGCAAGCGCGACGAGGAGACAGCCCGCCCTGCGGAGCGGGGGCGGCGCGCAGGCACGGGCACGATAGCGAGTGCCTGTGCAGATGCGGGTGCAGATGCGGGTGCAGGTGTTTGTGCAGGTTCTGGCGCAGGTGCGGGTGCAGGTGTAGGCGCAGGAGGGGCACGGGCAGATGCCGCGGGGATGAAAACCCAGGCAGCCGAACCAGTGCGCCCGGATGCTCCGGTAGAGCCCGTCGGCAGGCCCGACGCAGGTATGTGAGGAAAACCAGCATGGCCAGGATGTTCACTGCAAAGATATACAGGGTCCCGCGCGGCAGGTGGATCATCTTCCCGGAGCTCTGCAAGGGATGCGGTCTCTGCATAGAGACCTGCCCCAAGGACGTGCTTGACTGGTCAGAGGAGCTCGGCGCGTACGGCACGCCGACAGTGAAGGTGGACGCAGCAGGCTGCATCGCGTGTCGCACCTGCGCTGATCACTGCCCGGACTGCGCCATAGATGTCGACGTCGGCTTGCGTGGCAGCCCTCTTCGGAACGCGGAATAATCGCCCATATGTGGGGAGCAAACTAAGCGCGGTCACCCGCGCGACTGACATGAGGTGAAAGGAGGCTGATAGAGTGGCTCAGGAGAGGTTGACCACACAGGAGTTGATGTTCATCGAGGAGCACCTGAGGTCCAACGCGTCCGTGACGAGACTCCTGGATTACGCCTCGCAGGTAAGCACTGACCCGGAGATCAAGTCGCTGTGCGACCGGCTCGCGAAGGACCACAGGGCCGAGATGAACGCGTACTCGGGGTTCGTCGGGGCTCGCCCGACCCTACAGTAGAACCCGAACACGACCACACCACGACCACACAACGAAACCTAAGGGGGGACTCAGCTTGAACATGCCCAACGTCAACGTCCGCAGAGGCGACACCGGGTTCACCGACCGGGACCTCATGCAGGTCATCCTGGACGAGCACAAGCTCTCCATCAGCAGCCTGGCAAAGGGGGCCATCGAGGCGGCCAGCCCCGACCTCCGGCGTCAGATCATGAGCAGCCTTGACACGGATCTGAAACACCAGAAGGAGATCTGGGACCTCATGAACAGGAAGGGATGGTATCAGCCGGCCATGGCTCAACCCCAGGACGTGTCGAGGGTCCAGAACTTCGTAAGCACCATACAGCAGCACGTTTAGTGGCTGACGGCTCTGGGCCGCAACGCCCCACTGGCGCCGTGGCTCAGGCGGGGCTGCCGGTATCCGTGCGGGAGCGCTCCACGGCCCAGGGCTCCGCAGGGCGCGAGAAGGCGCGAGGAGCAGACGGTACCGGTAGCCCCATTGCACTCTTGCTGCGAGTATGCGGGCACACAGGGGCGGCAGCGCGAATGTGAACCAGGCCGTCCGGATTCGCCCAGGCGCAGCTCAGCGAGACCCCGGCTTGGGGCCGGCCGACCACCACGTGCACGGCAGCCGATGCCTGTGCCGCCATCCCTGGAACGTGGGAACGTGCGGGAGCGCGAGCGCCGGGGGCTGCTGGCGAAGCACCAAGTATGGCGCCGCAAGTTCGCCCCACTTTTCAGCGGATGAGTCCTGTCCGGGGTTGCCGGTGCTGTGCTCCGGGGACGGCTCGCTTGCGACGCACCTCGTTCGAATCTGGCGGCGCGCGGGCTAGCCAAATCGTCGACGCCCCGCCCTGGCAAGCACCGGCGACCCCGACACCGTCAGGGAAGATGGTGTAAAACTTATGGCGCCATACTCAGGGACCTGACGACAGAGACCTCCACACCTGAGCCTGGGTCTCCGACAGCGCCTGCGCAATCCAGGCTTCGAGGGAGTGAAGCGCCACCTCACGGGTCTCGGCCGCAACCTCCGCGACAGTCGTGTCGTCACGCGCGCGGATGGCATCGAGGAACGGGTTGGAGTCGGCCTTCAGCACACCGACCACGGGGACGGGGTCGGCGAGCGCGTCCATCACGGCCCGGCGAAATCCAGGCGCGCGAAGCTCGAAGCGGCCAAGCTCGTCCATGACGACGAGCCTGGCAGCCTCCAGAGCGCGCCTGATGGATCGGACTCCAACGCCCTCGAACGCCTCCACGTGGACATCCCAGCCTCCACGGCGCGCAGAGGCGATCTCCGCGGAGTCGCCTGACATGAGGTCCACGAGACGGAAGGCGCGAAGGCGCCTTCCCTCGAAAACCCTCTCGACGCGGAAGCCCCCGGCCGGCCCGGGAACACGTTCGATGGCAGCGGAGAGGATCGTGGACTTTCCGACATGCCTTGGTCCGGTCAGAAAGAAGTTCCGGGTCATCGCGTCTTGCGTACACCCAACTCGGATAGACGCTTCACCGCCCCGCTACGAAGGAGCGCCTCGCTCACGATAAAAGCGATGGCTCCGCCGGCGAGCGCCGTGAGAAGCTGCGGGGTCTGCATCATCTTCGCGACCGCGGGCTTTACCTCGACCACGAAGCGCACGGCGCTCGAAAGCACCAGGAACTTGAGTACAGAGGCGGCAATGATGCCGACTATCGCGGCGAGCTTCCCGCGTCGCTCGAGCAGGCCGAAGACGATGACGAGCGCGGCGTTGCCCAGGGCGATGAAAGGTACCATCGGCCCGAGCGGCGGCGGCAGGATGCCGCGCCAGAAGGCGATGGTCGGGGTCACCACCCCGATGACCACGCCGCTCCAGATCCCCACGAAGGTCGCGGCGATGTAGAGCATGGTGTTGACGAGCGGCCCGGTGGCATACTGGGGCATCCCCACCATCTGGATGGCAAGGGTGAGCGCCAGCAACACAGCGGTTCGCGTGAGAAACACGACACCTTTGTTCATCTCTTCACATCGCACCGGTCTTTCCCGTTCCACCCCGCACGTCGATCCTGCGGCAGCAGCTGCATCTGCGTCGTCAGATTGCCGCACCGCCGCACCGCCGCGCAACCGCATCGCCGCATCGCCGCCCAATCGCATCGCTGCGCAGCCGCGTCGCCGCGTGGCAGCGCTGATGCGCCCATGCGCCGATGCGCTGATGCTTTGCTGCGCCGCCAGGTCACCACATCGCTATGCGGGGCCGCCTCCCCTGACCGGGCGTTCTCGCTCCCTTCCTGCCGGCCACGCGCCGTCCGCAACGCCTGCAGCGGCGCCCACCAGCGTGAGGAGGCCGTTTGTTTCGCCATCATTGTGATTCTACGCACACCACGCGCTTCCTTCCGGACACGCTCGCGGAAGGTCAGGGCGCCAGATAGATCGATGGTTCCCGCGACGACAAGCACAGCAGATGCCCCGGTTCCGCTCGCTGTGGTGCCGTGGTTAAGAGAGCCCGTGGGGGGCAAACTAAGTGAGGTGCAAAATCGCTCCCGACTCCGAGTATGGCGCCGCAAGTTTGCGCCGCTTCTCCCGAGGGTGTTCGGGCTCGCGGTGCTTGCCAGGGCGGGGCGCCTCGAATCTGGCTAACCTTGAGCGCCGGATTCGAACGCATCTCACCGCACGCGCCATCCCCGGAGGGCAACACCGGCAGCCCGGCAACTACTGGAAAAGGAACGGGGATTAATGCACCCTCACTTAGAGCTCGACAGCCAGTTGAACGCGGGGAAGAACCAACGAGCCCTCAGTCAGGGAAAGAACAGGAGGTGTTGTTCAGTGCCGAGTGAGATGCGTCGTCCGATGATGGGTCGCCGGATGCACCGCTTCGGGCCCACGATGATGGGTATGGGCGGCCCATGCCCGATGTGCGGCGGCACCGGTATGGCACATCGGCGGTACCTCAGTGAGCAGGAGGAGAAAGAATACCTGCAGGATTACCTCAGCGACCTTCAGGCCGAGGTCGAGGGAGTGAGGCGTCGCATTCAGGAGCTGGGAGGCGCGGCCACCACCTAGCCGCAGGCAGTATGACCGACAAGCGCGTTTCCACGTTCGGAGTGGCGGCCACCTACATCGGCACGGTTGTGGGCGCGGGATTTGCCTCGGGGCAGGAAGTGCTCCAGTTCTTCGCGCACTTCGGGGTGAAGGGCATCCCGGCGGTGGGCTTGGCCGTCGCTCTGTTTTCGTTATACGGATACTTTATACTGGAACTCGGCAGAAGGCTTGGCGCCAGGTCGCACCTGCCAGTGGTGCGGGAGGCCGGCGGACGCGTGGTAGGAACCGCGGTCGATGGCGTGATCACGTTCTTTCTCTTCGGTGCGCTCGTGGCCATGACTGCTGGCGCCGGAGCGGTGTTCGACGAGCAGTTCGGCGTGCCCTCGGCCGTCGGAAACGTCCTGCTGGTGGTGGCGGCTCTCCTCACGGTGCTCGCCGGCATCCATGGAGTGGTCACCGCGATAAGCGCAGTGGTGCCCGCGCTCCTCGTCGCAGTGGTGGGCATCGGCGTCGCCACGCTCCTGCGGACGCCGCTCCACCCCGCCGCCATCCGGGCGCTCGACCCGGCCCGGGCCGCGGTGCCGTCGTGGCCACTCGCCGCAGTGGTGTACGTGTCCTACAACATCGTGCTCGCAGTGGGGGTGCTTGCGCCGCTCGGGGCCATTGCGGCCGGCGGCCCGCGAACGCTCAAGCTCGGGGCGGTGCTTGGGGCGCTCGGGCTCGGCGTCGGGGCGCTCGCGATTGACCTTGCGCTCCTGGCCACGCTTCCGCAGTCCGCGACGCTCCAGGTCCCCATGATATACATCGCCGGCCGATTCCCGGTGCTGGTCCAAGTGGGCTACACCCTGGTCCTACTCCTCGAGATATACACCACGGCCGTCGGCAACCTTTACGGTTTCGTGGCCCGCATCGCAAAGCCTCGCAGCGCGGCGTTCCGCTGGCTCGTGGTCGCCACGAGCGTGATCGCGCTGCTGGCAGGCCGGCTCGGCTTCAGCCGCATTGTGAGGATCCTCTACCCCGCCGTCGGCTACGCGGGCCTTCTCCTGCTGCTGGCGCTCACGTACAGGCTCGTCCAGGGAATGCTCGGAGCAGAGCGGCCCGGTGGAGGTACGGTTTAGGCAGGAGCGCAGGAGATTGTCTGCTTCCTCCATTTCATGGCATCCATGTCGAGCACAATCCCCGAACGAGGCCGATACACGGAGACACGCTGGCAGCGGCTGGAGGAAATCGACAACCTCATGCAGAAACGCTCCCGACTTCGGGAAGGGTTGCCGATGACTGCACGAGGGGTGTCAAAACCCGGCCACTGGCCCATCAGGCCGCATTCTGGTGAAGCGCGCCCCGCTTGGGGCGCCGTCCCTGAATGCAACACTGGCAGCCCAGCGGCCGCCGAAGGAGGTCGGCCTCCTTGTCCTGGATGCGCTCGACGTCTTCCTCGAGCACGAAACGCGCGCCCGCCCCGAGGCCTGCTATGCCGCCCACGTTGAGCGTGCCTGCCTCGAACCTGTCCGGAAGCGACTCCGGCTGATGCTCGGGCACGGATCCCCCGCCTGTCCCATCCTCCTTGAGGGTCGCGAGTCGATGCCTTCATGTACGTACCGGGCGCGCGTGCCCCGGCCTACGCCCCGTCGCGTGCCGGTGTCGCCGCTTCTGGCCTCGCCACCGCCCTCGACGGGAACCAGCCGCGCGTACGCAGGCAGATGCGCACAAGCATGAGCATGACGGGCACCTCGATGAGCACTCCCACCACCGTCGCCAGGGCCGCGCCGGAGCCGAGCCCGAAGAGGGTCGCCGCCGTGGCGATGGCCACCTCGAAATGGTTGCTCGCCCCGATCATCGAGGTGGGCGCCGCGTCCTCGTAGGTCAGCCCGAGGACCTTCGACGCCCAGTACCCCAGGCCGAAGATGGACATGGTCTGGATGAAGAGTGGTACCGCGATCATCAGGATGACGAGCGGACGCTCCACGATGACGTGACCCTGCAGCATGAACAGGAACACGAGCGTCAGGAGCAGCGCGGTCACGGACACCTGTCCCGTGTAGCGGAGGAACACCGATTCGTACCAGTCCAGCCCCCTTCTCTTTATGAGCTGGGTCCGGGTGATGAATCCGGCCACCAGGGCCACGCCGACGTAGAACAGGATGGTGTAGAAGAGGGTCAGGAACGGCACCCTGATGTTCGACGCTCCCAGGAGGAAGCTTCCGAGCGGCGCATAGAGCGCCAGCATCGTGAGGGAGTTTACCGCCACCATGACCAGCGTGTGGCCCATGAACCCGTCCGCGAGGTAGCTCCACACGAGCACCATGGCCGTGCACGGAGCGATGCCGAGCAGAATCATCCCGGCGATGTAGGACGTCGCCATGTCCTGCGGGATGAACGGCGCCCAGATGTGGCGCATGAAGATAGTGGCGAAGAACAGCATGGTGAAGGGCTTGATGGCCCAGTTTATGACGAGCGTGGTGAGGACGGGTTTCGGCGCCTTCACCGCCTCAACCACCTCGGAGAAGTCGATCTGCACCATGATGGGGTACATCATGAAGAAAAGAAAGATGGCCGTCGGGATGTTGACCTGGGCCACGGAGAGCGAGTTCAGGAACCTCGCCGCCCCGGGAAAAGCCGACCCCAAGAGGATGCCGGCCCCCATACATGCGAGTACCCAGAGCGAAAGGTACTTCTCGAAAAATCCGAGTTTGCGCTTTCTCCTGAGAGCACGTTCACGAAGGTCCTGACCGGTCGCCGTACGTCCTTCCATAGCTCCTCCCTCGATCCTGTGTGTTGTGGGTTGCAGGACGAAAACCATATCACACACCAAAAGCCTTCCTGGGCCTTCGGGACTCGCCCGGAACGCACTTCGCGGTAGGATGGACCTTCCGGCACGGAGCCTTGCTCTCGGCCGGCGTGAACACCCTGTCTGCGAGAATGGCGCGAAGGTCTGCGAGAGCGTTTCGGTTGACGGAGTAGAAAACCCACCTGCCCTCCCGGCGCTGGTCCAGAAGGCCCGCCTGCCGAAGCGTCCTCAGATGGTATGACACCGCTGGCTGAGTCATGTTGAACCTCTCCATCAACTCGCACACACACATCTCCTCGTGCGCGAGCATCGACATGATCTCGAGCCTCGTCTCGTCGGCGAGGGCCTTGAGCATCTCCACCGCCCTCTTCAATCCGCTACCCTCCTCCCCGCCGCACGTTGGCATAAACATATAAACGTATGTTTATGCCTAGCCAACATGATACGCCCCGCAAGGGGCGTAGTCAAGAGGGATCCTGATTCGGAAACCAGTGTCGTCCTCAACAGCGGTCGAGGACCGGCAACGCTTGCGGCGCGAGCTTCGGCACCACAGCCGGCCGCCAGACAGCAGTGTCGGCAGAGGCGGCGTCGGCCGTGACATGAGTCGCCCCGCAGCGCGCGCAGGCCAGGGGCCCGCGGCCGACGGTGGCCGAGGCAAGCTCGAGCGCGGCGCCCCACAGCCCGTGCAGGTCCGGGACTCCCGCTATACCGCCTCCGAGATCAACCGGTTCAGCTCCTGCACGAGCGCCCTGACCCTGTGGTCCGCGACCTTCCGCTCGAGTATCACGTCTGGCGACACCTTCGCCTCCCAGTACAGCTCGTTTGCGGACTCGTCCGGGGCGATCCTTGCGCCCTCCAGGGACGCCCCTGCGAACACACCCTTGCTCATGGAGTAGCTGTAAATAGCCGCCTTCAGCTCGATGTCGGTCCCTGCCTCAGCATGGCGGCCCACCGGGCCCGCCGCCACCGACATTTCGCCCCCGAGAGTGATCTTGCCCTCCTCGAAGCCTTTGAGACCGCGCTCGTTCGTGATGACCAGGACCAGCGACGTGGACTGAACGCCTATCTGCGGTCCCCATGACAGGCCCGTGATCGTGACGAAGCTGGGTCCATACCAGGTCCCACTGATGGGATCGCGACGGAGGACGAGGCCTTCCCCGTGCCTTGCGCCGAGCATGAGACCTGCCTTGAGCACCGCTGGGAAGATGGCGACGCCGTGCGCCTTCTTGAGGATGTAGGCCATTGCTTCATAGTCTTCCTGCTGAGACATCTCCCTGAGGACCTGAACAGCCTCGTCGATCCTCTCCGTGGGGGAACTCGCAAGCGCCGTCCCGGCGAGGCCCATCGTCATCAATGCGACGGCGCAGACGAGAACCACGAAGTTCCTCATGTATCGAATCATCACCGTTCGCTCCCTCCCTGGTCCAGTGATTTCGCAGCCTGGTGACACGCGCCCGTCAGCTTTCGCTCCTGTCTCCACACGTTGATTCTACCAAACCACAGGCCGCTTGGGAACCTGAAACCTGGAGCAGATTTCTCGCCATACTCCTCATATTCTCAGGGGCACACTGAGATACTCGTACCGGGGCGCAAAGGCCCGCTTGCGGCGTGCCACCGCCCGCAGCCCCAGGGAGGAGTGCCGCGTGATCGGCCAGCATCCGACGACATCATCCTATGACGCCAGCGAAGAGCCGGAGGAGTCTTTCTTCAGCGGCGATAGCGTGCAGACCCAGATCGCCGCCGGGCATGGGTTTCGAACGCGCTTCGTGGCAGATGGATTCAGCGAGCGTCTCTCGGTCATCGAATACGAAGGCGCAATCAAGGCGCTTGTGGGCTATCTGCTGGACGCCGCGAGGGCTCGTGGGTTTGGCAAGATATTCCTCAAAACGAGGAAGGACGATTGGGAGGCCTTCATATCGCTTGGGTTCGTGCTGGAGGGCATCATCAAGGAATTCTTCAGGGGTGAAGATGCCTACGCCATGGCAAGGTTTCTCAGCGCCGAGCGCCGCCACAGCCCGCAACTGGAGAAGGAAAATCAGATCGTTGAGGATCTTCTCTTTAATCCCAGCCTGCGCAAGTCTCACACGTCAGCCGCATGCTCGGACGTTCAAACCGACGGCGCAGATGTGGATACAGCCGCCGTCGAGGATGCCGAGGATCTTGCCCGCCTCTATGGGAGCGTGTTCGACACCTATCCGACGCCCCTCAATAGACCGGAGTATGTGGTGGCGTCCATTCATGACGGCGCCATCTTCAAGGTGATCCGTCGCGACGGCCGCATCGTCAGCGCGGCGTCGGCTGCGCCGGATTACGACAACTCCAATGCCGAAATGACCGACTGCGCAACGTTGAAAGAATACCGGGGCCACGGCATGATGCGCGCCCTCCTCAAAAGCCTCGAAGAAACCTTGCGAGGCCGGTCCGTTGCATGTCTCTACAGCATGGCTCGCTCCACGTCGTACGGAATGAACCGCGTCTTCCACAGACTGGGCTACCATTACCAGGGGCGCCTCATCAACCACTGCCACATAATGGGACAGTTCGAGGACATGAACCTCTGGGTCAAGAGCGCAACGCGCCCCGCAACCCGGACGGCACAGTGAGCAGGGCCAGCACGAGCATGGCCCTGGGAGCGACCACGCCCACCAGGAAGGGACCTGCGTCCCCCAGCTGCCGAACGCCGCGCCTGCGAGGACGGGCCCCAGCGTCTGGCCGAGGCGAAGCGCGAGGCCGTTGATGAACATGAGAACCCCCGGGGCTGCCGCAAGTTGATGAGACGCTCCAGGTATTCGACCACCGCAGGCCCTCAGAACGCCAGCTCTAGAACGCCAGCTTCACCCCGAGGGTTGCCGAGCGGGCGTCACTGAGGCCTCCGAAGTCGGTCCCCTCATCGCCGCCCGGAAGCGCAAGCCCGAGCCACAGGCTGGTCGATTGGCTCAACTGGTAGGTATAGCGTGGCATGGCCACGTAACTCCCGTCGCTCATGCAGTAAACGCCCGACACCTCGAGTTGGTGGTCCTGCGCAGGCTGCCAGCGCGCCGTGCCGACCAGGTAGCGCCTTGCCCCGGACTCGCCGGGCGCGAACCGGTATGGCGTCACGAGCGAGCCATTTGAGTTGCATATGTATTCCGCCATCAGGTAGACGTCGCCCGCGTCCCCGATGGTCCTGTCTCCTCCCAGAACGGCCTGCCAGTGCGGCTCGTTGGACGAGAAGGCGATGTTGTTGGTGTCGTCAAGCTCCGGCATTCTATCAGGCCAGGCGTAGCTGCCCTCGCCCCAGAGCGTGTACGGGCCCCAAGTGCAGCTTGCCGCGAGGCCGGCTTCAGTCACTTTGCGATACCTTGCGTTGGGGTTCACGCTCAGCCCGATCGGCCCCAACCCCGTCGTGGGATCCATCACAGGACTGAAGCTCACCCACAGGACCGGGTAATCCTCCCATCCCCTGAACCCGCTGAGGTACAGGTCCCAGTTGCCCATCCTGGTCCCGACGCGTGCCGCGTACTCGAGACGGTCCGACAGCGACTCCGGCGGCTCCGCAGAGAAGTGATCGGCTGAAGGCGTCACAGCCTCTTGGGGCAAGCGTTTCTCCTGTGCTACCTGGTACGCGATCCCTCGAAGGATCTCGGCCTGCACGTCCTCAGGAAGGGGTACCCCTTGTAGCCTGGGGTTCAACACCGCCACCAACCCTACATCCCCCCAGGACGGATAGAGGGACGCACTCACGGCCGGCACAGGAAGCCTGGCAAGCTCGAGCGCCACTCCTCCCGCAGGGCCCGCGCCACCCGACGACGCGGGGCTCGGCATCGGATTCACGTAGCTCGTAGGGTTGAGCCCGTAGGCCGTGCCCCAGCTCACAACCTGCTGGCCGAGTCGCAAGTCGGCGCCACTGAAGTAAAGGTCAACGTATGCTTCGTCGAGGTCCGCGAGTTTGCCCGATTCCGACTGGAGATCGTGCTCACCCTTCACCGATATGTAGACGCTTCCGGGCACGGCCCATCCCGCTCCGCCAAGCTCTCCCGATAGCGACAGACGGTAGCTGGCCGTGTTCGCGACGACGCCGTCTCCGTTCAGAGAGATCGCGAGCTCGTGCTGAACTTCTCCGGACAGCTTGGCCCCGGACTCCTCGCCCCACGCAGTCTCCGTCCACGCAGTGCAAAGCGCCAGCACCGCAAGGAACACCATGCTACCGATGCTCGCCCATCCGGCCTTCGTGTATCGCCTCATGATCTTTCAACCTCCTTGAGACCGAGATCCCACCCACCGGCATGATGGACTCAACCCTGGCCCTGCGCTAGCCCGGATGCCAGCGCCGGGCCGGACGCGAGCCCGCCAATTCCCGCCTAGCGCCGCCTCAGGTAGCGGACGGTGAAGTATTCGTCAGGCACGGGCTCCCCTGACATCTCGAGGATCTTGACTATCGTCTTCGTCCCCGCCACAACGTCGCTCATCACAATGGTGGAAGGCTCCCACTTGCCTTTGCTGCTCTTCTTCAGGTCCGAATTGGAGAGAACCTTGCGCACCTTTCCATCCTTGTTATGGAATTCGATTCTCAACGGGATGAACTCGTCCCGCCAGACCCACATCTTGACGAAACCATAGTCGCTTTCTTTCGTCGGCGTAAGGCGCAGCACGTAGCAGCTTCGCCCGTCCAGATCCTCATCCTTGAGCCTCTCGGCTCTATAGTCATCCTTGTACGCCGAGCCGCCGGATATCTCCTCGTACGTGAAGTCCGTCCCCATGAACTTCGTCCGCGTCTCGGCGCCGGCGATCCTCCTCTCCCTGCCCAGGGCGGGCATGAACAGCCAGATCTGGGCCTCCTGGCCGCCGCCGGTCATGCTGAGGAGCTTGGTCCCGGCGACATCGGCCGGCGACAGGTACTCAAGAAGTTGCTTCTCTGTTCCGTCAACAGCTTTGCTCCGGAAAACCCTGAGCTTGTTGCTTCGCTGCTGGCCGCGCTTGTTCTCCGCGACGAGCTCGATCGTGGCCGAGCCGCTCCCCGTAAGCATAGTCGTGCCCTCGAGCTTGTCCAGGATCTGCTCGGCGGTAAGGTCTGCCGCCCTTACCCGTTCGGGAGCGAGCGGCACCCGTGCCGCCGCGAGCACGGCGGCAAGAAGGACGCAGGCCACAATGCCCTCTGACGCCGCCCGTTGCTTTGACGCCACCCGTTGCATCTCACACCGCACCATGGGTCATCACCACCATTACCACCATCAGACGTCACCTTCCTGTGATGCACTGTATCGTGCCAATAGTCTCATACGGACTCATGTGGACCGGGATGGTTTCCCGCCTGTTCCCGCCGGACGCGCCGCGCGTCTTGCGCCGAGTGCCGGGCGTCTTGTGCCGAATCCCGCATGGCGCACGTGGTCCGCGCTCACCAGCCTCAACACCGCCGGCAGCACCAGGAGCGCCCCGAGTGCGCTCGTGCACATGGTGGCCGCCACAAGGAGGCCGAATAGCGAGATCGCCTTGAAGCTCGAGAACGCCAGGAGCCCGAACCCCAGCGCCAGGGTGGCAGCGTTGAAGAACACGCCTCGTCCCGTGGAACCGACGACGCTCGCGAGCGCCGCCTCCCTGCCCTTTCCGCTCCGCAGCTCCAGGCGGTACCGGCTGAGAACGTGGATCGAGTAGTCGACACCTATCCCGATGCAGACGCCGGATATCATTATCGTGACCACATCAAGGGGTATGTCGACGAAAGACATGAACCCGAAATTCACGATGATGCTGATGAAGAGGGCCACAAGGCACAGGAGGCCCAGCCACGCGGAGCCCATGATGAGGGCGACGACAGCCCACACACCTGCCATGGAGACAACAAGGCTTTTGATCTGGCTGTCCATGAACCTTTCCATGAGCCGCAGCATCACCTTTGGCAGACCCACCACCGCCGTCCTGACACCGGTGCCGGCGAAGACCTCGTTGGAAACATCCTCGACCGCACCAATCACGCGGTGAAGCTCAGAAGTCGGAAGATTGAGGACCCTCGTGCTCATGAGCGCCTTCTGGAAATCGTAGCTCACCATCGTATCAAGGCCCGAGCCGCCCTGCATCGTAAAGAGCAGGAGCTCCTGGGCAACGGCCTCCCGGCTGTCTGGGATCGTGTAGTATGCGGGATCGTTACCGTTCAGGGCCTTGTTCACTTCACGGATGAGTCCCGCCACCGAAGTCGGGTCGCTTACCTCGTCCAGGCCCTTGAGCTTATCTTCCAGCTCGACCATACGGTTCAAAACCGCCGGATCTTTGATGCCGTCCGGCTCGCCGGTATCAACGAGCACGGATAGGCCAAGGGTTCCGCCGAAATACTCCTCCACGGCCTTCGTGCCTTGCACAACGGGACTATCCTCCCTGAAGTACTGGAGGAAGTTCGTTTCCACCGCAAGACGGGGGATCCCGGCGGCGAAGGCAGCGGTGATCAGGATCGCTCCCACTATGACGGCCCACGGGTGTGAGATCACGAGCTTCCCAGTTGCGTCGAGCAGCTTCTGGAGAAGAGAGCGGCGGCCGACCTGGTGCACCACGGGCGCCGCACGGTTCTTGTCATCCGCATCACCTGTCCTGTCACCCGAATCGCCTGCACCGTCCGCTGGGCCGTCCACTGCGCCGTCCGTCTCACCCAAGTCACCCGCAACACCTACTACGTCCATGGCGTGGTGACCTCGTGCTCGCATCGCAGCTGCCCTGCGCCTTTCGCGTGTTGCGAGAACCGACGGGATCCAGGTAAGCGAGATCAGCATGTTGAAGATTATGCCAACCGCGGCAAGCGCACCGAATTCCCTCACAGGAGGAACGAACGACGTCAGGAAAGACGCAAATCCCACGGCGGTGGTGAGGGTCGTCATGGATATCGGGCTCGTGAGCTCAAGCACGATCTTTACGATGGAGTCCTCGACGTTTGTGCCGGACCTCGTTTCCTCGTGGAAACGGTTGAGGATGTGGATCCCCGCGGCGCTTCCCATGGAGACAAGGATGGTGGGCAACATCATCGACACGATAGTGATGTTGTAGCCCAGGGCGGCCATGAGGCCCACGGTCCATATGACGCTCATCACGATGCCCGCGAGCAGCGCGCCAACATCCGACACGCTCCCGAAACTAAGGTAGAGGGCACCTATCACGACGGCGACCGCGAGAGGGAACAGGAACCTGAGGTCGCGGCGCATGTTCCGGGAGGCCCAGTAACCCATGTACGCCTCGCCAACTATGTAGATCTCTTGCCCTGGGCTCTCCTCCCCGCGAACGAGGGCCTCTATCTCTCCGGCGAGCTCCTGAGCCCTGGTAGAAGCCATAACGTCGGGCTCGAGGGTTATGAAGATGGCCATAGCCTCGTCGTTCGACGCGACCATGGCGGAGCCCTGGCGGGTGGCCTTGAGGGCTTCCCGGAAGGCCTCCACCTCCTCGGGTGTTTCGGGCACGTGGTCCGCAGCAGGAGCAATCTCGAGGCCGAGCTCGTCCCCGCGGACAAGCTCGACATCAAGGGGCGTCATCACCCTGTCCACTCCCGCCATGCCCGAAATGCCGTCGGCCAGGCGGCGGACCTTGGCGAGGGTCTCCGGCGTGAAGACGTCACCCTTGAGGACGACCATGATGATGTCCTGCGAACCGAAGTCCTCGACGGTCTCCACAAGCTCCCGGATCACGGGATCGTCATGAGGAGCAAGCGAGGCAGTATCCGTCTTGAGCTGCACACGGGGCAGGTAGTACGCAAACGCGAGCGTCAGCACACACAGCGTGGCCACGACCCTGCCAGGATGTCTCACAATGGCCCTCACGAGTCTTTCCACAACTATGTACCCCCTGAACCCTCACTTCCGTCCTGCGGCCTGCTTCGTCCAGTCGGGCATGCCCCGGCATCGAGCCGCCGCCCGTTCCGTCGGCCCAACCTCACCCCTGGGACCCCTGGGGCCCCGTGGGAGAGCCCGATCAAACCGCGAGGGAGTTCGCCGAACCCGCGGCAGGAGCGCGCGCAACCCGTGCGTGGGAGGAGTGCGCGTTCCCTACGGGCCATTGCACGGGTTATTGCAGGCATGCGCGCTGCCGCTTCCCCGGACGATGCCGTGAAGACACAGGTCGACCACCTGCGAGACGTGCTCGTCTGTAAGCTGCGTGCCCTCTCCTATCGTCAAGCCCACGGCGGCGTGTATGATCATTCCCTCTATGGCATATGTGGCCAGGCGGGGGTCTATGTTTCGGAACTCTCCCTTGCGCGTTCCCTCACGGATGACAGTCTCCATCACAGTGATGAACGCGCGACGCGCCTCTCTGGTCCGCTTGTCAAGCTCTTGCCCGAGCTCGCCAATGTCACCGGACATTACGGTAAGGAAGTCCTGCGACTTCCTCAAAACCTCCATTTGAAAGGAAATGGCCTGACGTAACTTTTCCGTGTGGTCTCGCGGCCCGGCTCCCGCAGCCTCCACACGCTCTTCGAGCGCCCGGGTGAGATCCTTGAGCCGCTCTTCGATGAGGGCAACGAGGATTTCCTTTTTGCTCGGAAAGTAGAGATAGACTGTGCCCTTTCCGACGCCCGCCGTCTCCGCTATTTCCTCGACAGTAGCCTCATGAAACCCTTTCTTCGAGAATACCTGCTGGGCCGCGTCGAGGATGAAGTCGCGCTTTCCCGCTTCTTTCGTTTCACCGCCGTCAAGTTGGCCTCTCTCCATGTCCACACGGCACTCCCGTTCCTGCGGCTCATTTCGCTCACAATACAGGCCGCAGCCCTGACGTCGCCGGGTGCAGACTGACCGGTCAGTCATGCCCTGCACTCGATAAACTATCACGCTCCTGGCGCGGTGTCAAGATCCTGGAAACCACGTGTGGAGACCATGTATCGCGGCTGATATGCGGTGCCTGTGCGGAATGGTAACGTGAGAGTCCTTGGAGGACCGGTGCAGGTTTCTGCGCACATGGTTTCTGCGCACATGCTCAGTAGTACTCCACCCGCACTGTTTTGCCCATGCCTCGGAGGACCTGTGCAAGCTCGTCGACTATCTTGTGTTTCAGTGCGAGGGTCACCGGCACGTCAGGACTCTGGTGCGCGGGGTTTATGGCCCGCCCCACGATGATGCGAACGCTGTCCGCGTCGAGGAGCACAGCCGCCAGGCGGCTCGCGCCGTCCCCCTTCCACGCCACGTCGCGCAGCTTCGCGCCGGCTTTGAGCTTCTCCAGCGTGTAAGAGAGCGTGAGCATACCCTCGGTGACGAGGTCTATCCCCTCGATCTTGGCGGTCGGGGGTACGCGCCTGTCCTGGGACCTGAGATCGACCGTGATGGGTTTGCCGAGGATACGCGCGACCATGTTGCCCGTGGTCCCACCGCAGACGACCTTCTTGCCGGGCGCCTCCACGAGCATCCCCACGACCACAGGGTCGTCACTCCGATCCACAGGAGGACCTACCAGCATGGTCAAGGTGCGGGGGCATCTGACGCGAACAGCCACAGCGGTAGCGTCATCGCCGGGTTTCTGACCGTACAGTTTATGAGTGACCCGCGCGATCTCCTCAGCAAACTCGTGCGCCGTCTCCGCCCAGGAGGCCACTGACCGCACGTAATTCGCCACTCTATCCCATCCCCAGCCGGTGTTCCATACGCCGCCGATGCCGGCGTGCAGGATTCCGTCGCTGACCATCACGACCCAGTCCCCGTCCTGGACTGAGAAGAAAGATTCCTTTACCACCCGTCCGCCGACGACACACTCGGACCTCGGCACGGGCCGCAGGTCGCGCCCGCGCCCGATGAACGCCGGCGGGCTATCGTACTCGGCAAGGTAAGCCGATCCGTCGTGGAACACCTGGAGGACGCTGAACGTCGAGTAAGCGAGGTGCCGCTTCTCGCACACGGGAAGGGTGCGGGCAAGGGTGTCGATGACGTCCTCGAGCGCAAGCCCGCCTTTCAACATCGTGGCGATCATCCTGACGGTGAGGGACGATAGGATGTTCGCCTTGACCCCGCTTCCGAGCCCGTCTGAGAGGACCACGATGGTGGACCCGGGACCCTCGCCCACCTCGACGCTGTCGCCACACAGCTCCTCACCGTGCTTGTTCAGCTGACTTTTTCCGACCTCAACTCGGAGGCCTGTGTTGAGGTCCCCCATTCTGCGCGCCTTCCTCCCGGAACACATTCATGAGCCTCGTCAAGAGGACCTTGGTCTCGGCGGTGGTCTCGCCGAGCAGGCCCGCTATCTTCTGCGCGACCTCCATTTGCTTGTCTATCACGCCCTGCGCCTTCTCGAGGGTTTCGCCGCGGAGCTTCTGGAGGTGGGCCGCCTGCCTCTTCTCCTCGGTGATGTCCGCGATGACCCCCATCGCGAGCCTCTCGTCAGGCTCGTAGAATATCGTTTGTCTCGTGACGAGGCCGAGCTCAGGGTAGGCGACCTCGACCTGGACGGGGGTCTTGCTGGCGAGGACCTGCCGGAAGCTCGACGGGTCCATGAGTGTGGCAAGCTTTCCGCCAACCACCTCGTGCCTGGACCGCCTGAACATCCGCTCCGCGGCGGCATTCAAATCACGTATGACTTCGTCCACATCCACGACGATTATCCCGTAGGGCGCGGACGCCACAAACAGGTTCGCCATGGACTCCGCCCGCTCGCGCATGTACGGGATGCACATCTCCGGGTCGGCCATCCCCTGGAGGACCGCAACGGCCTTGTCGCGGCACGAATCGTAACCGCACGCGCCGCAGTTCAGCTCGTCCTCGGGCCCGCACTTGCCGGTCTTCGCCAGGACAGCCCTGATGGCGTCCTCCTCGGGGACAGGAGTCTCCGGCCGGAGGTTGCGGTAAGACCGCTGCAAGAGGTGGCAGGGCAGCGTGATGCGGTTGTGGTCACTATCGCGCCTTTGGCCCAGGCCGGCGCGGGACTTTGCGTACGCGAGCACCCGCGCCCTGCGGGTGTATACGTCCTCGCAGGTCGGGTTCATCGGCCCGCCGATGCAGCCTCCCTCACAGGCAAGCATCTCCACCAGGTGGGGTAGCCTGGAGACTGTTGAAGCCGCGTCGCCGTTATCGCCGCCATCATCATCGTGACGGCCACCGCCACCCTCACCGCCGCCGCGCCGCCCCGCCGCCCTCCGGGCGCTTTCGATGAACCAGCGCAGCACCTCCCGGCAGTTGTCCACGCCTGACACAGACACCACCTCGCAGTCAAGCATGTCCGTGCTCAGCCGGGAGGCCTTCAGCATGCCGCCGCCCACAGGGAAGAGGCGCGCAAGGTCGGGCATGGGCCCGTCGAAATCTCCAGGCGCGACCCGTCTCAGGTCTATCGCTTCATGCTTGAAGAGGCCCGCTAGCTCGTCGAACGTGAGAACGAAGTCCACGGCGTCGTCCAGCCCGGGCACCCTCCGCTCCTCATGCTTCGCGATGCAGGGACCGATGAAGGCGACCTTCACATCGGGCACGAGCTGCTTGAGAAAGCGACCGTGGGCGATCATGGGCGACACCACGGGCGCAAGGTATGTAATCGCCTCGGGGTAATGGCGCTCGATGAGGTTCACCACCGCGGGGCAAGAGCTCGAGATGAGCGGGCCGCCGGTCTCCCGGAACAGCCTCGCGTGCTCGGCGCTGACAAGCTCCGCACCCACGGCGGTCTCCTGGACAATCTGGAAGCCCAGGAGACGAAGGGCCGCCGGGATAACCAGGGGATCGACGTCGGGAAAGGCAGACGGAAACGACGGCGCCAGGCTCGCGGCCACCTTCGCTCCACCTACCATAGTAAGCGACCGCAACCTGTCGAGGTCGCTTGCGACCCTCTTGGCCTTCTGCGGGCAGACAAGGACGCACGTGCCATCGAATATGCACCGCTCCTCGGCCACCCTGGCGTGAAGCTCGTGGGGCGCATTTCCCCGCTCCATCCTGATGGCCTTCACCGGGCACGATCTCAGGCATTTGTAACAGTCCTTGCATTTCGCCTCTATAGTCTCGATCACGCTCACCTTACCACTCTCCCAGCTCCCAGCTCACGCCTCATTTCGCGCGCGCCGAAGACTGCTCCGTGTCACGTATGAACCTCGCCGTGCTGCGGTCGCTTGAGCTGACAGTTGACGGTTCAGTGATGTACATCACGGGTCCCCCAGGGAAGCGTCACAGCTTCTTTCGCAACCGCCTTCGATCAGGGGCACAACCTCCTCCTGGAACAGCCGAGGCACATCGTCGGGCTTTACGGCGGTAAAGACCTTGCTCCCGACCCTCACTGTGACGCCCATGGTACAGAGGTCCTGGCAGAACGTGCCCTTGAGCTCCACCTGGCGGGGCGCCCTCCGCTCGATCTCGGCCTCGAACGCCTTGATCACATCGGGGGCGCCTCGCAGGAAGCAGGAGCTGCCAACGCACACCCAGATCGTAACCACAGGAACGGCACCTCGCATTCCTTCCTCAGCCCGGACCAGGCTGCTCGTCATCAACGTGAAGGTCGACAATGGGCCGCTTTCGGCTTCGGCCTCGACGTTCAGCTCTCCTGGGGTAGTCGCGGCACGACCTCTTCGAAGAAAACGCGCTCCGCGTTCTCAGGGGTAACCCCGGTCACGATCTTGTCGCCCACCTTGACCGAGACCCCGCGGTCACAATGCTCCAGACAAAACGTGGCCTTCAGGTTCACGCGCCCTATGAACTCGTCGCTCTCAGCAAGTCGCGTGAATACGTCGATCACGTCGTACGACCCCCGCAGGTAGCATCCGGTGCCAACGCACACGGAAACGTCGAGAGCTCCCGGTGTCGCGCCGTTTATCCTCATGTCACCGGAGATCCGCCTGCGCGGACCGTAGCTCGTGTGGAGAGCCTCGTGCGCGAGCTTGCTCCCCGGCTCGCCGAGGTACTTCTCGTAGAACCTCGTAACCGCCAGGTTCTCGCTGGGGCTGCGGAGCTGCATCGTCCTGTCGGCCCGGTAGAGGCCCTTTCCCCTGGACTTCCGTGCTGGCATGTCGTTGGGGTATGGCTGGCCACCGCCTCCGACACACCCGCCCGGGCAGGCCATGACCTCAACTAGATTGTAGCACACTTCTTTCCTGCGCACCGCTTCGACGAGCGCGCGAGCGTTCGCAAGGCTGTGGACGACCGCCATGCGGACCTCCGCGTCGCCCAGGCGCACCGTCGCCTCGCGCGTCCCCTCGAAGCCGCGGACCTCCTGGAAGTCTATCCTGCCGGAATCTACCCCAAGGGAGGCCGCCGCTGTCCTCAGGACCGCCTCGGCCACGCCACCGGTCACGCCGAATATGACCCCGCCGCCGGTCGCAAGGCCGAACGGCTGGTCGAAGCCCTCGCCCTCAAGCTCGTCGAAGACGATACCCGCCTGCTTCAGGAGCAGCCCAAGCTCGTTCGTGGACAGCACCGCGTCCACGCCGCGAACCCCACCGTCCGACACGAACTCGGGCCTCTTCGCCTCGAACTTCTTGGCCGTGCACGGCATGATCGACACCACGAAGATGTCCTCCGACCGCACGCCAAGCTCCTTAGAGTAGAAGCGCTTTATGACCGACCCGAACATCTGCTGCGGCGATCTGCACGTGGACAGGTTCGGCAGCATGTCCGGGTAGTACTGTTCCATGAACTTCACCCAGCCAGGGCAGCACGACGTGAACAGGGGGAGGTCCTCCCCCTTCTTGAGCCTGCCCAGGAACTCGTGGCACTCTTCCACGGCGGTCAGGTCAGCCCCGAACACGGTATCGAAGACTTTCGCGAAGCCCAGCTTCCTGAGGGCAGCCACGATCTTGCCGGTTTCGATCTCGCCCGGCTTGCCCCCGAAGACCTCGCCCAGCGCGACGCGCACCGCCGGCGCCACCTGCGCCACCACGGTCTTCGTCGGGTCGTGAAGGGCAGACCACACAGCCTCGCCCTCAGGCTTCCCGGTGAGCGCCCCTGTGGGGCACACGGCGACGCACTGACCGCAGTACACGCACTCGACCTCGGAGAGCTTGCGTCCGAATGCCGGGCTCACGCACGTGCGGGACCCGCGCCCCGCGAAGTCCAGGACGCCGATGCCCTGGATCTCGGAGCACACCCTCACGCAGTCCCCGCACAGGATACACTTGTTGGGGTCCCGGACGACCGACGGGTTCGAGTCGTCTATGGGAAGCATCTCCTCCCGCTCGCCAAACCTCACCTTCCTCACACCGAGCTGGTACGCGAGGCTCTGCAGTTTGCACATGCCGTTCTTCTCGCACGTGGTGCAGTCCCTGTGGTGATTCGCCAGGAGAAGCTCGATCACCATACGACGCAGCCTCCGCGTCCTCTCTGTGTTCGTGCGAATCACCATGCCATCCGCGGGCGGCGTGGAGCACGCCGCGACGAGTCCCATCCCGTCCACCTCGACGGCGCACATCCGGCACGCCCCGTACACGGACAGCTCAGAGTGGTAACAGAAGGTCGGAAGCTCGATGCCCGCCTTGCGCACCACTTCGAGGATGTTCCTTTCGCCGTTTATATCAACCTTCTGGCCATCAACAGTCACATGCGGCATAGCCTGGTTCCCTCCTCTATCCCCGTATGGCGCCGAATCTGCACTTCTCGGCGCAGGTCCCGCACTTGACGCACTTCTCCGGGTCGATGGCGTGGGGCTTGCCCCGCTCACCCGAGATCGCGCCGACAGGGCACACCTTCGCGCACAGAGTGCAGCCGCGGCACTTCGACGCGTCGATGGAGTACACGCGTAACGCCTGGCACGCCCCAGCCGGGCAGCGCTTTTGGACGACGTGCGCCTCGTACTCCGGGCGGAAGTACCTGAGCGTCGTCAGGACGGGGTTCGGAGCGGTCTTGCCCAGGCCGCACAGGGACCCGTCCTTCACCGCGAGCGCAAGCTCTTGCAGAAGCTTCAGGTCGTCAGGCGTCCCCTTGCCTTCGGTGATCTTCGTGAGGAGGGCCAGCATCTGCCTTGTGCCCTCCCGGCACGGGACGCACTTCCCGCACGACTCGCTCTGCGTGAACTTCATGAAGAACCTGGCGACCTCCACCATGCACGCGGTGTCGTCCATGACCACCATCCCACCTGACCCGACCATCGCGCCGACCTTTGCCAGCGACTCGTAGTCCAGACCAACGTCAAGGTGCTCCTCGCCGAGACAGCCACCTGACGGCCCTCCTATCTGGACGGCCTTGAACTTCCTGCCGCCCCTTATGCCGCCCCCGATCTCGAAGATGAGGTCGCGCAAGGGGAGACCCATCGGGACCTCGACGAGGCCCGTGTTGGCCACCTGGCCCGCCAGAGCGAACGTCTTCGTGCCCGGGCTGGTTGGGGTTCCGTAGGACCTGAACCAGTCCGGTCCCTTAAGAATGATGGACGGCAGGTTCGCCAGGGTTTCCACGTTGTTTATGACGGTCGGCTTGCCGAAGAGGCCGCACGTCGCCGGGTAGGGCGGTCTCGGGCTCGGCATGCCGCGCTTGCCTTGAATCGAGGAGATCAGCGCCGTCTCTTCGCCGCATACGAACGCCCCGGCGCCCTCCTTGATCGTGATGTCAAACGTAAAGCCGCTCCCCAGGATGTCGCGCCCGAGCAGGCCATACTCCCGCGCTTGCGCCACCGCCTTCTTGAGGCGGCTCACAGCGACGGGGTACTCGGCCCTGACGTAGATGAACCCCTCGTCGGCGCCGACGGCGTACGCCGCTATCATCAGCCCCTCTATGACCTTGTGGGGGTCGCCCTCCATGACGCTGCGGTCCATGAAGGCGCCCGGGTCACCCTCGTCTCCATTGCAGATCACGTACTTCTTGTCGGACACCGCCGCGCGCGCGAAGGACCACTTGCGTCCGGTCGGGAAGCCGGCGCCGCCGCGGCCCCGAAGGCCTGAGGCGGTCACGATCTCGATCACCTGCTCCGGCGTCATCCCGTCGAGGATGCGCGCGATGGCCTGGTAGCCCCCGTGGGCGATGGCCTCGCGGATGTCTTCGGGATTCATGCGCCCGCAGTTCGCCAGGACCACCCTGACCTGCCTGCGATAGAACGGGATCGAGTCCTCCGTGCGGGCGGGCTCGCCGGTGGACGGGTCGTGGTAGAGAAGCCGCTCGACTACCTCACCCCTGACAAGGGTCGTCTCGACGATTTCCTCTACATCTTCGGGCTTTACTTTGACGTACAGGATACCCTGCGGCTCTATGCGGACGAGCGGGCCCATCTGGCAGAACCCGTGGCAACCGCTAATGGACACGCCAACCGCGGCCGTTGTGGGGCCAGCCGTCCTATCCGAAGTCACCTCTGTCCCTTCGGCTGCGCCAGCGCCGCTGCAGGCATCGCGCGCCATGTCGAGCTCGACCAGAAGACCCTTCGCCCTCACCAGGTCCCTGAGTTTTTCGTATACTTTGAGCGAGCCGTTCGCCATGCAGCCCGTCCCGGCGCACACCAGGGCGCGCACCTTCTGGCGACCCAACGCTCTCCTCATCTCATCCGCAAATGACTCAACGTCCTGTCGGGTCTTCAGCACCTCCGACACTCCTAACACCCCTCTCCCGGTACATCAGTTCCTGCAGCCCGAGTAGAATCAGTGGCAACATCGGCATCAGCATCAGCGTCAGCGTCAGCGTCGGAATTCGCGCCGCTGGTCCCGTCGCCGGACTTTTCCTTGGCCACAAGCTGGTCGAGGATTATCGAGAGCGCCTCGGGAGTCAGTTGCCCGTACACCTCGCGGTCGTTCACGGTGACCACCGGCGCCAGTCCGCACGCCCCGATGCAGGACACCGTTTCCAGGGTGAACTTGAGGTCATCAGTGGTGTCCTTGGAGTCATCGATCCCCAGCTTCTCCCGCACCACGTAGCGGAGCTTCTCGGAGCCGCGTACGTGACAGGCGGTCCCGTCGCAGACCTTGATGATGTACTTGCCCTTGGGCTTGAGCGAAAACTGCGCATAGAACGTGGCGACCCCGTACACGGTCGCCGGTGGTATCCCGAGCGCCGTCGCGACGTATGTCAGCACCTCTTCAGGGAGATAGCGATACTCCGCCTGGATCTCCTGGAGGATGGCTATGAGGCTAGACACCTTGCCGCCGTGCTTCTCGATGATGCTGTTGACCCTATCGAACCTGCGCTGAAACATCTCGTTCTCTGCCACCGCCATGGACGCTACCTCCAAACTCATTGTGTTCTTTCCAGCCTGCGTCCCGCCTCGCCCGGAAGCCCATGCGAGAGTTTGTGAAATCCCGCACAAAGTCAGGTATGATTCGGCACTCCGCATGGACTGATGCTCGCCATGCTCGCATCGGTCTGCCGCCTCGCCTAGACGCCAGACGGAGAAACCACCCACAGAGCTGCCGCGGGCGAGCCGTCGGGGTTACGGATGCCGTCCACGTTGTTGATCGAGAAGTGGGCGGCGTCTCCAGGCTCCAATCGGTACCACTTGCCCCCGCTCGACACCTCGACCGTTCCCTCGAGGACATAGATGAAATCGTCTCTTTCATGGGTGTACACAAGGCTCTCCCGCGGATAGCTAGCGCGCGGCCCGAGCGAGACGACGCACGCTTGCATGCGCTTGCTCCGTGACCCGAGGAACGCAAAGATCTCCACGTTGACGCCTTCGCACTCCGTGACGAGCTTGCGCCGCCCGGCTTTCCGCACCACCACCCACTCCTCGGGAAACTCGTCGTCGGCAAGCACCGACACGCCCGTCCCGAGGATGGTGCCGATACGCTTCAGCGTGGAGAACGAGGGAGTCGCCTCGTTCCGCTCGAGCTGGTAGATGAAGCTCGGCGAGACTCCCACCTTCTCTGCAAGAGCCCTTGCACTGAGGCCGGCATTGGTGCGCATCCTCCTGAGCCTTTCTCCGAAGTCCATAGGATGACCCCTCCCCACGGTGTCGTATGGTGGTTCCTATGTAAGCGCTCCTACTTATTCCTTGCGAAGCGACAGTAGTCTTTGTGATATCTTGCAGCACTACTATATAGCCATGGTTCACAGCTGTCAAGTAGCGTTTGTCAAAACAGCATCAGCCGGAACGTCATTCATTTCGCAGCTCGCCGGGGCCCCATGCAGCCATTGTAGCGCCCGCGGGTCATCGCCGCCTCCTGGTCGGGCGCATGTCAGGCCGTAAGGCCACTCTTGCAGGCGATGCCACGATGCGGTCGCCACGATGCGGTTGCCCGGGAGGCTGGTCTCGCCGCGGCCAGGTCGTCCCGCCCTGTCGGTCGGCTGCGAGCCACCTGCGGGTTGATCGTGGCTCGTTGCGGACCACCCCCGCGGTCCCCATGACGCAGAGGGCGTCCGGCCTTGACAGGCGGCCTATGCTCTGCTATTATCAGGGTGCATGGCGAGTGTCGCAGGACTTGTCGGATATGGCGATACTCCAGTAAGCGAATACCGCGGGGCCGAAGGCATCAAGTACATGTAAGCCCCAGAGACAACCAGTGCCGAAGTGGCGGAAATGGCAGACGCGCTAGATTCAGGGTCTAGTGGCCATTACGGCCGTCGGGGTTCAAATCCCCGCTTCGGCACCAGTTTTGTACTCCGGGGCGGTGACGAATCGGGGCTTCGTGTGAAAAACGTGTGAAAATCGTGCGGAAGGCCAGCTAGGGCTGGCCTTCGTTATCGTCGTTATCGTGCGCGGCCTCCAGGACCTCGCCGATGTCAACTAAGGCCCGGCCTAAGCCGGGAACGGCGCGGGGCTTCCACGTGAACCCGAGTCTGCTTGGATAGGTCGGCGCACACGAAAGCCCAGTTATCGCGTTCGCAGACTTGACCTAGAAGGCCGCAAAGGGGTCGCGGACACGTGATAGGACGTCCAGGGAGACAACAGGGGCCTTCTAGGGGCAATACGCGCGAAGTTTCGGAGGGGCGTACATGCGAAAAGCCCGGCCCCGAAGGGACCGGGCCACCTCATGTGGTGCAGACTGCTCTTTAGAACGGCCAGCAGCCCGCGTATTCGCAACTCATGAACGCGAACAGCGCGACTATCAGCAGGCCGCGCAACCAACGCTTCATGGCGTTTTCCCTCCCCTCCGCCCTCAGAATCTCACTCTCATCTGCGCGGCAACCCTCGGCCTGCCCTGCCAGTCAAGCCCGCCTCCGACATCGAGACGAGCATCAGACCCAAGCCGAATACTCGTCGCCGCCGCCGGCCCCTGGGGCGAGATCCCGTACCGGACGGGCCCTATCCGGCTTGGCCTGACGATAAAGGGGCGACAGTCGCTGCCACCTCAGCCCTAGCGTCAGCCACACTCTTCTCGCCGGCGAGCTTCGCCTCGAGGAAGCTCTCGAGCCACTCGCTCACCGGCCCCAGCGCGGCCTCGAGGACGTCCTTGGACCCCTTGGTGATGTGCTGCATGAAGTACAGCTTCGCGGTGTTCATCGCGGCCACGGCCTCTTCCTTGGTCAGCTTGCCGTCTGCCGCCTTCTCTTTCAGAGCGTCAACGAGTACTTGGTTCGTCGCCTTGATCGCGTCTGTGGCGACGATCTCGGCCTCTGTCAAGGCGTCGTTCAGCGCCTTCCGCGCCATCTCATTCTCGATGGCCTGGGTCTGCTTGCGAAGGTAGCTGATACCGTAGCCAACAAGGGCGATGAGCAGAGCAGCTACCACGGGCAGGAGCATCTTGGCAAGCTCCAGCCCCACGTCGTTCCACGTCATTGTTTCCCTCTCCCTTCGCCTAGATAGTCTCTGACGGCTTCCGCAATCGCGTCAGCCGCGCTGTTGAGGAACTCAGTCGAACTCAGCCGCGCCTCGTCGCCCGGATTGGAAATAAACGCGAGCTCCACCAGCACGGCCGGCATGTTGGTGTGCCGGAGCACGTAGAATTCGGCGGTCCTCACCCCCCTGTCCCTTAGTCCAAGGGTCGCTAGGCCCCGCTGGAGCCTCTCCGCGAGGGCCCGCCCTTGGGCGGAGGCCGGATGGTGGTATGTCTCCGCGCCGCAGGCGTCCCTGTTGGTCGCCGAGTTGCAGTGCAGGCTGATGAAGACCGCAGCCTTCGCCTCGTTCGCGATATCGCAGCGCTGGCCGAGACCTACAAACTGGTCGGATGCGCGCGTCATAACAACAGCGCAGTCCCGCTCCAGGCGGGACTTGACCATGCGACCGACGCGCAAGTTGACGTCAGCTTCCCTGAGGCCGCTCGAGCCGACGGCCCCGGGGTCCCGGCCGCCGTGGCCGGGGTCCAGCACCACCACCTTCCTGCCTTCTGTCATGCACTCTTCGCCTCCCTTCTGGCGACCTCAAGGCGCAGCTCAGCGATCATCTCAGACTGTTGGCGGAGAAGCTCACTTTGCTGCTTGATAAGGACTGCAAGCTCAGTGAGGGCCTGGGTGTTATCTGAGATGACCTTGACTAGGTCCGGGTCCTTCCGTTTGGGAGCGAATACCGTCACCACGATCCACGCGATGAGCGCGAGAGCAAAGAATGCCATCCCATAGTCCGCGAACTGTATCGGCATGATCCCACCGCCTTTCTCCAAATAAAAAAGCCGCCCGGAGGCGGACTCCTTTCACGGTGCATCAACCCTTCCTACGTACTCCCACCCCGCAGCAGCACGCATGCGGGGTCTCTTCCATGTGCTCGGCTCCTCGTTGTACTGCGGAAGCATCCGCTGGAATGGAAAGTCGCCAAGGTTCCCACAGCGCCGCTTGTCAAAGTTGTCCTCGTCTGTGTCTATCGCAAGCTGGATGTTCGGCATCAGCCCGCGCAGCTTGCCCTCAATATGCTCCCACAGAGGCTTGAAGACACCACAAAACTCGGACCGGTTCTTCCACTCGCCCCCCAGCCCCTCACTCGGGCAAAGCCCGCCGCAAACAGTGAAGTACCTACAATCCTTGCATCCGCCGTGCTCCCAGGGCACCATGGACAGTATGGCGGGCCGGATGTTCTCGACCTGCTGTCTAGGTCTTATACCACTACGGAGAGTCGACCGGAGACAGTTGCTCACACTGCCGTCGCCGTGTATGACCAACGCACTCTGAGTGCAGTGATAGTTGCACCTCGACGTAGCGCACGAACCCGTGCCAAGGCCCAGCAAGATGTCCACGAAGTCACGGAACGGCTTCCACATCAAGTCCTTGTCCGATAGCACCACGTCAGCCATGGACGTATAGAAGCGTGCGGCCTCTTCGTCCGTGAAATCGCGCAAGCCCTCCACAAGGTTCATCCTGCCGTTGGTGACCCCGATAGCCTTCATTTCGTAGAGCCACGCCGTGTACTGCTCAATGGCCTGTGGAGACATGTGCTGCTTCGTAATGACCGAGATGATAGAAACCGGTAGGCCGGCCTCCCGCATGCGCCTGATGTTGCTCATCACAAGCTCGTGCTGCACTTTTCGCTCTTCAAGCGTGCCTTTGCCCCGCAGCGAGTTTATCGGCCACGGGCCATCCACACTCACGCCGACACCACACTTGTAGCGCTTAAACAACTCGATAATCCCGTCGTCTATGGCATATGCATTTGTCATGACGGCTGTTCTGCTTTGTGCAGCGTAGACCAACTCAAACAACTCGCAGAGCAGCTCTCGTGGGAGGATAGTAATCTCGCCGCCGTGGAACACAACGTCTGTTCCCCTGCACTTAGTCATGTGTTCGATGAGCGCCGCTTTCAGCCTGCTTGCGTCGGTAAGAGGAACACCCTCCGCACGAACAGTGTGCTCGTAGCAATAGTCACAAGCAAAGTTACAGGCCAACGTCGGCTTCACAAGAATCGGCACAGATGAACCTCCCTGTCATACCCGCACAGGGTTTTGTGTGTAGTCATCCCAATTGTCCCACGGTGAATCGCTGTGCGGATCGTCGTCCCAATACCTATGCACGTCCGCTGTGTAGTCGTAGTGCGGAGTGTCACTGTGGGCATTGTCGTCCCAATCATCCCAATCTTCGTGGACCCGCGTCTTCTGGCGACTGGCGTTGAGGAAGTGTACGTAGCTACCCTCGACCCAAGCGCTCCCCGGTACGCCCGTTGTGGAGCGGATTATCGAGCGAGGACACCGGCGTTTGTTTTTGGCTTCGTCGATGTAGTAGATGTATTCCCCATCGACCCAAAGGCTACCAGGCTTTGCAACGGGTATTTGTCCGAGCGCTGTGCCTATCGCGCGCCACTTGTAGCCACTCTCGTCTATGTAGTACAGATAATTTCCGTTGACCCAGACGCTGCCGGCACGAGCCACGCTAGTTCCCTCCTCAAGTAGCGTACTGGTCTGTGCCAACAGGCAGAACGAGCCGAGCTGTAGCTACTGCGTCGAAATTTATCGTGCCAGTCGGGTTGCCTCCGGCAATCGGGATGAAGTCCGAAGCGTGCTTGCCGTCCACCGTGTGCGCGTCGCCTGTTATAGAACCTGGCACCTTTCCGTTTGCATCGCGCACCGGGATGGTGTTGGCAGACGTCCCCGTGTTTGCGTCGTAGCCGTCGAGCTTGTCGGCACTAGTCACCGGCGAGGTTATATCGCCTCCGGCGTGTGTATGTAAACTAAGCGCATGACCATTATGCGGGGCGGCTGCATCGAAGTGGGCCTTCGCGGCCGCTAGTGTTGTATCAGGCGCGTCGTACCAATTAGTCTTACCCGTGATAGCCTTGATCCTGTTAGCGAACCAGTCCAGGAGCTGCCGCAAAGTGCCCGCGTTGCTCGCCGGAGCCTGCGCCGGGTCGAGGGTCCGCGAGCCCTGCTCGATCGCGTTGATGTTGGCCTCGATGCGGTTGAGGTCCTCGGTGCCGACCGGATCGGACGGCGTCCAGTTCGACTTAGGAGTCTGGAATCCTTGCGGTGCTGTGCTCATATGGGTACCTCCACTTCTACAAACGGCGCGGGCGCGGCCGCTCGACCGCGATCAAACGAAGAAGCGGCTCGTCTTGGAGCCACTTCGTGAGCACGGGAACGTCTTCGGGTGTCGGCGGCGTGAGGTTCATGGCGTGCATCCTTTAAGCGTGGCGGCCCGCATACAAGCCGCTTCTCTGGCGTCGGGTGTCGCTGGCGCAACGATCACGACTGGTCGCTTTCCCAAGGCGGCTCGAAGCCGCGCTCCCTAGCCCACCTAACGAGTGCATCTATCTTGGCATCGTTGCGGGTATAGGCCGCTGGTTGATACCTGCGCGCCTCACGCCGTAGGCACCACGTGTCGCCGTTCTGCTCTAGAACGACCTCATCGATCGGCATCGCAGGGGCCTCAATCGCAATCTCATGCCTAGAAGCTAGATCCTTCACATCAGGCTCGTACTCACAAGACGCAATTATGCGCCGGGACAGGGTGTTTATTACGTACCACACGCTATCTCACCCCAATAATGAGGTAGTTGGCCGAGGCAGTATATACCCGGCCGTCAGTGTCGAACACGTCAACGGTCACGACCCACGTGCTCGGGTCGACCCAGCATTTCACGCAAGTATCGTCCCAGTTGTTCGCCGTATCTTTCGCCCTGCCATCCCGGACGGAGACGAACACCGTACACTCACCGCGCGTCCAACCATTGGGGACCGGGATAGTGCCGCCGTTGGCCACCTGGCCCGTCCACACAGCCACTTGCTTTGCCCCTTGTGAAATGCCGTCCAGCTTCGTCTTGTCGCTTGCGCTCATGAACCCCGCAGACGAGGTTGTAACATTAGCGTGGGCGGCACCCCCTGCACCTACGTGCGACGCAGGCGCTGCCCCCACCTGCGTCGCCGTCACGTTGTGCGGGTTGTCGGTGCGGCCTGCGTGCGCGTCCACCTTCTCCTGCGCGCCCGCCTTGCTCTCAACCTCGGACGCGCCCACGCCGTGGACGCCGGTTGTCGCTTTGACGTGGGCCTCCACGACTGCCTGCGGGTCGAGAGGCCGGACTATCTGCCTTATCTCCGTCGTCATGCACGCTCCCCCTACTCAAGCCTCCGACCCGCGAGCCGCGCCGTGAGCGCTCCGGACCAGTCAAGCTCCTGGCGGATGACGGCGCACAGACTCTGCCGACCGTACGCGGCGTCTGTCGTGACTAAGACCGGGTCGCCCAACTCAAGAGCCGGATTACCGCGCCACTCGAATTCCACATCTCTCCGAGCGACCTGCGCGGAGGCTAGCAGGCCCTCGGCTATGGCCTGCGCTTGCGCTGGGGTCTGGATGAGGTGATTCTCGGCGAACTCATAGCGTATCAATCCGTCCGCCTCGATGCTGACTTCGTCACGCGCTATAACCTCCTGGCCGCCTTGCACGCTGAACGCTCTGCCTGTTACGACGAGCGTCACGCTGGCGTCCTCGACACTGACGTTCGCTATGCTCACGTCCGCACCCCAGGCGTAGTAGCTCGCGTCCGTGATGCTCACGCCCGCAGGCGGGTCCACCAGGCTAGCCACCGCATCGATGACCGGCGGTTGGCTATATTGCACCGTGACTACCACGCCGCTGCCTGCCGGTACGACTATGGGCGTGTTAGTCCGACAGACTTCCGTCGCCTCGGCGGCCGGCGCGACCGGGAGCGTCCTGACCACGATCTCATTTGCGACCTGCTCCTTCCGCGCCGGGGAACGGAGCGGGGGAAAGTAGTCGTCAGGAGTAATCGGATGCGGGTCCCCAGTCCCGACGCCCGCGGCAAGGCGTATCCGCCCGTCGCGGTCACAATAGACGACCGCCATCGCCGCCTCGGCGAGGATGCGCAAAGCTTCGCGGTGGCTCGTCAGGGGCATCCATGCCCAGGGGAAGACGATCGATTCGAGCGCCGCGTCAATCGCGTAATCAGCCGCGGTCAGCCCGGCGTCCTCCAGGATAGCCTGGGCCAAGGCCGCGGCGGTCACATTCTGCGCCGGCACGCTGGTACGATAGATGGTCTGCCGCAGTCGCTCCAGGCGGTCCAGAGCCCTGAGAGAGGCCTCGAGCATCTGGTCATCTGTGTCCCAGTCAGTGGTCCAGAAAAGGCCGAGCGGGACCCACTCCACGCCCCCGCCCATGTCCGCGCCGAGCCATGCCCGTACGCGGCGATTCGGCTTGATGAGTCCGTAGAGAGGCGAGGTATCGTTGTCGGGATCAAACCGCTTATCGTCGTTCGCGAGGCGAACGCTCAGCTCGTTCGCGGAGATATTGCCTACAGGAAGCGAGCCCTGCGAAGACTCCCGCTCCTCGAGCAGACGAACACCGATAAGCTCGTCGCCCTCGTATGTCTGCTGAATGCTCGTGAAGAACTCGATGACCTTCGCCTGCCGACCGGCGTGGCTCCATTTCGTGATGGTGAGTACCTGCTTGGCGACGCCGAGTATCGGCTCGGGCAGGGCCATGCTCCAGTCAAGTTGCGCGTTCCCGGTTACGACCTCAGTGTGCAGTAAGGTATCCGTCGCGTCGTAGAGAGTGATAGAGAAGTCAACCGGATACTCTTCCCGCTCCGAATCCCCGACTACTCGCAGACTGTGGACGGGCCTGGGATAGTGCGTCATGGTCAGTGTCGGATAAGGCGAGGCGAAGGACCCACCCACGCCCGCGAGCTGCGAGCCCCACCAACCCATCTGGTACAGGGCTGCTTCCTGCTCTGTGCTCGGGGCTGGACATCGGGCGTCCCCTAGCACCCACGAGCCATCGAGCGATGCCCAGAAGTGCGGCGTCTGCGCCACGGCGTCAGCTGTCTGTGCTGGCCACGAAATGCGGGCCTCCTCGTTCCCGATCGCCGCAATCGACTGGTCGAGGTCCGGGCTCGTGTAGTCGATGGTGACTCGGGCGAGGACCCGGCGCTTTTGCGCCTGCACGGCCTCCACGAAGTCCTGCGTGACAGGATACATGGCCTACACCTCGATGAACGGGATCGATACCTCGGACCAGTACCGCACCCCGTTGACCGTATGCCATAGTGTCGTATTCACGTCCCCGGCATAGCAGGTCATGGTCTGTTGCCCCCCGGCGTCCGGGTACTGCAGCGTGAAGAACGGCTTGTTCGCCGCCAACACGCTGAGCATAGTCTGCAGGTCGGGGTCCGGCAGCATCTTCCACGTCACGTCCACACGCCGCACGTCGGCCCGGATTACCTCCATCGCCATGCGGCCGCTTGCAGTGCGCTTGGCCTTGGTCAGATCAAAGCGCCCCACCTTGATTTCGGCGGGGCGCGCGACGGGCACGCCGGCTATCACGATATCAGCCATGCGCTACACCCCCTGCGGCCGGACAACGAGCTGGAGGCCTTGCCGCTGACCCTCGCGAATCACCGCGGGCAGGACGGCTCGGGCAAAGGTGACCCCGTCGATTCGTAGGACGATCTCCCGGTCGCCGCCAGCGGGCTGACCGCCCGCCTGAGCGACGCGCGTCGCCGTCAGCACGGCCTCGTATACGGCCTGACCCACGGAGTCAGCGATGACGTTGTCACGCTCCAAGGGGATGACGGCTTCGCGCCGGCCGCCCTCGCCCATCATTGCGAGCGTCGGGCCGGTCACGATGCCGCCTTGGGCAAGGCCGACAATGCCACTCAATTGCGAAGCTAGCGCGGCGATGCCAGCGATGGCCGCTGCAATCACGCCGCCCGCAAGGACAGGGGCCAGAGGGCCAGACCATGCGAAGAACGCGACCAGGGTTGCGTACGCCTGCTGAATGACACCCAGAATCGCCGTCCCGACCTTCGCGAGGACATTTAGCACCCATTGCCCGAGCGTCGATAGTGCATCCGATGCCGCCTCGGAGAGGCGTTGGACGAGCACGTTTTTCACGACATTCCCCATGCCCTCGAGAACGGAATTAAAGATGTCGCCCGTTTCCTGAGTCTTGTTGATGAGCCCATTAAGTGCATCTTCAAATACACTCTGGAACCCGGCGCTGATCTCAGATGTCAGATCCGACGTTTGTTGGCCGAATAGCTTCGTTGAGGCAATTATATCATCATATCCCCTGTCGAATCCTGCGGCTATGTCGGAAGCAAAGCCCTGTACAATCCTGGTGCCTTCGGTCCACAGATTTTGGAAGCATGACAGCACGCCGTTCACCATATCAGGGACGATGGAGCCGCCAACGACCTCGTGTTCCATGCCCCTGAAGTACATCAGGATGGTCGCGATCATGCCCGCGACGGTGGCCGGCAGCACAGTGCCCATCTTCTCAAACGTGTTCTGGACGCCCTTTGCCATCTTGGATGCTGTCTCAGGGATCGTTACCTTCGCCTGCTCCCATTTCTGACCGACGGTTTTCAGCATCTCGTCCCAGGCTTCCTTGACCTTCGTGGTCAAGTCGTTGAATGCCTGTTCGACTCGTTTCAAAGCATCCAGCTGCAAGTCGAACGCCAGCTTGAGCACAAGTGTAATGGTCGGGACGAGCTTTTGCAGCGATTCGGTGATGGGCTGGCAGGCTTGGGCCCACCACGCATCCCACGCACCCTTGAGCGTGTCCCATGCGAACTTGAACCCCAAGGCGATAGCAACGAGCAGGTTAAGCGGGTTCAGCGCATCCAGCCATGCCTGCAGGGTTTCCTGCGTCGGTGCGTGCTGCGCCCACCACTCCTGGAACGCCTCCAACCACGTATTGAGCCCTCTGATGGCCAGCACGACAGGCGCGAAAACCGCGATGGGCGCCAGCGCCTGCGCAACCTGCGCGAGAGCCACGGGATCGGGTGCATGCTCCGCCCACCACTCGCGGAATGCCTCCACAGCGTTCTTGAGCATCCTGAAGCTGACTACTACCCATGCCAAGGCCGGAATGCTTGCCAGGAAGACTTCCTCCGGCACGTCTAGGCCGGCACGCCAGTCGACGTAGGCCTCCCAGAACCGCTCTGCCAGCGCAAACGTAAGCGTTACCAGAATGCTAGCCGTTAACGTCGACACCGTTATGGACTCAGGCAACTCGAGCCCGGCCTTCCATTTCTCGAAGGCTTCCTTGAACTTCTCTAGGAGGTGGAATTTCCACTCCAGTGCCACCAGCAGAGCAACCACGCCGAGTGCGATGGACACGGGCAGCGCGTGGGCGGTCATGAACGTCGCGAACGCAGGCCAAAAGGGTTGCAGAAACTTGAACGACCACAGCAGTGTGACGCCCAGCCCGATTTCGGCGACCCTGTCGAGATATGTGCCCACTTCTCCGACCGCGTCGCGCAAGCTCTGCATCTTGGCGCGCGCGGTGTCAACGAACTGCGCAATGGCGTTGAACATGTTCCTGGTCTTCTCAACCAAGCGATCAACCCATGCCGTGTCTTCCTCGGTGATTGCGCCGAGGCCCGCGCCGAATCCGCCTGCCGGCAGGCCCGGAATGGCGGGCACTGGCACTTCGGGGATCTCAAACTCCGTCGCCGCCATTTCGTCCTGGAGCTGGTGGACCTCATCGAACGACTGCAAGTTGTCCTGCGCTTGCCTTGCAGCCTCCGCCAGGGCGTCTCCGAGGCCCTGTTGAGCCTCGGCCGCCTCATTGCCCGTCTCCGCAAGGTCCTGCGCGCCCTGCGCCGTTGCTAGGGCCGCCTCGAATGCCTCACGGCCCGCTGCCCACAGTTGGTCGGCGTACGCGCGGACAGCCTGCGCCGTCTCGCGCAGGCTCGGGATGACCAGCGACAGGACGCTGAGTATCATTGAGACGCCGCGCACGACTCCCGCCGCGCCCCAGTAGCCGAATGCGACGACGAGCAGCCAAGTCCGCTGCCAGAGTTTGCGGAAGCCGTTCCAGTGCGTCATGAGAAGATAGGCGATACCCGCGAGCGCCGCCCCCGCCAGCATCCACGGCCACAGTGGCGCGAGACTCGCCCACAGGGTCACGCCGAGCTTCCTCATCGCCGGAATGAGCCACGCCACGATGGCCGGCACGAGCGCGCCGGTGATGGCGCCCGCAATGCCAATGATGATCGGGATCATCCACGGCGGGAAGGCTCGCTCGAGGGCCCGCATGAAGCCCACCGTGCTCACCAGGTCCGCAAAGGTCCCCAGAGCCTGATTCAGCCGCTGGAGCGCGGCACGCAAGCCGGTGATCCGAATGATGTCCTCCCCGAAGCCCCTAGCGATAGTGGCCGTGGATTCACGGATTCCCCTGAGGAAACCCTTGTTTGTTTGCATCTGAGCGGCCATGGCGCCGGCGAAGCGCTTTCGCATGCCAGTGATGATTGCATCGATGGCCCGTGCGACCGGGATCGCGCCGCGCTGAGCCATCTCCATGGCTTGAGGTATGCTCGTACCGATCTCCTCGGCGAGAAATTGATACGCGGGGACACCAGCCTCTGCCAATTGCAGAAGCTCCTCGCCGGAGACCTTGCCCTTGGCCTTCATTTGTCCAAGCGCCCGAGCAATCTGCTCGAACGTGTCCTGGCCGCCGCCCATTGCAGCCACGGCATCCCCCAAAGGCTCAATCATGTCCAAAACTTGTTCTGCAGTGTAGCCGAAAGCCAGGAGCGAGCGGGCAGATTCCTGAAGACCAGCGAAGCCAAACGGCGTCCGGCGCCCCCGGATCTCGAGCTGACGCACGAAACGGTCAGCCTTCCGCGCGTCACCGAAGAACGTTGTAAATGCAACACGGGCTTCCTCGAAATCCATGGCGAGTTTGACGCCGACCCCACCCAGGGCGCTGAGGGCCGCACCGGCGACGGCGGCGGCTCTTACAACGTGCTTAGCCATGGTGAGGGAGGCGGGAGCGACCGCCCGGATCGAGGCCGGGAGCGTCTTCGAGCTGCGCTGGACGTTGCGGGCGAAGCGATCCCACTGGCGCTCGGCCTTGGACATAGCGGCGGTGAACCGCCCCGTGCTTGCGATGAGCGCCACGTTGAAACTCGCTACAGTCGCCACGTCAAGCCCCCCTCATATGGCGAGACGAGGGCGGCTCAATTGCCGCCCCCGAATTTCGCCTCGAACACTCTACCCCACATCTCCAGGACCTTGGCCTGCTCCTCCCAGCTCTGCTCCTCGCGAGCCGGCGCGTCTCGGCGGGGCATGAAGTCCTGCGGCTCGTACGGCTTGCGCCGTTTCTTGGGATCGCGGTTGGCGTTCGCGATGGTCGCCGCTATGAGCCCGGCCCGCCAGTCCTCGACCTCGGTGCCCCAGGGTTCCAGGCTAAAGAAGGCTATCCACTCGGAGAGCTCCCGCGACGACGTGCGCCGCAGGAGCTCCCCTACCGTCATCCCCAACGCGAGCGCCAGCCTGAAGAGGAAGCGCCGCGTTGGGTTCCGCCTCAGTTTCCCGCGAGTTCCTCCACATCCTCGGGCCGCAGGCCGGAGAGCCTCTGCGCCACCTCAAACACGCGGTTTAGGGCGGCGGCAGACTTGCGGCCAAGCAGCTCGGCGTCCTCGTCCGTAAACACGCGCTTGCCGTCCTCGTCAACGACTGTCAACGCGACGAGCTTGGCCCGGATGTTGCGGAGGTTCATGCGGGTGCTCTTGCCGCGCGTCTCCACAACGCCCTGCTCGAAGGCATCTCGCTCCGCGCCGGTGAGGGCACGGACGCGAACCGTCCCGCCCCACTCGCGCACCTCAACGTCTTCCGTCGGCAGATCCTGCGCTTGCAGGATCGCCTCTTTGGTCAGTAGAGCCATGTGCATCCTCCTTCAGCCATTAGAGCGTGATCGCGCCGAACGTCGGCTTGCCGGTCACCGTCAGCGTGACCTCGACCTGGATCACATCGCCGGCCGTGATCTCCTGCGGCGCCCAGCCTGAAATGAACGCCGGGAAGGTCCATCCGTCTCCGCTCGGCAGCTTTATCCGGTAGTTCCTGGTCGCCCGCGCGTGCAGATCGGTCTCGAGCGCGGTCTGGCCGGCGTCGTCCGGGTCGAAATTCAGGGTCAGGGTCACTTCGCCGGCGTCAATGAGGCCCGGCAGCTTCTTCTTGATCGCGTCAGGGGGGTCAAGGTCTTCGATCTCCGCGACGTCCACGGCGTACTGTGGCGGCTGTATGCTCGCCACACTCGCCACGGTCTCATAGGTTCCCTGGGTCGCTCCTTCGCGCTGGAACTGGGTCTTCAATCCAAGGCTCTCAGCCACTGTCTCTCCCTCCTAAGCGTCATGAGTCACTAGAATATCCACGTGGTAGTGGGTTTGCCCCACGTCCTCTTGGTAGATGGGCAGATAGCCTATGGTTCGACACTCGATTACTTCCAGGGCCCCGGCCATGAGCCCGCGAAAGCCCTCCAGACTCGCGCGCACCGCCAAGGCAATGGCCTCAGCCTCCGCCAGTGTCGCCGCCATCGCCGTCACCTGCAGCCGCGTTTCCACATACGCCACGCCGGCGAGGTCCCGGCGGTCCACGTTGCTGATGGTGTTGAGCACGATGAGGGGATACGTCGCGTCGTCCGGCGCCGTTTGGTGATAGACCCGGCCGCCGACGAGCGCGGCGACATCCAGATCGCCTTTGAGATGCGCGTATACGGCCTGCCTTGGCGTCACCGTCTCCGCCATATGCGCTCGAGCCTCCTCCGGAACTCATCAGCCATCAGGTTCTGCGCCTGCTCCTTCGTCGTGTCAAACGCCGGCCTCAGCCACGGATGCGGGGGCACCTGGCCCAACTGCTTCTTGGTGCGATACACCCGCCGGCCCCGGCGCTCCCTGGCCGTCACGCGGACGTTGGCATGTCCGAACTCCACGAGCCGGCCATACCAGCCTTCCTTGCCGGGGCCGATATGCACGATCACCTGCTGACCGAGAGATTCCCGGGCGATCTCGGCGTGTATGTCGCCAGCGAGGGTCCCGCTCTTCTTGTGCTGGAGAGCGTTTGCTTCGGCCTGCTTGCGGATGACCTCCGCGCCCTGCAGCGCGACTTCTCGTAGCTCCTGCCCAGCGATTTCCTTCGGGAGCAGGTTCAGCCGCTGCTTGATATCCTCAGCGCCCTTGAGGCGCACCTGCATCTTCATGCCGGGCGCACCTCCTGGCATATGAGCTGCAGCCACCGCCTGGTCCCCTCCCGGTCGAGCACGGCCTGGATCGTGAATTCGCGCCCGTCGTGCCGGACGATCATACCCGGCTCGATGCCGGCGCGCCAGCGGATGGTGAGGCGATGGTCACTCTGCTGAGCTGTCTGCTGCGCCTCAAAATAGAGGCGGCCGCTGAGGGCCTCCACGGAGGCCCAAACAGTGGCGACGGTCTGCCAGGTCGCCGGAAGCGGGTCGCCCCATTGGTCGGTGAGGCCCTGGACGTACCGCCCGATTTCTACGCGGTGGCGAAGCACGGCTCGCACCTCCTATGTCAGCGGCGTCAGGATTAACGAGACGGTCCTTGAACCGTCTACGTAGACGCTGCCAACGATGGTGGCGTAGCCGCTCTTCCAGACCACATATGCTACGTCAATGTCCGTTTGCCGCATGCGATAGATGGCGACGCCTTGTGAATTAGTATAGAGCGTCTTATCGGCCAACTCGATCGCAACATTGCTCACGGGAGTGCCGTCCGCAAGGCGAACCTCGAACGTGACAGCCACCGCGCCATAGTCCTCGGAGAGCGCAAGATGGGCCTTGAGCGCCGCATATGATTGGAGCAGGCCGGGCGCGGCCTTGTCATCGTAGTCGAAATGAGCACGGCAATAGACAATAACGGCCCGCTTCACAAGCGGGTCCTCACTCCGTGCCTTCTCAGCGGCGACGCCAGAGAGGACCAAGTCGGCGACTGCCGCGTCAATCAGCGCCTGGATCTCTATATCGTTGTCATCGCCATCAACTCGGAGCGCCGACTTGACCTCATCCAGCAGCATCATCTCTCACCCCTGCACTACGCCACGGGCTTCTTGATGAGCACAACGCCGTTCGGATCGGCGAGCTTGCCGTCGGCGATCATCGTGGACTTCGAGATCCATTCGTCGGTGTTTTCGTCGAAGTACCGGCGGTAGGTGATCGCCATGTTGCTGTTGACCATGTAATCATCGAGCCTCACGAGGATCGCCACGACGTCCCCGCCTGCCGCAGTGTCGATGGACGGCAAGAGGTCGGTGGGGATGACCTCGCGGCCAAGGAATCTCTCCTGGATGGTCCCGTCCAGGCCGTAGGTCACCCGGGCTATGGGCTGCCCGTTGTTGTCGACCATGCCCACGATGTGGGTATTCCAGTCCGCATCATTCATGATGAGAACCACGCCGGACCGGTAGGCCCGTGGCACCTTGCCCATCAGAGTCGCCCAGGTCTTGTACTTGCTGACATCAGCGACTGCCATGTCTACGGTCTGGCCGGCCGGAATCCCGGTATCCTTCGTGATGCCCAGAGGCTCGCCCACGCCCGTGCCGGAGACGATCGCCTCTTCGAGGGCTTTGACCATGGCCTCGGCAATGTTGTTGGAGACAGTCGCCTCGAAGACGGGCATCGCAACCGTTCCGGCCACGAGCTCAACGGACACGCGGCACTGGAGTTTGTGATAGGCGAAGCTGATCGTGCCGGAGGTGGCCTTCTTCTGCTTGTCGGACATCGTGCCGGCCGCCACCCACGTCGCGGTCGGCTTCGCCGTGCTCACCGGAATCTGCACGCCACCCTGCACGCTCGTCTTCGTGACGCGGCTCCAGATCCGGCCGACGTCCTCCATCTTCTCGACGATCCGGTTCAGGATCGTGGTCGGGATCACAGCGCCGATGTCACCGAGACCCGTGACGGCGTCGGCTCGGAACTCCAGCACTTCGGACTTCACGCCGCGGGTGACGTAATCCATGAAGGCCTTCCGGTACTCGGGCGTGTCGTATTTGTCTACGATCGCCCGGTTCTCCGGGGTCTCGACCTTCGTGGCCGCCACAACGCGCGTCTCGACCGTCCCGGCCTCGATGCCCTTGGCAATATCGAGCCGCTTGCGAAGTTCCTTCTCCTCGACCTCGAGGGCCTTCAGCTCTTCCTCGATCTTCTCGAGCTCGATCTTCTCGCCTTTCTCAAGCAGCGACCGGATCTCTATCTTCCGGGCTGCTATCTCGGCCAGTCTTGCTTGCACTCCCATCTGGACCCCTCCTCACAGGTAGGTTCGGACGATAAGCTGCCTCCGCTTCGTTTCAGCGGCCTCCGCCGCCCGGCGCTCGGCCTCCGCCTGCGCCTCGAAATACGACCTGGCAGCTATGTATGTGTCTGGGTATGCCGCAGCATCCACCGCCGACACCTCCCAGATACGCTTGATGGCTAGAATCTTCCGCGTCCGGGTCTCGCGCTCGTAGGCGTCCTCCGCGATAGTAAAGCCGAAGCTCATCTGGTCAATGTCGCCGCGCCGAATGAGCTCATAGAGGTCATGGCCGGCAGACGTGTTGGCGAGCCGGGCGCGGATGAGCAGGCCCTGTTCGTCCCGAATGAGTTCGAGCGTCTTATTCCTCGTGCGGGCCATGATCATCACAGCGTCCGAATGGTTATACTTGAATGCCACGTCGCGCAGGTCGGTTTGATCAAGTGCCCCACGAACGATTACCTCATGGTACTTGATGCCATCTACTTCGAACAGCACGGTCGGCCTATCATAGACGATGGCCCTGCCCTCAACCGTCATCTCCTTGCCATCGGTCGGTTCCATGGCGCGAACTTCGACCATGCGGATCTCGCGCGGGATTTGGGTTGCAGTCCGCTTCTTGTCCTGGTACTGCGCAAGGCAGACAGCGTAGCGCTGCTTCTCGTCAGGGTACTCAGAGGTCATGGTTTCGTCGGCCATACAGCGCCTAATGAAGCTGTCCTTGTCTTCATTGTCCTTGGGCTGTGGCAGCGGCATCGCCGTCATCCTCCTCCTGGGAACTCTCTACATCCGTCGTCGGCCGGGTATCGAGCCGACGAATCGGCTTGTCACCGCCCTCGACCGGCGGCAGATTGAACGCCTCGCGCCACTCATTGGGCGTCAAGGCCCCGCGGTCCACCATCTGCATAAGAGCCAACTTGGTCTGAACGCTGGCATACTGGAGCCGATTCGCCTCAAAGACGACCTCATTACCAAAACCGCGTTCGCGGTCGGTGAAGAGCTTCGCCGTAAACTCGAGGCCCAATTGCACGGCCAAAGGCTCGATGGTGCTCTCGTAGAAGGCGTTCCACTCATCCTCGGTGTAGTTCCCCGAGACAATCGGCTCCGAGACGCCGAAGTATCGGAATACGGCATCGCGCAGCTCTTTCATCTGCGCGGCATTGATGGTCACGGGCTGGTTCTTGAGCTCGATGTACTCCGCCTTGCCGTCTAGGGCCGCGACGCCACCTGAGTTCTGGATCGTCATGTACTCCGCCACGAAGCGATCGCGGCTCGCTTTGATGTCGGACTCCTTCAGGACGCCCTGGTACTTGATGACGCCACGCAGGCTAGCCGATACCTTCGCCGCCTGCGGAAGGGCCTCGTTAAGGGTATGCACTGCTGAGAGGACGCCGTTAATTGGCTTGTTCGGCTCGCCGAGCAGGTCATTCGAGTAATAATGCCGGCGCAGGTGAACGACCTCGGAGTATGGGAGTACCACCTGGCCGCCGTCTGCGAAGTAGAACTTGATGTAGATCGTCCTCGTCGCGTCCTCGAGGAACTCTGCCATGACGCTGTTGATGGGCCAAACGGCCGCTAGAGCCGGACCATCCCAGACCGGGTATGCGAAGGCGTTGTTGTCAATCATCAGTGTCGTTATCAGGCGGTAGAGAAACGCATATGCGCTCATGTGCGGATTCGGCCGCGCGGCCAGGACCCGCTCAATCTGTCCGCCCACTGGGACAACCTCCGCGCGCTGCCGGCGGATGTGACGCGCCTTAAGCTTCGCCGCGTTCCTGGCGATGGCGTCCACGGCCGCGCGGACGATATCTGCCTCATAGGGCTGATTCTCCCAGGGCGTAAAAATGGGCGTGTAGCCCGAGAGCATCCGGAGCTGAGTGAGCACCCGGCGCGGCGAGAGCGCGCCGAAGATTATTGCGAGCAGGCTCCGTTTTTCCGCCACGTTATCACCACCCTACAAGGCCCCGGTAATCCTCGAGATTGTTCCTGTAGACTGTGAAAGCTATGATAAGCGCCACCGCAGGGTCTATGCGTTGGCGCTTGTTCTGGCCCTTGACGGGCCGTATATTCTCGTTCTTGTCCACCTCTACCGCCAGATTAGTCAAGGCCCACTTCAGGAGAGGGTTGTTATCATAGTTGATGCGCTTGCCCGCAAGCTCGGCCTTGAGCTCCTTCATCGGGGCGCTCAAGGTTTTCGCCCCCATGATCACCGGCACGAGGTTCTGCTTATTCGTATATCCCAAGCAGTTCTCCATGTCCTCGACCCATGCAGGCGAGTTCCACGAGTCATACCCCACCCAATACGCCGTGATCCCGTATTCGTCTCGGAGCCACCGGAACCAATCGGTCACGTAGCGATAATCGACGCGGTTCCCCGGGCAGAGCGTTATGAGCCCGCGCTCAGCCCACCGGTTGTATGGAACCTTGTCCTCTATGCTCCGCTCCTCAATGTTATCCGCCGGCATGAATCCCTTGACGAGGGCGTATAGCCGCTCTTCCCCCGGCCTCCTGATGAGCACGCACGCGGCCGTGAGGTCGGTCGTAGCGCCCAGGTCAACGCCGCCGATGCCGTACGTGTCGCGAAGCTCTTCGAGGTCCAGCATCGCCTCATTGTTGGCCTCCTCGAAGGTGAGCCAGGCGCCGGCCGTCGTCTCTCGGATATTGAAGTCCTTCGTCAGCACCGTCGGCAGGAAATTGGAGTCATTCTTTGCCCGCTCGACGTTGGCGGCCAGTTTCTCATAGTCCTTGATACTGCCCAAGCCGGGGTTCGCTTTCTCCCAACAGCGGAAATCGGTCCACTCGCTTCGGTCGTCAAGTTCGTAGATGAACGCCAGGAACCGCTCGTCCTGGATGATGCCGTCCAGAAGCTGGCAGGCATAGTCGTACATATCGTCATAGATGGACTCCCGGACGAATCCCGCCGTGGTGATCTCGGCCATCAGAGGCTGCACCCTGGCCGCCATGGACTGCTTCATTACGTCATACAGGTTGCGGTTTTTGATGGCATGCAGCTCGTCCACAACAACACAGTGCGAGTTGAGGCCGTCCAGGCTGTTCGACTCGCTTGCCAAGGGCTCGAACTTGCCGAATGCGACCGGAAAGTAGAGGTCGGTCTTCCGTTTCTTCAGGTGCTTGCGCAGCGCCGGGCTCTGAGAAACCATGTTCACAGCTTCGGTGAACACGATCCTAGCTTGATCCCGTTTGGTTGCTACCGTATAGACCTCAGACCCGCCTTCGCCGTCGCCGACTAGCATATAGAGGCTGAGCCCGGCCAGTAAGGTGGACTTACCATTCTTCCGGCCTACGATCAGCAGGAATTCCTGGCAGCGTCGTGCACCCGTTTCCTTGTGGACGAACCCGAACACTGCCTGGAGAAACGCCTTCTGCCATAGTTCCAGCCGTACCGGCTCGCCAATCCATCTTCCCTTCGAGTGCCGGCAGAACATCTCGATGAACTCGATGGGCCGGGTTGCCCGTTCCAAGTCGAACACCCACGGGTCACGTGGGTGTTCGAGCTCGTCAATCAGCTTCGCATACTGCTGCCGGAGGCGCTTGCAGGTCGCGATCTGACCGGCCTGGATCTGGCCCCAGTATTCGCAGATGTAGTTGACTCCCATGCAGCATCATCGCCCGCGGCGCTTGACGAACGCCATGAGCTCGTCCGAGGCCTCTTTGGTTTGCTCGTCCGGAAGAAGCTCAAGGAGCTGCTTGCAGACCGTGCTGTAGTTCCGGATCATGGCATTGTATGTCTTTGCCGCCGGGTGCTCGCGGAGCATGCGCTGCTGTCCCTGCTCGAACAGCTCTACCGCGCCCTCGGTGCTCAGCATCTCTTGAAGCTCCGTGAGGGTGGCAACCATGAATGCGGCCTGTTGTTTCAACCCCTCTACCAATCTCTGCTTATCTTTCGGCAGGCGCTTGAATATCCGATTGAGTTTGTTTAGCTCCTTCTTTCTCAGAGCTTCTTTGGCCATCTTGTCCATGGTCTTCCCTCCTCTCGTACCCCCCTCGTGGGCGCGACCCTTCCGGGGTATTCGGAGGCGCGCGCCCGGTCCCGGCGGCCGGACCGCAGTCGCGCGATAGGGGGGGGCTAGCTGGGCACCAGTTCGCCCCGCTCGTCGAACGTCAAGCCCTCCGCCGTGCTCCCGCCTCCGTGGGCTCGATTGTGGCAGTCCAGACATAGCAGCTCGAGGTTATCCCAGTTCAGCGTCACCGCTGGATCGCTGATGTTCGCCGGCGTCAACTTGGCCTTGTGATGCACTATCAGCCCCGGCTTGCCGCACCGCTCGCACAAGCCGAATCGCGAGGCGTAGAACGCCTCCCGGCACCTCTGCCATGCTGTGCTCTTATAGAAAGCCCTGGCCCACTGCTGCATAATCCCTCACATGCGGGGCCCCGCGGGGCGGGTAAGGAGGTGGAACCCCGCCCCGGCCGCGCTTCCAATGCCCCGCTTGCGGCAAAAGTGAAAGCGGCTCCTCGCCGCCAATTCTCCACGGTATCATCATAGCACGGCAAGTGCCCTCAATTCTCTCAAGTTTCTCTCACACTACCCACCCGAGCCTCTCGGCAATCATCTCGATGACCTCCCGCCTCCAGCGGTAGAAGGTGCTCATGGACACCGCCAATTCGTCGGCTATGGCCTGGTCAGTCAGCCGCCGCTTGAAGTACTTCTCCTCGACCAACATGAGCTTCGCCTTGGCGTCGGGGTCCTGAGACGACCGCAAGAGCGAGAGCATATACTCTATCGCCTCCACCCGCCGGGCCATCTCTCGATAAGCAAGACTGCCGAGCACGCGCTCTTTATATTGCCAGACGGCCTGGGCTTGCTCCGGCGTGGGATCAGAGATCCGCCCCTCGCTCCGGCCGGGGACAAACCCATATACCCGCTCTTCGGAGGGCTTGCCGTCCAATCCGACTACTTGCTTCCTCACGAACCCCACGTCTGGCCAGTAAGCGGGCGGCGACGCGATGTCATTAATCTCCCGCTCGAGGCGCTCCATTTCGCGCTTTACCGCTTCGTATGTGTACAGCTCATGCTCGATAGCCTTGAAGTTGGCCCGGCGTTTCGACCGCGGCCAGGCACCGTTATTCACCCGTGCCTCACCTGCCTTATCCTGCCGCGAACCCGCTTGTACGCATCGTGGCCCATGAGCTCCCTGACCTCCTGTTCCTTCTTCGCCGCGCGATATAGCTCCTCACCCTCCACGAGCTCCGCGAAGTTGGAATACGCCAGCCCGCAGCGCTTGTTCAGGCACCTCGCCCCGTCTCCCGCCCTGCCCGACCAGACAAGCGTCTCCTCGCCGCACCTGGGGCAGGTCCACAAGGTGACCGCGCGCGGGCGACCGAGGACCCGGCTGGCCCGTCGCCAGAGGTCGTAGTCGATTGCCTTGTCCACGCGATCACCTCCCGGGCGAATCGTCGCCGAAAAAGACAGAAGCCGACACCACCTGCGTAGTGCCGGCTCCCGCTAATAGCTGCTGGCCTGGCTCTCACCGCTGCTACTTGCGCTTCTTGCGGGCTGACTTCTGTATCTTCAGGCGCACGTCGAGGCACTTGCCCGCCTGAAACGGTATTACGATCGCCCCGTCGTGTGTGGCCCCCGTGGCCTCGTAGAAGTAGTTCTCGACAGCCTCCAGAACCGCACGAAGGCTCATTCCGGGGTCCGCACATTCGTTATTCGCCATTTTCGACATCAGTCCTGCTCCTCCATGCTGTTCCGCGCGCAGCTACCACCCGAATGCGACTGCCAGCCCGATCGCCGCGAACGCGCAGAGCGATCCGGCTACTATGACGATCACGACACACATCAGCACGTCGACTACCGTCAACGGCCGCAGTCCGAAACGCACGGATCGTCCCTCCTATGGCTGTTATCATTGTCCTTCCCACTCCCAGAGCCCCAGCGCGCCCTTCGCCGGCGTAGGCGGGATCACAGGCCTGATGTCCCTGAGAATCCACGCGTACCGCCCCGGGGTGTAGTCACCGAAGCGGACCTCAGGATAAGGCGGCTCATCGAATCTACCACAAATCCTCCTGCAATCGATAAGCCTGCATATGGCTACAATGCAACCGAGCGGCAAATCCAGCGGGGCTTTCATCTTGGGCAGTGA
>JBLNDE010000049.1:0-50232 GCA_050261335.1 Bacillota bacterium
AGAGACCCCTCCCTCCATCCAAGGGAAGTGCAGTCATCCTCACGACAACTGCCTGGGACAACTGCCTGGGGTCTCTCTTCTTCATGGACCCCATACTTACCTACCTAAACTTTACGCTACCAGAAGCCGCACCATGTAACAGCAGAAGGAGAACGCGGCCGCCGCACCGAACACAGTCGACGGCGGAGGCTTTCGCAGGTGGAAGCCATCGCGCCAGGATGATTCTGGCACGCGAGGATACGAGGTGAGGTGTGCAGGATGAGCGAGATAATTTACGCCGACTTCGAGAAGGTCGAGATGCGGGTAGGCAGGATCATCAAGGCGGAGGAGTTCCCGAAGGCACGTAAGCCCGCCTACAAGCTCGTCATCGACTTCGGCGAGCACGGCGTGCGCAGGTCGAGCGCCCAGCTCACGAGGCTGTACTCATGCGACGAGCTCGTGGGCAAGCTGGTCATCGCTGTCACGAACTTCCCGCCCCGCCAGATAGCGGATTTCATCTCCGAAGTGCTCGTCCTCGGCGTCGCCTGCGGCGACGAAAGCGAGGTTGCGCTTATCCACCCCGACCGCGCGGTCCCCCTCGGGCGGCGGGTGTTCTAGTACCGCTTTGTCACACACGTCTGTCACACGTGGAGATCCTGGTAGTACCGTCGCTTGAGCTCACAGGTGACATACGTCACGGGTCCCTCCTCAGCCGTTCCGCACGTCATCGTTGAGAGTCGTCCGCCGATGTAGCTGATGTACATCACTGGTCCCGGCCACGGTTCGACACAACCCTGGCCGTCCGCGTCGAGGGCGTTTTCCCGAACTCCCCCGCCAGCACGCGGGGATCCACAAGGGCGATTACGTGGTCGCGATTCAGAAGGGGTTCGACTTCTTCTTGCCCCACGAGATGACCGAGCGCTGCCGGGCAGGCGACGTAGTTTTCGGTGAGGTGTGATGACGCTTTTCCCTGCGGCACACAGCCCGGAGGGGCAGAGATAGAGGTAGAGGTGGAGGTGAAGGTGAAGAAGCAGGTGAAACATGTGAAGGAGAGAGGATGCGTACCGGCCTAGCTATAATATGGCGATGGTCAAAGCGAAGGAGGTCCGGTTTCCCAAGTCTGAGATTACAGAGCGTGACGCGGCGTACTGGCGCGAGCATCCTGAGAGACTGCAGGCGGATGGTTCGTGGACGACCAGAATGCGCGCTCACATGGTCGCGAGGGAGCCAACTGCGTGCCGAACCTGGTCGCGCCACGACCACCCCATCTCGCCTCCGGTGGCGAAGGGGGCGAAGTTGGTCTCGGGGCGACCAGGATCGCTGTCAAAGTGGTCCGGATGGGACCAGCTTCAGGGGCAAGCTGGTCGTAGCGGAGCCAGTCTCGTGCGTCGGGCGAAAGGGGTGGTCGCGCAGGAACCAACTTTCGCGCAACGTTGGGCTGCAGAACACCAGGTTCGCCTCTAGCCTGGCTTTGTGGCGGCCGCCCTCGCCGCCCCGCGCCCGAAGGTGGTCTGGTGACGACCAGGATGTCTCCCAAACTGGCAGCCAGACGGCCAACCGTCCGCGAATCCTGGTCGCAAACCGTCCACCTCACCGTCTGCTAGGTCCTGGGGACTGCAGTGGTGGTGCGTCACGATCCAGGATCAGCGCGCAGGTGGTGTCCAGACGACCACCCAGTCCTCGACACCTGGTCGCGGCGAAACCAGCCTCCCCCGCACCTATATCCAGGCGACCACATCGTGGCACCGGCTGAAGAAGCGGCCCGACATGGGCTCGATCAGGAGACGGCGATCGCTCGTGGGCGCCACAATGTCTACATATCAAGGACGGGGACTCTTTGCCTGACGCGGCAGCTCCCATAGTCGCGCCGGTGCGGATATCTCTATGACGAGACTGCCTGTCATATCGGGCACCCAACCGGGGCCCGTTAACAACCAGCGAACCAAATCTTGAGCACAAGTTAACCGAGGGGGAATTGAAAATGTGCTCCCGGTCGGATAGAGTGATCTTGGCAGCGCAGAACCATCCCGTGTCACGCATCCCGAGGAGCGTCCGCCTGGAAGCTATTTCGCTAGAGTGGACCCCGCACCGCAGAACCATCCCGTGTCGCAGGAGGAGCGTGCTGGAATGAATGCGATCGCCGGCATCGAGGGCATTCAGGACCCATCAGGCACCGGCTATCAGGCCATCGTCATTGGCGCGGGCATGGGGGGCCTCAGCGCCGCGGCGTTTCTGGCCCGGGAGGGCAGGAAGGTGCTGGTGCTGGAAAAACACGACAAGCCTGGGGGGTATGTGACGTCGTTTACGCGGGATGGTTACACCTTTGATGCCTCTATCGCCCATGTCAACGAAATGGGTGAAGGTCAGACCATCACAAGTTTCATACGCTATTGGGGCGGGGACATCCGCTCACGCAGGATCCGGTTCAAGCTCAAGTACTTTATCGGCGGCAAGGAGTACATGATCGACACGACGGATCTGCTCGGCAGTCTGACGAACTGCTTCCCAGCACGAAGGAGGGCGCTGGAGGAGCTGTTCTCGCTCATCGGCCGCCTCATGGGAGAAGCCAACGCCGCAGGGCCCATGAAGCCACCCTTCGATATGTCACTGCTGGAGAGACTTCTTTTTGGCCTGGTCAGCGTCGTGAAACGGCCCGTCATGACGAAGCACGGCTTGAAACCGGCCGTGCAGGTCCTGCATAGCGTCCTCGGGGACCGCCATCTCGAGAGCATCTTCTGGGCTTTCTACCCGATCCACAGCCTCAATTTCCTGAGCCTGAGCTGGGGATGGGAGATGATGAAACGCGGTGAATACTACTATCCTGATGGCGGCATGCAGGCTATCCCCGACGCTGCCGTTGCCACGATCAGGCGGCATGGCGGCGACGTCCTCCTCAATGCGGAGGTCAAGAAGGTTGTCGTAAGAAATGGGAAGGCCGTGGGTGTGGAGTGCGCCGGCGGTAAGGCAATCTGCGCCCCCATCGTCATATCGAACGCGCCCATTCACCACACGCTGCTGAAGCTGTGCGGGGATGTGCCGGAAATGGACGGAATGAGAAAAGGGCTGGCCAGGCGCCGGGTTTTCACATCCACCATGAGCCTCTATCTGGGAGTGGACGAATCCTACGATTTCCGCGGCATCGACTACTACTTCTTCCTGGAGGACGACACGAAGGATATTCCGGAGCGCGACCTCACCCCGGAGACGTGCCCCATCCTGATGATGGTCCCCCCCACCCGGCCTGCAGGGCAACGCGATTCTTCCGTAATCGTGGGGGCGATCGTTCCCTACGAGTATGAAAACAACTGGGGGACCGGCAAGGCACGGTCGCGAAACAAGGACTACTACGCGCTGAAGGAGCGGGCGAAAGACGTCATCCTCAGCCGCATCTCTCAGAAGATGGGCGGGGACTTTGCTCGGGCGGTCAAGTTCACGCTGGCTGCCACCCCGCTCACGTTTGAAAGATACACGTACAACGAGAAAGGGGCCATCATGGGCTGGGACGCCCGGGACTTCGGCGAGTTCCTTCCCTTTGAGACGCCCGTGGAAAACCTGTATCTCGTAGGACAGTGGACCTTCCCTGGAGGCGGGGTGCCCGCCGTCATGGGAAGCGGTTACTACGTAGCACAGCGGATCCTTGCCAGGGATGGCATCGACCTCGCTGCCCGCATGGCTCAATCCTCCGGACCCAGCCACGGCTAACAAGACGTATCGCCGCGGCACGAGCTTGCAGGCGGCTGCGCCCCGATGGCGCGGCAGCCAGACGGGCACAGTGTGCATGCGAGAGACTATTGAGATTCCCCACGACATATCGGGTTGGCGAGGGATCCTGTCCAACTGCCATCCACCTCTGCGCCGGACCTGGACGAGAATTAGCCACCGCAGTCCGTCAAGGGCGAAAGCTGGTCGGATAATAGCCAGGTGAGCTGCCAGGGGTGGCTGTCTTGTGTCCATCTCAGCGCGCCACCTGGTCAAGAATCGACCGCCCGGACCCGCATTGGGAGCATGGTGGCTGGAAGGTAACCAGGCGGACGCCCAGCGGACGCCCAGAGGTGGCGGGAATCCAGTCAACCGAGGTAGCACGGTCGTGTCGAGTGACACATGCGACGGCACGGAGGACTAACGTACCTGGTGTCGAACTCCATATCGGCGATGCACGAGCCTGCAGGGCGGTCCGGGGCGGCCCGGGCACGGGGGTATGCGGCGGTCCAGGGCGGTTATCCGGTTCCGAAAACGGGCGAATACAGGTGTGCCGGGTTGTGTCAGGATGAAATCTCGCTACCTTCTCTTTCAGAAAACCGAGGCGGTCCTCATCGAGGAGAAGGCTCAGAAGCTCTTCGGAGTGACGAGACTACTCGACCACTACCTCGAGAGCGACTACGAGGCCATTCTCCTCAGCAAGGATCCCCCTCCCCGAACCCGTGCGGACAAGATCGCCACCCTCAACGCCGCGCTTTCTTCGTTCACCGATTGTGTGGCCCGTTCCTTTCCCGGGGTCGGCGTGGGTTACTACTCAAGGGATCTGAGGGCGATCCTGACTTACGGCCCAAGCTCGGAGTTCGGCTCGAAAGTGGGTATGGACCTCGGTCCCGAGCACCTCGGATGGCAGGCCATGGAAACCGGCAAGGAGATCGTGGGCGTAGGTTCGATGGTGCGGGGCGAGATAATGAACGCCATGCGCCCCCTTGTCCGGAAGGGCCACGCCATCGGATTCGTATGGGCCAATGAGACCCTCGAGGACATCTACGCTCAGATGCAGCTCGGGGCGAGGAAGGTGTTCTTCTCGCCCGGTGTGGAGGCTCTGCTGGGCCTGTCAGGCCTCCTGCTGTTTGCCTCCAGGGTCCTCCTTCTGGGGGGAGAGCGGTCGCGGGAATACCCCAGCCAACTGCTGCGAAGCGTCGAACGCCTTGACCGCTACCTGCGGCTCTTCCTGAACAGCCTGAGTCCTGTCGTCGTGTTGGCTGACGAGATGGACCGGGTAGTCTTCATCTCCTCAGGGATATCGGATATCCTTGCCCAGCCAGCAGAGAGATTCGTCGGGATGGATGTCAGGGAGATGCTAAAGGGGGTAGGGATCGACCCGTGTCTTGCTCTCGACAACCCTGAGACAGGGGCGTTGAACAGGTTCATCAATGTCACGCTGCATGTCGGGGATGAGGAGCAGCCGGTGACTATAATCTCTACTGCTGTGGAGGGCGAGTCAGGGCACAGCAGGGGTCACGTCATAATCCTGGAGGACCTCGAAAAGGCCAAGGAGCAGGAAGAAAGGCTCGAAAGGGCCGAGAGGCTGGCGGCGGTAGGCGAGATAGCCGCCTCCATCGCCCATGAGATCAGAAACCCCCTTACGGTCGTGAAAGGTGCCGTAAGCCTGGTGCCAGGCAAGCTCGACGATCCGGACTTCCTCAAGGAGTTCTCCAGTGTGGTCGTGAAGGAGCTGGACCGGGTGAACCGCACCGTCGAGGCACTCCTGGATTTCTCGAGGTACTCTCATCCCGACATGACCACGATTGACATACGCCAGATCGTCAGAACGGCGCTGGACCTCATCTCCGCCTATGCCAGAGTCAATGAAGTAAGAGTGGAGATCACCGGCGTTGACAACATCCCGCCGTTGAAGGGGGACGCGGATCACCTCATCCAGGCATTCCTGAATCTCTTCCTCAACAGTATCCAGGCCATGCCCAGCGGCGGGGCTCTCACCGTCGAGACGAGGTTCGCCCCGGGATCCAAGTACCTTCAGGTCCTGGTCAGGGATACAGGGAGCGGCATACCCGCGGAGCACAGGGACAGGGTATTCGACATGTTCTTCACTACAAAGAAGGGAGGCACGGGCCTCGGCCTCCCCCTCGTGCAGCGCATAGTCTTCGAACACCAGGGATTCGTGGAGTTCGAGTCCCAGCCAGGAGAGGGGACCACCTTCGTGATCAGGCTTCCGGTGATAGAAGCAGGGTCCGCCGGCGCCGCGGGAAACCCCCTTGTCGGAGCGTCCGAGAGCGAACTTCTCTGTTGAAGGTGGCGGGTCAAGCGTCCATGCACAGGATACTCGTGATCGACGATGAACCCAACATCGCCTGGCTCTTCCGGAAGGCTTTCGCCTCAGACTGCGAAGTGATCTCGGCCGAGTCAGGGGAACGAGGCCTCGAGCTTCTCAAGGAATCCGACGTGGACCTCGTCATGCTTGACCTTCGCCTGCCCGGTATGGACGGCATCGAGACCCTCGGGCAACTGAGGGAGCAGGGCATCGATGTGCCGGTTGTCATCATGACGGCCTACGGGGAGGTGAAAAGCGCAGTCCGAGCCATGAAGCTCGGCGCCTACGACTACATCACGAAGCCTTTCGATATGGACGAACTCAAGCTGATCGTTGACGGCGCTCTCAGGTACTTCCGGCTTTCCCTCGAGGTCTCGCGCCTAAAAGCAGAGCTTCAGGAGAAGTTCAACCTCCGCAACATCGTGACCGTGTCCCCCAGGATGGTCTCGGTCTTCTCCGTGGTCGAGCGGGTGTGCTCCAGCGACGTGTCAGTCCTGATCCAGGGAGAGAGCGGGACAGGGAAAGAGCTTGTCGCCAGGGCGATCCATTACGGTTCCCCGAGGAGGGACAAACCCTTCGTCCCGGTGAACTGCGCCGCTCTCCCCGAGAGTCTCCTGGAAAGCGAGATATTCGGCCATGAGGAGGGCGCGTTTACCGGGGCCCGTAAGAGGAGACCCGGGAAATTCGAGATGGCTGATGGAGGAACCTTGTTCCTCGATGAAGTCGGCGACCTGCACCCCTCGCTCCAACCGAAGATCCTCAGGGTTATCGAGGAGAAAGTGGTCGAACGTCTGGGCGGTAACCAGAGGGTCCCTGTCGATGTCAGAGTCGTTGCGGCCACCAATCGCGACCTCAAGAAGGAGGTACAGGAAGGCCGCTTCAGGCAGGATCTGTACTTCCGGCTGGCCGTGATCCCCATAACCATTCCGCCGCTCAGGGACAGGCGGGAGGACATCCCTGTGCTCGTCAGGCACTTCCTCAAGGAGTCCTGCCAGAAGAGCCGCAAGCTCGTGCCGTCTGTGGACAACGAGGCCATGAGGGCGCTGGTCTCGTACGACTGGCCGGGAAACGTCCGGGAGCTCAAGAACGCAATGGAACAGATCAGCTTGCTGTGCGACAAGAACGTGGTCACCAGGATGGATCTTCCCCTTCTGTTCGATGGTCTCACCGGCCGCGCCGGTTACCACAACGCAGGCGGGCCTCCGGCAGACGCTGACCCTTCCGAGAGCGGCCCGGCCGCCCCCTCAGGCCAGGGCACGGTTGCAGGCCAGATCGACTCCAGGGCAGACAACGAGCCTCATGATTCGGCCAGGATGACCGGGCGGTCGCTCAAGCAGCGCAAAAAGGATATCCTTACCAACACCGAGAGGGACATGATCGAGGCGGCCCTCCGACGATTCAGGGGAAACCGCACGAAAGCCGCCGAGTACCTGGGCATATCCCGGCGCAGCCTCCAGATGAAGATCAAGGAGTATCAGCTCTGACGGGCCGCAAACCGGCGCCGTAGACTGACGCTGCAGACTAAAGCCGCAAACTGACGCCGCAAACAGAAACGCTGCGTCGACGAAGACCCCGACGAAGGCCCCTATGCGCGTCAGGTGCGAAGGGCTGTGCGCAGGGGAAGCCACAGGTGCGAAGCGTGCTTCGCACCTGCCATGCCGCTTTCAGATCCCGCCGCACAAGCCGTCCCGCTTCGCGCAACCGCGCCACGCCGCCGCATCTCCGCATATGTCTTCTGTCTTCAGCGCCCCCTCAAGCCCATACAAGGGCACTGGCACGAACCTTGCTCCCACCAAAGAGTGACTGGAGCAAGGCGCGCTTTGCATGGCTGGGTTGAACACACTCTACTGAACGCTCCAGTACGAGGGGGTTCCTGAGAGAGAAGGACAGAAGCAAGACTGGAACGGAGGTGTCGAAGTTGGTAAAGAGGCTCGGTGGGTTCTTCACCAAGGTTATGGAAAAGTACCTTCCCGACGCGTACCTGTTCGCCATCATCTTGACGTTCATAGCACTGGTCCTGGCTCTCATCTTCACACAGGCGGGGTTCCTGGGAACCATCAACGCGTGGTGGAACGGAATCTGGGGGCTTCTGGCTTTCGCGATGCAGATGACTCTGATCCTGGTGACCGGTCACAGTCTCGCACTGGCTCCGGCGGTCAAGAAGGTGCTCAACAGGATCGCGGACCTCGCCAACACGCCGGCCAAGTCCGTGTTCCTGGTCGCCCTGGTGGCCGGCCTCTGCTCCTGGCTGCAGTGGGGGTTTGGACTCATAATCGGTGGTCTCCTGGCCGTACAGATCGCAAGGCGCGTCCGCACCGTCGACTACCCGCTTCTCATCGGCGCCGCGTACGCAGGGTTTCTCACCTGGCACATGGGGATATCGGGGTCCGCTCCCCTCACCATCGCAACCGCAGGCAGCCCGGCAAATCACATCGAGAAGATCCTCGGCAAGGTCGTTCCTGTCACCGAGACGATGTTCGCCCCCTGGAACCTCTGGACCGCTATGTTCCTGATCGTGAGCGTAGCCGTTCTCCTGGTTCTAGCCATCCCTCCCAAGGAGAAGACGAAGCCCCTCTCCGACGAGGCCGTCGCCCGGCTGGATGCCGAGGAGGCCATGGAGGAGGCGGAGAGACGGGAGGTGAGGCTCGAGACAGTCGCCCAGAGGATCGAGAACTCACGCATAATCAACTACGCCTTTGCGGCGATGGGCGTGATCTACCTGGCCGACTACTTCGCGAAGAAGGGGTTCTCCCTCGACCTCAACCTTGTCATCGGGATGTTCCTCTTCGCAGGGATCATCCTCCACGGCACTCCAATCAACTACGTGCGCGCAGTCAACAAGGCTATCAAGGGGGCAGGTGGAGTCGCTCTGCAGTTCCCGCTCTACGGCGGCATCCAGGGGATTATGATGGGGACCGGCCTGGCGTCGGTGATCGCCGGGTGGTTCGTGGCGATATCTACCCAGAGCACGTTCTACATGCTTCAGTTCTGGGCCGCCGGGCTTATCAACATGTTCATCCCATCCGGCGGCGGGCAGTGGGCAGCTCAGGGCGCAATCACGGTCCAGGCCGCGCAGATGATGGGCAAGGACGCTGTCAAGGCGGCGATGATGTGCGCATGGGGTGACCAGTGGACCAACATGATCCAGCCATTCTGGGCTCTGCCCCTCTTGGGACTGGCGAATCTCAAGGCCCGGGATATTATGGGTTACACCACGCTGGTCCTCCTGTGGGCGGGTATCGTCATGAGTGTGGTGGCCGTCCTCATCGCCTGAGTGAGTATGGGTTCTGAAGGTAGCACCCGTGATCTCTGAAGGAGGGCGGCACCAGTAATCTCTGGAAGGACGACAGCGATCTCTGAACCCACACCCGGCAAGAACGCTACAAGGCCGGGTGGGCCTGGTGGCGAACCGGCGACGAAGCGAGTGGGCAGGCAAGCGGGCGACTCTGGCGCCCCGCGTAGGTCGAGTAGGCACACGAGGGAGGTATCGAACATGTCTGGAACTTTGCCAGTCCAGATCGGGGTGGGAAAGCTCTTCATGGATCCTGACCCTGACAGAGCCAGGGAGTTCTTCAGGCAAAAGTCAAGGGCCCTCACGGACAAGACCATGTCGGTGAAGGACGCGGTTGCCACGTACATCCAGGACGGCGAGTACCTGGCCGTAGGCGGCTTCGGCACCAACCGCATCCCCACGGCGGCCCTCCACGAGATCCTCAGGCAGGGCAAGAAGGGCCTCGGCATTTCGGGGCACACAGCCACACACGACTTTCAGATCATGGCTGCCGGCGGGGTCATCAACAGGGTCGATGTCGCATACGTGGTCGGCCTCGAGGCGCGCGGACTCTCCAGGGCGGCGAGGCGCCTCTTCGAGGAGGCAAGAGTGGACGTGTGCGAGTGGAGCAACGCCGCCCTGGCGTGGCGGTATAAGGCAGCCGCCATGGGGGTGCCCTTCTTGCCGACGAGGGTCATGTTCGGCACGGATACGGGTAAGTACAGTGCCGCCAGGGAGATAACCTGCCCGTTCACGCGCAAGAAGCTCCTGGCGCTGCCCGCTCTGTACCCCGACGTGGCTATCATCCACGTCCACAGGGCGGATAAATACGGCAACGCGCAGATAGACGGTATATCCGTTTCCGACCTGGACATCGCCAGGGCTTCGAAGAAGGTGATCCTCACCGCTGAGAGGATAGTATCCGACGACATCATCCGGGGAGACCCGACCCGCACCGGGATCCCGTACTTCTGCGTCGACGCCGTGTGCGAGGTGCGCTACGGCAGCTATCCTGGGAACATGCCGTACGAATACTTCTCCGATGAGGATCACCTGAGAGAGTGGCTGGCCGCCGACTCCGGACCAGAGACACTGCGGCCGTTCCTGGACAGGTACATCTACGGAACGAAGGACTTCCCCGAATACCTGGAGCTGTGCGGCGGAAAGCGCAGAATGGAGGAGCTCCGAAGGCTCGAATTCCTGGGTAGTGGCCCGGAGGTCGCGCAGCCGTAGCGCTTGAGACCACGAGTCCAGACGTTCGCAGACGGTTTTCCGGCGCGCAGGCCGCTGGGATGGTGCGGCGGGCGGCGCCTGCCGGGATGGAAACGCGACTGGAAAAGGAGGGGTATCTCGTGAGCTATAACCCGATGGAACTCATGATCTGCCTGGCAGCGAGAGCGCTCGAGGATGGTTCCACGGTTGTGGTGGGGACCGGGGCTCCGTGCGCCGCGGCGATGCTGGCCCAGAAGACCCATGCCCCTAATCTGATGGTCCTTTTCGAGGCAGGTGGAGTGGGGCCGATTCTCCCGACCATGCCGATATCAGTGGGAGACTCCCGCACCTTCCACCAGGCCATCATGGCCTCAAGCATGCTGGACGTCATGGAGGCATGCCAGAGGGGTATGATCGACTATTGCTTCCTGGGCGGGGCCCAGATCGACATGTACGGCAACATCAACTCCACGGTGATCGGCGACTTCCACAGGCCCAGGGTGCGGTTCCCCGGCTCCGGCGGGGCGAACGACCTGGCGTCCCTCTGCTGGCGCACGATGATCATCACTCCGCATGACCCGAGGCGGTTCGTTGAGAAGGTGGACTTCATCACGAGCCCGGGTTACCTCACAGGAAAGGGATCCCGGGAGGCTGCGGGGCTCCCCCCGGGAACGGGACCGTACAAGGTGATCACCAACCTGTGCGTCCTTGGCTTCGACGAGGACACCAGGAGGATGATGGTGGAGTCCGTCCACCCTGGAGTGTCCAGGGACGACGTGGTGAAGAATACCGGGTTCGAACTCCTGTGGTCGAAAGACGTCGTCACCTCTGAGCCCCCGACCGACGAGGAGATCCGGGTGCTGCGGGAAGAGGTCGATCCGATGAAGTACATCATAGGGCGGCAGGCGGCGTAAACGGCGTAGAAGGAGGAAGATCCTGTGAGAAGAGTTGTGATCACGGGCGCGGCGAGAACCGCCATCGGCACGTTCGGCGGCACGCTGGCCGGGGTTTCGGCCGCAGATCTGGGAGCCGTCGCCATAAGGGAAGCCTTGAGGAGGTCCTCCATAGAACCGGAAATGGTGGACGAGGTGCTGATGGGCAACGTCCTCCAGGCAGGCCAGGGAATGAACGTGGCCCGGCAGGCTGCGCTGAAGGCCGGCCTTCCCGTGGCGGTCCCCTGCATGACGGTAAACAAGGTATGCGGTTCCGGGCTCAAGTCGGTGACTCTTGGGGCCCAGGCTATCGCCTGCGGGGATGCTGACATCGTCGTCGCCGGAGGAACTGAGAACATGGATATGGCCCCGTACCTGGTCTCCAGGGGACGCTACGGGTACAAGATGGGCCACGGCGAGCTCACAGACTCCATGATCAGGGACGGCCTCTGGTGTATATTCACCGATGCCCACATGGGAGTGACCGCTGAGATGGTCGCGGAGAAGTGGGGAATCACCAGGGAGATGCAGGACGAGTACGCCGCCACGAGTCAAAGCCGGGCCGAAGCTGCCATCAAGGCGGGCCGCTTCAAGGATGAGATAGTCGCGGTGGAGATCCCCCAGAGGAAAGGATCTCCCATACTGTTCGAACAGGATGAGCATCCACGATTCGGCACCACCCTGGAAAAGCTCGCTGCCCTCAAGCCGGCGTTCAAAAAGGACGGGACCGTAACCGCGGGAAACGCTTCGGGGATCAACGACGGCGCCGCCGTGCTGGTCTTGATGTCTGAGGAGCGAGCGGCGGAAATCGGGGTCGAGCCCGTCGCTGCCATCAGAGCGTACGCTTCGGCGGGCGTGAGTCCCGAGATCATGGGGATGGGCCCGGTTCCGGCTACCAGGAAGGCCCTGGAGAAGGCGGGCCTCCGCCTCGACGATATCGATATTCTTGAGATCAACGAGGCTTTCGCCGCTACCAGTCTTGCCGTGGGGAAGGAACTCGGCCCGGACCCGGAGAAGGTCAACGTGAACGGCGGTGCGATAGCGCTCGGCCATCCCATCGGCGCCAGCGGCGCCAGGATCCTCGTGACGCTCCTTCACGAGATGATGAAGCGCGGCTCCAGGCGAGGGCTTGCGTCCCTGTGCATAGGCGGAGGCATGGGCATAACGCTGATCGTCGAAAGATGAGGATGCGGTGCAGGAAATGAGATCACTGGGCCGCCCCGGCAACGAGGCGGCCCGGGCACCTGTCTTTGCGCGAGTCAGGTGGAGGAGTCCGCGGGGGTCCCGTCGGACGGCTCATCGGGGAAGACGATGATGGCGATGGCATAGGAACCTGGTTCGTCCTCGACCGGACCTGGTCCGACGCCCCCTTCTGCCATCGGCCCGCATGGATAACCGGGGCCATGCTGCAGGTTGGAGCCGGGCCCGATGCGCTCCTCCTTCTCCTCATTCTCCATCTCCTTCTGCCCTGCGCCTGCATCGCGCTGCTCCTCGTATTGCCCTACCATTGCCCACAGCCTGGACGAGAGCTCACGGGCCTCGGAGGGTCTCAGCCGGACATGCGTTATGCCCAGCGTGCCGGCGGCCTTGCCGCTCGGCTCGCGGGCGTCGGCCGCGTCGGCATCGCCGGCTGCAGGTCCGGCCGCCGCGACCGCCCGCTCGAGGCCCCTTTTTGCCCTCGTGTAGACGAAGCGCAGCATACGCTGGATGGAGTCGGTTGCGGAGTCCTGCGCCTCGGCCGTCTTGAGCAAAGATCCCTCGACATGGAAGTCTCCGGCTACGGCCTGGTAGTACTTCTCCAGTATGCCCGATACCTCGTGGGTTTCGACCAGCTTCACCAGCCCGGCCTTCTCCAGCTTCTTCACGTGATGATGGACCTTCGCCGGCGTGTCGCCGTACTTCTCCGCAAGCTGGGTCACGGTGAACTTGCCCTTCGCAAGGTCGTGCATGATCTTCAACCTGTACGGGTGCGCCATCATCTTGAGCTGGCCGATGTCACGAATGGTGTAGGAACCGTCAGCCACGGCCGTTCACTTCCCTCATGCTCAAGCCAAAGATTCTCCTTCGGCCTCGCCATCCATGCCGGCTGTTCGGGCGCTGCCCGCGTTGAGCTCGCGGAACGCCGCGTGGCGCGTCGCGAGGGTCGCCACGAGCAGCACAAACGCGCCGCAGACCCCCATGCAGTTCGCCGTGCCGAAGGCGCGCGCCACCGCCCCGCCGAATCCAAGCCCCGCAAGGCTCGACACGTTCAGCAGCGAGTTCGTTACGCTGAACACCCTCCCCCGCATCTCCACGTCCGTCCGTTCGACGAACACCGCCGACAGCGGCACGTTGATGGCCGACGTCCCCAGGCCGCTCAGCACGGCCCATGGCACGAGAAACGCGAACCCCGGCCTCACGATGAACGCGGCGCTCCACACGCCCACCAACGCTAGTCCTCCGAGGATGACCCTGCCCCGGCCCAGACGCGTCGCCCACTGACCCAGCAGTGCCGCCCCGACAAGCATGCCGGCCCCCTCGATGCTACGCAGGACGCCGAACATCTCCGCCTTCATTTTCAGGATGTTCAGGTAATAGTCCGGCCCGAGGACGGTCACAAACCCAAGGGCGGACACGGATATCGCGAACACCGCCACGAGGTATCGGAGCACGCGGCTGCCCGCGAGAAACCCGATCCCCTGCCGGAAACTCCTGAGGAATTCGGCGGTGGTAAGGCGTTTCCCTGCAACGGGGATGGGCGGGCATTTCACGCTCAGCGTCAGGACCGCAGACACAAAGAACGTCGCCGCGTCCACAAGAAACGCCGACCTCACTCCGAAGAGCCCGGTTATCGCACCGCCCGCCGCAGGGCCGACAAGTGTGACGATCTGGTATGTAACCTGGCCAAGGGCGGTGGCGCTTATGAAGTTCTCCTTCCCCACGATCTCGGGGACCACGGCCGTCCGGGCGGGCATGAAGAACAGGCTCGCCGTGGCGGAGAGGAAAGCCAGGCCGTAGACCGTCGCGAGGTCCGGGGCGAAGACGATACCCAGCACGAGCAGGCCGCGCGCGACATCGGCCGCTATCATGACGGCCTTCCTGTTCCACCGGTCCACCAGGACTCCGATGAACGGCCCGAAGGCGATCATCGGGATGAGCTGCACCGCGGCGATCACGCTGATGGATGCGGCGCTTCCGGTTTTCTGCGCGACCAGTATGAGCAGGGCCATCCTGGTCAGCGCGTCCCCGAAATTCGAGATCGACTGGCCCACCCAGAGCCTCAGGAAGCGCGCGTCCCGTAACACCGCTCCGTAGCCCTGGTGGCCTCCATGGCTGCCGCAGGCTTTCTGCTGCCCATGAATACCGGGCTGCGCCGGCGCGCCTTCCTGTCTTCTCCCATCCGCCCCTTGCCCCTTTCCGTCCCCCATGGCTGTTCCTCCTCCCGCTCCTCCTACGGTGGCCCGCCGGACCCGCGCCTGCCTCCCGCGCGCTCGCCAGGCGGGCTAAGTGTGAGTTCAGAAATCCATGCCGGTTTGGGAGAAGATTCCGGGTTGCCGGTGCTTGCTAGGGCGGGGCGCCTGGAATTTGGCTAGCCTTAAGCGCCAAATTCGAACGAGGCGCGCCGCAAGCGCGCCGTCCCCGAAGGGCAACACCGGCAACCCTGGAAAAGCGGCGGTGATTTCTGAACCCACACTTAGCACCTCATCCTGATACCGCTTCGTCCCGGCTTTGGTTTTACTTATCGTTACGTATTTGCGTAATGGCAACCACAGCATATCATCGTCCCGCCGTGGCGTCAAGACTGGATCGCGCCGTCGCGCCGCTCGGCGACGCCGTCTGGCATAGTGCGTCATTGCAGGACAGGTGAAATCCCTGCCTGAACCGGCAGGAATAATCATGCGTGGGTCGAAATAACACGTGGCAACGCACCTGGGGCTGACCTCGTGAGGTGCGCGCGCAGGGCCGTCCCCGGCGTTTGCGTGTATTCAGAGTGCCAGCATTCAGACGGGAGGGATGGGATTTGCTAAGGATGCGCAGGTGGGTGGTGCTGATCGGTGTGGCTGTCGTGCTTTCGCTCGCCATGGTGGGTGCCGGCGGCTCGTCGTTTGCGGCATCCAAGTTCAAGGTCGGGTTCATCTACGTCGGCCCCATCGGCGACGCGGGGTGGACCTACGCACACAATGAAGGCAGGAAGTACCTCGAGGCGCAACTCCCCAACGTCGAGACCGTGTACGTCGAGTCGGTGCCTGAGGGAGGCGACTGCGAGCGAGTGCTCACCCAGCTTGCCGAAGCAGGCTGTAAGGTCATATTCGCCACCAGCTTCGGCTACATGGACTTCGTCCAGAACGTGGCGGCCAGGTACCCGAATGTCGTGTTCATGCACTGCTCGGGCTTCAAGACAGCAAAGAACGTCGGCACGTATTTCGGCAGGATGTATCAGCCCAGGTACCTATCGGGCCTCGTCGCGGGCAAGATGACCCGCAAGAACCTCATCGGCTACGTGGCGGCGCATCCCATCCCGGAGGTCGTGAGAGGTATCAACGCGTTTACCCTGGGTGTCCGGGCGGCCAACCCCAACGCCAAGGTCAAGGTGGTCTGGACCAACACCTGGTATGACCCGGCCGCGGAGAAGGAAGCGGCGAAGAGCCTCCTCGAGGCAGGCTGCGACGTCATCGCGCAGCACCAGGACACCCCCGCACCCATGCAGGCCGCGGAGGAAAAGGGCTGCTACGGCGTGGGCTACAATACAGATATGCGCCAGTTCGCTCCGAAGGCTGTCCTGACGGCGCCCATATGGACCTGGGGGCCGTACTACGTGAAGACCGTCAAGGCGGTGCAGGACGGAACCTGGAAGAGCGAACAGTACTGGGGCGGCATGGAAGAAGGCGTGATTGACATCGGCCCGTACGGCCCGATGGTCCCCGAAGATGTGAAGAAGCTGGTGGCCCAGAAGAAGCAGGAGATAATCGCCGGGAAACTCGTGGTATTCGCGGGACCTCTCAAGGACAACAAGGGCGTGCTCAGGGTGCCTGCGGGTAAGGCCATGACCGACGCCGAGATGCTCAGCTTCGACTGGTTCGTCGAGGGCGTGGACGGAACCGTGCCCAAATAGACGGCCAGCCCATGGCGGTAACTCGGGCCTACGAGAGCCGGCAGGTTTCCCTCATCACCTGCCGGCTCTCTCTGGCAGAGGCGCAGGAGCGGAGGATAAGAGGATGCTTTCAGGCTCTTCAACTGGTGTCAGTGTTGATGCTGGTGCGGGCACTGCGGCTGCGGCTGCGGCTAATGCCGACGTGCATGCCGATGCCGCATACGTCGTTGAGATGCGCGACATAACCAAGCGCTTTCCGGGCGTGCTGGCCAATGACCGCATAAGCTTCCAGGTCCGGGCGGGTGAAGTCCACGCCCTTCTCGGCGAGAATGGCGCCGGCAAGAGCACGCTGATGAATATTCTCTCTGGCCTCTACCGCCCCGACGGCGGAGAGATCCTGGTCAGGGGCCGGAGGGTCCACCTCGGCTCCCCCCGCCATGCCATAGCGGCAGGCATAGGCATGGTGCACCAGCACTTCCGGCTCGTGCAGTCCTTCACCGTAGCCCAGAACGTCACCCTCGGCATGTCGAAGCCGCGCTTCGTCCTGAACACGCGCGCCATCGAGGACGACGTAGCGCGGCTTTCGAGCAGCTACGGGCTGCAGACCGATCCCAGGGCGAAGATATGGCAGCTTTCGGTCGGGGAGCAGCAGAGGGTGGAGATCGTGAAGATGCTCTACCGCGGCGCGGACGTCCTCATCCTGGACGAGCCCACCGCCGTGCTCACGCCCCAGGAAGCCCGGGACCTTTTCACCACGCTGAACCGCATGAAACAGGCCGGGCGCTCCATCATCTTCATCACACACAAGCTGGACGAGGTCATGGAGGTGGCCGACCGGGTCACGGTCCTTCGTGACGGCCGCGCTATCGCGACGCTCGACAGAAAGGACGCTACCCCGGGCCTGCTCGCCAACCTCATGGTGGGGCGCGAGGTAGGCGGAGCGGTGCCCGGCAAGAAAGCGGCTTGCGGCGACTGCGTCCTGCGCATCTCCGGCGTGAGCGCCCTTGGCGACCGCGGGACCCTCTCCCTGCGCAGCGTGTCGCTGGAGGTTGCAGCCGGTGAGATCCTGGGCATCGCCGGCGTAGCCGGGAACGGCCAGCGGGAGCTTGCCGAGGTCATCACAGGGCTGCGCAGGGTGCAGGAAGGCCGCATACTGCTTCGCGGCGCGGACATCACCAACCGCACCCCACTCGAGATCATCCGCTGCGGGGTCGGCCACATCCCGGAGGACAGGCTTGGGACTGGCATGGTGCCGAACCTCAGCATCGTGGACAACGTCATCCTGAAGTCGTATCGCTCGCGCCCGGTGGCGCGCGGGCCTTTCATTCACGCAAAGGCGGCGCGCGAACACGCCGACAACCTCGTGCGGCGGTTCCAGGTCAAGGCCGCAGGCCTCGACCGCCCAATCCGGCTCCTGTCGGGCGGGAACTCCCAGAAGCTGCTCCTCGCGCGCGAGATCTCCGCAAGCCCCGGCCTTCTGGTCGCGGTCCACCCGACGCGCGGCCTCGACATCGGCGCCGCAGAGTCGATCCACCGCGTGCTTATCGAGCAGCGTAACCAGGGAATCGCTATCCTCCTCATCTCCGAGGACCTCGAGGAGCTCGCGGCCCTCGCAGACCGCGTCGCCGTCATGTCCACGGGACGGGTCATGGGCGTGCTCAGGCGGGACGAGTGGGACATCGAGCGCATCGGCCTCATGATGGCTGGCTCCGCGACGGCGGACACGGGGCACGGAGCCGACAAGGGGGATCGGGTATCGTGACTGAGGATGCGCGCAAGGTCACGGCCGGAGCGGCGGCGCGGCCGCGCTGGTCCATCAGGGTGGAGAAGCGCCCTGAGATCTCGCCGTTCTGGAGGGCGACGGCGCCGGTCGCATCGATCGTGATGGCGCTGGTTTTCGGCGGCGTGTTCCTGCGGCTCACCGGCTATGACCCGTTCGAGGTTTACGGCCTGATGTTCAAGGGGGCCTTCGGCAGTCGCTACGGGCTGATTGAGACGGTCGTGAAGGCGACCCCCATCCTGCTCGCCACGATCGGGGTGTCGGTTGCCTTCCGGATGCTGCTCTGGAACATCGGGGCAGAGGGACAGATCTACATGGGCGCGTTCGCGGCCTCGTGGGTGGCTCTCTCCTTCCCGGACTTGCCGCCGCTCGTGCTCATCCCGGCGATGTTCATCGCCGGCGCGGTCGCGGGCGGGCTGTGGGCGCTCCTTCCCGCGCTCCCCCGGGCGATCTGGGGAGTCAACGAGATCATCACCACCCTCATGCTGAACTACGTCGCGATCTACTGGGTGGACTACCTCGTTTACGGTCCTTGGAAGGACCCCAAAGGCTTCAATTTCCCGCTCACGCCGCAGTTTTCGCAGGCGGCGTGGTTGCCATGCCTGGGCACGACCAGGATCCACCTGGGGCTTCTGTTCGGGCTCGCTACGGCGGTTGCGGTCAGCATCATGCTCTCGCGGACCAGGTGGGGCTACGAGATCCGCGTCATCGGCGAGAATCCGGCCGCCGCGCGCTACGCCGGGATGGACATTCCGCGCAACATCGTTCTCGTCATGTTCGTGTCGGGCGCCATTGCCGGAATCGCCGGAATGGGAGAGGTCGCTGGCATCACCCACCGCCTCCAGCACGGCATCTCGCCCGGCTACGGCTATACCGCCATCATCGTGGCATGGCTCGCGAAATTGAACCCGGCGGGCATCGTGATCGCGTCATTCCTTTTTGGCGGCCTGCTGGTCGCGGGATACGCGGTGCAGATCTTCGGCATCCCGGCGGACATCGCCACGATGCTCCAGGGATCGTTGCTTTTCTTCGTGCTCGGCGGGGAAGCCCTGGCGCGCTATAGAGTGAGGTTCGTCCGCGCTGGAGTGGGCAAGGGCGCGGTCAGCCAGGCGGAGGCGAAGTAGCCTGCGGCGTCATGCCGCGGGAGGCAGAACCGGGAGGTATGCGCCAGATGGAGCAAACGGCCATGGCATTCGTGACGTCCGTGCTGTCCGCCGCAGTTGCGGCCGGCACTCCCATATTGTACGCGGCCCTGGGCGAGGTCCTCACCGAGCGGAGCGGCATCCTGAACCTGAGCCTCGAGGGGACCATGCTCGTGGGGGCGGTCAGCGGGTTCCTTGTGGCCGTCCGGACAGGCAATCTCGTCGCAGGCGTGGCAGCCGCGGCCGTCGCCGGGGGACTCATCGCGGCCTTGCACGCGTTCCTCACCGTGACGCTGAAGGTGAACCAGGTGGTGAGCGGCCTGTCGCTCACGCTGTTCGGGACGGGCGTCAGCGGCTACCTGGGAAAGCCTGTCATCGGCGTGCCGACCCCTGTGTCCTTCAAGCCTGTTGCCGTCCCTGCTCTCGCGCGGATTCCGATTCTGGGCGACATGCTCTTCAATCAGGACCTCCTCGTCTACGCATCGTACGTGCTCGTCGCGGCGCTCTGGCTCTTTTTCTACCGCACCCGCCCCGGCCTGCACATGCAGTCGGTGGGCGAAAGCCCGGAGACCGCCGACGCGCTCGGGATAAACGTGTTCGCCACCAGGTACGCCTACACCATCATCGGCGGCATGCTCACCGGCATCGGCGGCGCATACCTTTCGCTCGCGTATGCGCCAAGCTGGATCGAGTACATGACCGCCGGGCGCGGCTGGATCGCCATCGCCCTCGTGATATTCGCCATCTGGAACCCGCTCCGCGCTGTGCTCGGCGCTTACCTCTTCGGCGGTGTCGACGCGCTGGGCTTCAGGATACAGGTGCTCGGCGCCATCATCCCGTCGTTCTTCTTGAAGATGATGCCGTACGTCTTCACCATAGCCGTGCTCATCTTCGCCACGGCACGCTCGCGCAACTACAGGATCGGGTCACCGGCGGCCCTGGGCCTTCCCTACGACCGCGAGTGACAGGCCATAGGCCCACGTTTCGCGCTTCGCAGGCGGAACAGGTGGAATACGAGTATGCTACTTCGAAAACGCGAGCGCCCCGGCGTTAGCCGCCGGGGCGCTCGGTCATCCCCCCCTTGCCGCTGTCTCCCTGGGGGGCTGGGGCGTCAACTCGTGACGACACGAGGGTCCTGGTCTCCGACGTACCCTGTGGAACCAGCGATATCCGGATTCACGGCCATAGGGCTACGGCGCAGCCACACGGCTTCGCTTTGCTGAGATGGACAGGTTACCGCCGATAATGGCGGCCGCCTTCGCCTGTCCGCTCAGGGCGGGGACGGGCCTCGTTCACGGTGAGGCTCCGGCCCTGGAAGTCCACACCGTTCAGGGCTGCGATCGCATCGGCGGCCTTCTCCTCGGCCAGCTCGACGAAACCGAAGCCCTTGTCGGGGATGACCCGCACCTCTGCTGGATCGTAGTCCGCAAAGAGGCTGCGGACGTCTGCTTCAGTAGCGTGGTAAGGCAGGTTCCCCACATACAGGTTCTTCAGTGCCATCTCTGGTTCCTCGCTTTCGTCTCGCCTCGTCTCCCCTCGCCACACCCGATGGCGTCGTCCCCGTAACCACCTGTCAGCGGCCGCGGGCAACCGGTGGCCGGCGGTCGGTCGATGGTCGATGATCGGCGGTCGCTGGTCGCCGGTCGCCGAAGCCGGTCGCTGGCCGTCGGTCGCTGGCCGTCGGTCGCTGGCCGCCGGTCGCTGGCCGCCGGTCGCTGGCCGTCGGTCGCTGGCGGCCGCAGGGCATGCTGCCCAACCCGTGACCTGCTGCGGGCGCCATCCCGGGCGAGGAAACGGCTTTCCTTTTGAGTATGCCCGGGATTGGCCAGGACTATCACTCATCCGGCGTACCATGGCGGGTTGCCATAATGTGAAGGACATCGACAGCATCATAACCCGACTTCCGCACCCCGTCGGCGATTTCCGCGAATGCTGTCCCGTTGTTTGGCCCTTCCAAGCCCCAAAGGAATTCCTGGAGAACAGTCGAATATCCAGAAGGATAGGCCAGTTCGGGTGGGCGCCGGGAAGGACAGGGCGTGTCACGGGCTGGCATGAGATTCGCGAGAGGCCTTTTTCAAAGGTGGCGACTGGCACGTATCATGAACCTTGAAGACCTCAGGCCGTCCACAGCCGTGCGGGGTATCCTGCGCGAGACGTTGGTCACCGTTGTCAGCACACAGTGGTACGGCTCCGACGTGCTGGAACTGACGTACAAAGACCCGTCCGGTCGCGTTGGCAACGTGTTGGTTTACCGCCACGACGAGCCGCGGCTCGAGATCGTGGAGCAGGGCCGTCCCTGGAGCTTCGATGGCGACGGGGCGCTTTTCCGCCTGGTATCCGAGGCGTACCGTATCCGCTTAGCCCATCTCTTCGACCCGGTGCTCGCGGTTCACACGTCGCTGGTGGAGCCGCTACCGCACCAGATTACAGCCGTCTATGAAGCGATGCTGCCGCGTCAGCCGCTGCGCTTTCTCCTTGCCGACGACCCGGGCGCTGGCAAGACCATTATGACCGGCCTCCTAATCCGAGAGCTGGTGGCGCGCGGGGATCTGCAACGTTGTCTCATCGTTTGCCCGGGGAATCTGGTGGAGCAGTGGCAAGACGAGTTGTACCGGCGTTTTAGCCTTCCTTTCGAAATCCTAACCAACGAGAAACTGGAGACTGCCCGTTCTAGCAACTGGTTCGCCGAAAACAACCTCGCCATCGCTAGACTGGACAAACTCGCGCGCGACGAGGCGACACAGGCCAAGCTCACTGCGCCCGATTGCCGGTGGGACTTGGTGGTGGTTGACGAAGCCCACAAAATGTCGGCCACATTCTTCGGCGGTGAAGTCAAATACACCAAGCGGTACCGGCTGGGCGAGTTGCTCTCGGGGCTCACCCGGCACTTCTTGTTGTTAACCGCGACTCCCCACAACGGCAAGGAGGAGGACTTCCAGCTCTTCCTGGCGCTCCTGGACGGCGACCGCTTCGAAGGCCGTTTCCGCGACGGGGTGCACGTGGTAGACGTCTCGGACCTCATGCGCCGGATGGTCAAGGAGCGGCTGGTCAGGTTCGACGGTACGCGGCTCTTCCCCGAGCGGTGCGCCTATACTGTGCCCTACCGGCTTTCAGACGCCGAGGCGCGACTCTACAAAGAAGTGACTGAATACGTGCGGGAGGAGTTCAATCGAGCGGACGCGCTCAAGGATGAGAAACGTGCGGGCACGGTGGGCTTCGCGCTGACCATCCTCCAGCGGCGGCTAGCCTCTTCACCGGAAGCGATCTGCCAGTCGCTGCGCCGTCGACGGGAGCGGCTGGAAAGCCGACTTCGAGAGGTGGAACTGCTTCAGCGCGGGGTCATGGCTGCTGCCGCTCCAGTTCAACCCCCCGTCCTGGAGGCCGAGGAGATCGAGGATCTCGAAGACGCCCCGGAGAGCGAGGTCGCCTCTGCCGAAGAAGAGATCCTCGACCAGGCGACGGCGGCCCGAACCATCGAAGAGCTCCAGGCTGAGATCGCGACGCTGCAGCGGCTCGAGGGGCTGGCAAGAGACGTACGCCGAAGCGGTGAGGACCGCAAATGGCGGGAACTCGCGAACCTGTTGGCCGAGATCTTCACGCCTGCCGCTGTTGCCAACAGCGTTGGCGAGAAGACCCCGCCGTACGGCGCCGATGCAATTCCGGAACCGGTCCCCTCTCCCCGCCAGAAGCTCGTCATCTTCACGGAGCACAAGGACACCCTTCGTTATCTGGTAGAACGGATCTCCACCTTGCTGGGCCGCGAGCGAGCCGTTGTCACGATTCACGGCAGCCTGGGACGTGAGGAGCGGCGCAAGGCGCAGGAGGCCTTCCTTCATGACCCCGAAGTCCAGATACTCGTAGCCACGGACGCAGCCGGCGAAGGAATCAACCTTCAGCGTGCCCACCTCATGGTCAATTACGACCTGCCATGGAACCCCAACCGCATCGAGCAACGCTTTGGCCGCATCCACCGTATTGGACAGACCGAGGTCTGTCACCTGTGGAATCTCGTGGCGGAGGAGACCCGGGAGGGGGATGTGTATCGCACGCTCCTCGAGAAGCTAGAGCAGGCGCGCAAAGCGTTGGGCGGGCGGGTGTTCGACGTTTTGGGGAAGCTGCAGTTCGAGGGGCGGCCGCTGCGCGACCTCCTGATCGAGGCTATCCGCTACGGCGAGCAACCCGAAGTACGTGCCCGGCTGATTCAGGTGATCGCCGACGCCTTCGACCGCCGGCAGTTGCAGGACCTCCTGGAAGAGCGAGCGCTGATACGCGACGTCATCGACAGTGAGCGGCTTCAGAGCATCCGGGAAGACATGGAGCGAGCCGAGGCGCGGCGCCTGCAGCCCCATTATATTGAGTCGTTCTTCCTCGAAGCGTTCCGACGCCTCGGGGGAACCGTGAACCGGCGTGAACCGCGCCGGTACGAGGTCACGCACGTCGCGGCGCAGGTGCGCAACCGTGATCGACTCATCAGCGCGGGCGAGCAGGTATTATCCCGCTACGAGCGGATCACCTTTGAAAAGTCGCTCATCAACCCACCCGGACAGCCGCTGGCGGCCTTCATCTGTCCTGGGCACCCCCTGCTGGACGCGACGATTGACCTCACCCTGGAGCGTCACAGGGATCTCCTGCGGCGGGGGACGGTCTTGGTCGACGAGCGCGACCCGGGTGAAAAGCCGCGGGTGCTATTCTACCTGGAACACGCTATCCAGGACGCGAGTGCCACGCGGACGGGGGAGCGACATGTCATCTCCCGGCGGATGCTCTATGTCGAGCTAGACGAGGAGGGAGCCACCCGTCATCTCCACTACGCGCCGTACCTCGACTACCGGCCGCTGGCACCCGACGAGCCTGACATCGAGCGGATCCTGGGTCGCCCGGAGTGCGCCTGGATCACACGAGAACTTGAGGCGAAGGTCATGAGCCATGCTGTGGCGCACGTCGTGCCGGAACACCTGGCTGAGGTGCGCGACCGCCGCCTCGCCTGGATCGAAAAGGCCCGCGTCGCAGTGAAGGACCGCCTGACCAAGGAGATCGCCTACTGGGATCACCGCGCGGAGGAACTGAAGCTCCAGGAGCAAGCGGGCAAGCCGAACGCGCGTCTCAACTCGCAGGAGGCCCGCCGGCGAGCCGACGACCTTGCGGCGCGGCTTCAGAAGCGCATGGAGCAGCTTGACTTGGAGGCTCAGATTTCGGCCCTGCCACCGGTAGTGATAGGCGGCCTGGTGGTCGTGCCTGCGGGGCTGCTGGCCAGGATCACGGGTCGCCCCGCACCCGAAGACCAGCACGCCGTGGACACTCAGGCCGCGGCGGCGCGGGCACGGGCGATCGTGATGGAAATCGAGCGTCGGCTGGGCTTTGAGCCCGTGGACCGGGAGGCCGACAAGCTCGGCTATGATCTCGAAAGCCGTGACCCCCGCACGGGGCGCCTGCGCTTCATCGAGGTCAAGGGACGGGTGGCGGGGGCAGAGACGGTCACGGTCACCAAGAACGAGATTCTCACCTCGCTCAACAAACCCGACGACTACATCCTGGCCATCGTCGAATTCCTGGACGACGGGCAGCACCGCGTGCACTACGTGCGTCGCCCCTTCCGGCGTGAACCGGACTTTGGGGTGACGAGCGTGAACTATGACTTCGCGGAACTACTGGCGAGAGCGGGGGAACCGGCATGAGCGGGACGAGTTACCAGGACTCCACGGATCTCGTGGCCAAGCTTGAGCAGTGGATCCGGGCTCAGGAAGGTGAGCGCCTCGAATTCAAGGAAGCGAGGATCCGCTTCTCTTTCGACGACCTCGCCAGGTACTGCTGCGCCCTGGCCAACGAGGGCGGAGGGAAGGTGATCCTGGGCGTCACCGATCAGCGGCCGCGCCAGGTTGTTGGTACCCAGGCGTTCCCGCAGCCCGAACAGGTGCGCAACTCGTTCATGCAGAGGCTTCCCCTGCGCATCGAGGTGCTGGAAATCCCACACCCCAACGGCCGGGTGCTCGTTTTCGACGTGCCCACCCGTCCGCTGGGCACGCCGCTCAAGTATGACGGGGTTTACTGGTCGCGACAGGCGGACAGCCTTGTGCCCATGTCTGAGGACAAGCTGCGGAACATTTTTGCCGAGACGGGCCGCGATTTCTCTGCCGAGGTGTGCGCCGGCGCGGGGATGGAACACCTGGACCTGCAGGCGGTCGAGGAGTTCCGCCGTCGCTGGCTTGAGAAATCAAGAAACAGTACCCTCGCGAGTCTCAGCCATGAACAGCTTCTACGCGACGCTGAGCTACTGCTACCGGACGGCCTCACCTACGCGGCACTCGTGTTGTTCGGGACGCGCAGCGCCCTCGGCCGCTTTCTTGCCCAGGCCGAGGTTATCTTCGAGTACCGGTCCTCGGAGGCGGCCGGCCCGGCCGAGCAGCGGGTAGAGTACCGGCAAGGATTCTTTTCCTGCTATGAAGATCTCTGGCGCACGATCAACCTGCGGAACGGTCTTCAGCACTATCAGGTCGGAATGTTCGTGCATGACATTCCCACGTTCGCCGAGCGCTCGGTGCGCGAAGCGATCCTCAACGCCGTGAGCCACCGCGACTATCAGCTGGGAGGGAGCGTGTTCGTCCGCCAGTACCCGCGGCGCTTGGTGATCGAAAGTCCGGGCGGTTTCCCTACTGGCATAACTCTGGAGAACATCCTGGACCGTCAAGCTCCCCGCAACCGGCGCATTGCCGAAGCCTTTGCCCGGTGTGGGTTGGTCGAACGTTCAGGTCAGGGCGTGAACTTGATGTTTGAAGAAAGCATCAAACAGGGGAAACTCAGACCCGATTTCTCGGGTACCGACGCGTATCAGGTGACGCTTACCCTCCACGGCCAGGTTCAGGATCCCCGTTTTGTGAGCTTCTTGGAGCAAGTCAATCGCGAACTCCAAGTTAGCTTTGACATTCACGACTTCCTCCTCCTCGATTTGGTCCACCGCGAGGAACTCATTCCAGCCCAGTTGCAGCCCCGGCTTCGGCGGCTGGCCGACCTCGGGGTGATCGAGACCATTGGACGCGGCCGAGGAACGCACTATCTCCTCGCTCGGCGCTTTTATGTCGCCAGCGGCCAGCGAGGGCTCTATACCCGCCGGAAGGGCCTGGACCGGGAGCAGAACAAAGCTCTGTTGCTCAAGCATCTTCAAGACGCCTTTCCGGACGGCTGCGCGATGAAGGAACTTCAGCAAGTCGTGCCTGCCCTGTCGCGCGCGTTCATCAAGCGTCTGCTGGACGAGCTTCGGCGCGAAGGCAAAGCGCGACTTGAGGCGCGAAGACGGTGGTCGCGGTGGTTCGCCACGGAGCTGCCGCAAAGGAGGGACCGCAGTTGAGGACCACCGCGGTCAAACATCATCTGCGATTAGCTGCCACGGACGCTCTATGGCTCTGAAAGAGGCAATGGAGCCATAGATGAGCCATAGCAAGCGCTAAGATGGGCTACAGATGGATGTTTCTATGGCTCGGCCAGGAGGATATCATCAATGATACAGTCCAAAAGAAAACTCATTGAAGTTGCCATTCCGCTACCGGAAATCAATGACGCGTCCGCGTACGACAAGATGCCTGGCATCGGGCCGCACCCAAAAGGGATTCACCATTGGTGGGCGCGTCTGCCGCTTCCCACGGCTCGTGCCATCCTGTTCGCTTCCGTGGTCGATGACCCGAGCGCACATCCGGAGAAGTTTCCCACCGAGGAGGCGCAGAACGCCGAGCGGGAGCGGTTGTTCGGTATCATCCACCTCATGATGCAGAAGCAGTTGCACCGGCATCCGCAGGTCTATGCCGAGGCGCGGGCAGAGATGCTCAACCATTGCGACGGCCGGCTCCCTGCGGTGCTTGACCCGTTTGCCGGCGGCGGTTCGATTCCCCTCGAAGCGGCCCGGCTTGGTTTTGAAGCGCACGCCGGCGATCTTAACCCGGTCGCCGTGCTGCTTAACAAGTGCAACCTAGAACTCGTACCCCGTTGGGCCGGTCGGCCGCCGGTCAATCCCGAAGAACGAAAGAAGGTGGGGGGGACCGACCCGTGGCCCGGCGCCACCGGGTTGGCGGCGGATGTGCGCTACTATGGGCGTGTCATCCTGGAGCGGGCGCGCGAGAAGATCGGGCATCTCTACCCGCCGGTTCAGGTGACCAAAGAAATGGCCGCGGGCCGGCCCGATTTGACGCCTTACATCGGCAAGGAGTTGCGTGTCATCGCCTGGATCTGGGCGCGCACCGTGGCCAGCCCCAACCCGGCCGCACGGGGGGCGCACGTGCCGCTTCTCAGTACCTTCTGGCTGTCGAGCAAGAAGGGAAGCGAGGCGTGGCTCGAGCCTATCGTGGACAGGACAGCCGGCACTTGGCGTCTTGCGGTGCGTACGGGTTCGCCCGCAGACCGGGCGGCGGTGAAGGCGGGGACGAAACTAGGGCGTGGGCAATTCCGCTGCGTCCTGTCAGATGCCCCCGTTCCCTACGATTACGTACGATCCGAGGCATCCAAAGGGCGACTCGGAGCGTCGCTCGTCGCGATTATTGCTGATTCAGGCAAGGGGCGTGTCTACCTGCCCGCCACCCTGGAGCACGAATCTGTTGGGCGTCGCAACCTGGCTCCTTGGCGACCTGACGAGCCAGTTACGAATCCTTGCCACGATGTCGACAGGCTTCCAATGTACGGTATGCCGACTTGGGGCGACGCCTTTACCCCCCGCCAGCTCACGGCGATGGCGACGCTCTCAGACCTGGTAACGGCGATGCGAGCAGATGTACGGCGTGACGCGGTTACGGCGGGGATTTCAGACGAAGATGCGCAGTCTTACGCTGGCACGATAGTAACATTTCTGGCGTTGGCCTTGGATCGGTGCGCAGACTTCAATAACAGATTATGCGGGTGGAGCCCGACCAACCAGAAGATCATGCACCTCTTCAATCGACAGGCCATCCCAATGGTTTGGGATTTCGCGGAAGCCAAGGTTTTAGGTGAATCGGTAGGCGCCTGGACGACCTGTAGCGAGTACGTGGCGGAGTGCATCGCGGTGATAGGCGCTGGCTCGGGTCAACAAGGCCACGCCCGCCAGATTGACGCGGCGAGTCGCTGGGATGGATTAAGAGATGTCCTGGTCAGTACCGATCCGCCCTACTACGACAACATCGGCTACGCCGCCTTGAGCGACTTCTTCTACGTCTGGCTGCGGCGCACCATCGGCGATCTCTACCCCGATCTTTGCCAGACGATTCTCGTGCCTAAGGAGCCGGAACTGGTGGCCGCGCCGGAGCGCTTCGGCGGCGACAGGCATAAGGCCAGGGACCACTTCGAGTCCGGCTTCCGCAAGGCGTTTGCCGTGCTGCGGGAAAAGATGGATCCGCGCTTTCCGCTCACGGTCTACTACGCTTTTAAGCAAGACGACGAGGAGAGCGGTGCGGACGAGGAAGAGGTGGACGCAGGTAACGGCGCAACAATTGACCGTACCACCGGCTGGGAAACGATGCTGGAAGCCTTGATCGGCACCGGTTTCCAAATTACGGCTACCTGGCCGGTACGGGCGTCGCAGGCATGGCGTATGCGAGCCATGGGATCCAATGCCCTTGCCTCGTACATTGTGCTTGCGTGCCGCCCCCGGCCGGAGGACGCCCCGCAGACCGACCGGCGCTCGTTTGTGGCGGAACTGAAGCGGGAACTCCCGGCGGCGCTCCGCCACCTCCGGCAGGGCAACATCGCCCCGGTGGACTTCGCCCAGGCAGCCATCGGCCCAGGCATGGCGATTTACTCCCGTTACCGCCGCATTTTGGAGTCGAGCGGGAAACCGATGACCGTGCGCACGGCTCTTGCCCTCATCAACCAGACCCTCACCGAGGTGCTGTCAGAGCAGGAAGACGAGTTCGATGCCGACACCCGCTGGGCCGTCGCCTGGTATGAACAGTACGGCTTCGAGGAGGGTGACTTTGGCGAGGCTGAGGTATTGAGCAAGGCGAAGGTGACCTCGGTTGCCGGGCTCCACCAGGCTGGGCTGATCCACTCCCGGGGCGGCAAGGTGCGGCTCGTGCGGCCAGAGGAGCTGCCGAAGGGGTGGGACCCGGCCGCCGACAAGCGGCTTACCGTCTGGGAGATGACGCACCACCTGCTGCGGGTCTACTACTACGAGAAGGTGGGAGACCTGGTGACTGCTGAGCTGCTGCGTAAGCTCGGCGTACGCGGTGGTCTTGCTCGCGACCTTGCCTATCGGCTGTTTAGCCTGAGTGAGAAGAAGAACCGGTCCCAGGAGGCCCGGGCTTACAACGCCCTGGTGCTTGGCTGGCCGGAGGTTACTCGTCTGGCCCAGGAAGGCGGCCGGCAGAAGGCTGCGCAAGTGAAACTGTTTGCGGAGTAGCCGCCCATGCCGGGCGTTGCTCGGCACCATCGAAAGGGCGAAAATGGCAGCGGCCGCGTATTCTCGGGGTGGGGAGCGATCAGCGATGGCTATCACGAACCATGAACGTGTCAGCAGGGGTTTGGACTTGCTCAAAGCGGGGCTGGCGCCGTTCGTCGCCCGCGAGTTCGAGAGCGCATATGGGGACCGGGCCGTAGCCGTGGCGGGGCGGTTCCTGGCGGAGGATGGGTTAGGCGCCAGAAGGCCGGTCCGCGAGTGGGATGTAGCCCCACTGCTCAAGGTGATGTGGGAAGCGTGGAACGACGTTTTCCGCAAGACTCTCGGCCCTGCTGAGCGCAGCCTCGTCTCGGAGCTACGGGACTGGCGCAACAAGTGGGCCCATCAAGAGGCCTTCTCCAGCGACGACGCTTACCGCGCGCTCGATTCGGTGTCGCGGCTGCTTGCAGCGGTGTCGGCACGGGAGGTCGAAGAGACCGAGCGGTTGAAGCTGGAACTCCTGCGCCTGCGGTTCGATGAGCAGGTGCGTGGCGAGAAGCGCAAGGCAGCTGGCTCTCTGGTCGAGACGACGGCGAGCAGTGTGTTAAAGCCGTGGCGCGAGGTGGTAAGCCCCCAGCCGGATGTCGCGAGCGGCCGCTACCAACAGGCGGAGTTTGCGGCCGATTTGTGGCAAGTGTATTTGGGGGAGGGAAGCGACGAATACAAGAACCCCGTGGAGTTCTTCCGCCGCACTTACCTGACTGAGAGTCTAAAACGCCTGCTGGTCGGCGCAGTGCAGCGGCTGTCGGAAGCGGGCGGCGACCCAGTGGTGCAACTGCAGACCAACTTCGGCGGCGGTAAGACCCACTCGATGCTCGCCCTCTTCCACCTCTTTTCCGGAACTCCGCCGGCCGAGCTGCCGGGCGTCGAAGCCGTGCTAAAGGAATCAGGCGCGACAACGCTGTCCAGGGTGCGTCCGGTCGTGCTGGTCGGGAACCGCCTCTCGCCGGGCAGCCCGGTCACAAAGCCGGACGGGACAGTGGTGCGCACCCTCTGGGGGGAACTGGCCTGGCAACTAGGGGGGCGCCCGGCCTTCGAGCTGGTGCGGGCCGACGACGAGCGGGCCACAAGTCCCGGCGATGTGCTGCGGCAGCTTTTCAACGCGTATGGACCCTGCCTCATCCTGATTGACGAGTGGGTCGCCTATGCCCGGCAACTACATGATGCCGCTGACTTGCCAGGGGGCAGTTTCGAGACCCAGTTCACATTTGCCCAGGCGTTGACCGAATCAGCCAAAGCCGCCCGCCAATGCCTGGTGGTTATCAGTTTGCCCGCCTCGGATACAGGCACCTCTCCGCATGCCCAGGCGAGTGATGTCGAGGTGGGTGGAGCGCGCGGGCGCGAGGCCCTCGATCGGCTGCGCAACGTCATCGGGCGCGTGGAGTCGTCCTGGCGCCCAGCTTCTCCTCATGAAAGCTTCGAAATCGTCCGGCGCCGGTTGTTCCAGCCACTTTCCGACCCAGAACAGTACAAGGCTCGGGACGTGGTGGTACGAGCGTTCGCCGATCTTTACCGCACGCAACCCCAGGAGTTTCCCAACGAGTGTCGGGAATCAGCCTACGAGCAGCGTTTGAAGGATGCCTATCCCATTCACCCGGAGATTTTCGACCGGCTGTACACCGATTGGTCCACACTGCTCAAGTTCCAGCGCACGCGCGGTGTGCTCCGGCTCATGGCTGCGGTGATTCACAGCCTGTGGGAGAAAGGCGACAGAAACCCCCTGATTCTCCCATCCACCATCCCAATCGACGATACCCGTGTGCAGTTCGAACTTACGCGCTATCTTTCGGACAACTGGGTGCCAGTGCTCGAGAAGGATGTGGACGGACCGAACTCGCATCCCATGAGGCTTGACAGCGAGGTACCGAATCTCGGCAGGTTATCGGCCTGCCGGCGTGCCGCGCGGACGATCTACCTCGGTTCGGCGCCCACCGCGGAAGCTGCCCATCGTGGGTTGGAGGACCGGCATATCAAGCTGGGCTGTGTGATGCCGGGCGAGTCGCCGGCGGTTTTTGGGGACGCACTCAGGCGTTTGGCTAGCACGGCCACTTATCTCTACCAGGACGGCTCGCGCTACTGGTATTCGACGCAACCCACCGTGACCAAGCTTGCGGAGGACCGAGCCGAGCAACTGGAACGAGAACCGGACAAGGTCTGGCACGAGATCGAAGACCGCGTCCGAGAGAATGTGCGCAAGACGGGCGACTTCGGCCGGATATACCTCTTTCCTCAGTCGACCCAGGATGTTCTCGATGACCTAGAGGCCCGCTTGGTGGTCCTCGGTCCTGCGACCCCGCATACGCGGGACAAGGATAGCCCCGCTCTAGCCGCCGCCAGACAGATCCTCGAATCCCGCGGCAGCGCACCGCGCCTTTTCCGTAACACCTTGGTTTTCTTGGCTGCCGACAAGACGCGGTTGCAAGACCTTGAAGAGGCGGTCCGCCGTTATCTCGCGTGGGAGCTGATTCTACGCGATCAGGAGCAACTCAATCTTTCTCGATATCAGGTGCGTCAAGCCGAGGAGCAAAGGCGCTCGGCCGAGACTACCATTGCAGCACGCCTACCCGAGACATACCATTGGCTGCTCGTCCCGGGGCAGACCACTCCACAGGCGCCTGTGGAATGGGAGGCGATGCGGCTGCAGAGCGACGATGCTTTGGCCGCGCGGGCCAGCAAGAAACTACGCAACGATGAACTGCTTGTAGCTACACTGGCGGGAACCCGCCTCCGGATGGAACTGGATCGGGTACCCCTGTGGCGCGGTGATCACGTGGCGATACGGCAACTCGTGGAAGACTTCGCCCGTTACCTCTACCTTCCGCGCCTCAAAAACCCCGCAGTGCTCGTAGGCGCCGTGAGCGACGGAGTAGCTCTGCTCACATGGGTACAAGACTCCTTCGCCTTTGCCGACAGTTTTGACGAAAGCGCAGGCCGCTACCGTGGACTGCGGGCCGGCCAAGAGGTATCTTTACCCGAAACGGATCCTCCCGGCTTGCTAGTGAAACCGGAAGTGGCTCAGCGACAACTTGCAGCCGACCGCGTGCCTGCCGGTAGCGGCGAGGAGACCAGGGCGGGTGAGCCTGTAGCCCAAAAGCCATTGACAAGCCCGATTGACGGTGCCGAGACTGCCAGCCCCGCGTCTGCTGCTTCGCCACCCGAGTTTCGACGCTTTTACGGCAGCGTGGCCCTAGATCCGACTAGGGTGGGGAGGGATGCCGGGAGGGTTGCAGAGGAGGTCATCGCTCACTTGGCCGGGTTACCCGGAGCCCAGGTGCTGGTGACTCTCGAGATCGAGGCTATAGTTCCCGAAGGCGTACCTGAGAATACTGTGCGTACGGTGACCGAAAACAGCCGTACTCTGAAATTCACGAGCCACGGCTTCGAGGGCGAATAAGCCCTTAGCAGGATTCTCTCTAAGCGTGTTCAGACAGGCCGGGCTTGATTCGGAATGGTCCCTGCGGAAAGGAAGCCGGTCATGGACAAGTACGTCTTCCCCGCCGTCTTTGACCCCGCCGAGGAAGGCGGCTATACCGTGACATTCCCTGACCAGCCCGGGTGCATCACGGAAGGCGACACCATGGAGGAAGCCTACCAGATGCCCAAGGAGTGCCTCACGATCCATCTTTGGAGCATGGAAGATGACGGCGACTATAAGGCGATCTCGACATCCACGACGAGGAGCGGGAGCGGTAGCAGCCTTAGTCGGCTGCTACCTGACGTTCCCCTTGCGACTGCCCATGAAACGGCTGGCGCTTGCCTCACCTGTCCGCCGCCTAAGCAGGAACGATCCAGCCACCAGCGCCGCGACGACCACGAGCACCGATGCGGCTGAGACGACCCCCGACAGCACGAGATTGAGCGCCGCACCGGCGCCAAGCGCAGCAACCACCATTATACCCGCAGCCTTCAGCATATCCGCGGGACCGAGTTCGCGTAGCAGCACCACGAACGTCGCCGCGCACGGGAAGTAAGCTGTCAGCACGACGCTTGCCACCGTGAGCTGCCGCGCCGTGAGGCCTAGCGGCCCGAGCATCCCGACGGCGACGTCCTTCCTGAGAAAACCCATGAGCAGGGCCACCGCGGCATCGGACGGGAGGCCCAGCAGCCCGCTCACGACAGGCGCAAAGAGCCTGCTGGCAAGGGCCATCAAGCCCGAGACGTGCGCCAGGTTCACGATGAGGACGCCGAGCAGCACGTACGGTACGGCGTCTGCGAGGAATATGCGCACGCGCATCCAGACCTTTTTCGCAAGCCCCTCGAAATACGGAAGGCGGTACGGCGGGATCTCGATGAGAAGCGGCGGGCTCTGGCCCGGCAGCACCGAGTTCAGCACGAGTCCTATCGTCAGCCACAGCACAAACAGGGTCCCGTAGATGTATGCGAGATAGACGCCGCCGTGCCGCCCCACCAGGCCCACGATCATGGCGCTCTGCGCCATGCACGGCACGCCGATGGACAGCATCGTCGCGGCGATGAACCGCTCGCGCCTGCTCTCCAGGACGCGCGTGGCCAGCGCCGCAGGGACGTTGCACCCCAGGCCCAGGATCATCGGCACCACCGCATACCCATGCATGCCCAGGGCGTGCATGAGGTTATCCATCAGCACCGCCAGGCGTGGAAGATACCCGACGTCCTCCAGGATGCTGAGCACCACGTAGAACGCCAGCACGTATGGCAGCACCATGGCGATGGGCACGTACAGGCCCGTCGTCAGGAGGCCGAGGGATTCGACGAAGTCCACCTGACCGGCGACGAGATGCCCGATGAGCACGTCGTGGATGAAACCCGCCGGCCCGAGCCCGGCATCGAGCCGCATGACGAGCGGCCTCACCAGACCCTCGAACACCGGGTCGAAGACATGCGCTATGAGGCCTTCCCCGATGAAGCGGATGGCCGCGAACGAGACAAACAGCACAATCCCCGCCATGAGAAGCCCGGTAACCGGCCTCATGCTGGCGTCCTCGAGGATGTCGCGCACGGAGTGGTGCCTGTGCGCGATCACCTGCACCTCGCGGGTCATGCGGCCGACCTCGGCCCAGCGCTCGTCGGCCGTGCGCCTCTGCGCCGGCGCATGCACGCACGGACGTCCCGCTCCTGCGGTCGTTCCGGCTCCGGCCGCGCCTCCCGCTCGCGCTTCGGCCGCGGCCTGCGCTCCTGGGAGGGCTCCCTTTTCGAGTTCCGTCCCGGCCAGGTCAGTCGCATCGAAGACGGTGCCGGGGCGGACCCCCGTCCCCGATTCTCTTCGGCCTGCGGCTTTGCTGCGGGCCGCCTCCTCCGCGACCCTGTCGAGGAGCACGTCCATGCCTGCCCCAGTCAGGGCCACGGTCGGCACGACGGGAACGCCCAGCCTATCCTCCAGTTTCTTGACGTCGATTGAAATTCCCTCATGCCGCGCCTCGTCCCACAGGTTGAGCGCCACCACCAGCGGAACCCGCCGCTCCAGCAGCTCAAGGGTCAGATGGAGGTTGCGCTCGAGGTGGGTCGAGTCCACCACGTCCACGACCACATCGCCTTCGCGCAGGGAGTCCAGAAGGCTCACCGCGACCTCCTCGGCCTTGCACGTCGGCTCCAGGCTGTATGTCCCCGGCACATCGATGACATCCGCCCTGTCGCCGCCCGGAAGCTTCGTCGTCCCCCTGGTGAACTCCACAGTCGTCCCCGGATAGTTCGAGGTGATGACCTGGGTGCCCGTCAGCCGCGAGAAGACGACGCTCTTGCCGACGTTGGGATTGCCCATGAGAAGGATCTTCATCGGCTATCACCCCTGTTCGTCGCGGCGCCCTCCGCCGCCTGGCCGCTCTGGCGCGTAGCCGGCCTGACCAGCACCTTTGTTGCCATGCCGAATCCCATCGCGACCCGGGTGCCGTGCACTTCGACAGTCACGGGGCCGCGCATGAAGACGGAACTCACTTTCCTTATCTCGGTCCCCGGCCTGATGCCCATGGACTCCAGGCGCCCCACGAGGCCATGCCCTCCGAGAACCTCAACAACCTGGACCGGTTCGCCCTCGCGCACCTCCGCGAGCGACATCGGCCGGGCGTCTCCTGCGATCATCTCTCGTCCCCCACTCCCTGCTTCATGTTCGGGCTGCAGCACCTGCGCGACTCGCTGTTGCGTTAACTGAGAATCGTTCTCATTTCCATTCTACAAGTATAATATCCAGCTGTCAACGGGTAACAGGCAACGGGCAACGAACAAACGAACAAGTCGGAAGTGGTCGGGACCACGCCAGCTGGCGTCCGAGAATGGCCGTTTTCCTGCGACCGCAGGCGGCGCTACCACCCCGCTACCACAACGCCGCCATGCGGCCAGCATGCCGCTACTCTAGGTATGGCGCCACAAGTTTGCGCCGTCTTCCCTGACGGTGTTGGGGCTCGCGGCGCTTGCCAGGGCGTGGCCCCTGGAATTTGGCTGGCCTTAAGCGACAAATTCAAACGAGGCGCGCCGCACGTCCGCCGTCCCCGGAGGGCAACACCGGCAACCCTGGCGAGGACTCACCCGCTGAGAAGTAGCGCGGACTTGTGGCGATCTACCCAGCCGAGTCGCACTCACCGGGAGGCCTCCTCCTCGCTTTGGCCCCTCCCTGGAGCCAGACCCACGAGCGTTTTCGCGCCGCCTGCGGATGGGCCGGAGGCGAGCACCGATGGAAGATCCTCCAGAGCCACCACTCGCTCTACAAGCGGCTCGACCTCCACGGCAGCGCCTGCGAGCAGGGCTATCGCCCTCGAGAACGTGAAGGGGTTTACATAAGACCCCTGAATGCGGAGCTCCTTCTTGTAGATGGCGAACGGTCTCATCGACACGTGCGCGTCCTCGGGCGCGACGCCGAACAACAGAATGCACCCGCCTCTTGCGGCGATTCGCACAGCCATCTCGATGGTCTCCGGCCGCCCGACCGCCTCGATGACGACGTCCGCGCCAGCGGGCGCCACAGCGCGGACCTGCTCCTCCAGATCCGCGGATAGCGGGTCCACGGCGAGGGTCGCGCCGAACTTCAGCGCCAGCTCGCGCTTCTTCTGGACGGGCTCGCTCACGATGAGCGTCGCCGCGCCGCTCCCGAGCGCAAGCTGCAACAGGATGAGCCCGATTGTGCCGCCGCCGAGCACGACCACTGTGTTGCCGGGCCTGATCCCTGCGAGGTCGATGCCGTGAACGCAGCACGCCACAGGCTCCACAAACGCCCCCTGGACGGCTGACATGCCGGCGGGAAGCGAGTGGCACTGCGTCGCGGGGGCGACGGAGTATCCGGCGAACCCCCCGTCGATGGTGACGCCGAGCGCCTCCATGGACTCGCAGAGGTGGACCTTGCCCAGCCTGCAGTGGTAGCACCGCCCACAGGCGATGTTCGGGTCCACGGCCACCCGATCGCCGAGTTTCAGGCCTGTAAGGCCTTCGCCCAGCGCCACCACCTCGCCGCAATACTCGTGCCCGAGAACCACGGGCGGACGGGCCGGGGCCTCGCCCCGGAATATGTGGAAGTCCGTTCCGCACACGCCGCATGCCTCGACCCGGACGAGGACCTCACCGGGCCCAGGGCACGGAACGTCGCGCTCCTCAATCACAACGCTTCCAGGCCGCCGGAACACGACGGCCGACATCTTAGCCAGGACTCCGCTCATCTAGAAAGGTCCACACCTCCTCTGCTGTGGGCAAGGCCGGGATGGCGCCCAGCCTCGTCGTGCAGAGCGCGCCCACAGCATTCGCAAGCGTGAGCGCCCTCCTCCACTCTACCTCGCCGAGAGCACGCAGCGCCGTCCTTGTTGTCGCTGCAGCCCCCACGGCGCCCATCGCCTCGATCAGGCCGACAAGGAGCCCCCCCACGAAGGCGTCACCTGCGCCTGTCGTGTCTACCGCACGGACGTCGAACCCGGGGATCTCAAGAGATGGCTCTGCGGACCCCCCAGGGGCGAGCGCACACCCGCGCCTGCCACGCGTCACCACGATGGCGCAGTCGGCTGCCACGATGTTGCGGAGCCTTCGCACTCCCTGCCGCAGTCCCTGCACGACCCCCGTCGCCCCCGTCAAGAAGGCCAGCTCTTCCTCGCTCACCTTCATGATGTCGGCAGACCGGGCAGCGGCAAGGATGGTGCTTCGCGCCTCGTCCGGCGTGGGCCACAGCGGAAGCCGCAGGTTGGGGTCGTAGGAGACCAGCGCCCCGGCAGCCCTGGCGGCCTCCACGGCAGCCAGCGTGGCAGAGCGCGACGGTTCAGTTATGAGCGAGATGGACCCATGATGGAAGACCCGGGCCCCGGCAATGAGGCCGGTATCGATCTCGCTCGGCTCGAGAAGCATGTCAGCGCTGGGATGCCTGTAGAACATGAACTCGCGCTCGCCGTCCGGGCCGAGCGACACGAAGGCAAGCATCGTCCTGGCCCTGTCCTCGTATCTTACGCCGCGCGTGTCAACGCCTTCCCGGGCGAGCGTCTCCCCCAGGAAGCGACCGAAGTCGTCGCTCCCCACCTTGCCGATGAACGCAGATGTGCGGCCGAGCCGCCTCACCCCCACAGCCACGTTCGCGGGGGCACCGCCCGGGGCCTTCGCGAATCCTGGCGAGTCCTTGATGGATACCCCGGCTGCAACCGACACGAAGTCTATCAGGATCTCTCCCATTGTCACTACGTCGATCAACGCACCATCTACTCCCCCAAACAACGCAACCGGAAACAGCACGACCAGAGCCGTTCCTTCGTGTTTCCGCCCCGCTATACCGTGATGAGCACTTTGATGGCTCCGCCGGCCGGGTCCGCCGCTGTCTCGAACGCCCGCTGCGCCTCTTCGAGGCGGAACCTGTGAGTCACGAGGGGCGCCATGCGCACGAGACCCTCCGCGACGAGCCGCGCTGCCTCGACGAAATCGTCCAGGGTATACATGAGCGTGCCCACGAGCTCGATCTCCCTGTCCTGGACGAGGCCCATGGGGACCGGCACGTCCTCCTCGAAAACCCCCACTATGATGACCTTCGTGCCCTTCCGGTTCGCCAGGATGGCCTGCCGCACCGTGGGACCGATGCCGACGCACTCGAACGAGAGGTCAATGCCGTCGCGCCCGAACCTGTCGTGGACCTGCGCTACCGGATCGGCCTCGCGGACGTTGATCGTGTGGTCCGCGCCAAGCTCGCGGGCGAGCGCGAGCCTCCGCTCGTTCAGGTCGGTGACTATGACCTCGCACGCCCCGTAAGCCTTCAGCACCTGGGCGACGACAAGCCCGATGGTGCCGCTGCCCAGCACCAGCACGCGCGCCCCGCCCACGGCGGCACCCGCGCGCCTCACGGCGTGCACGCCGACGGCCACCGGCTCCACCATGGCGCCGTCCTCGAACGAAAGCCCCTCCGGCAAGGGCACGAGGAACTCAGCCGGGACGCGCACAAGCTCGGCGAGCGCCCCGTCGGCCTGGCACCCGACCACGCGCAGGGAGTTGCAGATGTTGTACCTGCCGTGGCTGCAGTTGTAGCACGTGCCGCACACGAGTGACGGCAGTCCTGTCACAGGCTTCCCGATGAGCGCGCGGCCCGTCTTCGTGCTGCCCGCCTCCGCCGCCTCGGCGCCCGGAGCGCCTACGCGCCCGCCGGGCCCGACATCCCTCACAACACCCGAGAACTCATGCCCGGGGACGATCGGACACGAGATGAACGGGTGCTTCCCACGGAACGCGTGGACGTCGGACCCGCACACGCCCACCACCTTCACCTCGACGAGGGCCTCGCCCTCGCCCGGCACGGGCGCCGGCACATCCTCGAGCCGCAACACCCCCGGCTCAACCATGTTCATTCGCTTCATATCCTCGGCTCTCCTCCTCGGTCTCGCCCGACGGGCTTGCCCCTCTATACCCGCCCGACGAGGCTCGCGCGATGAGGCTAGCCGGGCGGGGGCCGCCCTACAGAAGTAGCCCCGTGGAACCAGCCACACTGGGCTGGCCACCGAAAACGCGGCATGGGCTGCCGCCTTCGGGCGACTCAGCAATGCGGTCAACCGGCGTGTCGTATCGACCCCCGGGCCGAGCGCAAGCTACTTGCCTCAGCGGGCGATAGTTGGCGGGGTCAATCGGACGAGCGCATTACTCCTTCGTAGCGCCGAATGTAAGCCCAGTTATGAGATGCCTGCGGACCAGCAGCGCGAACACCACCACGGGAATGGTCGTGATCGTGGCCGCGGCGGCCATCTCGCCCCACACCACGCCCTGGAACGTGAGAAACTGTGTCACGATGGTCGGCAGGGTCCTCGCGTTCGTGGTGGTCAGGAACAGGGCGAACGTGAACTCGTTCCACGACTGGATCACGCATAGGATGCTCGTGGCCGCAAGCCCGTTGGCGGTGAGCGGCAGGATGAGCCGCACGAACGCCCCAAAGCGCGAGCATCCGTCTATCATGGCGGCCTCGTCCACCTCCACGGGGACTTCCTCGATGAAGCCCCGCAGCATCCACACGGCGAACGGAATGTTGAACGACAGATAACTCATCACCAGGACCAGCTTGGTATCGAGCATCCCGAGCAGGCTGCCGATGAGGAAATACGGGATGACCACCGCAATTGCCGGAGCCATCCTGATGCTCAGGATCCAGAAGGCCACATCCTTCTTGCGACGGAAATTGAACCGCGCCAGCCCGTATGCCGCAGGCGCGGCTATCGCGAGGGATACCGCGACCGCCGCGAGCACCGTTACCAGGCTGTTGACGAAATAGTGGCCGAAAACCCCGCGCGCGAGCAGGTCGCGGTAGTTCTCCAGCGTCGGTCTGAAGAACACGGCCGGCGGTATGGCGAACGTTTGCAGCCTGGTCTTGAACGACATCAAGACCATCCAGACAAACGGCATCAGGAACAGGACCACAATAACGGCTGAACCCGCCAGGTTCACGGCGGTCGCGGGCCAGTTCGAACGCTTCCTCATGCTTCGTCTCCCTCCTCCCTCTTGCCAAGGAGGCGGATAAACAACTGGCTGAGGACGATGATGACGACGAGCAGCACCACCGCCATGGCCGAGGCGAGACCCACCATGCCGCTCTGGTAGAACCCCGTGCGGTAGACGTGCATTGAAAGAAGCTCGGTGGCGTCTGCCGGCCCCCCGCCGGTGAGAGCGAACACGACGTCAAACATCTTCAGGGCGTCCATGGTGCGGAGCAGCAGGGCGATGAGGATTATCGGCCGAAGCAACGGCAGCGTCACATACCTCAGCGTCTGCCAGGCCGAGGCGCCGTCCACGAGCGCGGCCTCCAGCGGCGTCCTCGGGATGGCGCTGAGGCCTGCTAGCAGGATCAGAGCAACGAAGGGCGTCCACTGCCAGACGTCCACCAGGATGACCGAGGGTAGGGCGAGCGAGTAGCTGTACCAGTTCGGCGAGAGTCCAAAAATGCTGCCCAGCACGTAGTTGATGATGCCGTAGTTCGGGTTGAAGTAAAGCCGCCAGATCAGGCCCGCGATGGACGGCGTCACGGTCATCGGGATGACCAGGCACGCCAGCAGAAACCCGCGCCACGCGAGGCGCGGTCGGGCCAGGAAATACGCAAGCGCAAACCCCAGCGCGAACTCGACGGCGACCGCCGACGCCGTGTAGACCAGCGTGACCCAGATGGAGTGCAGGAACTGCTGGTTTCCGAAGGCGGTCACGAAGTTTCTGACTCCCACGAACACCCGCTCAGACCAGGGGTAGCCAAGCTCCCAGTAATGGAGGCTCGTGAAGAACAGAAAGATGGTCGGTACGACCGTGATCACGAACAGCGTAACTAGCGCCGGTCCGATCCAGAAGTAAGGATAAAGGCTCTTTCTCACGGTGCGGGAGTCCAATTGTCCTCACCGTCCACGATGCGGGGAAGGAGCGACCTACCAGGCCCTCTCCCTGCGTATTACGGGTCTCCCGTCCACCGGGCCGCGAAACAAGTCCCCTGGCCCGGCCGCCCTTCGGAATCATCCGCCCCTTACGCGCCGTAATTCCAGCCACCGGGGGGCTGTAGCGGGATGACCGCTGCTGCCGTTGCAGGGCCGTTCCCCATGTCGGGCCACGGACCTTGACGGGACGCTTTCAGCGGGGCACCCTTGGCAGGACGCTTCCAACGGGGCGCTTCCAGCGGGGGACTCTCCTCTTTAGTGAGGGCCGCAGCCCGGCAGGGCCGAGACTCGCTATGCCGGGGCGCGCCACCGCCCGGACGCCCGGGCGAGCGCGCCCCAGCGGGTTCATCCGTGCGGTCTAGCGCTACTTCTTATAGTAACCCTTGACCTCCATGAGCTCGCGGATCTCCTTCGCTGCCTGGTCGGCCGCGGCCTTCGGCGTTGCCTGACCGGTCAGCGCGAGGGAAGCCTGAAGCCCGATGATCTCGCCGATCTTCGGCCACTCGGGAATTCTCGGCCTCCAGTCTATATCCTGCTTCACGAGCGTGTCCGCAAGCTCGAGCGACTTCACGATCTCGGGGTAATAGGGGTATTTCTTCACGAACTCAGGCGAAGTGAGAATGGACGTCCTGGTCACGACGCCGCCCTTCTCGACGTATTCCTTCGCCTTCGCCCTGCTCGTCATGAACATCATGAACGCCCATGCTGCGTCTTTGTGCCGGGACTTCGTCGAAAGCGCGAGGTTCCAGCCGGCGACTGCGGCATACGCTCCTTTCGGCCCCGCTGGAGGTGCCATGTAGCCAACCTTCCCGGCTACCTGGGACTTCGCGCCGTTCTCGATCCACGGAGCGAGGGCGGTCGCATCGAACCAGAGGGCCGCCCTGCCCTGCATGAACGAAGTGGTCGCTTCCTCATGAGAGAAGTTCTCGATGCCCTCGGGTGCGTACTTCATGAGCTCGGTGTAGAACTCGAGAGACTTCACGCTCTCGGGTGAATTGATCGCCGGCTCGTACGTCCCGGGCTTGAACACGCCCCCGCCGTACGGATACAGGAACTGGAACCACGCATAGTCGATATGATGGCCACGACGGCCCCTCATGGAGATGCCATAGAGGCCGGGCTCCTTGCCGTTGAAGAACTTCGCCGCAGCGAGAAGGTCGTCGTACGTCTTGATCTTGTCTGCGGAGTAGCCATACTTCTGGAACAGGTCCTTGCGATACGCGATGAACGCTGACTCGCCGGCCGACGGTATGCCGTAGACCTTGCCCTGGTAGGCGCCGAGACCGTTCCGGTAGGCGGAGACTATATCCTCGTAGTCGAACCAGGCGGGCGTCTGTTTGGGATCCTTAAGGTAGCCGTCGAGTTGCTCCACCACGCGCTTGGCGGCGAACTCGCCAATCCAGCAGACGTCCATCATCACCACGTCATAGCGGCCGGTGCCTGCGGCGTGCTCGGTGAGGATCTTGTCGTGCAGGTATATCTCCTCCATGACGTCCCATTTCACTTTGATGCCGGTGAGGGACTCGAACTCCGCCGCCATCTTCTGGAACGCTTCGGTAGACGGGTGGGTCGCCATCGCGATGGTGATCTCCGTCCCCTTGTTCCTCGCCTTGACGACGTCGGCCCAGGTATTCATCTCTTGAGCGTACGCCGCCGTCGAGGCGAACGCGAGCGCCGCGAGAATCGCTGCGAGAACCCACCTGAGAGACATCCTCTTCGTCATGGTCCAACCCGCTCCTTTCGTTTCGTCGGGTGCGGTCGTCGGAGGATCTCCGCACCCTCAGCCAGTCACGTCCAGAACGGCGCGACTGCCTGGTCAAGATACGTGACCTCCCGCAATACGCTGGCCCGTTACACGCAACCTGCCAACCACGGCTTGCCAACCCATCCCGGAGACAGCAGTCCTCGCATCACCCCCCCTGGCACGGCCGCTTTCCTGCCGCTCATCCCCAACACGGCCTGGCTCCGCGCACGCTGCATGCCTCGCATACCTCGCGTGCCTCCGGTGCCTCGCATGCCTCCGGTGCCCCGGATGGCCCGGGTGCCCCGGATGGCCCGTCGACTCTGCCCGCTCAGAGCGTCGCTGCGCCGGAGCCGAAACCGGAGCGGTTGGGGCAGTCGGCCTCTTCTGTGGATTCCGCGAGGCCCGCAAGGCGTGCCCCGCATGACTCCCTCACGATGAGCTGCGGCTTGAGTCGCTGCACCGCCGGCTTTCCTTCCTCCGCCCCCTCGCTCAAGTGCTTGAACAGCCTCTTCGCCGCGCGCATGCCGATCTCGTATGTCGGCTGCGCGACTACCGTAAGTGGCGGGTCGATGATCGGCGTAGACTCAAACTCATCGAAACCCACCACCGCCATCTCGTGCGGCACCCTCACCCCGGCCTCGCGGAGGGCGCGCATGGCGCCGACCGTAAGCAGGTTGTTGCTGGTGAAGAGCGCGGTGGGCCGCGCGTCAGGCGGCAGGGCCAGAAGTGTCTGCGTCTGCCGTGTGCCGCCTTCGATACGGGAGTTTCCGCGCGCGATGAGGCGCTCATCGGGAGTTATACCGAAGTCGGCGAGCGCCCGCCTGTAGCCCTCCTCGCGTTCCTTCGACGTCGAGACGCTTTCTAGGCCTGTGATGATGCCGACGCGCCGGTGTCCAAGGCGCAGGAGGTGGGCGGTGGCCTGGTAGGCCCCGGAGACGTTGTCGAGGAGGACCGCATCCACCTTCATGCCCGCAAGGTACCGGTCGATGAAAACCACGGGTATCCCGTGCCGCCTGAACGCATCCACGCTTTCCCGCGCGCTTCCCGTGGGAGCCATGATGACACCGTCGATGCGGTTGCCGATGAGGACATCCACGTACGACCGTTCCTTGGCGGGGTCCTCGTCGGTGTTGCAGAGCAGGAGGTTCAGCCCGCCCTCCTTGACGACGTCCTCCACCCCGCGAACGAGGGACGTAAAGAACGGGTTCGAGATGTCGGATATCATGAGGGCGATCATGAAGCTGCGATTCTGCCTGAAGGACCGCGCCAGGTTGTTCGGGCGGTAGTTGAGATCCGCCATGGCCCGCCTGACCCGCGCCTTCAGATCCTCGGCGACGAACCCGGACTCATTGATGACCCTGGACACGGTGGCCGTCGATACCTGGGCCCGCCGCGCCACGTCGCGGATGTTGGCCATTTCATCACACCTCGATGCGTTTGCCCTGTCGGGAGCGGATGCCTCACGCTACGTCTCCATGGCGGCTCCTCCGCCGCCCTATGTTACCGGTTACGTAACCGGTTACGTAACCGGTATCTTCTCCTTCGACGTGTCTTCGAGATCTCCTTCAAGCCGCACGTGGTTTTTCCTGGCAAGCCATCCATGACCTCATCGCGGCCACCTTGAAAATGGCGGATGGTCGCCACTTTCATCCTGCGATGGCGCCGGCCCCCGCTCGGCACGGACGACTTAGCCCGTATTCCGCTCCACACGCCTTTATGTGGCCTTCCTCGCGTCACGGGTCGTCCGTGAACCGTTCCGTACGTCACCTGTTGAGGCGGGACGGGTGACGCACGTCACACGTCCCACCTCAAGCGTTCCCTACGTCACCCCTGACAGCCATCCAGTGATGTCCATCACTCCTCCCGGCCTTGTCCGTTCCCGCTCAGTCCGGCCCTGTCCAATGCACCGACGCTCTCCGACACTCTCTGCGTCCTGCATGCCGCCATGCCGCAAGATTGCTCAAGCAAGCATGCCCAAGAAAACCCGCTTAAGAAGTTGCCGCAGCAGGAAAACACCGCCCACCGGCGAATTCCCCGTAGGGACTGAGTATGACGCCACAGACTTGCGCCACTTCTCCTGACGGTGTGGCGTTACCGGTGCTTGCCAGGGCGGGGCGCCTGGAATTTGGCTAGCCATAAGCGCCAAATTCGAACGAGACGCGCCGCAAACGCGCCGCCCCCGCAGGGCAACACCGGCAACCCCGGACAGAACTTGCGCGCTGAAAAGTAGCGCGAACTTGTGGCGGAGGCTGTTGATGTTTCCCACATTATGCTAACGAGCCCCGGTTCAGTCGCGCCAAACCATCGCCGCGCTCGGCCAAACTGGCAGCCGCTGGGGAAGTTCAACAGTCTCGTGGCGATCTGCTTAGGTGTGCCGCGCCCCGGTAGGCGGCATGAACGACCACCGGAAAGAGGGGGAGCGGTCCATGTCACGCGACCAAGAACGATCACCTCTGTCGGGGTTTCTCGGGCGCTTCATGACTGTCCACGTACTGACCTATCTGGCATTTGGGTTGTTCTTCATGTTCACGACGCAATACTTCCGTGTCTTCGAGGAGGACCCGTTGCTGAAGCTCGTCATGCGAGCCCAGGACTCACCGATCGTGCGGCTCGCGGTGGTATTCCAGGTCCTGCGCGGTGCGCTGCTGGGTATCGCGTTCTACCCATTCCGGAGCGTCATCCTGGAAGACCGGTACGGCTGGCTGAAGCTCTTCATGGCGCTGTGGATACTGACGGGAATTGGAGCCGTCATAACGGGACCCGGGTCTATTGAGGGGTACATCTATACGAAACTCAGGCTCGACATCATGGTCGGCCTCCCGGAAGTCACCACACAGATGCTGGCCTTCTCGTACCTCTTCGTGAGGTGGGAAAGGAGGGCGGTGCGGGCAGTGCCGGGACCGGGGCCAGCGCAGGGGCCACAGCCGGAGCTGGCGCCAGGACCACGGCACGTCCCGGGGTGAGTAAAGCGGTGTCTGTCAGCTCGATGTCTTTCAGCTCTTTCAGCTCTACGAATCGATCTTTGGGTCTACTGGCTTGGACTTCTCGTTGCTCTCTTTGAGCATCGCCCTCGCAAGCCCGGCCCGGTACTCGGCCGATAGTCTCTCAAGTTCTTTTACATAGAGACTGTTAGGATCAATAGCAGCTCTGGGTAACACGGACGGGATTTTCCTGAGCATCCCCTCAAGGCTCAGGTCGTCGGGGGTAATCGTCACGAGTATGACCTCATTCTCACTGCTTAATCCACGTTTCATCACGTCTCGCCTCCTTGTTAGTCTGAATTGGTCCTGGTTTGCATAGACCTTTGTAGGCCCGAAGTGCTGCGGTCCCTGAAACTCGAACGCCACCTTGTGAGAAGGGTAATACCGGTCATATTCAAGGGGCTCACCGGTATCCGGGCTTTGAAGGAAAGCTGGGCGAGCATTATCAATGCACTCAACGGGCAAGACCAGGTAATCCAGCCATTTCTTCATGGTAAATTCCCCCTTGTGCGGAGCAACGCTGAGACCCACATGAAGCTCCCTGACCATTTGCTCCTGAACCACGTAAGGTACGCCAGGAACAGGCACGACCCGCCTCCCGTCCTTTGCCTTGATAACCCATCCTTCTCTTGCCAGAGCACTGCACAGCTTCGATGCCTCAGTACGATGGACGCCGCTCCACGCGGCCAGGTCAAGTATGGACTTCGGCTGAACCACTTGAGCGACCAGGTACACGAACTTGGCCAATGGGCCGATAGTCTTGTTCTCAAGAAGGACTCTCGGCACACGGATGAGCTCGTTCATGTTCCACTTCCACCTCCATGCGGAAACTCGGCGGACTCGAGCGCGGAAGCACATCGGGGCGCCTACCAGTGACGCATCTCGTGAGTTCGTGTAGGCCTCTGCACGACAGACCGGCCGAGGCGCTGCATGGCCCCGGGCCCGCCCGATACGTCAATCTATACGGTCTTGCGAAACAGCCTGCCGGAGGCGGTCCAGGTCAATAATAGATCCTGCAAGACCTCAGGCACCTGTACTTAGGTTACCATATTTCCCACAATATGGCAAGCACCTACCGTCTTGTATCCCTGTAATCTTGTAACTACGTTCATATCTCCTGGATCACACAGGATTACTGCGGACGGGCGCGAGACACAGGGGAGATCCCCATGGAGCGCATGGAGCGTGCCGAATCTGTGGAGCCTGTGGAGCATGCCGGGCCGCGGGGCTTGCGGAGCGTGCCGAGCTTGTGGAGCGCGTGGAGATTGTGGATCGCGTGGGGCATGCGGCACCCATGTGGCACCCCTCCACTACGAGTGACGTAGGGAACCCATGAGCCCACATTCGTGATGCGTATCAGCCCTCGCCGTTGACGCGTGATGCGTGTCACTCTTCGACGGCCACAATTTCGGTAGGGAACGGGTCCGGCGGCACCCGTGACGCAGGGAACGAGACGGGCGGGACGAGTGACGCACATCACCGGTCGGGCTTCAAAGCGTGACGTAAGGAATGGCTGCAGTACGAGCAGTGACGCACATCAGCCTTCCCCTCGCACGCGCGACGTAGGGAACGCGTCAGGCCGGAGCCCGTGATGTACATCAGTCGATAGGCTTCAACGGTGATGTGCAGAACGTCTACGAAGGAACCCGCGACGTGCGTCACTGTTCAGTCCTTAACGAGTGACGTGCGGAACGGTTACCGGAGAACAGGTGACGTACGTCAGGGGATGTTCTCCGTGCGTGATACAGGGAACGTGTCGCGCACGGCTGATCCCGCGAAACCGTGATCTCGCGACATCGTGATCTCGCGAGTTTATGGACGCCCCCGGGGGTCCCGCATGCTCCACGTGCGTGACACCTGTGTGAGAGGGAGGAAAGGCTGCTGAGGAGGCATCAACGCACACCAGACCAGCCGGACCCGGAGGAATGGAACGCAGTCGCCTGTTGGGTGGGGCAATCGTCCATGCCAGCCTGCGGCCAGCACCGTCGAAGGAATGAAAGCGCCCTTTGCATTCCCGCAGGACGCGACACCGGAGGAGACGGCCTCGCAGTTCGCCCGGAGGTGCACAGTTGCGTTTTGCGGCCCCATCACGCGCTCGTCACACTGTGGAATTCGCAATGGTGACGGCCATCACCGCCGCCTTGCACCGCCGCCTCGCGCCGCCGCCTCCAATCCTCGGCTTGCCCCGTCGCCTCCCCCCTCCCCCCTCGTGCCCTTGCGCCGCCACCTTACATTGAGCCGACCCTGGGACCTGTAGTATGATAAGGATGAGAGTCCGCCCGCCGGTGCTGGGCACGAAAGGAAGGGGTCGCACGTGCAGTACAGGAGGTTCGGCCGCCACGATTTCACCGTCTCCGCCCTTGGGTTCGGATGCATGAGGCTCCCGGTCGTCGGCGGCGACATGGCCAGGATCGATGAGGACCAGGCCATAGCGATGATCCACCACGCCATCGACCAAGGCATCAACTATCTCGACACCGCCTACAGGTACCATGATGGCGCCTCGGAGACCCTTCTCGGCAAAGCGCTGCGCGGTCGTGGCGGGCTCCGCGAGAAGCTCAGGGTCGCCACCAAGTCGCCGGTGTGGCTCTGCAAGGCGCCCGACGACTTCGACCGCTACCTGGACGAGCAACTCTCGAAGCTGGATACCGGCTACATAGATTTCTATCTCCTTCACTCCCTCAGCAAGGAGACCTGGTCAAAGGCGAAAGACCTCGGCGCCCTCGGCTTCCTCGACCGCGCCCTCGCCGACGGGCGGATCAGGCACGCAGGCTTCTCCTTCCACGATGACGTGTCGCTCTTCAAGGAAATCGTCGACGCGTATGACTGGAGCTTTGCTCAGATCCACTACAACTACGTGGACGACCACTACCAGGCCGGCACCGAGGGACTTGAATACGCCGCGTCGAAAGGCCTCGCCATGATCGTCATGGAGCCTCTTCGAGGCGGCAGGTTGACGAAGATCGTGCCTGACGACGTGAAGGCCATCTGGGACCGCGCCCCCGTCAGGAGGACGCCCGCCGAGTGGGGCCTGCGCTGGGTCTGGAACCACCCCGAGGTGACCGCGGTCCTGAGCGGTATGAGCACCATGGACCAGCTCAAGGAGAACGTCCGCACCGTCGAGAACGCCCCTCCCCTGTCCCTCACCGCCGATGAGCTAGACCTCATCGACGAGGCGCGCCAGGTCTACAGACAGCGGATCAAGATCAACTGCAGCGAATGCCGGTACTGCATGCCCTGCCCCAACCGAGTCCAGATCCCGGACATCTTCTCGCTCTATAACGATGCGTTCATGTATGGCACGGTGGACGAATCCCTGAGGATGTATGACTCCATGAAGAAGGCCAGCGTGGACGCGTCCGCCTGCGTGGAGTGCGGCGCCTGCGAGGAGGCCTGCCCGCAACACCTGCCAGTCCCGCAACATCTGAAGGAAGTGCGCAGGTTTTTCGAAAGCCACGCCGGTGCCGCCAGGACCGACGCGGGAGCCTGATGGCCTCTCATTCGCTGATGCGCCAGCCCGCCAGCCCGCCAGCCCGCCAGACCGCCAGACCGCCAGCCAGCAGCGCGCCGGCGCCTCGGCGCGTTCGGACTGTCGCTTACCTCAAGTGCGCCATCCTATTCGTCTGCCGCCGTAGTGCTGCCGCCGTGACGCTGGAGAAGACCGATGGCCCACTAAGTATGGCGCCATAAGTTTTCGCCGCTTTTCTTGAGGGTGCTAGAGTTGCCGGTGCTTGCTAGGGCGGGGCGTCGAGGATTTGACTAGCCTTAAGCGCCAAATTCGAACGCATCTCACCGCACGCGCCGTCCCCGGAGGGCAACACCGGCAACCCTGGAAAGGACTCACCCGCTGAAAAGTAGCGCGAACTTGTGGCGATCTACC
>JBLNDE010000050.1:0-162757 GCA_050261335.1 Bacillota bacterium
CCCTCTCGCAAGATGATCCGATGCACTCGCGCATAGGGATCATCCGCCGGCAGGTCTCTGCGCTGGGCTAGGTCCCCTTCTTTGAGGGGGCTCGTCGCCGGGTCCGTGTCGAGAAGGCAAATGTCCATGTCCTGCCATGTCTTGCCGTTGTCGCGGCTCACCCGGCAGGGCCGCGTGTAGCCCTTGCGTCGTGTCTCCTCCACCTCTTTTTCTTTTTCGGCCAGCATGGTCTGGTATTCCTCGTCGGTCTTCACCTGCTGAACGTCCGCCTCGACGCGAAATACTACCAGGAGCCAGTGCTTCCCCCCGCACCCGGAGCACTTGGCTTCGCGGAATACGCCACTGTCTGGGTCGTCGCCGAGTTCGGCGGGGTCGAGATCCACAGTGTCAACGGATGTTCTGTTGAGCTTTCCACATTTGCACCGCCACATGACTCTGGGCACGCCTCGCACCTCCTGTTCTCGAACTCCTCCACATTCTAGCGACGTCTTGCCAAGTCACGGCCTGCGCCTCCTTTCCAGCTCTTTGATGGCCTCTACCTTCGCCCACGCCGCGCCCGCCTCGAACACGACCGCGAGGGGCAGCGGGAAGGAGACGAGCCAGGTGACGATGACGAGCATCGATTGCTGAAAGGTCATGCCTGCTTCGCCCTCCTCTTCCTCGCCTGCTCCTGCCGGTAGCTTGCCGCCCTGTTCTCGATTAGGCTGCACGTCTCGACGAGCCTGTCGAACGCTCGCTGCCCGACCTGTGCTTCCAGTTGGGCAAGGTCGCAGTTGGACGTCACGATAGCCGGCCTCTTCCAGCGATAACGCTCGTCAATCACGTAGTAGAGCGTGGATTCGGACCACTCGGACCACTTCTCCGCGCCGGCATCGTCGAGCACAACGAGGTCCGCACTCACGAGCGCTTGAATCAGGCTGTGTTCGGTCACGCCGATGTCCTCGTCCCACGTCGCCTGGATTTTCTTCAGGAGGGCTGGCACCGTCCTGAACACGCAGCACACGCCCTCCGCAAGGAGCTTGTTCACTATCGCCGCCGCGAGGTGGCTCTTGCCGTTCCCCGGAGGGCCGAACAGAATGAGCCCCCGCCCCTGCGCCGCATGCTCGCGGAAGCGCTCGGCGTAGTCCAGCGCGGCCCTGTGGGCCTCAACCGCCCCAAGGCGCGGTTGCCAGTTCTCGAAGGTGCAGTCGGCAAAACGCGGCCCGAGCTCCGCCATGGAAAACAGCTGCTCGACTCGCTGCCTCTGCTCCAGCTCCCGCAGGAATCGCGCTTCTTCTTGCCATCGCGCCTGCTCACAAGCGCAAGCGGCACGGATCAACCTCATCTGCCCGAAGGCCTCGACCTCCAGCGGGAGGACTGTCCGACCACAATTAGGGCAGCGGTAGGTCAGAGTCGCGTATAACGAGGTCGTCGTATTTGCCCTTTCCCGGCGGTGGTTCTCTAGATCCACGATTTCGGCCATCCTTGGCCCTCCTCTCCCTCGCGAATTCCCTGGCTTTTGCGAGCCAATTCCGCAACTGCAGCCTTGGGTTCGAGTTCTTACCCAGGGGCTTGTCTCGCTTGTAGGTAGACCACTTCTTGGCCTCGTCCATGAGGTCCAAGTCGGCAAAATCCACAAGCAGGCTGCGAATGTAGTCAAGGTCTTTCCCATAGTCAAACGGATAACCAGCAACAGCCTTGAGTTCACGCAATAGAGCGCGCTCGGTCGGGGTGATATCGGAGGGAGGTTGTTGGGCTGGTTCTCCCACGCCCTCTCCCAACCCAACCCTCTCCCTACCCATACCCAACCCTAACCCTAACCCAGGGGGTAAATCCTTCCCCAACGTTGGGGAAGCGTTCCCGGAACCCTGGGGAAATGCTTCCCCAGGAGGGTCACCGGGACGAGACTCATCGTCAGGCTGGCCTTCGGGAGGGTTTCCCTCCTCCGGCGGTAGCGGTAGCTTCGACGGGGTGGGGTACTTGGGCTTCTGGTATTCCCGCCACTTGCGGAAAGCAAGGTACTCTACGCTGTCAACCTCGTATAGCACCAGGTTCTTGCAGGTCGCTATAACTCGGTCGCGCATCGTCCGCACGTCGTCAATACTCATGTCGTCGTACGGGAAGATGATGGACCGGAGGTAAGCCGGATTACCCAAGAGCCTCCCCTCGTCATCGGCGTTCGAGAAGCATCCGATGAAGAAAAGCCTTTCCACCGGCGTCATCTGTCCGATGTTAGGGTCCGTCCAGAACTCGGGATGTATGAAACGCTGCCGGGCCACACAATCACCTACTTGCGTTCAGCTAGGACACGAAGGTGCCGGAATACCTCTACCGCACACCGCTCGGGATCTGCCCATATCTCCGTGCCCGTGAAATGCACGACCTCGAACCCTGCCAGCTTCAGTGCGCGGTCTCGCCGCTTGTCGCGAGCCGCCTGGGCCTTCGTCTTCTCGTGGTAGTCGTGGCCGTCACACTCCACCGCAAGACAAACCTTTCGTCCTAATACCTCTGCCGCCACCAGGAAGTCCACGCGGAAACGCCCGGCTGGCGTATCGACCTCTTGCTGCGGATTGAGAATGAAGCTGTCACCCCCGATCCATGCCTGTCCGAAGTGGCACAGATAGAGTCCAAGCAATTGCTCGATTGGCGATTCGCACGCCTCAATCTCACATACCAGCGTCACAGCATGACTGGACGCTAGTTGCCGCACGGCTTCCTTCACGCGAGGATCCATAGCCCGCCACGTGTTGCTACTCACCTCATCGCCTTCAAGTGCTCTGTCGATCAACGAATCCACAGCTTCCTCCCTCCCCACAATCCTGCGCTACTCTCGCGTTGCTACCGTGGCGTTGTGGGACTCCGGTCATCGCCGCGTTCACCGGCGCCGCCCATTCCAGCACCACTTCATCCCAACTGGCCACTCGGCCTCATCCGGCTCCGGCACCTTGAGTCGCTGCCCGGGCCTCAGCCTCGGCCCGTCTGCGCCCCATAAGCCGTTGAGCTCTCGGAGAATATCCACGGTCATCCGGAGGTCCCCGGGCAGCCTGTACATCTCGGCGATGCTCCAGATCGTCTCCCCTGGCTGCACGACGTGCGGCTCCGGCCTGGTCGGGATCGCCTCGAGCTTGTAGGCGGTCCACACGTCCAGCCAGTCCTCGAGCCCGGCCTCCGGCGGGGGCCGCATAGGAAACGACTGAGAAGCCATAACGGATACGGCTATGCAGGCACCTATTGCCAGAAGCGCAGAGCATACAAAGGCCCGTCGCATTCTCATTGCCAACTCTCCCGTCCCGTGGTATCCTGAAACCGGCCGCCCCCGCTAACCAGGGGCATGTATTGACAGGCGGCCGGCCGGGCGCGAAGCCCGGTCTTTCGCTAGAACGGGACGTCGTCCCCGTCCTCGTCCTCGTCTCGGTCGTCCAAGGCGTTGCAGTCGTCCTTCTCATCGTCGATGCAGGTCTCGTCGTGCACCGAGTACCGCTTCCGCCACTCTTCGAGCTTTCGCTTCTCCTCTGCGTCAAGCTGGGTGCGCACCTCGTTCCGGATGCGCTCCCACAGCGCAGGGAAGTCCTGCTCAAAGTCTTGGGACTCCATCTCAATGCCGGCCTCTGCGCGTATGTTGCTGTAGTGCCCGGTGGTCCGCAACTCTGCGAATGACACCTTGATCGTCGCCATGTGTTCGTCCTCCTCGCTCCTTGCTCATGGGTTTGCAATCTCGTACGCCAGCAGCCTCTTCGCCTCCGCGTAGGCGTCGAGATCCGCCTGCGCGGCCTCCCTCGTCTCGCGCACCGGCATTGTTTTGAGCCGCCGGAGCGAACCCGTCCTGGTCCGGTAGTACGTGCTCCAACTGGTTCCGTTGATGCCTCCATGTACGAAGAGGAGCCCGTGGTTGCCGCGATAGCACCTCACGACTTGGCCTCCCCCTTCCTTCGGAATTGCTCCGCCTTCGGGCACGTCGCCCAGTGCGGCCGGTAGCCCCGGAAGACCCGCCCGTCCGTCAACACCACCGTCACCGGCTCCGGATCCACCGGCATCTGCTTGCCGGCTTCGGTCCGGAGCCACTTGATCTCGCGACCGCAGCCCTTGCAGGTGGTCATGCCCATCCCCCCGTCTATCGCCCTGTCGGCGCTCACCTCGCCACGAGAACCCTCGGCGTCTCGGCCACCTGCCACAGGTGGAAGCAATTCTCGTGGACGTTTACATACTCGCTCCTTGGCGGCAGCAGCATTGCCATTGTCACCTCGTCCGGCACAAGCGCGTACCGGGCGTCGCGAATCTCATCCCAAGTCGGGTACCTTGTGGGATGGCTGATGCTCATGTGCCAGCCTTGTTCAGACACCCCGGTGATAACGAGGCATTCGCCGAACTTGTATGCCCTGGCCCGGGGTTCAAGCTTCGCATGGAGCGCCGGGGGAATCGGCAACTCGATTACCTGTGCCGCGGTCACCGTTCTTAACCTCCTCCCAAGCGAAGCGGCCACGCTCGTCTATCCTGCCGTACCGTCGAAGAATGTCTCGAGCGTGCTCCAGCGTGCTGAGACAGCCCGCATCGCGCCTGCCGTCCGAGTATACGAGCCCCCACTGCACCCAGACCTCTCCGGCAAACTCTATCAGCTCGTCGCGCAGCGCTTGGACGGGAGCAACAGGCTCCAGCGGCGTCATGTCACCCGGACGCACTCTGGCCCGCCGATGGAGATCCCGCGCAACCAGATATGTGATTTCTGGTTCTTCCGTTCGTTTCATGTAGTCGTAGTGGTATACCCTCACTACCGCGATGATGGTGCCGATGAAGTCATCAGGTACCGGCTCCCATGTCTTGCTGAGTGGCTCACCGCCTTCACCGCACTCCTTAACGGGACGAAGCCTCGCGGTAACTCTCACTCGAGTCCCTACCGGTAGGTATTTTGCCGGTCTTGCCATGACCAGTGTTCCTCCTCTTGGGGCAGAGGCGGGCGAATCCTGTCGCCACGCCGCCGCCCCCGCAAACTTGATTCGCATCCGGAAGTCTAGGCTACATGGCCCTATTCCGCCGCCTCGACTCGCTCTCCATCCTGCGCCGCGCCTTCCGCGCGGCCGCCAGCCGCTTCGGCCTGGTTCGCCCCTTGGAGTGCCCCGACAGCCGGCGGCGCCGGGCTGCCCGCTTGTGCCAGAGCCCTCCAGGGCCGGCAGAGTCGGATTGTCTCAGGATGCTGCGCACGTCCATCATGCCGATCGTCTCCTCACCACATGAGCTGGCCGGTGATCTCCTTCTCCCGTTCCCGGCGCAACCTCTCTTGAAGGAGCCTCGCCCGGCAGGCTGGGCAGGCCTTGACCTGCCGATCGTCGTGGTACACCTGACGTAGTTCCCGCGTGCGGTACGCAAACCCGCAGAGTTCGCACGTTTCCCACGATCCGTTATCAGTCGCCTTCACGCCACCCTCACCTTGCTTCCCTCGGGTCCTTTGGTGACTTCAATCCTCTGCGGAAGTACATCCTGAAGCTCGGCGATGTGAGTTATGACCAGCACCTTTCCGAACTCCTGGGCGACCGTCTGGATCGCGTTCATGACGGCCTGGCGGTTGCTCTGATCACACGCCCCTAAGCCCTCGTCCAGCACGAAGAGTCTTATCTCCGCCCCGGCTCGGTGCGCGAGAAACTTGCTCAATGCCACTCGGAGTGCGAGGTCCACCATGAACCTCTCCGCGCCCGAGTATGTCTGATACGGTCGCTCCGCGCCCCCGTCGAGGACGGTGATGCGAAGAACCTCAGCCATCGTTCCCGACTTGGTCTCGGTCTGGGTGTCGAGACGCACGGCCAGGCGGCCATCGGCCATCTTACCGAGCATGTCGTTGGCGAGACGTTCGATTTCGGGGACCGCATTCTCAACGATGAGGGCCGGGACGCCTGCTTTCTTGCCGCAGGCCTGGTCCAGAAGCTCGTAGACACTAAGCTCTTCGCGCGCTTCCTTGATGTTAGTCTCCGTCGTCTCAAGCTCGCGTTGGGCCCTCTGAGCCTCAGCTATCTGCTGTTCAAGCCGGCCAATTGCTGTGCGGGCCTCCGCTTCATTTCGCCGCAGCGTTTGCAGTTCCACATGCTTCCGTGCGAGTTCGTCCTGGGCCGGCGCGAGCGCTTTCAGCGCGGCCTCCACCTCGACGCGCTGTTCGCCGAAAGCGACCTGCTCCGCGGCAAGGGCATTGACCTTGTCCCGCAGCGCGGCGATCGTCCCCCCGAGCTCGACGATGCGCGCCTGAAGCTCCTCCACGCGCCTTGCGGCGGCATCGAGGTCGGCCTTCAGACGCGAAGTCCGTCGGACGTCCTCAAGCGCCTGTCTCGCGGCCTCGTGAGCGTCGCTGTCATAGCCCAAGGCATCGCGCTCTCGGACCGCCTTCTGCCACGCGTCCACGTGAGGATTCTTAGTTGCGTGCAGCTCCGCAAGCCGCTTCTGCAGACCCTCGATTTCGGCCCGGGCCTTCCTTGCGCCCGACAGAAGGGGGCACCCGGCCTTGGTGTCGCCGGTGCAGGGGACCTTTTCGAGAGTAGTAGCTTGGAACGAGATGGCCTGCATCCGTGACTCGAGGCGCGCGATCTCGGTTTCGGTGTTCTTGTCCCACATCGCGGCCGTGCGCTCGAGGTCTGAGGCGAGCTGTTGGAGGCGCATATACTCCCGGGCCTGCCGGTCGAACCCAGCGCACTCCTTGGCAAACTCAGCCTCCATAGCGACGGCGCTCTCGATGTCCTCGCGCATTCCAAGCAGAGTCTGCTTCGAGGCGATCTCCTGGCGCGCCGTCTCGATCTGGCGGGACGCCTTCGTAATCTCGGCGTTGGTCCACTCGATTTCCTGCATCTTCCTTGAGTGGTCCCTCTGGAGGGCGTTCAGCCTCTCAAGGAGTGCCGGCCGCTGGCGAAGCCTAGCCTCGAGGTCCGCAATCTCCGGTTCGAGCTCGCCGATCAGTCGGTTGTGCGCCTCGAGAGCAGCCTTCGTCTCCTCGTAGCGCTCGAGGTGTACCTGGTACTCGTCGGCCTGTGCCCTGAGCCGGTCGGCTTGCTGTTCGAGGTTGTCAATCTCCATCTTCAGGGTCCGAACTCTCTCCCTCGCCCGCTCCTGGAGCCTGTCCCACAGGTCCAGACCCAGGATTCTGGCGAGAGCCTCCTTGCGTTCCTGGTCGGTCATGTTCGCCGTGAAGGCGTCCGCCTGTCCCTGAAGAATGAGGCTCGACGCAGTAAACGTCCGGTAGTCCATGCGAAGCGTGCTCTCGATGACGGCCTGCGTTTCAGCGATGCTCTTGCCTGAAAGCGGCCGCCAGTTGCCTCCGTCGCGAACGAAGAATTCAAGCGTGCTCTTGTTGCGAGCGATGCTACGGCCTCGCGCGACGCGGTAGGTACTGCCGTTCAAGCGGAATTCGAGCTCGACCCGGCCTTCGGTCTGTCCCCGCGTCACGTAGTTGTCGAGATCCCTGGCGCCGCCTTTGGTGCCCTGGCCGAAGAGCGCGAAGGTGATCGCATCGAGAAGCGAGGACTTCCCCGCCCCATTCTCGCCCACCAGTGCTCCGCAAGCGATTGGGCTCAGGTCGACGGACTCGCGGCGGTAGGAGAGGAAGTTCTCGAGGTCCAGTCTGATCGGTTCCACCTACGCCACCTCCTTGAGGAGAGCCTGAGCCGCCAGGACCACGGACTTCCCGAGCCGCTCGCTGATGTCAGTGCGTGTGGCCAGCCACTTTTCGAGGGCCTCCAAAGGGCTCGTGGTCTCCGTCACGGAGGCCTCGCGGGCCCGTTCGCTGCGGATAATGTCCGGGAAGACCCCGGCGATCTGGTGGGGAGACTCTTGCTCCAGCCGCTTGAGGATCGCCGAGTGATCCACCCGCGATGCCAACTCCTCGGTGCAGCGATACACGACCCGGACGATCGCGTCGCGGGCAGCCTCGAAGTCGTCGCCGGTACCGATGAGTCCGTCGAGCCATGCCTGGACGTCCTGATCATCACCGAACTCAAGGGTCCAAAACCGCCGTGCAGGAAGCTCGACGAACTCGACTTCCTGTGTCGCGAGGTCCACTATGTAGCACCCACATTCGTTTCTCTCCTCGCCGAAGTCGTGGCGCTCGAGGACCCCGGTGTGCAGCACGACCGGATCAGTCGCGATTACCTGCGGCGCATGTATGTGGCCCATGACCACCGCCCTGACGGGGAGAGCCTGAAGGTCCCCCAGCGGCAGCGTGGGCTCCGTGGCCGCGAGGGAGTTGCCGGCAGCAAGACGACACCCGGAGATCGCCCAATGACCCATCAGGACGACGGGCTTGGACCCGTCCGCCTCGGTCAACCAGTAGCGCGCGATCTCCAAAAGTCGCGCCGACGTTTCCTGAGCAGCCACTGCGGGATCCGCGCCGCCGGTCCCCACTGCCTTTGTGAACGGCAAGACCACAACGTCCACTTCGGACAAGTGCACGATTATGGGCTGTGTGATGCCCCAGCGGAGGCCGTCCGGCGCGAGACGGCCTACGAGGTCGACCGGCGAGATCTGCCCGGGACCGAGGTCGTCGTGATTGCCCTTGCAGCCGACCACCGGGATGCCTGAGTCCTCGAATGCGCGGAAGAGATCCGCTACCTCTAGCATCTGAGCCGGCGAGGGCCGGGAATTCGGGAAGAGATCCCCGGGAAAAAGCGCCGCGCTGACCTTGTGCTCGACGGCGGCCTGGAGGAGCGCTTGCGCGCTCCTCCGCCACTCCTGCAGGCGCGAAGGAATGCCGTCTTCGCCCGTCCGGTTGAACGTCGGCCAGAAACAATGGAGGTCGCCGGAGCAGAGAATCTTAGGCATTCGCCGCCGCCCCCTTCGCCTTGTTCTGGCAGCTATAGCACAGGACGCGCCCGAACTTCTTCTGGCTGTAGCTCACTACGCTGCCCGAAGTGATCTTCTTGCCGCACTCAACACAGGTCCCGTAGACGACCGGGCGCGGCTTGGCCTCCGTAGGCTCAGGCGCGGGAGCAGGCTCGGGTGGGAAGAGCGTACCATCAGGCGGGGCCGCCTCATCGGACGCTTCCTCATCCGCAGGCTCCTCGGAGGGCACCTCGAGAGCCTCCTCGGCGTCACCCGGTTCGACTGCGTCAGGCGCGGGTCCCGAGGACGAGGCTCCGGCTTCGACCGTCTCGTCATCCTGGGTCGGCGCCGCGATGGCCGGTCGCTCCGCAAACGCCACCTGGGGCGCAGGGGGCGTGGCGGCTCCGAACAGAGCGCTCATCGCCGCCACGCCGTGCTGAATGAGAGCCTGGCGCACTCCGGGATCGTTGTAGTCCGGCGAGAAGTCGATTCTCGGCACGACGAAAGGCTTGTGGAGTTCCGCGGCTGTGTATTGGCTCTTGATCCCGAGCGCCGCCCTGATGACGCGAAGCATCGCGCCCGTCTCGGCTCTCATGAGCTTGTTCTTCCGCCACTGGATCATGGCTGTGTGTGTCTGTCGAGCTGCCCACTCCTCGGGTTCCAGGCTCTTTAGGTTGTCTTTCTTCTTGGGATCGCCGGCATACTCGTACGCCTTCTTGAGGTTCGCTTCGTGGGTCTCTTCCTCGATCACCGCGAGGTCGATTTCCTTCTCAGCCATGATTGGCTGCCACGAGCCATCTGGGAGCCTCACCGCGCCCACGGCCTTGTAGCAGACATAGTCTCGCTGCAAGACCGTCGGGCCGCTCTCGCGCCAGTTCCACACGATGCCGGCAGCCGCGGCAATTCGCATCAGTGCGGGTTTTGCCAGGCAGTAGATGTCGTCCCAGGCCTTCGCTTTTTCGTTATAGCGGCTCCCGACCTTGAACACGTCGCCCGACATCGGATCGGGGTTGACCTGCACCACCGTGGTGCGCGCCGCGTGCCATGGGCTCACCTGCTCGATGTGCTGCGTCGGCATCAGGACGTTGAACTTGTCGGGCTTATACTCTACAAGCTGGCCCACCTAGACCACCTCCTTGAGCCGTTCGCGGGATGTGGATCCGCGTGCGAGCCAGACCCGCAGATCCTGCGTCAGAGCTCGCATGCCCTTCAGATACGTCTCGAGGTAATCGCGCAGCCCGGTATCGTGCCGGTGTTCTTCAACGCGTCTGCGGAATGCGCGCCCCAGGCTGTCGATGTAAGCTGTCGCCGACTCACTAATGTCCGTCACCGTGTAGGCTTCTACCGTCGCGGCGGACAAGCGGTCGACCGCCTTGCCGAGGATCCCTCGATCGTCGAGCCCTGCGTTGTCCACAAGTCTCTCGATCTCGCCGAGAACCTCCGCGACGGTGTCAGCGTCCACCATCCGTGCCATCACGCCGCACCCCGCTTTCTCGCCTCGCGCCGCTCCCAGCGACGCGCGTTCGTCCGAGCGCGCTTGAGCATCTTAGGGATGTCGTGGGTAATGATGTAGGTCCCCTCGTCCTCCAAGCCCAGCACCTGGAGCATGTTCGCGCAGGCCACATAAGCACGGTCGCTCGCGGCCACATAGCCGCCGTAGTGCGTCGCGGAGAACAAAGGCTCGACGTCATTGCGGAGAATGCTCAAGATGCTGTAGATTGCGGCGACTGCCTTGCCGGGGTCCGCGCAATCGAGCCCGTGCGGGCAGATACCCCTCTCCCGCAGGATCGAGCGCCGGTATTGCCTCTGAACGTCCGGAGGGATGCGATACTGCCCGGGCTCGAGCTCGTTGGCCGGATTCATGTAATGCCCTGTGACCTGGAGCATCTCGTCCATGCCCGGCACAGACACCTTGAGCACCTCGACTGGCTGCCTCCGCAGCCCGAGGCCTTCCACTATTTCGCACATCAGCCTGTTGATCTCGCTGTTGGTCTCCTGGTCCGCTCCGGTCTCGCCCGGTTCGATCCCCTCGGCCCGGAGCCACTCAGGCCAGACCTCCATCTGATGCTCAAGCCGACCGAGAAGTGTCACGACGTGTTGAGGATTCTCGCAGTTGAACCCGTGGTGGCACCGGCTTGCCGACCGGTCCAGGGCTTCCTGGGCGCTCTCCTCGCGCTTGCGCCGGGCACGGCAAATCGGCCCGATTCCGAGTTTCATGCTCTCGGGGTTCGAGAGCGCCCGCTTGCACGCGTAACACCTGTTCGCCACGCCTCGTCACCCCCTTGAACCTCCAGTCCCGGCGTGGTAGACTGGAGGTGGTTGAGACTTGCCTGCTGGGGTCGAGGCGACTGCCATCGCCTCGACCCCTTCCCTTCACGCCGCACTCTTCGGCTGCGGCTGCGGCGTCTCGCTCGCGAGCATTGCGGCCCCGAGAGCGGCCATCAGTCCGCTGATGGGCCCCGTGTAGGCGAAGCCACGTACCCACCTGCGGTCAAACTTCCGCGCCGCGAGGTAACACTCCATCACCCGCCGGTCCTTGAGTCCTCGCCGTCCGCCTAGGGCACGAATCGTCTCGCACAGTGTCGCTTTCGGCATGTGTTGCACCTCCTTTCCAAAGCAGGACCTTCGCTGGAAACACCGAAGCACTACCGGAGCACCGGGCGCTTGCACGGGAGGTTGATATCGTGGCCAGGCCAACCAGGTCGCGCAACCAGAACGGTCGCTTCCGTAAGAAGCGTAGCGACACGCACCAGGAGACTCTCGAGAAGACTTACGACGGCGGTGTCCCTGGTGGTCGTGGTGACCGTCACCTGAAAACCATCCTGAAGAATGAGGGTTCCCCGTCTCTCTCCAAGCTCTTGAAGAAGGACTAACAATCCTGCCCGGTGCCCTAGATCTCTCTGTCGGGGATATCTGCCTCCCCGATTTTGTCAATGTGCTCGACCCAGCCGGCCGGAATGACTATGTAGTCGTGCTGGTTGTCTCCCGGCTCGACGGTGTAGTTCTGAAGAATCGCCACGCACCGCTTAGTCCTCTTGAGTAGTAGTCCGCACGAATACTGCACGGGTAGGACGTCCTCGAATCGTTTCGGGAAGGCGCACCCGTCCGCCCGGCATGCATCACGCCACCTTACGAGCACAACAGGAAGCCTTATCGCGGCGCCCAACCCGCTCCCCGCTCCTTCCTGTGGCTCGTTACCCGCCGCCTTCTCCGGTAGGCGTATGCAGGTAGGTCGTCATCTCCCGGCCGATGCCCGCCTTCCGCGACGAACCGTGCGATCTCGTCCCGATGGATACGAGGCGTGCCGCCCACCCACACGGCCGCAAGGTCACCGCGCCTGATGAGGCGGTATACGTGCTGCCGCGACACCCGGAACAGGGCCGCCACTTCGGAGGGCCGCAGCCATTCGGGCTCGGGCCGGTCTGCTGCGGGGAGTCTTGGTTCGATTACATCCATCATGCCAGCGTCTCTCCATTCCGTTTGTCTCTTGGCTCGATAACCTCGTCCCGGTGTCTCGCAGCCGTGATCCGAAGATGCATCACGCCGGCACCGCCTCCCACGTTTCCTGCCCCGGCACCACAACGCCCTTCACCGCGAGTTTGCGGGCGTGTCTCTCACGGGCTTCGATGCCGATCGTTCGGTCGAGCCGGTCGAGGCTTGCCGCCAGGACGGACGCTGCGTGTTGCGTATCGCACACCGCCTGCTCGTATAGCCGGATCAGGGCCTCCCTGTCATTGCGGGTCACCGCGTTCTGGACTCCCTCAAGGCTTTCGAGCGCCTCTCGATCCTCCTCAAGGACGATCCAGGCCGCCTCTCCCGGCCGGAGAATGGCCGGAGCTGGCACGGCTGCATCCTGCAGGGCCGCGACGATTCCACGCCCGAGGCCCTCCACCTCCACCGTGATGGGGACCTGGAGATGGTAAGCAGCCCGGAGGGCGTGGCTGATGGTGATCGAGCATCTGCCGGTCTCGATGGCGCAAACGTGCTTGCCGTCGGACACGTCCAGGATCTCCGCAAAGGCGTCCGCTGAGTAGGCGGCGGCCCTGCGCTTTGCCCTCAGGTCTACGGCTCTCACCATCGCGGTCTTTCGCATGCTCTTGTCCCTCCTCTCGTGGCGAATTCGGTATCAAACCCCAGGGCGCAGGGGTAAGATTGACGTGGGCGATGACGATTCATCCAGGAGCTCGCTCGCGGGCACTCCAAGGGCAGCGGCGAGTTTCTGTAGAGTCCGCGTTGTAGGGCTCTTCCGGCCCATCTCAATGTAGTGGATTGACGACTGGGCCACGCCCGCAGCCTTTGCAAGCTCCTGTTGAGATAGCCCGAGTTGTTCTCTCAAGGTCTTGACCTTGCTCATGGATTATCACCTTTTCGATTAGAGTATATCAGTCCTTCGCTTACTGTCAATAACTATTTTGATTGACCACATGATACAATCACTATAGTAATTACTGGCAGGTGCTCCACTTGGACTTCGGTGCTAGAATCAAGCAGCTCCGAGAAGCTGCTGGCCTAAGCCAGAACGAGCTGGCACGTCGCGCCGGGCTTGCCCAGTCCGGCCTGAGCTATCTTGAGTCAGGGGCGAAAGGTCCCAGTATCGACACCCTCCTCCGGATTTGCAGCGCTCTGGGTTTGTCGCTGTCGCAGTTTCTGGGGGAGGAAGATAACCCGCTACCCCCGGACATACGCTTGCTCGTCCGTGAAGTCGAGCAATTGACTCCTGATCAGCGGAGAACTCTGACTGAGTTCATCAGGTCCCTCAAGACCACCGATTGACTTATCAAGGAGCGTGGACTAAGTGGCCAACAAGAGACAGACCAGTTGTAAGGTCGCCAAGAAAGCTTCAAAGATCCTAAAGGACGATCGCTTCAGCGATGATGCAAAGTCCGTCGCCGGGAGCGCCCTCGCACAAACCAAGAAAGGTAAGGGCAAGTAGGCTAGAGTTCATAGGACACGATAAACTCCGTATTCACGAACACAGTCTTCTTGCCAGCCAGAATCTTGACAAAGCCGCCTGCCTGGATGGTTGCATCCATGTCAGCTTCGACCTCAACGTCGTCGAAGTAGTCGCCGTTGGCCAAGCACAAGCGGCGTATGTGTCGTGCCGTTGATCTCTCAAGCCTTTCGAGTGCTCGTATTCGCCCGGAATCGGTCTCGACCGTCGTTTTTCCGTGCTCTCGCTGAAGAGGCTCACGCTCGGGCGTTGGCGGTTGACCAAGGCACTTTCGCATTCTCTCCCCCGTCCTCTCGTGGCGAATTCGGTATCACACCCCAGGGCGCAGGGGTAAGATTGACGTGGGCGATCAGGTACCGGTTGCATCTAGGGCCGCGGCCTGCTCGTCGTTTGGCGCCTTGTCCAAACCGCTTGCGAAGCCGCTTGCGAAAAAGACCTCTTCTACTGATCGCCCAACAGTGTCAGCGATGCTCTTGGCCAGCTCAAGGGTAGGGTTGCGAACACCCTGCTCGATCTTGTAGTAGAACGAGGGCGATATGCGGAGCATCTTGGCCATATCCGCAACCGTTAGACCCTTAGCCTTACGGGCTTTTCTTAGCGCATCGCGCACAGTTGTGACTCACTCCTCTTGGACGTGTCGTCCAACTCTCGGTTTTAGTATACTGGACGAACCGTCCAATGTCAACATGTTTTTGCCCTTCTTGTCCAAGACATTTTCAGATTGGACAATATGTGCTAGAATGGCGACGGAAGTAACCGGGAGGCCGAAAACATGACCTTTGGGCAGCGACTGAAAGGCCTTCGTGAGTCCTGCAAAATGTCGCGAGACGATCTCGCTACAAGGCTAGGACTATCTTATTGGGCTGTTGCCAAGTATGAGCAGGACGAAAGAGTTCCGGACCATGAGGTCTTAGGCCGGATCGCGGGTCTTTTTGGGACCAGCATAGACTACCTCCTCGGCCGCACCGACGATCCCACTCCACTACCCACTACGCGTGACGAAGCCGTCGAGACCACAGCAGCCCACCGGACAGACGATCCAATGGCCGAGCTTCCCGAGGAGGCCAGGAAAAGCCTGAGAGAGTTCCAGGAATACATTCTCAAGAAGTACGGCAAGAAAACCGAATAGCTCGTATGCTCAAGCACCAGTGCATCACCGGAGGGACCCCAGGTGCCTTATTCACTCATCTCACTTGCTTACGAGGAAGGCATCAAAGTCGAGTACTGGGACTTCGAGCCGCCCCTTGAAGGCGTTTACTGGCGGAAACCAGGGCTTCCGCCCGTCATCGGGATATCGCGGAGGCTGTTCGACAACCGCAGACACTTCCGGTCTGTCCTGGCCGAGGAACTCGGGCACCACTTCACCACAGTGGGGTGCTACGTTCCGGAGGTCTGGCTTCATTACGCGGACAGACTGAACGCGGGCCGAGCCGAGTACCGGGCCGCGCGATGGGCTGCCGCGTACCTTATCCCGGCGGACAAGCTGTGTGAGACACTGAGTCGGGGCACGACTGATGTGTGGGAGCTAGCGGATCGGTTCGAAGTCGACGAGCCGCTGGTGAGACTGAGGTTGACGACGCTTCAGGCAACGCGCGGCGTGGTGGGCGGAAAAACATGAGCGCCGAAGCCGCACGGGCGGCTGGAACGCTATTGCCGACATCCGTTTTCAGGGAGGCGGTGACCTTGAGAAAGGGTATTGCTCTGGCACTCGTGGTCATCACGGCTCTTGGGGTTGGCGGCTGCATTGGGCGTCGTCCCACGCAGGTCGCTCGGTTCCGCATCACAGACGTCAAGTTCCGCAAGCTCGCCGGGGCTCCGAGTGGAACCCTCTCCAGGGACGGCAGCGTCGTAAACGGCCGATTCCTCATCGCATACGAACGCGCCAACGCCACGGCCGTGGTCTTCGACTGGGCCTTTGGCCAACATGACCCCGATCAGCCCTGGCATGCCGCCGGCTCTGACTCGGACCTGGACGGGCAATACACGTTCGACACGACCTTCACAAGCGTCAATTGGGTAACGATCCGAGGGACAGCGACGACGCCCGGAGGCCAGGTCGTCGTCGATCAGCGTGTCGTGAATATCGACAACCGGCCTCCGGATGTCTCGGTTAGCCCAAGAGACCGGTCGGTGTTGAACAGCCCACCCACTGCGATTGTCATCAATGTAGTGGACGGCGGGGCAACCGAGGGAACGGATGAGGCCGGTACCGAGGTCAGTGTTACCGTTGACGGCTCACCGTTGACCTGTTCTCGCACGGATCTTGAAGATCAGATCCAGCTTGTGCCGCAAGGTGCCTGGCCGAACGGCCTGTACGAGGCTACGGTTACCCCGAAGGACATCACGGGGAACGTAGGAAATCCAGTCAGTTCGCAGTTTACCCTGAACCAAGCGATTGTCGGCTCGCCCCCGGCCATCTCTATAGTAAACCCTGTAAGCGGCACAATCGTAAGTGGTACCGTGGGTATAACCTATGCTGCATCTCCGGACGTTGCCCGAATTTGGATCGATTACGCGTTCGGACAATCGGAACCTCTAGCATGGCAAGAGATCGAGGAAGACATAACCGTAGACGGTTCCTATCTCTTGGACACGACATTCACAGGGCGCAACTGGGTTTCCATTCGGCTGTTTGCCGAGTCAACCAATGGGCTCACGGCAGTGAGCGATTCCATAGCTCTTAATATCCAGAATCCCTAGACCATCGGGAGGGGGATCCTGTTCCGATGAGCCTTCTCTACTACGGCGACAGACTTCGCGTCGGCAGGACGCTCGCCGCGGTGGAGACGGCGAAGGCACAAAGCACTAGGGAAGCTGGATAATCTGACTTTCGCTTTCGCCATATAGGGAGACATCACTTACGGCTTTGGGTGGCCGCGCATGCTTCAGCATAGGAAAGGGGCGTGAATCGCGTGCCAAAGAACATGCGCGGAAACTTGATCGGGCTCGCCGTTATCATAGGGCTCGCTATCTCTTTGACCGGATGTCTCGGCGGAGGAGGCCCATCAGTAGATACCATAGTACGTGGCGAGGTCAATGCATTACTGGACAGGCTTGAAGTCGCCTTTCTGACAGAAGATGTAGACCTAGCATTGTCGTGTTACTCTGACCCGTTCGTTGTGGTGACGGGCAGCTCGGAAACGACTTATACACACGCTCAACAGCGCAGCGTTTTCGAACTAGCATTCGCCCTCGTAGACTATCTGATTTATGATGTTATCAACCGTCAGATCGTCGTCATTGACGCCGCAAGCGCTGTCGCCACATGCGACATTCACATTAAGGGGACAAACCCATCGACGGGGACCATCGAAGAAATGGACCACGTAGAGCTGACAATACGCAAGATAGCTGACCAGTGGAGGATCACGAAGTATAAGTTACTGCAGGTGACGCCGCTTTCTCAGGTAGTGATGCCGGAGGCAATGAGGGCGCCAGCGAGGTAGTTAGTACATGCGTGCGCGGCCACCTGGAAGAACACCGTGATTCGGTCGCATCAGGAGGACAGCTGCAATGCGTACGTTTCGAGTCTTGTTTCTTGGTTTCCTTGTCCTTCTCTCCCTCTCCACCCTGGTCTTCGCCGCCTCCCCGGTCCGCGTCATCGTCAACGGCGTCGACCTCGGTCCGGCCGCCCAGGGGCAGGTTATAGACGGCCAGGTGATGGTCCCGCTAAGGGCCGTGGCGGAGGCCCTGGGCGCCGACGTGAAGTGGGACCCGGTGGCGTCGTGTGTCTACGTCACGACCGCAGGGGCCACCGAGGTCTCCGAGGAGCCGGCACCGGCGCCGGCGGAGAAGAAAGAGGTCACGGTCTACATCACGAAGACCGGGAGCAAGTACCATCGGTTGGGATGCCGGTACTTGTCCAAGAGTTGCATCCCCATCAGCCTCGAGGACGCGAAGGCGAGGGGGTACAGCCCGTGCAGCGTGTGCGGGGCGCCGCAGTAGACATGATGCTCACCGTCCTAGAGGCAGCGGGGGTGTGAGCCAAGGAAGGTGGGAGTAGTGCAGTGTCAATGCGGAATGTGCTTCCCTTGCTGGCAGCGTTATTGGTCTTGCTGCCATCCTGGCAATCTGCGGAGGCTCAGGAGCCCAAGCCTGACGTCCCGGCGGTCTTCGAAAGCATAGAATTGATCATCGAGCCTCAGCAGACACTTGTGAAGCTGACGGTAAAGGCGGTAAACCGCTTCTCGTATGCGCTGACCATCAACCCTTTGACCGAGTCGGCGCTGCGGGACAACCTCGGCAATGAGTATAAGCCCCTCGGGCTCGTGGAGAAAAAGGACCTACTCACGGGGAAGTTCGGCGGCGGGCTGATGAACCCAGAGAAACGCTCGGGCTGTCTTGTCTTCCCTGCACTGCGCGAAGGTGTGACGACAGTGGCGTTCGTCCTGCCCGTGAGGCGTCAGAGAACATTGTCTCAGATCGTAATGTCTCAACTTCAGGGTGACGTGTTCACGCTATCCAAGATATGGCTTATGGGAGATGGGGACATAAAGCCGCTAAATTAGGAGGCCTGCTTGCACGATGAACCTTCTCTACTACGGCGACAATCTCGACATACTGCGGCAATACATACCAGACGAATCAGTCGATCTCATCTACCTCGACCCGCCCTTTAACAGCAAGGCCACCTACAACGTGCTCTTCGCCGAGAAGAACGGCACGGCGTCGGCCGCCCAGGTGAAGGCCTTCGAAGACACGTGGCACTGGGACCAGCAGGCCCAGGCGACGTTCGTAGAGGTGACCCACAGGGGGCCGCCCAAGCTCGCGGCGCTGCTCGATGCGCTATACAAGTTCCTCGGACCTAACGATATGATGGCGTACTTGAGCATGATGGCGATCAGGCTGGTGGAGTTACACCGGGTGCTGAAGTCGACGGGAAGCATCTACATGCATTGTGACCCGACGGCGAGCCATTACCTGAAGCTGGTCATGGATGCGGTATTCGGACATGACAAGTTCCGCAACGAGATCGTGTGGCAAAGGGCAGCACCGAAGGGACACGCGTTCACTAGGTACCCTTCTGCGCACGACACCCTGCTTTTCTACGGTAGGTCCTCCTTTACCGTCTGGAACACACCGTATTCACCACACCGGGAGGGCTACATTCAGAGCCACTACGCTCATGTAGAGCCGGAGACCGGTCGCCGATTTACGCTTGGAGACTGTCTAAACCCTAACCCCGACCGCCCCAATTTGACTTACGAGTGGAATGGACATACTCGAGTCTGGCGCTGGACAAGAGACAAGATGCAGCAGCTACACGACCAGGGGCGACTGGTGTATACTCGGACGGGTATCCCACGGTACAAACGTTATCTAGATGAGATGCCGGGAACGCCAGTGACTTCAGTCTGGGCTGACATTCCACCAATAAACTCCATGGCGCGAGAACGACTTGGCTATCCAACCCAGAAGCCAGAAGCTCTTCTCGAGCGCATCATCGCGGCAAGCACTAATAAGGGCGATGTTGTCCTCGACCCCTTCTGCGGATGCGGCACAACCATATCAGCCGCCGAGAGACTCAAGCGTCAGTGGATAGGCATAGACATCACCCACCTGGCCATCGGCCTTATACGCCACCGACTCCAGAGCATGTTCGGTTCCGACCTGTCTGAATACCAGGTCATCGGCGAGCCCAAGGATCTCGCGAGTGCCGGAACCCTTGCCGAAGAAGACCGCTACCAGTTCCAATTCTGGGCCCTCGGCATGGTCGGCGCGCGGCCGATCGGCGAGAAGAAGAAGGGCGCGGACCGCGGTATAGACGGCATAATGTTCTTCCACGACGAGGTGCATGGGGACAAGCTCGGGCCCGTCAAGAGCGTCGTCGTCCAGGTGAAGAGTGGCCACGTGAACTCCGGAATGGTCCGCGATCTCAAAGGCACAATGGAGCGCGAGAAGGCGAGCATCGGGGTGTTCATCACGTTGAACGAGCCGACGAGGGAGATGGTGAAGGAGGCTGCCACGGCGGGGTTCTATGAGTCTCCGCTCGGACAGCAGTATCCACGGCTTCAGATCCTCACCGTCCGGGAGATGCTCGAGGGGAAACGTATCCTGATGCCTTCGGAGCTCGCGAGGGTGGACACGACGTTCAAGAAGGCCGCAAGGCACAGGGCCAAGCCGGTGACGAAGGCGATGGAGTTCGGCTGACGGTAGGCGTAGAGACGAGAGGGTACGGAGCATGCAGCGTGTGCGGGACAGAGGGGTAGCGCTGTAAGACAAGCACCAGCCCCTGAGTCTCGGACTACAGGAGGTGAACTTCAGCGGTTCGGACACATGTGGTATGATTGAAGCAGTCGCGAAGCCAAGAGGGGGCGAAGCAAGTGGAGAAGAGCTTCACGTACAAGTTGCCCGGAGCCAAACCGAACGCCATACCTCTCTCCAATCTAGGGCAGATCCTGAAGGCCATAGAGGATTTCGTGATGGGTCTTTGGGAAGCTGAAGGCGGAGAAGCCAATCCCCCTACGCTCAGCCTTATAGGCATTGGTGAAGGGAGTACTTGCCTAGAGTTGGCTGCGTCCGAGCCCGAGGAGACCCTTCCGATAGTCCGCAGGGGGTTCTCTGCGCTTGCCCGCGGTCAGCATAGGGGTTTCCCAGAGAGAGCCAGCCGCGCTGTCCATACTCTCAGGCAGGCAGCGCAGCGTTGGGGCCGAGCCGAGGTGTACGTGGGCCAAGAGTTGGTTGCCAGGATAGAGGAGACAATTGGAGCCGCCGAGCCCGTCACAGTCAGGGGACAGACGGTCCTATATGGCACCTTACAGAGGATCGGTGGAATCACGCCGAAAGCGGTGATAGCGCCCGACTCTGGAGGCCGGGGCATTTCGTGCGACATCAGCAGGGAACTTGCTAAGCAGATAGCTCCCAGGATCTATACGCGTATCTGTGTCACGGGAGTTGCCGAATACGACATAGCAGACTGGTCCATTCTGTCCTTCAAGATTGAAGCGCCGCTTGACTATGAGGAATTGCCCGTCACGGAAGCTCTTGCTCGCCTGTACAAGGCAAGCCCGAAGGCGTGGGAAGGGATCGCAGACGTTCAAGCATACATCTCGCGCCTCAGAAGTGAGGAGGGTGACGATTGCTGATCTTTGTGGACACGCAGATCCTGATCTGGGGTGTGAGGCAATTCGCCAGTGCAGGGCAAGAGGGCATGATAGATATGGCTAGAGCCTTCTTTCAGCAGGTACAAGCACAAGGGGACCAGGTTGGCATCGCAGCACCGACTCTTGCCGAGTACCTAGTGAGGACGCCTGAGGCCGACCGCCAAAAGGTAGTTGCCGAGTTCCAACGGTGTTTCTGCGTTTACCCATTTGACTGTGGGGCGGCCGCCCAAGGCGCGCAGTTGTGGTCGAGGGTTCATGGAGGAAAGAGCCTCGGGGAAGTAGCCAAGGAGATCGGAGCTAGAAGATATGAACTCAAGGTTGATCATCAAGTAGTCAGCATCGCGGTCCATCGCGGCGCTTCGCGGCTTTATACGCACGACGAGTTCATGCTCCGGTTCGCCAAGCCCTTCATACGCGCCGAGAAGCTGCCCCCAACACAGGGGCGTCTTCCGTTGGAGCTGGAGCCAGGCTCGGCTATAGTCGAAATCGCCTCCTCGACAGACGATTTGGGAACGTGAGGCAAGCCCAGGTGTAGGCCAAAGCCATACGGCCAAGAGCGCTTTTCCATGTGTGGACATTTGGGATACTGCTATAGGTTCCTTCACGAGAGGCAACACTGCATACGAGGCTACATCTAGGAATGCAGGCCTGGCACATGATCCACCGACACCTTCGGCGCCGATTTACTCTTCCGTGAGAGGATGTCCATACACTAGCTCTGCATGATCGTAAGAGGTGAGCCACATGGCAAAGAAGAAGATCCGCGCCTGGGGCGACGGCCAGATCAAGCAGCTCGGCGAGGACAAGTGGCTAGTGCGGGCCTCGGGCGGCACAGACGCCGACGGGCGGCGAATCCGACCATCGCAAGTCGTTTATGGGTCCCAGGCCCAGGCTAAGAGAGTCCTGCGGGAGCTACAGGGGGAATTGGATGACGGGACCTACATCGCGCCTGAGGATATGACCCTCGGCGACTGGCTCCGCGAGTGGTTTCAGGCCGAGTACGGGTGCAAGATCGGAGACCCCAGAGGGACTATTTTGGAAACAGCCAAAGCAGGGACGACCGCCAGGCGCTACGAGAGCATCATCCGTCTGCACATCATACCCGCTATTGGGAAGGTGCCCATCCAGCGCCTCCGCGGCACACATCTTCGGCGCTATTTCGACGAGATAAGCAAGACCCAAAGCATGGCGACGCTCGAACTCCACTACATGGTGCTTCACTCCGCGTTGGACGCGGCGGTGCGAGAACACATAGTGAGGGAGAACGTGGCCTCGAGCATGATGGGCAAGCCGACCCGCGACCGCGACGACTCGCCCGCGGATGTGCTCGAGAACTGCTGGGAGGCAGACGAGGCCGCGCGATTCATCGCTACGGCAAGAGAAGCGGGCCCACAGTGGGCGGCATTCTTTACCCTAGCCCTCGACTCTGGGATGAGGAAAGGCGAGCTCTGCGCCCTCATGTGGAAGGATGTTGATTGGGACGCCGGGACGATCCAGATCGAGCGGTCGCTCATACGGGCTTCCAAGCAGCCGCTGTTCGGCCCTGTGAAGAATAGGCGGCCGCGCACAATCATGATTGCCCCCGAGACCCTGGCGCTTCTGAAGGCGCACCGCAAACACCAGGTAGAGATCAAGCTCCGCATGGGCGAGGCGTACAACGACTTCGGGCTCGTCTTTGCCAAGGAACCGGACAAGTACCGCCGGAAGGACGTGGTCGGATGCCCGCTTCAGGCGAACAACCTCGGCGAGAGGGAGTTCTTGCGGCTCATACAGGGGGCGGGAGTGCGCCCCGTCAAGTTCCACGGGCTGCGCCACACCTGCGCGACGCTGCTCCTGAAGGCGCGGGTACCGGTCCACTACGTCGCCGCTCGGCTCGGACATACCGACGTCGGGACGACGCTCAGGATCTACGCCCACGCGATTCCGTCGGGGGAGAAGGAGATGCTGAATGACCTCCGGCGCGCTCTCGGGCTGTCGGACAAATGAGGCGTCTAGCTGCATGAAAACGAAAATGGACAACGGTTGGACAATACCAGCCGTTGTCCGTTTACGTTTTCCCAGCGTACGAGTCCTATAATAATAGGATGGGGTGGATGATGGGAATCGAACCCACAGCCTCTGGAGCCACAGTCCAGCGCTCTCACCGTTGAGCTACATCCACCACGACACACCTATAGTTTTCTGCGCATCCCACGGCCGACATCGCCCCCGAGCCAGCTCCTGTCGCCTGCCCCGGGGACATTGACAGAATACCACATAAACCCGGAGGCGTCAAGACTCGGCCGAAACCGCGAACGGCAGGCATTCCTTGCCGGAAGCCTCGATGGTGCAGACGAGGTGGTCGGCACCCTCCATGCTCGAGCTCCCTTCTTGAGGATCGGTGCCTGCGCGCTCCTCCACTGACCAGCGGTCAGGCGCACTCCCCGCACCATGCAGGCGCCACCCGGCGCAACGCCGCCGCACAGGGTGAAGACAGCGGTGCCAGGATGTCATCCCTTGAGCGCGCCGGCAAGGAGACCTCGGATGAAATAGCGCCCCAGCAGCACGTACACCACGACGGTGGGCAGGGCCGCCAGCACGGACCCGGCCATGGGCAGGTTCCACGACACGGCCTGCCCGCCCGCCAGGTTCGCGAGGGCCACGGTTATGGGCTGGGAGGCCGGCCGGGCCAGGGTCACGGCAAATAGGAACTCGTTCCAGATCTGCGTGAACTGCCAGATGGCTACCACCAGGAAGGGCGGGCCCGAAAGCGGCAGGACGAGCCACCTGTATATGCCGAAGAAATCCGCCCCGTCAATGAACGCGGCCCCGAGAAGCTCGTCCGGGATCTCCGCGTAGAAGCTGCGGAAGAGCAGGGTGGTTATCGGCAGGCCGTAGACAACGTGCACCAACACGAGGCCGGGAAGGCCGCCGTACAGCCCGATCCCGCGCATGAACTGGAACAGCGGGACGAGGATGCTCTGGTAAGGTATAAACATGCCGAACACCACAAGCGGCAGCACAAGACGGGCGCCAGGGAATTCCCACTTACATAGCACGTAGCCGTTGATGGAGCCGAGTGCGGCCGAAAGAAGGGTGGCCGCGATGGCCAGGATGATGCTGTTCTTCAGCGACGGGGCAAACTGCCTGATGGCCGTCGCGTAGCTCGCCCAGTACGGACGCGCCGGGGGCTTCCACGCCGTTAACAGGTTGATGTCGGCCGGCGCCTTCAGGCTGGTGACGAGTGCGAGGTACACCGGGATGAGGTATGCCACCGCAAGAAGCGTGATGAGAGCATATATGAACCACCTGCTTGCGCCACGTTGATACATGGCCCACTCAAGCCCTCCCCTCCCGGAACGATGCAACGAGGTAGGGGACTATCAGGATGGACACGATAACGAGCAGGATGACGGCGATAGACGCCCCCTTCGCAAGCTCGTTCCCGCGGAACGTCGTAAGGAACATGAGAATGGCCGGGACGCTGGTAGGCGCGTTGTCAGGGCCCGCCATGGCGAACACCAGGTCGAAGATCTTGAGGGCGATGTGTCCGAGGATGATTATGGCGCTCCACGTGATGGGGGCCAGCAACGGAAGCTCTACGTACCGGTACACCTGCAAGGGGCTTGCCCCGTCCACCCGGGCCGCCTCCCGCAGCTCGTCGGGGATCGTCCGCAGCCCGGCGAGGTAGAGCGCCATGGTGTACCCGGACATCTGCCACGTTGCCGCTATGACCACACCGACGAGCGCCAGGTTGAAGCCGTGAGACTCCGGAAACGGGAGGAGCTGGAACTGCGTCGCCCCTCCTGCCAGGGCCCATGCGAACAGCACCAGGCCCGGTAACCCCGTCAGCGCGGCCGCCCGGAAACGCTGCCGCGCGGCGGACCACAGCCCCCAGGCAATGAGCACGAGCGCCGCGCCCAGCACCACGTAGTAAGGCAATGTCTGCCAGTTGAACTGGAGGACCTGATCCCGACTGCTGAGCCACAGGAAACTCGCAGGCGGCAAGCGTACCAGCGAAGGAAGCACGTTCACGCCGCCCCGGGGCTGAAGAAGCCAGCGCCAGATGGTGCCGGTAACGATGAACGATAGCGACATGGGGAACAAAAAGATCGTGCGGAAGACCGCTTCGCCGCGAATACGCTGATCGAGGATAGTGGCGAGAAAGAGGCCGAGCGCAAGCGATGCGGCGACGAACAGCACAGTGAAGAAGACCATGCTCACGAGGTCCTGTCGAAAGCGCACGTTGAGGAACCCGGTGAAGAGCTCACGGTAATTCTGCGCTCCCACGAAGTGTATCTCGGGCTTCAGCGCAAGGGCGGCCCCCTGCCCCCAGTCGGTGAGCGAGATGTAGACCGTCTGCCCTATGAACCCGTACACGAACACCGCAAGGAGCGCAAGAGATGGTAGTACGACAAGGATGGCCATGACCTGGTCGCGCCTGGACCGCATCGACCCCACCCCTTTCCAACCAGACCCATGGCCATGCATCTCGAAGCATGGCGGGACCAAGACCGCAGCACCCAGCACACCCCGGGTATCCTGCGGGCCCGCCGCGTCCAGGACGTCCAGGAACCTGGCCACGTCCGGGAACCCGGCGGCGGGCCCTCCTTCTGCCTTAACGACCTATGCCAGCCTGAATGGCAACCGCCTGGGCCGCGTTCGCCGCCGCCTCGGGGTTGCGACTGTTGAGGAAGATCTCCATGACCGTTGCGAAGTCATTCATGAACCGCTCGTTGGCGACCACTCCGTGGGCGAGGCTGCCTACGATGGCGTTGGCCCTCCAGTCCTTCGCAGCACTCTGGAGGTAAGCGTTGTACTTGGACAGGTCGCTATCCACACGTGCGCTGATGGACCCCTTGAGCGGGTTGAACGTGTCCTGGGCCTCCTTGCTTCCGAGCATCTTCAGCCACGCGAGGGTGTTCTCGCGGTGCGGAGCGCCCACTGGCAGCCCAAAGGAGTCGGACAGCATCATGAACACGCCGGAGGTGCCGGGCGCAGGCGCCCAGCCGAAGTCCTTGCCCGGCTGCAGCTTGAGGGTGGTGACCATGTAGCCCGCCGCCCAGTCGCCCATGACGTTGAATGCGGCCTGGCCTTTCACCACCATGTCGGTGGCCTGCTGCCAGGAGAGAGACGGAGCGTCCTGGTTGGTGTACTCGAGCACCTTGCCGAACGTCTTCCACGCCCCCACGACTTCCGGGCTCTTCCATGACAGCTTGCCCTGCCAGAGCGCCTCCCACTTGTCCTTGCCGAGGCAAGCGAGGACGACGCTCTCCCAGAGGTGGGAGACGGTCCAGTTCTCACCCAGGGAGAGCGGGACCACGCCCTTCGCCTTGAGCGTCGGGGCGATGGCAAGGAACTCGTCCCACGTGGCGGGCGCCTTCACGCCCCACTTCTTGAGGTTGTCCGGCACATACCAGAGTACATTGGACCTGTGGATGTTGACCGGCACGGACCAGATGCCGCGGTCGGTGCTGAGGAGTTTCAAGAGACCCTCGGGGAAGGCCGACTTCCAGCCTTCCTTCGCATAGAGGTCGCTGAGATCCTCCATACGCCCGGCCACGACCCATGTGCCGATGAGTTCCTGCCCGGCGTGGACCTGGAAGGTGTCAGGCGGCTCACCGCCGAGCATGCGGGTCTTGAGGACGGCCTTGGCGTTCACCCCGGCTCCGCCGGTGACGGTGGAGTTGATGACCTGGACGCCAGGATGCTGCTTCTCGTAGAGCTCGATGAGCGCCTGCAACGCGGGGCCCTCGTCTCCCGCCCACCAGGAGAAGATCTCTAGTTTGCCGCTGAGAGGAGCTGAGGCTGCCGTGGCGCCCAGGCACGCAACCAGGGTCACGCTAACCACCAGAACAGCGAGCCACTTCGATGTCCTCATCTCTATCCCTCCTGACGAAATGGTATCCGGGAGCATGTTTCACTCTACACACTCGTGTCAGTCCGAGCCATGCAAGTCCGGCTAGTCCTGGGGATTCCACCGGTTCGGGCTACCCGGGTTCACCCGCCGCTGATGGTTTCCGCCGCCCGATACCACCCCCCTCCTCCAGAACCATCCCATTTCCCCCAGCTACATACGCGCGGCGCCCGGACAGGCGCCTCAAGCGGCTGGCTCTTCACCGGGCCGGCCTTCCGACACGCCCGGCTGCCGGCACGGTCTGCCCCAATGCCCCAGGCTCACCCGCGCCTGGCTTCATTTATGCTGTAAACAAAGTCGAGCTGGCCCTCACGTTTGCTCGCGTTGCATCAGGGGGACTGGGAGAATTCCGCCCTGAACCTGTTACTGCGGCCTCTCACCTGCTTATGGGCGCCCTTCCCGGGCCTTTCATCTGGCGGGGCCTGTTCCCGGAGCTGGAACGCCGCTCCGCTGCTCAGCCGGTACTTTCTACACTGGTCGAAGAACTCCTCCTCGCGCTGGCGCGTGGCTCCACCCAATCTGCGGGCCCGGGTCGCTGCCTGCAGGGCGCATGTTTCAGAGGCTAACGCCAGCCCCCACGATCTTGTCCCGTTTCTCCCGCAAGTACCGCCCCAGGCTGCTGAGGTCACCATCGATGGTGAGCGCCATGGCCCCGTACAGCACGGCGCACGGGATCCACATGAAGACCGCGAACAGCATCGCATAGAGATAGCCGTGGCCACGGATGAGCATGCCGCCGAGGAAGGGACCTATCCCTCGCCCAAGGCTATCCGTGATGTTGTGGAGCCCGAACACCGACCCCCGGCGCTCAGGCGGGTTCACGTTAATGAGCATGGCCTTGATATTGGCGGAGGGGATCGTCACGATCACTCCTGTCAGGAAACTGGTGACCAGAGGCATGGCCATCGCGTGCGATCCCATGGCAGGCGTAAGGTGCATCGTCATGATCATATAGCCCGGAGCCACCCCGGCGAGCACGGCGCCCGCACAGAAGAGAGGCAACGCCCTCGGCGACCGCCGGAATATCCTGTCACCAGCCCAGCCGCCGAGAAGTCCGCCTGCCGTCGCCCCGAGGCCGAGAACGAGGGTGAGCATCGTCGCAAACTCCTTCGTGAAGCCCTTGCCCTCGTAGAAAGGTATCAGGAAAAAGGGGATGAGCCCCCACGGGATTGAGCCGGGTATCCCCTGGACGAACCCCAGCAGGTTGGTCCTGTTGGCAAGCACGGCCTTGAGGTCCGAGAACTTGATCCTTTCGGTATACTCGAAACCCCGCTTCAGGAGGTCAGCGAGCTCCTTCTCGCGCGCGCCCCGTTTCGGCTCCCTGGCCATAAGCATGAACGCCGGCACGAGCACGAAGTTCGGGACCGCGGCAAGAATGAACGGCAGACGCCAGCCGTATGTTCCGGCCAGAAAGCCGGGCATCACCTGGCCGAGCATCTCACCGATCCCCCATGCTGTGCTGACGAACGCTATGGCGGTGGCCCTGTGCTCGGCATTGAAGTAATCGCCCACGAGCGAGAAGGTGATCGGAAAGATGCCCCCCACCCCGAGGCCGGTGAGGATTCTCAGCACCAGGAGCTGGTTATATGTGGTCGTGAAAGCCCTCACTCCCGTCAGGAAGCAGGGGATCTCGCCGAGAAGCACGGTGAATGCGAGCAGCTTCTTCCGCGAGAAGCGGTCGGTGAAGTACCCGAAGAACATGCTCACCAGCGCCCCAAGGATCGTGAACGCCGACCCGATGATTCCGATCTGCCGTTCGTCTATCCGATACTCAGCCATGATCTCCCGTACGACCGGATTCATGGCATTCTGGTCCGCGAAAAGCCACACCGAGATCATGACCAGGACGGCCAGGGTCCACTTTTCCCTGTTCGACACTACCTGCTTCCTCCCTCGCTTGCTCTTATCACCCACATGCCAAGCACGCGCTCCGGGATCACCGTCTCGCCATTTACTCTGAAGTTACCTGCGTTCTCAGGCACTCTGATGTACACGTCCCGCTTCCTGACTGCTCGCTCGTGGTAATCCATCACGATATCGCTGCCGTCCACTTCGAGCCTCGATACCTCGCAGCCCGGGAAGAGGTGGCCTGTGCTTCCCACAATTGCGAAGTCTTCCGTCCCGGCCTTAAGGAAGCACACAGACTGGTACGGCCCCAACCTGATGTGCGTTCCGCCGGGAATGAAGCGGCCGCGGCCGAAGTACACGCCCGGCCCAGGCTTTGCGCTCTCCTCGCGTGCACCGAGGTTGGCGAAGGCCTCATACTGCCTGTTGTCGATGGTGAATTCCACGTGGCACACGTCCCCTGAGCGCTCGACGTGCCGTATACTCTTCTCGACAACGGGAAACTGCGAGAGGTAAATCTCCAGCTCCTGCTCGGAATAGGTATCGATGTTGTCGGAGGTGAATACCAGGGTCCCAAATATGTGGTTCAGCAGGAACAACGTGTACCGCTGGTCCGGGCTAAGCCGGTTTCCCTTGTTCCTCAGGATGAAGACATCAGGGTCGCTGCCGAAGACGTTACCGTTCAGGTGCCAGCGGCCAATGGCGCTCGCGAGCGAGTTTGCCGTGGACACCCTTTCACGGTAGCCCAGCCATCGGAGAAGGCGATCATCCCACACCGGGGCCACGTCGCTTCCTACCCGACAATAGTCCATGCGCCCGAACGCAGGGCCGAGTGGCACCCCGCAACCGAGGATCACCCTGTCTCCCACAGCCTTCCTGAGGAAATCCAGGGCCTCGGTCATCACCTGCCCGCGCGGTTTCCCGTCCCGTGGGATCAGCGCAGCGGCGTAAAGGAAGTCCAGCTTGACCATGTCGAAGCCCCATGCGTTCAGGACCGTGTCAAACACCCGGGCGAGGTAGTCTCTCACCGCGGGACTATAGAAATCGAGGGCAAAGAATACCCCGCTCCAGTTGGGATTGAAGCCCGCCCTGACAGGTCTCCCTTTCGCGTCGCGCAGAACCCAGTCGGGGTGTTCGCGGAAGATGATGGACCTTTTCTCGCAGATGAAGGGCGCAAGCCACAGGCCGGCCCTGTAGCCCCTTGCTCTTACCTCGTCTGCGACGTGCTTCATGCCGCGAGGGAATTTGTGGTTCGCCACGAGCCAATCGCCCACGGCGTTCTGGTACCCGTCGTCCACCTGGAAATAGTCGATGGGGATGCCCCGGCGTGCCAGCGCGTCAAGGTTGGCGAGCACGATGTCCTCGCTGATCCGGGTGTAGTAGTTGTACCAGCTCGTCCAGCCTGAGCGGGGACCACCGCGGCGGCAGGGTATTCCAAGTCGTTCGAAGTACCCGTCGAAGACCTCGGCCTCGCTCCCAGACGCGATATACATGTGGAACGCCTGGAGAGGTGACCGCACCCGGACATTCGCGCAGTCCTTCTTCACATGCAGGACCCCCGCACCCGTGTCGTACACGAACAGGGTGTACCCGGCTGCCTCTGAGAGAGATCCTATAAGCGTGCATTCACGCCCGCTTTTCACATAGGTGTACGTCCACCCGTGCAGGTTGCCCGGCCGGCCGCTGTACCGGTGAAACGCATAGTCTCCGTACGGCCCCAGCAGCGGCCGGGCTACGGCCACGATCCCCCTCATGCTCTCCGCGGGGTCGAACTCCCGGCTCTCGGTCCAGCTCTGGAAGCCATTCACGTAGACGCGGTCGTGGGCCGAAGGCCGCAGCGATATCTCCAGATACAGCTCATTTAGCACCATCTCGCGGGCCGGCTCGATCGTCAGTGAAAAGACCAGCCCACTGCCCTCGCGCTGCGCACGCGGCAGGATCAGGACGTCGGGCCCCTTGAAGTCAGTCAGCGCATCGAAGACCGCAGTCTTGCGCTTGCCGCCCACCGAACACCTGATACGCCCACCAGTCACCTCTACCACGGCACTCGCCTCCCGGCTCGAGAAGCCTGCGGGCCGCGACGACGCATGGCCCGGGTTACGCCCGCGCCCTGTGCTTTACCGAAGAGATCTTTCTTGCAAGTACCACGAACTCCTTCACAAGTTGCTCGTGACCCGGGTCGTCCTCGCGGGTTTCTGTGAGGTCCGACGCAAGAAGGCTCAGGACGAGATATGAAGAAGGCAGAGAAGCTTGCTCCAGTCTACGGCAACGTTCTTATCGCAGGAGTGGAGGAATGCGGGGCAGGATGTAGAATCTAGCCGGTAAAATGGGCATGAGCCTGGCTCATCTTGCGCACCGCGCACCAGGCAAGGTGGTACTGCACGGGCGATGCGCCGGCTCGCAGGCGGGGGATCGGCTTTTCATGACAAATCGAAGTAGGCTCACAGGATCGGCGTTGCAGGTCGTGATGCTGCTGAGCGCGCTCGCGCTCTCCCTGCTCGTCGGAGGAGGCCTGATTGCAATTGCAGGCGCGAACCCGCTCGTCGCTTACAGGTCCATGTTCCTCGGGCCGGTGAGCGGCCGCTACGGCATTACCGAAAGCCTCGTCAAGGCAACCCCTCTCCTGCTTGTTAGCCTCGGAATCATCACGTCCTTCCGAAGCGGCATCCTAAACATCGGCGGAGAAGGCCAGATGGTGATGGGAGCAGTGGCGGGCAGCGCCGTCGCTCTTGCTCTACCCAACCTACCAGGGCTCGTCCTCCTCCCCCTGGTGCTGGCAGTCAGTGTTGCCGCGGGGGCCGTGTGGGGCGGATTCGCCGGATGGCTCAAGGCACGCCTTGCGGTGAACGAGATCCTCAGCACCATCATGCTGAACCAGATCGCTCTCCAGCTTTGTCTCTACCTCATAAGGGGCCCCATGATAGACCCGGACGAGGTCGCATACGGCACCGGGTGCCCTCAGACCGCGCTCCTTCCCAGGCAGGTATGGATGGCGAGGCTGGTCCCCAGCACAAGATTTCACTGGGGCTTTCTCCTCGCTATGGCGCTTGCCGTAGCGGTATACGTGTTGCTGTGGCGCACCACTATCGGCTATCGCATGAGAGCGGTAGGGGCCGGCCCTCGGGCGGCCCGCTATGCGGGAATCCGTGTTGAAGCTTACCAGGTCCTGGCCATGGCTCTGGCAGGCGGTTTCGCTGGGTTGGCCGGCCTTGTCGAAGTCCTTGGCGTCCATCACCGTGTGCTGGAGGGGCTGTCAGCAGGCTACGGCTTCAGCGGAATCGTGGTGGCTCTCTTCGGAAGGCTGCATCCCCTTGGATGCATCCCGGCGGCGGTCCTCTTCGGCATGCTCGTGCTGGGCGCCGACATGATGCAGCGTGCTGTGGCGATCCCTGCAGCCATTGTCATGACTATTCAGGGCCTCGTCGTCTTGTTCGTAGTTGGGACCGACATCTTAATTCGACGCCCTGAGCTGTGGCGGCGCTGGCTGAAGGGGCCCTCTCGGGGTAATGAGGAGGTTCAAAGCTAACAGTGGAGGATCTTCTGAGTCAGGGGGCCGTCATCGGGATCCTCGCAACCGGAGTGCGCCTTGCCGCGCCCTTCCTCTTCGCTGCGCTGGGGGAGATGTTTGTCCAGCGCTCAGGGGTGTTCAACCTCGGCGTCGAGGGTGTCATGATGATGGGAGCATTCATGGGGTTCCTCGTGACACTGCACACGTCCAACCCGTACCTGGGGGTTGCCGTTGGGATCATGGTGGGAGCCGTCCTGGGGCTTCTCATGGCCGTCGTCAGCGTTACAATGCAGGCTGAACAGGGGATAAGCGGCATCGGGCTGTACATGTTCTGCTGGGGGCTGTCCGGCCTGCTTTTCCGCCTTTATGTTGGCTTCATCACCTCCATCCGGGGCTTTGGCCCGGTGCACGTGCCCGTTCTTTCTCGTATTCCGGTGTTCGGCCCCATCCTGTTCCAGCACAACTGGCTGGTCTACCTGGCCCTGATCCTGGTCCCGGTGTCCTGGTTCGTCCTCTATAAGACCACGTGGGGCTTGAAGGTACGCGCAGCTGGAACCACCCCGGAGGCTGCGGACACTCTGGGTGTTGACGTCAACGCCATCCGCTACCAGTGCGTGATCCTGGGGAGCGCGCTCGCGGGCCTCGCAGGAGCCTTCCTCACGGTGGGCCAGGCTAACATGTACGCTGATAACATCACGGCAGGCCGCGGGTTCATCGCTGTGGCCCTCGTGTATTTCGGCAGATGGAGCCCGGTGGGCATCCTCCTCGGGTCGCTGCTCTTCAGCATGATGAACGCTCTCCAGTTGTGGATCCAAGTGCTCGGAATCAACTTCCCGTACGAGTTCGCGGTGATTCTCCCGTACGTCATGACCATCGCGGCGCTGGCGATCGCCGTGGGACGAGTCTGGGCACCGGCCGCTCTCGGTAAGCCGTTCCAGCGCGAGTCCGCTTGACGCAGGGCATGCCCACTGGCTCTGGCGAGTTCGGCTCCGCGCTCCGGAGCCGTTGTAACTGCAACAAACATGTAAGGAGGAGGAAGAGATGAGAAGGGTTCGGTTGCTGACGTCGCTGGCCATCATTGTAGCATTGCTGATGGCACTTTGCGCAGGGGTGGGACATACAGCCGCCAAGGTCAGGATCGCCCTCGTGCTGCCGAGCACAATAGACGACATGGCGTGGAGCCAGTCGATGTACGAGGGGCTCAAGACGGTCCAGAGAGAGATGGGCGAAGGGCGGATGGAGCTTGCCGTGAGCGAGAGGCTGGCAAACCCGGTGGATGCGGGCGCTGCCATTCGCCAGTATGCCGACCAGGGCTACGACATCGTCATCGCCCACGGGGCGCAATATCAGAGCGTGCTCATGGAAATCGCATATGATTTCCCGAAGACCACCTTTGCCTACGGGACGGGCTTCAAGCCGGCCCCCAACATCTTCGCCTATGACCCCCAGGCGCAAGAGGGCGCCTATCTGATGGGCATGATAGCCGCGCTCATGAGCAGGAGCGGCGTCCTTGGAATCGTGGGCCCGGTTGAGTCGGGCGACGCGGTGAAGTACAACTACGGCTTCCAGCAGGGTGCCATGGCCGCACGGCCTGACACAAAGGTCCGCATCGCTTACACCGGCTCGTTCGGCGATGTGGTCGGCGCCGGCGAGCTTGCCAAGGTGCATATGGATGCCGGGGCCGACATCCTGACAGGATCGTCGCAGCAGGCGGTCGGCGGGGTCCGGGCGGTCGCGGAGAGGCCCGGGAGGTACTGGATGTCCACCGACATGGATCAGAGCTCGCTGGCACCTGATACGGTCCTGGTGGCCCAGGTCTACAACTGGCAGAAAGTCGTGAAAAGGATGCTCGAGCTCAGGTCCAAAGGCCTGCTCGGCGGCGAACATCTCGTGCTTTCGTTCGCTGACGGCACCCTCGAGCTGAGGTACAACCCGAAGCTCGCCGACAAGATCCCGGCCACTGTCAAAGAGAAGGTGGAGAAGGTCAAGCAGCAGATCATGAGCGGAGCCCTCAAGATTGAGCTGCCCAAGGGAGGAGCCAAGTGAGGGTTCGTTAGTCCCTCCCAGTCTGCCAACATCTGGCGGGTTGCCGGCGTTGCACTCGGGGACGGTGCCCCAAGTGTGGCGCGCTTCGCCGAAATTCGGCCCGTCTGGCTAGGCAGCCGGATTTTGACACCCCTCGTGCAATCACCGGCAACCCCTCCCAAGAGCCGAGAGCATTTCTGCACTCTCACTTGGGAAATAGCTGAGAGGTTCACACTCAGGGCGGGAGGCCTCACCTGATGAATGTGACGGATGCAGCAGCGAACGCGCCGAACACCACGGACGCGGGAAACGCAAAGGCTGCCCCTAACGTACAGGGTGCGGTTATGGCGGCCGCCGTGCGCCGTGTCAGGAACGTGAAGATGCGGGGGATCGTGAAGAGATTCCCCGGCGTGCTGGCGAACGACCACGTGGATCTCGACATCAAGGCCGGCGAGGTGCTCGCCCTGCTTGGCGAGAATGGGGCCGGGAAGACGACCCTCATGAAGGTCCTGTACGGCCTGTACCGCCCCGACGGAGGGCAGATCCTCGTCAACGACGCGCCGGTGCACATCCCGTCACCCAGGGAGGCGATATCCCTCGGTATAGGCATGGTACACCAGCACTTCATGCTCGTGCCCAGCCTGACGGTGACGGAGAACGTGGTGCTGGGCCTCGCCTCCCCGCGAGGCCCGCTCCTCGACCTTCGCTCCGCAGCAAGGAGCATAGCCGAGCTTGCTCGCTCATACGGCCTGAACGTGAAGCCCGACGCGCCAGTGTGGCAACTGAGCGTGGGAGAGCAGCAGCGCGTTGAGATCGTAAAGGCTCTCTATCGTGGCGCTGAGGTGCTCATTCTCGACGAGCCCACCGCCGTACTCACTCCCCAGGAGGCGAGCGAGCTCATCCAGGTTCTGAAAGGAATGGCCCGGGTGGGGCGCGCCATTGTGTTCATTACTCACAAGCTCAACGAGGTGATGGCCGTCAGCGACAGGGTGACAGTGCTTCGCGGCGGCAAGGTGGTGGGCACTGTCCCCACCTCCAAGGCGGACCCTGGCATGCTCGCCCGGATGATGGTAGGGCGAGATATCGCTCCGGCACGCCGTTCGGGCGAGGCAGCGCAGGGAGCACCGGTCCTCGAGCTATCCGGCGTGTGGGCAGACAACGACAAGGGCCTGCCTGCACTCCGCGGCCTATCCCTCGAAGTCAGGACAGGAGAGATCGTGGGTCTCGCCGGGGTGTCAGGCAACGGGCAAAAAGAGCTCGCAGAAGCCATAGCGGGACTACGGCGGGTGACGCGCGGCCGGGTGCGCCTTCAGGGCAAGGACATCACCAATGCACCGCCCGCCCGCATTATCGCGGAAGGTCTCGGCTACGTGCCCGAGGACCGCCTCTCGGTGGGCATCGTGCCCTCGTTCTCCGTGGAGGAGAACCTGGTGCTCAAGAGCCACCACCGCCCGCCATTCTCCCGAGGCATCTTCCTCCAGGGCCGGGCCATCCGGGACTGGGCCACGAGGATGGTCGAGCAGTACGATATCAGGACGCCGGACCTCCACACCGTCGCCACGCACCTCTCAGGCGGAAACATCCAGCGGCTCATCCTGGCGCGAGACGTGTCCAGGAATCCGGCGATGCTGCTGGCCTGCTACCCCACTCGGGGGCTGGACATCGCCGCCACGGAGTACGTCCATCGCCGGCTTCTGGACGTGAGAGCGGCCGGCGGCGGCATTCTCCTCATCTCCGAGGAGCTTGACGAGATCCTCAACCTCAGCGACCGCATAGCCGTCATCTATGAGGGAGAGATCGTGGACGTGCTGGATACGGACCAGGTCAACGTGGACGAACTCGGGCTCCTCATGGCTGGCGGGCGCCGCGACCAGGCAGCCCCGCCGCGCTAACCCCGCCAACGGAGTAGCCCTATATGTGAATGGCCATGCGGTGGACGGCCTCGGCGGCCTCGCCCAGGGCCTCCGCAAGCGTGGGATGCGCGTGTATGGTCTTCGCGAACTCGCCGACGGTCATCCTCATCCTCACCGCCACGGCGGGTTCGGGGATGAGCTCCGTGGCATGCGGGCCGACGATGTGGATCCCGAGGATCCTGTCAGTACTGGCGTCGGCGATGATCTTGACGAACCCCTCGGCCTCCCCCATCGCAAGAGCCTTGCCGCTCGCCGTGAAGGGGAACTTCCCCACTCTTATATCGAAGCCCTCATCCCTGGCCTGCCGCTCGTTCAACCCGACGCTCGCCACCTCGGGCGATGTGAAGATGGCGCTCGGCACGGCCGCGTACGACATGCGCCTGTCGGCCCCTGCTATGTTGTGGGCGGCAACGATCCCCTGCGCCGACGCCACGTGTGCGAGCATTACCTTGCCCACGACGTCTCCGATGGCGTAAAAGCCGGAGACATTCGTCGCCATCTGGTCGTTCACGACCACCTCGCCCCGCTTGCCGATCTCGACTCCAACATCCTCGAGGCCGATGCCCTCGGAGTTAGCCTTTCGCCCGACCGACAGGAGCACTCGCGACGCCGCGAGGCGCTCGCCGCTATCAAGCGTGGCCACGGCCCCGTCTCCCTCCGCGGCGATACGCTCGATCCTGACGCCCGTCCTCACCTCCACCCCGCGCTTCTTCAGGGAAGCCGCTACAGCAGCAGCTGAATCCGGGTCCTCCATCGGCAGCACCGTCGGCATTATGTCAACCACAGTCACCCGACTGCCCAGGCTCGAGAAAATGAATGCAAACTCGCACCCGATGACGCCGCCGCCCACAATGAGCAGGCTCCCGGGCACATCCTGAAGGTCGAGGGCCTCGTCGCTGGTGATGACGGTTCGGCCGTCGTACCCAAACGACGGCAAGATCATTGGCTTCGACCCCGTCGCGATGATTATGTCGCGCGCCTTCACCTCGGCCGGCCCGTCCTTCGCCTCGACCTCGACCCGCCCCGGGCCGGCCACCCTGCCGACACCCGCGATCACGGTGACCTTGTTCTTCTTCAGGAGAAAGCCTATTCCCGCCCGGAGCCTCGCCACCACCTGGTTTTTCCGCGCCACCATCTTGTCGAAGCGCGCCCGGACCTCGCCCGCGCCGCCGGTCTCCACGCCGAACTCGGCAAGGCGCCTCGCCATCTCGAGGGTCTGTGTGCTCGCAACAAGCGCCTTGGTGGGGATGCAACCCCTGTTCAGGCACGTCCCGCCAAGCTGGTCCTTTTCAACGAGGCACACCGAGCGTCCAAGCTGCGCCGCCCTGATAGCCGCGACATACCCGCCCGGCCCCCCTCCTACCACTGCCGCGTCGAATTCTGCCAACCCGCAACACCTCTTTCTCGACACCGGTCTTCCCCAAAGCGCGCTGCCGGATCTGGTCCGCCCGTCACCCTCCTCGCCGCACTGGACAGGGTCGATACGTCCCCTGGCCGGCGCGGGCCGCTGGGCCCGCGCCCTACGGCTGCGGCGAGTACACGCGCGGCACGCGCTTGGTTATGGCGCACACCACCTCATAGCTTATCGTGCCCAGTTTGTCTGCGACCTCTTCAGCGGAGATCTCCTGGTCGCCCTGCCGGCCTATGAGGACCGCCTCATCCCCCACCTCGACCTCGAGATTCCCGGCGTCCACCATGCACTGGTCCATGCAGACCCGTCCGACGACGGGGAGCCTCCTCCCCCTTATCAAGACCTCACCGCGGTTCGATAGGCCTCGCGAAAGGCCGTCAGCATATCCGACGGGAAGGGTGGCGATCACCGTGTCCTCTCGGGTCACGTACGTCGATCCGTAGCTCACGGGGGTGCCCGCAGGCACCCTCTTCACAAAGCACACCCGTGTCTTCAGCGACAGGGCGGGCCGGATGTCCATCTCCCTCTTCACCTTCTGGAACCTCTCAGTGCTGAACGGCGAGAGGCCGTACATCAGGATGCCTGGCCTCACAAGGTCCAGCCAGGCCTCGGGCATGTCCACGCAAGCCGCGCTGTTTGCCACGTGGCGAAACTGGATCTGCACTCCCGTCGTGCGCAGAGCCTCAGTCACTTCCATGAACCTCGAAAGCTGCTCCCGCGCACACGACTTGTCATCCGCATCGGCGGTGGCGAAGTGTGTGTATACGCCCTCGACCTCAACGTTCGGGAGCATGGCGATGCGCCGCACGAAGCTTACGGCCTGCCGAGGCGCAACCCCGATCCGACCCATCCCGGTGTCCACCTTGATATGGCACTTACCCCTCTTGCCCTCCTGCGTCGCTGCCACCGACAGGGCCTCGGCGAACTCGTACGTGCCCACGGTGCAGGACAGGCTGTAGCGGAGGACGCGCCGCGCCTGGCTCGGGAAAAGCTGACCGAAAACGAGAATCGGGGCGATGATGCCGCTCTTTCGCAGCACGACCCCCTCCTCCACAAGGGCGACACCGAGCCATGTGGCGCCGCTCGTAAGGGCCGTAGTTGCCACCTGGACGGCCCCATGGCCATAGGCGTCGGCTTTCACCACCGCCATGATCTCCGGCCCCGCCCCGATCCTCCTTCGGATCGCGGCTATGTTCCTGCCTATGCTCGCAAGGTCCACCTCAGCCACGGTGGGCCTGTCTTGATGGCCCTCCCACATCCGTCTCACCCCTCTCGCCTGCCAGGCCCCTGAGGCCTGCCAGCCTGACCAGCGCCTCGGGCACGCACTCCAGGATGTCTCCGGCGATCATGCCCATCTCGCCGCGCCTTGCTGCAGCGGCGTCGCCTGCAAGGCCATGCACGTACGTCCCCAGCACGGCGGCCTCCAGCGCGCCGACGCCCTGCGCTAGAAGGCCCGCGATGACGCCCGTGAGCACGTCCCCGCTCCCTGCAGTGGCCATGCCCGCGTTGCCGGTGGGGTTTACGTATGCCCTCCCTGAGGGGTCAGCAACTATGGTGCGCGCGCCCTTCAGGACGACGACCTTGCCCCACTGGGCCGCGGCCTTCATCGCCACCGAAAGGCGATCGCGCCTGATCTCGTGCGCGGAGAGCCCCGTGAGCCTTGCCATCTCGCCAGGGTGTGGGGTCAGCACGATGGGAGCTTTGGATGTCTTCAATGTGCCAGGATCCTGCGCTATCGCGTTGATCCCGTCAGCGTCGATAACAGCCGGTACCGACGTCGTCATCACTATGTTCCGTACGAGCTGGGCGGTCTCGCTGTGCATGGAGAGGCCCGGGCCTATCGCGAGGGCCTCCGCGCCCCGCAGAATGCCATCGAGGAGAGCCTGCGCCTGAAGGGATATGCTTCCGGATTCGGTCTCGGGGAGCGCCCGCGTAATAACCTCGGTGAGCCTCGAATGCATGATATCCTGAAGGCTCTTTGGGACCGCAAGTGTCACGAGCCCAGCTCCCGACCGCAGCGCCGCCATGCTGGCGAGGGCAGCGGCTCCCGCCATGCCCTGCGAGCCGGCCACCACCAGCACCCTGCCGAACGTCCCCTTGTGCGAATCGGGGTCACGAGCAGGGAGGTAGCGTCTGATTTCCTCGGCTATAGAGAGGTTGAGCTTAAGTCGTTCATCCGCGAGAAACGCCCGGGGGATGCCGATGTCCGCGACAACCAGCTCTCCAGCACAAGCTGCGCCAGGATAGAGAAGGAGCCCGACCTTGGGCAGACCGAAGGTCACAGTATACTTCGCCCTGACGCAGCTTGCGCCGATCTTGCCCGTGCTTGCATCGAGGCCGGACGGCACGTCCACCGCTACTACCGGCCGCCCGGACTCGTTGATGGCGTCGATCACCTGGGCGGAGTACCCACCCACCTCGCCTTTGAACCCGGTCCCGAAGATCGCGTCCACGACCACGTCCGACACGGACACGGCGACTCTTGCCCTGTGGACGTCCTCGGGGCCGAGCTCCTCCACATCGACGCCCATGCGCACAAGAACGTCCAGGTTGACCCTGGCGTCGCCACGCACCTCGTCGGTCTTGCCCAGAAGGAAGGTCTTGACCCGGACCTGTGAGTTCACGAGATGGCGCGCCACAACGAACCCGTCCCCGCCGTTGTTGCCCTTGCCGGCGAAGATGCACACGCGGCGCCCGGCCATACTCTCGAGGAGCCGTTTCACGGTGTCGGCTACAGCCCTGCCGGCGTTCTCCATGAGCACCACGCCGGGGATGCCCGCCTCCTCGATGGCCCTCCTGTCGATCTCGCGCATCTCGTCAGACGTCACGACCTTCAACCTCTCCACCTCCGATGGCGACGGCAAGAGCTATGGCGATGTCGCGAGTGTGAGCGATGCTGACCTCAACCCGGACAACACCGCGCTGCGCGGCCACGTCGGCCGCCCGGCCGGCCAGGCGCACGTACGGCTTCCCGCAGGGATCCTCCGCGATCTCGATCTCGCTCCACCCGAAGCCGCGTATCCCGGTGCCCAGGGCCTTCGCCACGGCCTCCTTGGCCGCAAACCGCCCGGCCAGCCTGTCGTAGCGACCCCCCGTGGAGGACTTCATCTCCTCGGACGTGAACACCCGCCCCTCGAGCCTGTCACCCTTACGCTGCATGAGTTCGCGGATGCGGGCCACCTCAACGATGTCCACGCCCACACCAGTTACGCCGGGCGCGTCCCATGCACGGCCGCTCCCGGCTTTCAGCGCCTCGGCGCCCGTGGATAGGGAGGGGCCGCTGCGGTCGGGAACCCGGGCCGCGTCACCGCTCCCCGCTCCTGGCTCGCCAGCGCGGCGCGCTCCGGCCGCGCCGGAGATCTGTTCTGAACCTTGTGTACCGTTCGCCCGGAGAATCATCGGCCCTGCCATCGTCTCCGTTCTCAGCCCCCGGCCCCCGCCCCCAACACGCGTTACTCGCGCGTTACTCGACGGTCACACTCTTCGCCAGGTTCCTCGGCTTATCCACATCGCAGCCCCGGGCCACCGCTGCGTAGTACGCGAACAACTGCAGCGGAATGACCGCCAGCACCGGCGCCAGATACGCGCTGGTCCGCGGGATATAGACCACGTGGTCCACAGACTTGCGGATCTCGTCGTCGCCGTCGAGCGCGAGGGCGACGACCGTGGCATCGCGCGCCTTCACTTCCTTGATGTTGCTCAGCATCTTTTCATACACGTCGCCCTGGGTCGCAAGGGCTATGACCGGCACGCCCTTCACCACGAGAGCAAGCGTGCCATGCTTCAGTTCACCGGCCGGGTACGACTGGGCGTTGATGTAGGAGATCTCCTTGAGCTTGAGGCTCCCCTCCATGGAGACCGCATAGTCGAGCCCCCTGCCGATGAAAAACATCTGCTCCGCCCGATGCAGCTCCTGTGCGAGATCGCGCACCACGCTGTCCTGCCCCAGCAGGATCTCCTCGGCGTACATGGGAAGCTTCTCCATCTGGCGCACGATTTCCTGCTCTTCTTCGAGATCGATCGTGCCCCGGCGTCTTCCCAGCCCCACCGCAACGAGAGCGAGCGCCACGAGCTGCGTGATGTACGCCTTCGTGGACGCCACCGCGATCTCCGGGCCTGCCCACGTGTAGAGCACGTCGTCCGCCTCGCGCGCCACCGAACTCCCGACGACGTTGGTGATGGCCACCACGCGCGAGCCCCGCTTCTTCGCCTCCCTGAGCGCCGCGAGGGTGTCGGCGGTCTCTCCAGACTGGCTGACCACAATCGTAAGCGTCCTCGGGGAGACCATCGGGTCTCTATACCGGAACTCGCTCGCAACGTCCACTTCCACCGGTACCCGCATCAGGCCTTCTATGAGCCTCTTGCCCACGAGGCCAGCATGGTAAGCTGTGCCGCACGCGACGATGAATACCTTGTCGATGTTCGCGAGGTCGGCGCCTGTGATGGGTACTTCGTGCAAGGAAACCGTTTTCGCGTCCCTGTCGATCCGCCCGGTGAGTGTATCCCGGATGGCCCGGGGCTGCTCGTGTATTTCCTTGAGCATGAAGTGATCGTATCCGCCCTTCTCGGCCATCACAGGATCCCACCTGACGTGGACCACCTCCTTTTGCACGGGCCGCCCGTCGAGGTCCTGCACGGTGACGCTGTCCGACGTGAGGATGGCAACCTCCCCGTCCTCCATGACGAAGATCTCCCTCGTAGCAGCCATGACCGCAGGGATATCGGACGCAAGGAAGTTCTCGCCCTTCCCAAGGCCGACGATGAGCGGGCTATCCTTGCGGGCTGCGACGATCATGTCGGGGTCGCGTCGGGATATCACAGCGATGGCAAACGATCCGCGCGCCCTGGAGAGAGCCTGCCGCACTGCGCCCGCCAGGTCCCCGTTGTAGTACTGCTCGATGAGGTGCGGGAGCACCTCGGTGTCGGTCTCGGAGTTGAACGCATGACCCCTCGCCTCGAGCCACTCCCGCAGGGCGAGGTAATTCTCGATGATGCCGTTGTGGACCACGGCGAGCTGCCCCGTGCAGTCGCTGTGCGGGTGGGCGTTCACGTCGGACGGCCTGCCGTGAGTCGCCCAGCGCGTGTGTCCGATCCCCACGCAGCCGGCAGGGGCTTCCCCGTTGAGCTGGGCCTCCAGCTTCGCCAGCCTGCCTTCGGTCTTCCTCACCTCGATTGACCCGTTTCCCAGAACCGCGATCCCGGCTGAATCGTATCCACGGTACTCCAGCTTTTTCAGGTTATCCAGGAGGATTGGGCTTGCCTGGCGCGGCCCGATATAGCCGACTATTCCACACATGGTCCTGCTCCTTTCGGGTGAGTGACTGACAAGTACTGAAGACGGTGGCCCGGCAATCGCATGGCTGCCTCTACCGGCAACCGTACGAAGCGCCGGGCCGGTCTCGCACCGTCGCGGCTTAGCCGAGAGCCTCACTTATCGCCCTGGCGACATCCCCGACGACCTGTTCCAAGCTCGCGCGGTCAGGTCCCTCACCGAGCACCCTGACGAGGGGCTCGGTGCCGGACGGCCGCACGAATATCCTGCCATCGTCGCCGAGGCGTTCGGTGGCGCGGGCAACAGCCTCATCAATGGCCCGGTTACCGGAGAGCCCGTTCTTGTCGCGGACTCTCACGTTTACGAGCACCTGCGGGAAGGTCTGCATCCAGGAGGCCAGCGCCGAGAGAGGCTGCATCGTCTCGCGGACCACGCAAAGGAGCGCAAGCGCCGTGATGGCTCCGTCCCCGGTCGTGCTGCGGTCGAGGAAGATGATGTGGCCGGATTGCTCGCCTCCGAGGATGATGCCCGTCCTGCGCATCTCCTCCAGCACGTAACGGTCGCCGGCCTTCGTGAGGACCACGGACCCGCCCTCGCGCTCGAAGGCTTTCACCAATCCAAGATTGCTGTAGACGGTAGCCACGATCGAGTTGCGGGGGAGCTTTCCCTGGCGAAGGAGATGAAGCCCGCATATAGCCATGATGTGGTCGCCGTCGACCACCCGACCCCTCTCATCGACGGCGATGAGCCTGTCAGCGTCGCCGTCGTGTGCAAGGCCGATGTCAGCCCCTGCCTCCACCACGGCCCGCGAGACGGCCTCCGGGTGGGTCGAACCGCAGCCCACGTTTATGTTCGTGCCGTCAGGCGCGTCGCTCATGGCGACAACGTCGGCGCCGAGCTCCCTCAACAGCCTTGGGGTGCACGCAAATGCCGCGCCGTTCGCGCAGTCCACGACGATCTTGAGCCCTTCCAGCGTAACATCGCAGGTGCGTTTCACAAACTCCACGTATCTATCCTGAGCGTCAGTGATATCCAGTGATCGTCCCACGTCGCACCCTGTGGGTCTCGGCAGGCCGTCTTCCGGTTCGGACCGCACGTTGCCTGCACCGTCGAGGACGCGCCGCTCTATCTCTACCTCCTCCTCATCGGATAGCTTGAAGCCGTCACGAGAGAAGAACTTGATGCCGTTGTACTCGACGGGGTTGTGCGAAGCGGAGATGACGGCCCCGGCGTCGGCCTCGAGGCTGCGCACGAGATAGGCCACGCCGGGCGTTGGCACCACCCCCACACGCAGCACGCGCGTTCCGACGGACATCATACCAGCCGCCAGGGCCGCCTCGAGCATATCCCCGGAAAGCCTCGTGTCCCGGCCGATGACGATCGCGGGGGCGCCGTCCCTTGTGCTCCGTTTCGAGGCGACCACCGCGGCGCCCGCTCGCCCGAGCCTGAACGCAAGCTCAGGAGAAAGCGCGCCGTTGGCGATCTCACGCACCCCGTCTGTGCCGAACAGTCTTCCCATCCACTCTGTCCTCCCGGTCTCTCGCAAATCGTCCGCCAATCGTTAATGAACGGTCAGTTGATGAACGCTCAATAGAGACTCTCGGTCTTCTTGAGATTCGGCTGCACAGGTGCCTTACCAGGCGTCGACCCGGGGGCAGACGCACCGCCCGCGCTGTTACCGGTACCGGCATCGGAGCCGGAGCCCCCGCCAGTGGAGGAAGCGCCGCCACCGGCCGGTCCTGATGCGCCGGATACACCCTGCCCGGCCGCGCCCGCGCCGGCCCCCCCGCTCCCCGTAGCTGAAGGCGCAAGTTGCGCCCTCGCCTGCACCGGGACGGTGATGCGAGCCGACGCCGGATACGCGCTCACGCCCTCGACCTGGCTGCCGCTGCCGTCGACGGGGACCACCGCCACGTCCCGCGAGACCCCGGCTGCAACCCCTGAGATGTCTATCTGGGCGAGCGCGCTCCTCACCGCCTCCACCCTGCTCCTTGGCCCAGCTATCGTCACTGACCTCGGCGTGGAGCCTGGCTGCAAGGGGACATAGCCGTCGCTCGGAAATCCCACGAGAGCCACGACCACAGGCATGTCCCGTCCGATGACAGCCTCAACGGTCACGCTCGTGCTCGACGGCATTATCTCCATGACCTGGACGCCGTCGGGCGCCGAGGCCTGAACCCTCACGCCGTGCTCGCCTTCCCCGCGCCCCGCTACAGACACGAACGCTCTGACCCTGGACCCGTCGAGCGGCTCCACCACATGCCTGGGCCCGCGCACGCGGACTTCCACATCTTTGGGTTTCGCGGTGATTATGAGGTTCGGGGCCACCCCGCGAACCTCCATGCCAACCGTGATGATCTTCTCGACGGTGTCCCCTTGCGTGCGCCTGATGTCGGCACCCGCCACGAACCATACAACGATTGCGAGAAGCAGCGCTGCTATTCGCAGGTGCAGGTCGCGCGCAACGGGCAACTTCATGTCGCATGCCCCCTCAGCCACCCGGGGATGCCCTGCCTGACGCGGCCGGGTTCCAGCAACTCCCCGAGCTTATCCCTCAGGGCACCCTCGTCGAGGTAGCGCGTGAGCTTGCCGTTAAGCGCCAGTGAGATGACCCCTGTCTCCTCGGAAACGATCACGACCACCGCATCAGACTGCTCCGTGAGACCCAGTGCAGCCCTGTGCCTCGTCCCGAGCCTCTTGCTTACGGCCGGGTTCTCCGTGAGAGGCAGGTAACATCCTGCCGCGACGATCCTGTTCCCCTTGATGATGACGGCGCCGTCGTGAAGAGGCGAGTTGGGCGTGAATATGTTGGCGAGGAGTTCCGCTGACACCACGCCGTCGATCTTCGTCCCGGTCTCCATGAGTTCGGCGACGCCGGTCTCACGCTCGATCACGATGAGCGCACCGACCTTGTCCCGGGCCATCATCGCCGCCGCCCGTGCGACGTCGGAGATGAGCCTCGCGGCATCCTCCTTGCCGAGAAACCCGAGAGGGCCTGCGAAAAGGCCTCCGCGGCCGATCTGCTCCAGTGCCCTGCGCAGTTCTGGCATGAAGACTATGGGCAGCGCCACAAACAGCAGGGTGATGGTCTTCTGCAACAACCAGTATACGGTCCGCAGGCCCAGGAGGTTACTGACCATCGTGGCTACAAACAGAATGGCGATGCCTTTCAGTAGAGACACCGCCCTCGTTCCCCGGATGATCACGAGTATTTTATAGATGACGTACGCCACGATGAGGATATCTGCTACCGCGCTGACAGCCTGCCTGGCATTTATCTTGGCAAGGTCCTCAACGAACCTTGCCAGGCTGATGTCGAACGGCATGGGCCTCCCCCTCGGCTCCGGTCCTGCTTGCAGCCTCCGCCACAACTATATACTATACATTTGTCCGCGCTCGCGCAAGGCTCGTTGGCTGGTATTGCACGGTACCGGCTCGAGGAAAGTCCCCGGCCGGGTGTTGACCTCATGATATCCATCGCGACAAACGAGCAAACGCGACGCGACCGGCACCGGATGCCGGTCGCGAGAGCGCTCGCAGGCTACGCTCCGAACTTGGCCAGCTTGAGAGCGTGCGCCATCGCCAGAGGGAGGGCGCCGAGGGACGGGAACGTCCCGAGCGACCCGCCCGCGCAGGCCGTCTCGCCAAAACCCGCGATGCGGTCAGGCCTCACCCACTTGGAGTGGATGAGGAAAGGCACCGGGTGCCAGCTATGGGCCTTGAGAGTGGCGGGGGTGGAGTGGTCCCCGGTCACCACCAGCACGTCGGGCTCAAGTTCCAGAATGGCGGGGAGGCTCCGGTCGAAGGCTTCGAGCACCTCCACCTTGCGGGCGAAATTGCCGTCCTCCCCCGCGCTGTCTGTGTCCTTGACGTGGAGGTAGAAGAAATCGAACTTTCCGAAGTTCTCACGGAGGGTTGCTACCTCATCCTCCATGGTAGCACCGGTCTCCAGGATCTCCATGCCCAGCAACCTCGCCACGCCGCGATACATCGGATAGGTGGCGATGGCTGCCGGGGTGAGTTTGAATGTCTCCGACATGGTCGGTATGTCGGGGTGCTTCGCGAAACCTCGGAGCAGAATCATGTTCGCGGGATGCTGGTCGCGCAACACCTGCGTCGCCCTGTCGAGCCATTGATTGATGATCGCCGCCGTGCGTTTGGCTTCGGGGGCACGCGGGACGGCTGGCTTCGGCCGCTCGCCCACATGCTGCGGGTCGGTGTCCTCGATGTCCCCTGAGAGCCCCTCGCCCCGGAACACCGCAACGAACCTGTGCAGCTTGCCGGGCTCGAGGATCACGTCCGCGCCGTCCACGCGGATCTCGCGAAGCATGTTGACGAGCTCTCGGTTCTTCTCCGTCGGAATCCTCCCGGCACGCCTGTCGGTGATGACGCCGGACTCGTCCACGGTGCAGAAGTTCCCGCGGGCGGCAACGTCGGTACGCTGCAGCTCCAGCCCGACCCCGAGGGCCTCGAGAACGCCCCGGCCTATCTCATACTTCAGAGGATCGTACCCAAAGAGCGCGAGGTGCGACGGCCCGCTACCCGGGGTGATCCCTATCCCCACCGGCTCCACCAACCCGCAACTGGACCTGGCCGCAAGAGCGTCCAGGTTCGGTGTGCTGGCCGACTCGAGGGCGGTGCGCCCTGTGTCGGTATGGGGAAGACCTCCCAGGCCGTCCACTACAGCCATGACGATCCTGGAGTCGGTCTTCTCCGCGAGGGCTCTGATGACTTCGATGTGTACCACTTTGACATCTCTCCTTCTGCCAGGGTCTAACAACTACGTACCAATCTACGGGTCATTCTATACGCGTCACGCTTTTCCTCCTCGGAACGCGGGGACATACTAAGTGCGGGTTCAGAAACCACCGCCACTTTTCCAGGGGTTGCCGGTGTTGTACTCCGGGGACGGCGCTTGCGGCGCGCCTCGTCAGATTCGGCGCTCGAGGTCAGGCGGATCGAGGGCGCTCAATCGTACAAGAGCCTGTCCCTGATTCGCCGCCGAACGGGCGAACGCCGATGAACCTGTGCCTGAAGTCCAGGCCGGGGCGAGACCGACCGATGGCTCCAGGCGCGTCATTTCACCTGGCGGGAGCGAGGCGTGGGGTTTGCACGGAGGGCGCGGGCGGCCCGAAGACCGCGGGCAGTGCGAAAAGCGCGGGCAGCAAGACCGGCACGGACGGCAGGAGCAGCACGGGCGACGCGGCCGGCATGAGCAGGAGGACGCGGGTGTCCAGGGCGGCCCCTCGGGCATTCGCGCCCGCTGGCGTTCGGCCGTGTTCACGGTCGCTGGCGTGGTCCTGGTCGCCTTTGCCCTTGTGCGCATCTTCCCGATACCCGGCAAGCAGATCGGAAGCGTGTTCTACGACATCCATGGCGAGGCCATCACGTCGACCGTTGCGGGCAATCGCGTCCAGGTGCCACTCTCGGCCATCGCGCCCCGTCTGCGCGAGGCGGTCATCGCCGTGGAGGACGAGCGCTTCTACAAGCATCCAGGCATCGATCCCGTCAGCATCGCAAGGGCCCTCGTGCGGAACATCCGGGCAGGACGTATCGTGGAGGGCGGCAGCACCATAACCCAGCAGCTTGCCAAGAACATGTTCCTGCCTCCGGAGCGAACCGTCGGGCGTAAGGTGGCAGAGCTCTTCCTCACGATTTACCTGGAGCTCAAGTTTTCAAAGGACGAGATCCTCGAGCGGTACCTCAACCTCGTGTACCTGGGGCACGGGGCGTACGGGGTCGAAGCCGGGGCGCGCCTCTACTTCGGAAAGAGCGCCGCGGATGTCTCCCTTGGAGAAGCCACGATGCTTGCAGGTCTCACCAGGGGACCTTTCTACTACTCCCCGTACAGGAACATGAGCGCCGCCCTCGCCAGACGCAGGGTCGTGCTGGGCAGAATGGTTTCGGCGGGATACCTTACGAAGGCCCAGGCGGAGGCCGCGGCCCGGGAACCGCTCAAGCTCGTGGGGATCGGCGCCCGCGAGATCAGGGCAGCGCCTTACTTCGTGGACTACGTCATGGAGGAGATCCTGCGCCGCCTCGGCGACGGCGGGAACCTGCTATACTCGGGCGGACTGAAGGTATACACCACCCTTGACATGTCCATGCAAAGGGCAGCGGAGAAGGCGTTCGGAGAGGGGCTTGACGCACTCACCCCCGGGACGCCTCCTGACCAGGTCATCCAGCCCCAGGGAGCACTGGTCGCCATCGACCCGAGGAACGGCCACGTGCGTGCGCTCATCGGAGGGAGAAGCTTTCACGAGACCCAATTCAACAGGGCGATCCACGCGAGGAGGCAGCCCGGCTCAGCATTCAAGCCGTTTTTCTATGCCGCGGCGCTGGACAGCGGTTTCACGGCGGCGACCACCCTCACCTGCGAGCCGCTGACGTTCTGGTCGACAGGAGTCCCCTATACCCCGACCGACTACGGACGCTTCGACTATCACCTCCGCCCGCTCACGCTGCGGGAAGCGCTCGTGGTCTCATGCAACGTGGTCTCGGTTCGCCTCGCGAGCATCATAGCGCCTGAAAAGGGAGCGGAGTACGCAAGGCAATTCGGCATCAAGAGCCCGCTGCGCCCCAACCTTTCGCTCGTCCTCGGGACGTCAGAGGTGACGCCGCTGGAGATGGCTGCGGCATTCGCTCCTTTCGCCAACGGGGGAAAGCGCGTAGAGCCCGTGTTCATCGTGTCGGTCAAGGACAAGTACGGCCGCGAGCTCTTGCGTGACCGCCCCCGGGTAAGGCAGGTACTCGACCCCAGAACTGCGTTCATTGTTACCGACATCCTCAAGCAGGTCATAAGCCGCTGGGGAACGGCCGGGACCATAGCGGGAAAGGTGAAGCGCCCGGCAGCAGGGAAGACCGGGTCGACGCAGAACTACACCGACGCCTGGTTCGTGGGATACACCCCGGACCTCGTGTGCTCGGTGTACGTGGCGTACGACGACCCTGCCACCCCCCTCGGAAGGTCGGGCGCGGTCGCCGCTGCACCTATATGGGCCGACTTCATGAGGGAAGCGCTGGCGGGAAAGCCCCCCGCCACGTTTCGGAGGCCGCCCGGGATAGTGGCGCGCGAGATCTGCCATGAAACCGGGTGCCTTGCCACCACGGGATGCCCCGACACCCGGTGGGAGCTGTTCAAGACGGAGGCTGTGCCCACTGAAACGTGCCCCTGGCACGGCGGCGCGGCGCCGGTAATCGGGAGGTGACGTGCATCACCGGTCACGGCCCTACCCGTTCCCGACGTCACACGTACCAGGGGACGGGTGACCTACGTCACCCGTCAGGCTCTTCCCGTTCCGTATCTCACGCATCAGGAGCCAATCGGTGACGTACATCATCGTTCCCGCCTTACCCGTTCCCTCTGTCACGGGTTCCCCACGAAGCGTTCCGTACGTCACCTGTTGAAGCTGCATCAGTGACGCACATCACAGGTTCCTCCTGGGCTGTTCCATACGCCACGCGTCCTCCAGGAATCGTTCCGCACGTCACTCGTCGAAACGGGACGAGTGACCCATATCACCATTCGTGGCTTACCCGTTCTCTGCATCAGCGGTCCTCCGCGAAGCGTTCCGCACGTCACTCGTCCAACACGAACCTTGCTATGGCCTCCGCCACCCCGTTGCCGTCTTCCCCTCGAGCGACGTAGTCAGCGGCCTTCTTCACCTCGTCGGCGGCATTCCCGACCGCAACCCCAACCCCTGCGAATTCCAGCATCGATATGTCGTTCTCGCTGTCGCCCAGGGCCATCACCTCGCTGCGCGCAACGCCCAGATACCGCGAGAGAATGTCGAGAGCTGACCCCTTCGATACCTCCGCCGCGGTGAACTCTACGTAACGCGGCATGGAGCGGACCACGTGGAGACGGTCGCCGAAGCGCGCCTTGAACTCGGGCAGACGTCGGTCCGTGTCCTCCTTCGAGGCGGTGATTATCAGAAGCTTCGTGGGGGCACGGTCAACGAAGGCGGTGAGGTCGCCGACGGCGACGGCCCCCACCTTCGCATGCGCCATATACGAAAGGGCCTCCTCGTCGTACCGTTCGACATACAGGGTATCGTCCATGTAAACGTTGAGGTGAAGGCCCTCCTGCCGTGCGTAGGCCACGACGTCCTTTGCGTGCTTCAGGGGCATGGGCCTGTGGCTTATGACCTCGTGCGTCCTCGCCGTCTTGATGAGTGCCCCATCATACGTGATGAGCGGGGCATCGAGCCCGAGATCCTCCGCAAAGGGCGCGGTGGCCCGGAACATGCGCCCGCTTGCAAGAGTCACAACGCAGCCTGCCGCTGCTGCAGCCCCGATGGCCGCTCGCGTGCATTCGCTGATCTTCAGATCGCTTCCTATGAGAGTGAAATCGACGTCGATTGCGACAAGCCTTACTCCGATCTCAACCACCCCACCTGGGGCGGGCCGCCCGTTGCGTTCCGGCCCCCATTCATGCCATGGCGCGTCGTCTGGTCGTCTCCTATTCGCTGGACCTGTCGCGCACCAGGAAACTTAGAATGCTGCTACCGACGGAAAGCAAGATGGAAGCGAGGACAGCAGGCCAGAAGCCTGCTATATGGAAGCCCCCCACCAGCTTCGCAACGAGCCACAGCATGAGCCCGTTGATTATGAAAGTGAAAAGCCCGAGCGTGAGCACCTGGATGGGAAGCGACAGGATGATGAGGACCGGCCGTATCAGGGCGTTGACGATGCCGAGCACGAACGCGGCGACGAGCGCCGGTATAACGCCGGTCACCTCGACGGCCGGCCCCATGATGAACGGAAGCAGGAGCAATATCACTGCATTGATGAGGCATCGCGTCAGGAACCCGTGTCCTCTCAACGTTCTCGTCCCCCTTTCCTGGTGCGACCTGAGTAGATCGCCGCCAATTCGAGCTACTCTTGAGCGCGCAAGTCCCGTCCTGCGAGCCGGCCAGCCAGATTCTCGACGCCCCAGCGTGCAAGCGCCGGCAAGCCCAACACCGTCAGGAGAAGCGGCGCAAACCTGTGGCGCCATACTCAGACCAGCCGGATCGAGATCTCGATGCCACTGGATCCCTCGGCCACCTCGAGGAGAGTGAACCTCCCCTGATACCTGAGGACCCTTATCAGATCGGCAAGTGCAAAGAGCCACGCCGGGCCCCACTTGACCGAATACCGTTCTCTGTTCGGGCCATGCTCCCCCTTTTGGTTCGCCGCATCAGCGCGCGAGCAGTCGGTACACGAACGACGCGCGCCCGGGACCACGGCAGCGCGCATTCTGCTCCAGCCCGTGCGGCAGAGGCTCCCCTGCGTCTTTGCGGCGAAGGTCGGACAGAGGAAGAAGAACGCCGACATGAGGTAGCCCGTCGATTCCAGCAGGTCCTCCAGCACGAAGAGCGGGAAGATGATGGGGACGGCCCCTCGCCATCCGGGGAACCGCAGCGTGAACATGAGGAAGAACGACGGGAAGCGCCGCCGACCTCCGGCGGCGGTCGTGCCCGCTGCGTGCGGTCCCGTACGACCCCGGCGCGGGGCGGGTGCCACTTGTGCAGCCGCCCCGTTTCGCTTCACGTGCGCCTCAGAATCACTCGACATAGACTTCCACCTTCGCCTGGTCGCTATCGACGTCCACGATCTTGCCCATCGTGGCATCGGTGATGCTCGCAAGGATCTCATCCAGGTCGATGTCCTGTTCCCTGATCTCGGCAGCCACGTCCTTCGGTATGAACTTCATGGCCACCTTCGCAAGGGCGAGCGGGATATTCACGTTCACCTTGGTGTTGTCCTCGGCGTCGAAGACGCGCACCCGCAGCATCCTGGCGGGCCGGCCCGCCCCCGCCCCGGGCTGGCCCGGGGACGAGCTCTCCAGGGCTTCGAGCAGCTTCAGCCCCTCGTCCACGGAGATCTTGCCCTCACGAACCATCGCCAGTATCTGTCTCTTTTCATCGATCATCGTGATCGCCCTCCTCGTCATTCGTGGGGAATCCGGTCGCCTGGTGATGATGGCCTTGCGCCCCCGGCTCCGACGCACCCGGGGTGCCCGGGGCATCCGGCACACTCGGCGTACCCGGCTCACCTGGCGAATGGAGCCGGCCCTGCCCTGCGGCATCGGGGCCCGCCCCAGTGATGGTTATGGAGCCGTTCGACGTCTCCGCTTTGATCCTGAGCCTGTCGGCGTTTGTCTCGTACGCGGCGGTCGAGGCCACAATCTCCTTGTGTCCCATTGACCTCGTGTTCACCTCGTATGTGAGATTCGGCAGATCGACGTGAATACCTCCATGCGACGTCTCAGCCTCTATAGAATAGCCGACGTCTTCAGCGGTGGCAAGCTGCACCTCTATGGACCCGTTGGACGTTTCGAGCTCGTACACGGCGTCGCCTGTCGGCCTTGCGGGGGCCACGAGGATACTCCCGTTGGAGGTCTCTGCGACGAGCCTCTTTGCGGGCCCCCTGCACTGGATGCGGCCGTTCGCGGTCTCCAGCTCAGCGGTGACGACGCTCGCCCCGTCGAGAGTGATTCGACCGTTGGACGTCTTCACGTCGATGGTGCCGCAGTCCAGGGCGCCGATTTCCACCTTCCCGTTGGACGTCTCCAGGTCCAGATCATACCGGAACCCTCGCGGAAGTTGAATCGCAAGCGCTGCCCCGCTCACCACGTTCTCGCCGCTGCAGTCGATCCTGAGCCGGTCAGGTGTGGCCTCATACTCGATGGCCTCCTCCAGCCGGGCCCTGGTGACACCGGGGTCGCTCGCCGCGCCCCTGACGCGCGCGCGGACCTCCACGCGGAAGCCCGGGCCGTCCCACGGCTCAATGGTGATGCCGCCGTTGGACGTGGTAGCATCCACGTTCACCTTCTCGAGCTGCGCGTCGAAGGTACCCTCGAAGGCCCTCTCCACCCTCACGCCCGGGGCGAGGACGCTGAGGAACGGCTCAGTGAAAGCCTCCACCCAGTCCGGCGCTTCACCCCACCTGGAGCGCCGGCGGGCCTTCCCGGAGAGTTCCTCGCCGAGCTTCTCCGCAACGCGTTCCTTCTCGCGCATGGCGCGCTCGAGGGCGCGCTGCTTCTCCCTCATCGCCGCCTCCACCGTCTTCTCGATGCGCTCTGCGAGGCTCTCGAGCGCCGGGCCGTAAGAGGTCTCAGCAAGATGCGCCAATCTGTCAGCGAGGGCGCGGATCTTGGCGAAATCCGGCCCGCGGCTGCAGGTTTCGCGCTCGCTGCCGCCCCCCGTGCCCTCGTTGCCCGCCGCTGTCGCGGCATCCCCGGCGTCAGCACCAGTGCCGGCGCCAGCGCCGGCGTATGAGCCCGTGTCTCGAGCGCCGGCACAGGCCGTATCCTCCGCGCTGCCCGCGACGCGCTCGCCGGGTGCAGCGGCGCCTCGTCGCTGGCCATCGGGCTCCCCGGCTTGCCCGAAGGCCTCGCCGCCAGGCCCCTGCCGGGCCTCGCCGCCTTCCCCCGGCGCGCCCTCCCCAGGCTCCACCGCCTCGTTCAGGGCCTCGATGAGGGCTGCGGCCTCTTCGCTCGTGATCTTCCCTTCTTCGAGCATCTTCAGGATCATCATGTGCTCTTCCAGCACGATGTCCCCTCCTCTCGGGTTGCCGGTTGACAGAACATCACCGCTGCTTGAGAAGCTTGATCGCTTCCTCCGCAGGGATCTCACCCTTCGCAAGCAGGTCCAGGATGCCCTTACGCTTTACTGCGGTCTGTGCTTCGTCCTCCTTCTCGCGCTCCACAGGGTAGCCGAGGGCCTGGATGATCGCATCAAGCCGGCCTCGGACTGTAGGATATGACACGCCGAGTTCCCTCTCCACTTCCTTGATGTTGCCGCGGGACTTGATGAAGATCTCGACGAAGTCCTTCTGCTCGTTGGAGAGCTGACAGAACTTGCACGTCTCGAAGCGGCCTTCTATGGATGTCTCGCACCTCGGACACGACAGCTTCGTCACGTCCAGGGCTTCCCCGCATACAGGACATCTGCCCAGCGCCCTTCGTCTCATGCTCTCACTCCCTTCAATATCGTTAATGGCGCCCTTAATGGTCTTAACCTTTCACTTAACATCATAAACCCGCCTGGTTCTCCTGTCAACAAGTCTCCTCCGCTTTCTCGTCGTAACCCGCGGCATCCACGGCAGGGTGCTCCGCGGCCGTCTCAGGGGGAACCTGCGCTGCCGTATCCGGGCTCAGAGAAGGTCCCCGGGCAGAAAAGTCACAGCGTGTTCGGCAGGAAACCCAATCTCAATGGCGAATGCATGTTCGCAAGCCAAGACGGTAACACTGCCACATGCTGGACGCGCTCAGGCTGAGGCTGAACGGTGACGTTGCAGAGGGGGCGCAGGTGTTCTAGAATTGTGCATGGAGGCGAACGCCCGCCCGAAGGGGCGATTCCCGGGCCGGTGCCCGACATGGATCCCCCGGGATATGCCGTCAACAGCTGGTTGGAGAGGGAATCCCTGATGAGGAGGCAGTGCGCTGGGATTGAACGAATTCAAGCTGAGAACCGATCTACAGCCTAAAGGCGACCAGCCCAGGGCCGCGCGGGAGCTTGCCGAAGGCGTACGAGCCGGCTACAGGTGTCAGACGCTCCTCGGGGCAACGGGCACCGGGAAGACGTTCACGGATGCTCTCGTGATCCAGGAGGTGCAGAGGCCCACGCTGGTGATTGCCCACAACAAGACGCTTGCGGCGCAGCTTTGCAGCGAGTTTCGGGGGCTTTTTCCCGACAACGCCGTCGAGTACTTTGTAAGCTACTACGACTACTATCAGCCCGAGGCGTACATCCCGCAGACCGACACCTACATCGAGAAGGACTCATCGATCAACGACGAGATCGATCGGCTGCGTCACGCCGCGACGAGCGCCCTTTTCGAGCGGCGCGACGTGGTGATCGTAGCGAGTGTGTCGTGTATATACGGCCTCGGGTCGCCCGAAGACTACAAGGGCCTGACAGTCATGCTGTGCCGTGGCGGCGAGGCTGACAGGGACGCCGTCCTTCGGAAGCTGGTGAGCATCCAGTATGCACGCAACGACATCGGGTTCACGCGGGGCACTTTCAGGGTGCGGGGCGACGTGGTGGAGATAATCCCGGCCTACGGTGAAAATGCCGTCAGGATCGAGTTCTTCGGCGACCAGGTCGACCGGATCCTCGAGGTGGACGTGGTCACCGGCGAGGTGCTCCGGGAGAGGGACTTCGTAACCATCTTCCCGGCCACGCATTTCATCACCAGCGACGAGAAACTCAAGCGTGCGCTGGCCAGCATCGAGGAGGAGCTGGACGAGCGCCTCGCCGAGCTACGGTCCGCCGGGAAGCTGCTCGAGGCCCAGAGGCTCGAGCAGCGGACCCGTTACGACCTGGAGATGCTGGCCGAGGTGGGATATTGCCAGGGCATCGAAAACTACTCGCGCCATCTCACCGGGAGGCAGCCGGGAGAGCCGCCCGCCACGCTCCTCGATTACTTCCCCGAAGACTTCCTGGTGATCATAGACGAGTCGCACGTGACGTTGCCCCAGTTGCATGCGATGTACGCGGGCGACCGGTCACGTAAGGAAAGCCTCGTCCAATACGGGTTCAGGCTGCCGTCGGCCTTCGACAACCGTCCGCTCACGTTCGAGGAGTTCGAGGGGCGCGTAAACCAGGTCATCTTCGCGTCCGCAACGCCCGGGCCGTACGAGCTTCGCGTGAGCAGCCAGGTGGTTGAGCAGATCATACGTCCGACGGGGCTCGTCGACCCGGAGGTCGAGGTGCGCCCCGTGAGGAACCAGATAGACGATCTCCTCGCCGAGATACGGGCGCGCGTCGACGCGGGCGAGCGGGTGCTCGTCACGACCCTCACGAAGAAGATGGCCGAGGACCTCACCGACTACCTTGTGGACATCGGCGTGAAGGCCCGCTACCTCCACTCCGAGATCGATACCCTGGAGCGCGTGGAGATCCTGCGCGACCTCCGCCTGGGCGACTTCGACGTCCTTGTGGGAATCAACTTGCTGCGCGAGGGGCTCGACCTGCCCGAGGTGTCGCTCGTGGCCATCCTCGACGCAGACAAGGAGGGCTACCTGCGCTCCGAGACGTCGCTCATCCAGACCATCGGACGGGCGGCGCGCAACGTGCATGGCAAGGTGATCATGTATGCGGACTCCATCACCCGGTCCATGCGGCGTGCCATCGACGAGACCAACAGGCGGCGCAGGATCCAGATGGAGCATAACGAGCGCTTCGGTATAACCCCCGAGTCCATCAAGAAGGCCGTCCACGACATCGCGGCCTTCGCAAGGGCTGCCGAGGACAAGCCCGCATACGGGGCGGCGGCACATGCCGGGGACCGCGCCGGGTCAGCAGCCGGGGCCGGGGCCGGCGTCGGGACTGGGACTGGAGTCGCGGCCGGCGCGGACACCGACGCGGCGGCGGAGATGTCCCACAAGGAGCTTGCGACGCTCATCCGCACCCTCGAGGAGGAGATGCGCAGGGCAGCCCAGGTGCTCGAGTTCGAGCGCGCTGCGGAGATCCGCGACAGGATCCGCGCCCTGAGGCGTCGGTTCGCGTCCTGAGCACAGTCGCACTTTCGGAGGAGACACAGAGTGAGCAAGCAAGAGATAATCGTCAAGGGTGCGCGCCAGCACAACCTGAAAGACATAGACCTCGCGATCCCCAGGGACAGGCTCGTGGTGATCACTGGCCTTTCCGGCTCGGGTAAGTCCTCCCTCGCGTTCGACACCATCTACGCTGAAGGTCAGCGCCGCTACGTGGAGTCGCTTTCCGCGTACGCAAGACAGTTCCTCGGCCAGATGGACAAGCCCGACGTGGATTACATCGAGGGCCTCTCCCCGGCCATCGCCATCGACCAGAAGAGCGGGAGCCGAAACCCCAGGTCCACCGTGGGCACGGTCACTGAGATATACGACTACCTGCGACTCCTCTTCGCCAGGATCGGGAGGCCCCACTGCCCGAAGTGCGGCAAGCCGATCACCCAGCAGACAGTGCAGCAGATCGTCGATCAGGTCATGGCGCTAGGCGAGGGCACGAGAGTGCAGGTCCTCGCGCCGATCATCCGTGGCAAGAAGGGCGAGCACAAAAAGGTGATCGAGGACGTGCGTAAGGAAGGCTTCGTCCGCGTCCGGATCAACGGCGAGGTACGAAGCGTGGACGAGGACATCCCTCTCGAGCGTTACAAGATCCACACCATAGAGATAGTCGTGGATCGCCTCGTGATACGTCCCGGCGTCGAGAACCGCCTCGCGGACTCCCTCGAGCTCGCAATGAGGCGCGGCGAAGGGATCGCGATCGTCAACGTGGTAGGCGGAACAAGAGGCCACGTAGACAGCGATAGCCAGAGCCGGAGCCAGGACCGGGGCCAGAGCGGGGCTCAGGGCCACGGCACCGACCGCAGCCCGGACCACGGACAGGACCTCGTCTTCAGCGAGAAGTTCGCGTGCCCAGACTGCGGGGTGAGCTTCGAGGAGCTTGCACCGAGGATGTTCTCGTTCAACAGCCCATACGGCGCGTGCCCGGAGTGCGCGGGTCTCGGCACCAGAGAGGAGATCGACCCCGAGCTCGTCCTTGACCTCGACAGGAGCATAGTCGAAGGCGGCATCGTGCCCTGGGAGAGATCGTGGCAGGGAACGCGCAGCGATTATTTCGCGCGCCGGGTCATGGCCGTATGCGAGCGGTTCGGCATAGACCCGTCCACACCGATCGGCCGCCTGCCTTCCGAACAACAGCGCGTGCTCCTCTACGGCGCCGGCAGAGAGCGGTTTCGATACCAGTATCACAACTTCGAAGGCGAGCTCGTCTGGCACGAAAGCCACTACGAGGGCGTCGTCCACTACCTCGAGCGCCGGTATAGGGAGGCCCACTCGGACGCGGCGCGCGAGGAAATACAGCAGTTCATCACGGCACGGCCGTGCCCTGCCTGCCGCGGCGCGCGCCTGAAACCCGAGAGCCTCGCCGTGAAAGTCGGCGGCAAGTCCATCATGGAGGTCACCGCCATGTCGTGTTCTGCGGCGAGGGAGTTCTTCGAGAGGCTCTCCCTGACCGAGCGCGAGACCACGATAGCAAGGCAGATCCTCAAGGAGATACGGGAGAGGCTGGGGTTTCTGGTGAACGTCGGCCTCGACTACCTGACCCTCGACAGAGCCGCGGGATCACTTGCAGGCGGCGAGGCGCAGCGCATCCGGCTCGCCACGCAGATCGGGTCGAGCCTGGTCGGGGTCCTCTATATCCTGGACGAGCCAAGCATCGGGCTCCACCAGCGCGACAACAGGCGTCTCATCGACACCCTCATGCACCTGCGCGACCTGGGTAATACCGTGCTCGTGGTGGAACACGACGAGGAGACCATCCGCTCCGCAGACCACATCATAGACATTGGGCCGGGGGCCGGCGCGGAAGGCGGGTATGTGGTCGCCTCGGGCACCATAGATGACATCATCGCCTGTGAGAAGTCCATCACCGGTCAGTATCTCGCGGGCAAGCGGCGCATCGTGGTGCCGCCGCGGCGCCGCCCGCCCAACGGGAAGTCACTTGTCATAAGAGGCGCGCGCGAGCACAACCTGAAGAACATCGACGTGGAGATCCCTCTCGGGGTGTTCGTGTGCGTCACGGGGGTTTCGGGGTCAGGCAAGAGCACGCTCATAAACGAGATCCTCCACCGCAGGCTCGCGCACGAACTGAACAGGGCCGCAGTGAAGCCCGGCGAGCACGATGCCGTCCTGGGCATCCAGCACCTCGACCGGGTCATCGACGTGGACCAGTCGCCCATCGGCCGAACTCCGCGCTCGAACCCCGCGACATACACCGGGACGTTCGACCTGATACGCGAGACCTTCGCTCTCACCGCGGAGGCCAGGGTGCGCGGGTACGGTCCGGGCAGGTTCAGCTTCAACGTGAAAGGCGGACGCTGCGAGGCGTGCAAGGGGGACGGCATCATCAAGATAGAGATGCACTTCCTTCCCGACGTCTACGTGCCGTGCGAGGTGTGCCGGGGAAAGCGGTACAACCGGGAGACACTGGAGATCAAGTACAGGGGAGCGAACATCGCCGACGTGCTCGACATGCGGGCCGACGAGGCACTCGAGTTCTTCAAGAACATCCCGAGGATCCACCGCAAGCTGGAGACCCTCAACGACGTCGGTCTCGGCTACGTCAAGCTGGGCCAGCCAGCCACGACGCTCTCGGGCGGCGAAGCCCAGCGGGTCAAGCTTGCGACCGAGCTCAGCAGGCGGAGCAATGGGCGAACCCTCTATATCCTTGACGAGCCCACCACCGGGCTTCATTTCGCCGATATAGAGAAACTCCTCTCGGTGCTGGGCCGCCTCGTGGATGCCGGCGACACCGTGCTCGTCATCGAGCACAACCTCGATGTCATCAAGACCGCGGACTACATCATAGATCTCGGTCCGGAGGGCGGAGAGCGCGGTGGCACGGTCGTGGCGTGCGGCACGCCGGAGGAGGTCGCAAGGAACGAAATGTCCTATACCGGGCAGTTCCTCAAGAAGGTGCTGGGTATATGCTGAGTGACCAGACGCGCAGCAGGGGGTCGCCGGGCGTGCCTGCTGCGGCCGGGGGCGCGAGGGAGAGCCTTCAGGAGAGGGTGAAGGACCTCCCTGACAGGCCCGGGGTTTACATCATGAAAGACGCCTCGGGCCGCGTCATCTACGTCGGCAAGGCGTCGTCCCTCCGGAACAGGGTGCGCTCGTATTTCCAGTCGCCCGAGGGTCTCGCCGGCCGCACGCGAGCGCTCGTCGCGCACATCGCCGATTTCGAGTACGTGGTCACCGACTCCGAGGTCGAAGCGCTCATCCTCGAGAACACCCTCATCAAACGGCACCGGCCACGATACAACGTCCGTCTCAGAGACGACAAGACTTACCCGTTCATCAAGGTGACCCTGGCGGAGCCGTTCCCGAGGGTGATCGTCACCCGGAGGGTGGACCGGGACGGGTCGCGTTACTTCGGCCCTTACCCCAACGTGAGCGGCATGCGCGACACTCTCGCCTTTCTGAAGCGGCTTTTCCCAGTGCGCGGATGTTCGAAGAAGATCACCGAGGAGTCGCGAGAGCGTCCGTGCCTCAACTACCATATCGGAAAGTGCCCGGGCGCGTGCGCAGGCGCGATAACGCGCGAGGCGTACGCCGAGATCGTGAAGCAGATCGTCCTGTTCCTGGAAGGCCGCCAGGACCGGCTCGTCCGGGAAATGAAGAGGAGCATGCAGGCAGCATCGGACCTCCTGGACTTCGAAGCCGCGGCGGCGCTCCGCGACAGGATACGGGCCATGGAACGGGTCATGGAGCGCCAGAAGATGGTGCTCGAGTCGCGACAGGACATCGACGTAATAGGGTTCGCGCGGGACGAGGACGGGGCAGAAGCCTGCGTGCAGGTGTTCTTCGTTCGCGGCGGCAAGCTCGTGGGGCGCGAGCGGTTCTTCATGGCGAATTCCGACGGCACGCCCGACGCCGAGATGGTCGCTGCCTTCATCAAGCAGTACTACGCGGCGGCCTCGTTCGTGCCCCGCGAGGTCGTGGTGCAGGCCAGCCTCGTCGCTGACGACGCCGACTCCGTCGCCTCATGGCTCGGCGCCCTTCGGGGCTCGAAGGTGCGCATCACCGTGCCCCAGCGTGGGGAAAAGAAGCGCCTCGTGGACATGGTGCGCGATAACGCCAGGCTTGGCCTCGAGGAGGCCCGGCTCCGCGCCATGCGCGCCGCTGAGATGGAAGGCGGCGCTCTCGCAGAGCTTCAGGAAGCGCTGGGGCTCCCCAGGCTGCCACGCAGAATAGAGGCGTTCGACATATCGACCATCCAGGGGACCGATGCGGTCGGGTCGATGGTGGTGTTCGAGAGCGGACGTCCGCTCAAATCCGCATACAAGCGGTTCAGAATCAGGACCGTGGAGGGGCAGGACGACTTCGCGATGATGCGCGAGGTGGTTGGGAGGCGATGCCGGAGAGCGCTGCACGAAGGGCAGGAGCGGCATGAGGGGCACGAGAGTCGGGAGCAGCCGGGCGCAGTGCCTGACCTGATGCTGATCGACGGCGGAAAGGGCCAGCTCAACGCGGCCCTCGAGGCGCTGCGGGAGTGCGGCCTGGCCGAGAAGGTGCCAGCCGCCGGCCTTGCCAAGGAGCAGGAGCTCGTCTTCCTCGAGAACAGGCCCGACCCCATCGCCCTGCCGAGGGACTCGAAGGCCCTCTTTCTCCTCCAGCGCGTGCGCGACGAGGCCCACAGGTTCGCCGTGTCCTACCATCGCCAGCTCCGGACGAAGCGCGCAACCCTGTCCATGCTCGAGGAGATTCCCGGCATCGGGGAAAAGCGTCTCAAGGCCCTCATCACGGCATTCCGCTCAGTGCGCGCCATGCGAGAGGCGAGCGTCGAGGACCTGGCGAAGGTCCCCGGCATGACGCGCAGCGCCGCCGCGCGGGTGAAAGAAGCCCTGGGCTCGTCGCCCTAAGTATGGCGCCATGGGTTTGCGCCATCTTCCCTGACGGTGTTGGGGTTGCCGGTGATTGCACGAGGGGTGTCAAAATCCGGCCACTGGCCAGACGGGCCGGATTTTGGCGAAGCGCGCCCCGCTTGGGGCGCCGTCCCCGAGTGCAACACCGGCAACACCGGCAACTACTGGCAATGGGGCAAGGGCTATCGCACTCTCACTTAGGGCGGGGCGTCAGGAATCTGGATACCCAGTGCACCAGATTCCAGCGAGGCGCGTCGCAAGCGCGCCGTCCCGGGCGGGCAACGCCGGCAACCCCGGCGAGGACGTACGCGCTGAAACAAGAGCTTTGCTCATCTTCTCCGGAGCCACCTCGCAAGCGGGCCTTCGACGCCGGCCGAGGGAATGCTGACGTGGGCCTCGTCGCCCGGGCCAGGCACTGGGATGATGCCGATCCTGTCCACGTCGCCCGGGATGGACCTCGCGAAGCGCATCCGCTCAGCACCGCCCGGCCCGACGCCGTGCCCACTGCCTGGCCCACCGCCGTATCCTCCGTCCGCGGCGCCCGCCTCACGCTCAGCCTCTATGTAAAACCATGGCGGTGACCCGTTCATCGCGTCGAGCAGGTCCGCTGTCGTCCTCACCGGCTGACCGTTCACCGCGGTGATGATGTCCCCGCTACGAAAGCCAGCCCGCGCCGCCGCGGAACGCGGCACCACGTCGAGCACCTTCAGTCCGCGCGGGGAAGGCACATAGACTGCCTCCGACCGGGTCTCGGCACGCCTGCCCGCCGCTATCACCATCTCGTGCCCCAGGGGCGAGAAGAGAGCAGCAAGCCAGCGCATCCACGGATAGACGGACGCGCCGAGCGCCAGCGCCAGCAACACCACGCTGAACGCCATGAGATTGCGCGCCGTCCGGGCGCTCCTTTCCCGCGGTGCCCGCGCCACGGCGAAATCGCCGTACCCCAGGGCCGCGGGCAGAGCGAACATGGCGAAAAGCAGCTCGTGTCCTTCAGGCACGACGATGCTCGGCTTGATGAGAGGCCACCAGTCCGGCATGCTTATGAGGCTTCGGGATATGCTTTCCAGCTCGCTCAAACGAGGCGTGAGCAACATCATGCCCACGAGCGGTATCGGCCAGAACTTCTGCAGGAGGAAACCGCCCACCACCTTCCCGTCACGCGCCTTCATGTACAGAGGAAGCGCCCCCTGCTCCCCGGTGCCCCAGATGAGAAGGCTCTCCATGAGGTGCAGCACGGCCACGAGGATCATGGTCTCAGGTATCCCTACCTTCGGCACGCCGAAGACCAGGTTCGAGAGGGCCAGGATACCCCCGGCGTACGAGAAGCAGAGGAACCTCGGATCGATGAGCATGAGCGCCAGGGCGACTGGTAGCAGAAACGCAACTCCCGCCCCAGTCACGGTGACGCCCACGAATACGAAGATGAGGCTCGCTACGAACCCCGCTGCCGCCCCCAGGAGAAGCGACGTGAGAACAAGGGAGGTCGGGGACTCGGTAGCCTGGCCGAAGACGCGGTGCTCGATCCTGGCTATGCGTGCGTACTGCATCGCCACCAGCGCGACCACCATCCAGAAAGCGGGATGCAAAAGCACCTGCGGGATCAACATGAGGATGGTCACGATCACCTTGCCGAAAGGAAACATCCAGGCCACTCCCTGCGTGCGCGCAAATCGGACGGTTCAAGACCAGTCGTTCAAGACCATTATACGCCGCTCTGCAAGTCCCGTTGCCGAAGACCGCCCTAAGCCGCTTTGCGCTCCTGGATCTTGGCCCTCAGGACCTCTATTGCCCTGTCAAGCTGCGTATCGCGCAGGGCGTCCTGCGACGCGCCGGCCGGAGAATCTTCCGGTTTCGGCAGGCTCACCACCACATCGGGCACTATGCCCTTCTTGTCTATGGAATGTCCCCCCGCCGTGAGATACCTCGACGTCGTGATGGAGACAGCCGAGCCGTCGGAAAGCGGATATATGGTTTGCACGAGCCCCTTGCCGAACGTGGTGACCCCGACGATGGTGGCGGCCTTCGTATCCTGCAGCGCGCCGGCGACGATCTCCGAGGCGCTTGCGCTCACCTCGTTCACGAGCACCACCACCGGGACGGTGATCTTACGCCCGCGGCCCGAGTAGTAGGTGAGTCTGCGCCCGTCCCTGCCGACCACGTGCACCACTGGCGTCCCGGACGGAAGGAACGTGCTCGCCACCTGGATCGCCAGAGGGAAGGAGCCGCCCGGGTTATATCGCAGGTCGAGGATGAGCCCACGCATCTCCTGCTTGGCAAGGGCGTCCAGCTCCCGGTTCAAGGCATCCACGGTGTCGTCGCCGAAGAATGACGAGATCTGCACGTATCCTATGCCGCCCTCCAGCATCTCCGAGGCCACATGGGGGACCCTGATGGTGTCCCTGATGATCTTCACCTCGAAGAAGCGTGTCTTGCCGTCCTCGTCGCGCTCGATGCCGAGCATGACCTCTGTACCCTTCTTGCCCTTCATAAGGGACTGAGCGTACTCGATCGCCATGTCCTTCGTAGACTTACCGTCTATGAACTTGATCCTGTCGAGTGGCCGCAGGCCTGCCCGCTCACCAGGCGTCCCCTTGAGCGGCGCCATGACGGTGAGCTGCCCCTCGCGAATGCCGATGTATATGCCGATCCCATCAAAGGTGCCCCTCAGGTCGTCCGTCATGGCGCGAAACTGAGCCGGATCCATGTAGCGCGTGTACGGATCGCCGAGGACGGCGAGCATGTCAGGTATGCTGTGCTTCTCATCATAGGCTTTGAGCAGACCGGCCACGTCAACCTCTGAGACATACGCGTTCTTGAGAAGGTTGATCACCTCGAGGGCAACGAGAGCGTTCTCCTCGGCCGGCTTCGCGGGACCGTCCGAAGGGCCCGCGGGCTGCGCCTGGGCCTCTGTCTGGGCCTCTGTCTGGGCCTGCGTCCGGGCCTGGTCCTGGTCCGGGAGCTGGGACCCGGTTTGGGAGACACTCGCTGCAGGGATGTCTACCAGTGGAACGGCGCAGTCCGCCGGAGCGTGAAGCCATCCCAAGAAGCCAAGCGCCGCGACCGCCGCGAGCGCTATCAGCGAACCACACATCACGCGTTCGAATCTTCTCATAACGCCTCACCAGTCTCCTCGCACCTTGGAGCAACCTTACGTCCATCGCGGAACCGACGGTCCCCGCCCGGCCGGCTGTGTCGGTCAAGCCGACCGCCTTGCGCAAGGCCGTTCAGGGCGCGCCATGATTCGGAACTCACCTCTGCTACTTCAGCCATTGCCTGGGGTTCACCGGAGTGCCGTCATCGCGCACCTCGAAGTGAACGTGTGGCCCCGTGGAAAGACCGGTACTGCCGGACCTCGCCACCCGGTCCCCCTGAAGCACCGACTGGCCGCTCTTCACAAGAAGCGATGAGTTGTGACCGTAAAGAGTGGACAGCCCCCCGCCGTGGTCGATGATGACCGTGTACCCGTATCCGCTTATCCACCCGCTGTAAATCACGACCCCATCCGCCGCCGCAAGCACGGGGGTGCCCGACGGCACGGCTATGTCTATGCCCGAATGGAACCGGGATGTCCTGAGTATTGGGTGGAACCTCATCCCGAAATCTGAGGATATCTTCCCGTTCACCGGCATGATGAACTTCCCGCTCCATCTTGGCAGGGACCTCCCTGCCTTCGCCTCGCGCGCCTGCAACTCACGGATGGCCCGTTCGAGTTCGCGACTCATTTCCTCGAGTTCATCGAGGGCCTGCTCGTACCTGGTACGCTCCTTCTGGATTCGGGCGAGGACAGCCTCCCTCTCTCGCACCCTGGCCGCAAGCTCGGCCTCCTGCACCTTCACCTGAGCCTGCACCCGCGCGAGATCATCGCGTTCTTTCTGCAGCTTCGCCTTTCTCCTGGCGACCTCGGCCATCTTGGCCTCGATCACTGCAACCTCCGCCCTGGCCTCGTCGAGGCACCGGGCATCATTCTCCGCAAGGATCTCGACGTACTCGAACCTGCACACGAAGTCGGCGAAGTCCCTGGAGGAGAACAGCACTTCCAGGTAATCGGCGGGGCCGGACATGTATATGGCGCGGAGCCTCCCCTTCAGCGCGGAGAGCGTCCGGTCGAGGCGCTTCCTCGCCTCTGCCAGATCGTCCTCTGCTGCGGCGAGGTCCCGCTCCGCCTGGGCGACAGCCTGGACAAGGCGCTTCGCCTGCCCCTCGAGCGCGGCCAGGCGAGCCCTCGTTTTCTCCAGGTCCATCTCGGCCTTCTGGATCTCCCCGAGAACGCCCTTTTCCTTCTGTTTGACGGTGAGAAGCTGCTTCTTGGTCTCCTGCATCTGGTCGGTTACGTCGCCGAGCTGGTCGCGTTTGTGGGATAGCTCCGACGAGGGCTCCCCAAGCGCAACGCAAGGCAGCACAAGGACGGCCGCCGAAAGCAGAGCCATAAAGAAGCATGCTAGCCCGAGCCTGGTTCTCACCTTCTGTAACCTCCGCACCTCCGGCCGGGTCCGGGTTCAGGGCAGGCTGTCATCCTCTGGACAAAAGACTCACACCCGCAAGTACCGCTTCACAAATACCCCGCCGGCCACGATGCCCATGAGCACGCCCATGAGGAGCAGCGCGACGCAAAGCGCGGCCACTGGCTCAGGCGCGGTGATGACCGGGATGAACGGGGCCAGCGCAGCGACATAACGCACGGCCAAGTTGTAACCGGCAAACAGCAGGAGCCCGGATATGGCGGCACCCACGAGCCCGACGACCATGCCTTCCACGAGGAATGGCCATCTTATGAACCAGTCCGTGGCGCCCACCAGCTTCATGACCTCTATCTCGCGAGCGCGCGAGATGACCGTGAGCCTGACGGTGTTCCCCACGATGAACACAACGGCCGCGACGAACAGCGCTGCGACCGCCGCTCCAGCCACTCCCACAAGTCGCATGGTGGCGAGGAGCTTCTCGGTGAACCCCTGCCCGTAGTTCACGCCGAGCACGCCGGGGATGCGTGATATCCTGGCGGCCACCTCCGAGGTGCGCTCGGGATCCTCGACCTTCACGTCGAACGCATCGGGCAGCGGGTTGTCGCCGACCACATCCAGCAAGCCCGCGCGCTCGCCAAGCTGGCCGCGCAGCCGCCGCAGCGCCTCGGCCTTGCTCACGAAAGCCACCTGCGCCACGCCGTCAGTCCCCCGGATCTGCTCCCTCACGGCTGCGACTCCCTCGGGGGACAGGCCGTCCTCCAGAAATGCCCGGATCTCGATCCTGGCCTGTAGCGACTGAGAGATATGGTCGAGGTTCATCAGGATGAGCGCAAGCGCACCCAGGACGAACAGGGATGCAGCGATGGTTCCGAGAGATATGAGGCTGACGTTGCGCCTGGCCGAGTGCCAGCCCTCAGCCAGGAAGTACCATACCGTGGTCAGCCTCACGCCCGTATGCTCCTCTCTCGTCGTCTCTGACGATCTTTCCGCAATCCAGCTCGATGACGCGGCGCATCATGCCGTTGACTATGGACCTGTTGTGGGTCGCCATGATGACCGTCGTGCCTCTCTTGTTGATCCGCAGGAGCAACTCCATGATACCCCATGACGTATCGAGGTCCAGGTTGCCTGTGGGCTCGTCAGCCAGCAGAATCGTGGGGTCGCCTACGATGGCGCGAGCAACGGACACGCGCTGCTGTTCCCCACCGGAAAGCTCGCCGGGGTACGCGCGGGCCTTGTCTGCGATGCCTACGAGCTCGAGCGCTTCCAGCACTCGCACCCGGATCTGACGCGGGTTGGCCTCTGTCACGCGGAGCGCGAAAGCCACGTTCTCGTATGCCGTCTTGTTAGGCAGGAGCTTGTAGTCCTGGAAGATCATCCTCACCGCCCGGCGCAGGTATGGGACCTCCGACGGCCTCATGCGCACCACGTTGCGGCCGTCCACGATGACCTGGCCCTGCGTGGGAAGCACCTGCCTCATGAGGAGGTTCATGAATGTGGTCTTCCCCGCCCCACTCGGGCCCACCAGAAAAACGAACTCGCCCTGCCTGATGTACGTGTCGGCGTTGAGGAGCCCCACGGCTCCGTTCGGGTACACCTTCGACACGCTGTAGAGGCGGATCAACGTCATCACTTCCCGGAATTCCTGGAAAATCGAGCTTACCAGCTATACTTCGATAGGCTTCGGCGAAAACCTCCTCACTTCTCGAAGAACTATCTTCCAGGCGGCCTCGGAAAGCGGCCGAGATGCCATTCATGTGGCGATGTGCAGCAGGAGCGCCCAAGCCTCTCTCGGGTGCTTCGTCTGGACGCTGATGGTATAGACGGTGTCGGCGTCCTTCGCGAGGCCGTATATCCCGCCCTGGACGCGCATCCCCTCGAGCAACTCCGGGCCGGGTCCCCCTTCGTCGCCGCTTTCCTCGATGAACGGCCCCAGGTTCACGAGCGCCCCCTTCTGCGCGTAAAACTCGTACCTCTCCCGCGGCAGGTACATGACGTCCGGAGCGTCCTGCGCTGCCATGAGCACGATGAGCTTCTGCTCGTATGCCGTGATCCCGCCGGCGATCTGCACGGCCGGAGCGGTCTCGACCTCCACCCTGACGCCGGGGTTCGCGGCCTCGAAGCCTTTCACGGCCTCCTCGACCCGCTGCTGCTCATGAGGATCTCCCCATATCGAGAGCCGCAGGGTCACCCCCGCATTCTCCGGCTTCCCGCATCCTGCCACGGAAAGCGCCAGCCCCACGCAAGCCGCCGCGACGATGCACGTCCGCCGGGCGGCTGTCGCTGTCATCCGCGGTATCCTGCCCATCGACGTCACCTCCTGTGACGCAGCGGTAAGGCGGTGTAGGCAAGTCACCGCGCACCGGAACGCCTTCTCTCGACTGCCCTCAGCGCCGCCTTCACGATGTCCTCGGAAAGAAGACCGTAAGCCCGGAGGAGTTCCTCCGGCGTCCCCGACTGGCCGAACGCGTCCCGGATGCCGACGCGCTCCACGGGCACGGGGCAGCGCCCGGCCGTTATCTCACACACCGCGCTCCCGAGCCCCCCTATGACGTTATGCTCCTCGGCAGTCACAATGGCGCCCGTCTCGCGGGCAGCTGCGACCACCGCGTCCTCATCGGCAGGCTTGATCGTGGCCATGTCGAGCACCCTCGCCGACAAGCCCTCCCCTTCAGCAAGGCGCGATGCGGCCTCGAGAGCCGAAGCTACCAGCACGCCGCACGCGATGATGGTGACATCGCCGCCCTCCCGGAGAAGCGCCGCCCGCCCAATCCGGAAGCCGTAGTCGTCGTCGAATACCACCGGCACGCCGCTCCGCCCCAGGCGTATGTACACCGGCCCGCTGTGCTCTGCTGCCGCGAATACCGCCTTTTCCGTCTCGACGGCGTCCGCCGGGACGATCACCGTCATGCCCGGGATCGCTCTCATGAGAGCGACATCCTCGACGGACTGGTGGGACGCGCCGTCCTCGCCCACGGTGATCCCGCCATGGCTCGCGCCTATCTTCACGTTGAGGCCGGGATACGCGATGACCTGCCGCACCTGGTCGAAGGCCCTGCCCGCCGCGAACACCGCGAACGTGCTGGCGAACGGGATCTTGCCTGACGCCGCCAGGCCCGCCGCGGTCCCCATCATATCAGCCTCCGCTATGCCCATATCGAAGAACCTCTCTGGGAACCTGGCCGCAAACTCGTCGGTCTTCGTGGATTTCGCAAGGTCTGCGTCGAGGACCACGACGTCGGGGTTGACTTCGCCCAATTTCACCAGGGCCTTGCCGTACGCCGCGCGCGTCGCTATCTTTTTCGGTACATCTGTCATGAGACCCTCCGCCTCCGTTCTGCTCGGACTCGATGCCGGGCCGTGCATCCCCGTGCCCAGGGCAGGCCCCGGCTACAGCGTATCATGCTCGATTCGGCGGACGGCCTCCTCCGCCTGCTCGTGCGATGGGGCCTTCCCGTGCCAGTCCACGGCGTTCTCCATGAAGGGTACGCCCCTGCCCTTCACCGTGCGCGCCACGACCACAGTGGGCCTCCCCTTCGTCGCCTTCGCCTCTTCGCACGCCGCGAAGATCGCCCTGATGTCGTGGCCGTCTATCTCCAACACGTGCCACCCGAAAGCCCGCCACCTTGCAGCGACATTATCGAGGGACTTGACGTCCCGCACAGGGCCGTCGATCTGAAGGCCGTTGTGGTCCACGAAGGCTGTGAGATTGTCCAGCTTCCGGTGGACCGACGTCATAGCGGCCTCCCACACCTGGCCCTCCTCGAGCTCACCGTCGCCGAGAAGGACGTACACCCGCGTTGGGCGCCCGTCGAGCCTCGCCGCCAGGGCCATCCCGTTGGCCGTCGAGAGGCCCTGACCGAGCGACCCCGTGGACATCTCCACGCCCGGAGTATGCTTCATACTCGGGTGGCCCTGGAGCCTGCTGCCGAGCTTCCGCAGGGTGAGCAGTTCCTCCACGGGGAAGAACCCCGCCTCCGCCAGCACCGCATAGAGCGCCGGCGCGGCGTGCCCCTTGGACAGCACGAACCTGTCCCTGTCGGGCCAGCCCGGGTCTTTCGGGCTAATCCTCATCACCTTGAAATAGAGCGTGGCAAGGATCTCCGCGGACGACAGGGACCCGCCGGGATGGCCGGACCCCGCCTCGGCGGTCGCCCTGAGCACGTGGACCCTTAGCTGTCTCGCCTTTTCCTTCAGCATGCGGACATCGTCTTCCGCAAGGCCCGTCACCGGGCAGCAGCACGTGTCGCCATCGAGCATGATCGTCACTCCTTATGTCGCTGCATCGCGAATTTCTCCGCAAGGACCTGTAACATGAACCTGGGCAGTGCAAGCATCCGAACGAACCTCCTCGGCTCGCGCACGAGGCGATACAACCACTCGAAACCCATCTCGCCCATCCACTTGGGCGCGCGGGACGCGCGGCCCGCCAGCACGTCGAGGCTGCCGCCGACCCCGATGCATACCGACGGACGGAGCCTGGCTCTGTTGCCGGCCGCCCACCTGTCCTGGCGCGGCGCACCCATGGCCACGAACACGAGCCGCGCACCGCTTGCGTTTATCCTCTCGACCACCGCCTGTTCGTCCTGGCACCTGAAGAAACCGTGATGTGTCCCGGCTATCCGAAGCCCTGGAAGGCGCGCCGCAAGCCGCGCCGCAGCCTCCTCCGCCACGCCGGGTGCCGCCCCCAGAAGAAAGACGGGCCAATCCTCCGCGGCCGCGCATGCGACCAGCTCCTGCATGAGGTCGAATCCGGCCACCCTGGCAGGAAGCGGCCTCCCAAGCACGCGTGACGCCCACACGATGCCGGCGCCGTCCGGGACCACCAGGTCCGCGGTGTTGATGATCGCGGCAAGGTCCGGGTCGTGCCTGGCAATCATGGCCATCTCGGAGTTCAGCGTCACCACCTGGTGGGCGCGATCGTCGGCAAGGAGCATCTCGCGCACCCTGCTGACCGCCCCGGCCATGTCCACTCTATGTACCCTCAGGCCCAGGATGTCTACGGACCCGACCTCACATGCGCCTGCACCCGGTTCCCGGCAGGCCTCGCTCACTGCATCACCCCCCGCAGGACGCGATCCTGGCGAATGGCTGTCTCGACCGCAAGATGGGCCGCGCTCCGCGCCGCCCTCGCCAGCCCGGGCCTGGCTGCGGCAAGGGACGCCTTCATCTCGTTCCGCCTTGCCCACACATCCCGCACCTTCCTCGCGAGGGCCTCGCCGTCCGCCGGCGCGCCCGCCGACGCGCCCGCTGGCGCCACCGAAGCCCCGGGCTTCTCACCCACCATGCTGAGGAGGCCGTCGATCTTGGGGTCGTAGGATAGAGCCACGAACGGCACGGCGCACGCCGCCGCGAAGACGAGCGCATGGTACCTCATGCCGATGACGAGGTCGGCCCGGCTCATGACGGACATTATCTCCTTCGGGGAATACTCCCCCTCGAGCACGTACGACTTCTCGCGCATGATCTCGGCCGCGGCCTTGCTCGCGACGACGTCGCCGGGCCTGTGGAAGGGCACGTACACAACGGCCGCTCCGAGGAGGGCCGCCGCCTCGTCAGCAGCGCGGGCCACCGCCTGGAGATACCCTGACCGGGATCCCCACGGCCGCACCGAGACCGCCACAACAGGTGCTCCCGCGGCCGCCGCTGCCGGAACGCCTTCGGATGCGAGGATCTCCCCGCCGTCCCTCACCGATGCATCGAGCTCGAGCCCGAAGGCCGGGTCGGCGGTCACCCGTATGGGCGGGCGCCTCACGCCCAGTGCCTCGAGCAGCCGGCGCGATTGCTCGTCCCTCAAGGTGATGGCGCTCACCCTGTCGATGACGAGCCGGACGAGCCACCGGCTCACCGGGCGCACGAGTGGGCCTGTACCCTGGGAATACACAAACACGGGCTTCCCCATGAGCCTCGCCATGGTAATAAGCCCGAGGTAGTACGCGAGAGACCGAAAACTCGTTACGTCCTGAAAGAGGCTTCCGCTTCCGCTGACGAAGAGGTCCGCCCCGGCGATCTCCCGGGCGATGAGCCGGAAGTTGCTTCGGTCCACCGCGTCGATGCCGTGTAGTCGCCTGGTCAGCTCAGGCTGATGCGATAGGGCCACTATAGTGACGTCGGGGACGACCTCCCGCAGGTGTTGGACCATGGCAGCCAGCATGGCCTCGTCCCCGGTGTTTGCGAACCCGAAGAAGCCCGAGAGAACGAACTTCATCCTTCTACTGTCTCCCCCTCCCCTGCTGCGGCCTCCACCGCCCGCCCGCCCGAGGGCCGGCCTGTAGCAAGGTGCAGGTAAGCCGCATAGAGGCCGTATACGATTGCGCCTATGGTACCGCCGATGACAAGCCCGTACGCGGTCCGCAGCACCGTCGCCAGGAGCGGGGTGTGCAGGTGAGAGAACGTGTTCACCATGGAAATCTGCCCGATGCACCCGACGAGCGCGAGCGGCAGAGCCAGCCGCCTGTTGCCGCGCAGCATGGCCAGAGCTGCGAGAATGAGCGCGGGATGCCCCACGAGGAACTCCTTGGTCCTCGGGCGGAACACCAGCACTTTCTCGAGGAGCACCCTCATACCCTGGTCAAAAGCCGGGATCGGAAGGCCGAAGTAGACGTTGCCCGTCCTCATGATGTACACCAGTCCCACCGCCCCGACCACAGCCAGGACCAGCACATGCCACACGCGGATCGGTTCCGACAGGATCTCCCCCGCGGCTGACACCAGATCCCCGCCGCTCCTGCGCTGCGCCATCTGGTACCTCCAGTACAGCACGGCCGCGATGATGAGCGGCACGACGTGGGCGACTTTGACGCCGGCAAATTGATCCAGATGCAACATGAAGCTGGTGCTCGAAAGCGTGGCGGCAAGAAGCAGGCCGCCCAGGAGTGACACCCCTGACCCGCCGAGCCAGAGGAGGAGGGCATCCCGAAGCCCGGCGCCACCACCCCAGGACGTGCCCCGCACACGGCGAGACCAGACAACGATGAATCCGATTGCCAGGGCGGGGAACACGATCGCAGCGCCAAGCGCCGCAAGCTGCCGGAAGAGCGTCCCAAACCGAGTCGTGGTGAGGCCAGCGTACGCGACGAGGCCGAGCGCAAACAGGCCAAGCTCGGCAATGGGCGGCACGGCGGCCACCATGTCGAGAAGCATGAACGCCCCGGCCAGAATGCCTGCGGCCACGACTATGAGCAAGACCTGGCTGGGACTGTACGGCGCGAGGGGCTGCGCCCCGCTGACGGCAAAACCCGCAGCGCTCATCCCGTGTGCTATCGCCTCGATGTAGTCGAGGTTACGATTCACCGCGGCAAGCTCCTCGCCGCTTTCCGCGGGGAACGGGCGGATGTACATGACCCGGATGTTCCGTTCGCGCGCTGCCCTGATGAATCTGTCGACGGCGGTCTGCGGCTCGATCTTGTCCATCTCGCGCGCGGTTATGCTGTGGACCCGCACGACCGCGGGAATCATGAGTTCGGCGAGAGACTTGTCCCCTTTCTGGACCGCAAACTCGACATGCCCGAAAGTGAGGCCATGCGCGGCGAAGGCGGCCGCCGCCTCACGCATGTAGTCCGGGTAGCCCAGCGCTTCCTGGCCCTCGAAGATGACAAGGCGCACCCCATCCGTCTCCGCGAGCCGGTCCACGAAGAAAGCAATCTTCTCAGGCGTGATGTCGGGATAATTCCTGAACCTCGCCACCACCTGCAACCCGGCGCCCTTTACCTCGCGCACCTCGGCCGGGTCGAGCCCGAGGTTGACGTCCTCGACCTGTCTCGGGCCCTTCGCCATCTCGATAAAGGCGCCGAAACGGCGTGAGTTGAACGCCGACACCCGCTCCCCTGCAAGTCTCACGTCGAGCAGCTGGGCGATCCCGCTGTATGTGGACGCGTCACGCGGGAACAGGTAGGTGTTACTCCCGAACAGGCGCCCGTCATCTATCATCCGCCTGAGGACCGGGTCGGTCACAGGCGCCAGCCTGTCGTAGTCCATTATCTGCCTGCCGGAGAACACGTGGACCTGGCCCTTCTCAACCATGTCGCCGATGGTGCGCTCATTCAAGGCAACAGACGAAAGCCCTGCCATCTTCGCCCTGCGCATGAAGGTGTCCACGGGATAGCCTGCCGCGCGGCACATCTCGACAGCGGCGTCGTAGTCCAGCACCAGGTCGACACGGCGGTTGGACCTTTCCACCGCGACACGGCCGGCCGCGATATACGTCGATGCCAGCGCTGCCGCTATCAGCATCCACACCCAGAGCTTCCTCGCCCGCCTGGGACCTGCCATGGTTTCTCCACCCCACACTCCCGCACGGACGGCGGGCGTTTTTCCCATCCAATTGCCTACTTGACCGGGGGCGTGCCCCCGAAGATGTAGATGACCCCATCCTGCACGCTCACGTCGCGCAGCACGAGCGGAAGGGGTAACCTCGACACGTCCACCGACAGATCCACGCTCTTTAGGAGCCCGTCCTTGATGACTTCCGGGACCACGGCGTTCCCCACCCTGAAGCGATCCACCACGTACGCAAGACGCGTATCGCCCTGCACTACGAACCTGCCGTCGAGGGCCACATCAACCTTTACCCCGAGGAGGTTTGCGCTGCCGGAGACCGTGGCCGCGCCCGGACGCAGTCTCACGGTGAGGAGCCTCAGGACCCCGTCCCTCGAATGGAAATAGTCGTTGAGAGCGTCCTCTGCAAGGATGACGGTGACGTCACCCTTGGCGATGTGTCTCACTTCGAGCTTGCCCCCGCGCAGCACGGCGCGCATGTCGACATTGGCATGGCGCGCGTCGAGGAACAGGCGCTGGACCCGAAGCCCGTCCACGCTAATGTCGCGCGCATCGACCCGCAGGAAGTCGATCCTGCCGAGCGCGACCGCGAGGGCCGGAAAGGTCCTCACATACACACGGACGGACCCGGCCTCATCCACGTTCGCGACTATCGTCTTCTCCAGCCGTGTGCTCACGGCCCCCGGGATCGCCGCCTCTCCGATCAGGAACACGCAGACGATCGCAAGGGCCGCGAGCGCTATCGCATACTTCATTTCATCCCCCGGTACACGCGCCCCAACCCGGGGCGGGCGAGGTCAGGCCGACGCCCTGGCCGCAGCCCTCAGGTAGGCCTCGATGAACTCGTCGATCTCCCCGCCCATGACGGCCTCGACATTCCCTGTCTCGATGCCTGTCCGGTGGTCCTTCACCATGGTGTAGGGCTGGAACACGTAAGACCTTATCTGGTTGCCCCAGGCAATTTCCTTCTGCTCGCCCCGGAGCTCGCCTATCTTCTTCTCTTGCTCAGCCTTGTAGTGCTCGAACAGGCGTGCCTTGAGGATCCTCATGGCGACCTCACGGTTCTGGTACTGGGACCGCTCGTTCTGACAGGCTACGATGATGCCCGTGGGAACGTGCGTTATCCTCACGGCGGACTCCGTCTTGTTGACGTACTGCCCGCCCGCCCCGCCGGAACGGTACGTGTCGATCTTGAGGTCCTCCGGCCTTATCTCTATGTCCACGTCCTCAGGAACCTCAGGGATCACGTCCACTGACGCGAACGAGGTGTGCCGCCTCGCGTTGGCGTCGAATGGCGATATCCTGACCAGGCGGTGGATGCCCTTCTCGGCTTTGAGATAGCCGTAGGCATTCTCGCCGCTTATGAGCACGGTGGCGCTCTTGAGGCCTGCCTCCTCGCCCGGCAGGAAATCCGTGATCTCCGCCTTGTAACCGTGCCGCTCCGCCCACCTGAGGTACATGCGCAGGAGCATCTCGGCCCAGTCCTGGGACTCGGTGCCGCCTGCGCCCGGGTGTATGGAGACGATGGCGTTTGCCCCGTCGTATTCGCCGCCGAGCAGGTGCGAAAGCTCAAGCCCGCTCACGGTCTTCTCAAGGGACCTCACGCCCTGGCGCACTTCTTTCTCCACGGACTCATCACCCTCCTCGAGGCCAAGCTCGAGGAGCACCGCGAGGTCTTCCGCTTCGGCGTGGGCCTTCTCCCACCGCTCAACGTCGGCCTTGACGTGGCTTATCTGCTGAAGGACTTTCTGGGCGACCTCGCGGTCGTCCCAGAAGCCCGGCTCGCTCACCTGCCGTTCGAGCTCGGCGAGCCTGGCCTTCTTCGCCTCGATCTCAAAGATAGACCCTCATCTCTTCCACTCTCGCGACGAGATCGTCCAGAGTGGGTTTCAGCTCACTCAGCATCCCTTTCACGCGCTCCTTCCACAGCATTTCTTGTACTTCTTCCCGCTTCCGCACGGACACGGGTCGTTTCGCCCGACCTTTTTCACGCGCCTCTGCTCCACATGCGGGCGCTCGTCGTCCTGGCCGCTCATGGTGATGCGATAGCGGCGCGCTTTCGGCTGCTGCTCGCCGCTATCGACGCCCACGCGGAACATCCACGTCACCACGTCCTCCTGGATGCTCGCCTTGAGGGCCTCGAACATCTGCCAGCCCTCGATCTGGTACTCCTGCAGCGGGTTGCGCTGGCCATAGGCCCGGAGCCCGATGCCCTCACGCAGGTCGTCCATGGCCTGCAGGTGGTCCATCCACTTCGAGTCTATGATGCGCAGCATGACGAGCTTCTCGAGAGACCTCATGCGCTCCGGCCCGATGAGAGCCTCACGCTCATCGTAGGCTTTACGGGCCGCCTGCACGATGTGCTCCTCGAGTTCAGGGCGACGCAGGCCCGTGAGATCCTCGCGCGTGACCGGCGACCGGAGCGCGAAAACCCTGTTCACGTGATCCGCAAGCCCGCCCAGGTCCCACTCCTCCGGGAAGACCTTCTCATTGGCATAGGTGTCCAGGATGCCCTGTACGACCTGGGCAATCATCTCCATGATCCTGTCCTTGAGGTTCTCGCCCCGCAGGACCATGCGCCTGTCGCGGTAGATGACCTCGCGCTGCTTGTTCATGACGTCGTCATACTCGAGGACCTGCTTGCGGATGTCGAAGTTGCGCGCCTCGACCCGCTTCTGGGCAGTCTCGATCGCCCGCGAGAGCCGCGAGTGCTCGATGGGCATGTCTTCGTCCCACCCGAGCCGGTTCATGATGTTCGTAATGAACTCGCCGCCGAAGAGGCGCATGAGGTCGTCCTCGAGCGACACGTAGAATCGCGAGGCACCGGGGTCGCCCTGGCGCCCGGATCGCCCGCGCAGCTGGTTGTCGATACGCCTGCTTTCATGGCGCTCCGTGCCTATGATGAAGAGCCCGCCGAGCTCGACGACCTTCTCGTGCTCGCCCGCGCACGTGGCCCTGGCTTCCTCGAGGTGGGCGCGGAACTCCTCCCTCGCCTTGAGGACCTCCGGGTCCTTCGTGGGAAACTTCTCGGCCGCCTCGGCCACGATCTCGCTGGGGTAGCCCTGGGCGCGCAGCTTCTGCCTGGCGATGTACTCAGGGTTGCCGCCGAGCACGATGTCGGTTCCACGGCCCGCCATGTTCGTTGCTATGGTCACCGTGCCTAGACGCCCGGCCTGCGCGACGATCTCCGCCTCACGCTCATGGTGCTTCGCGTTCAGCACCTGGTGAGGGACGCCGCGACGCTTCAGCATCTCGCTGAGCTTCTCCGATTTCTCTATGGATATGGTGCCCACGAGCACGGGCTGTCCCTTCCTGTGGAGACCCTCGATCTCCTCGACCACGGCATTGAACTTCGCCCGCTCCGTCTTGTACACGACGTCGGGATGATCCACGCGGACCATCGGCAGGTGGGTGGGGATCACCACCACGTCGAGGCCGTATATCTTGCGGAACTCCTCTTCCTCGGTGACCGCGGTGCCCGTCATGCCCGCGAGCTTCTTGTACATGCGGAAGTAGTTCTGGAAGGTGATGGTCGCGAGCGTCTGGCTCTCCCGCTCGACCTTCACGGCCTCCTTGGCCTCGATGGCCTGGTGGAGACCCTCGCTGTACCGCCTTCCGAACATTAGGCGCCCGGTGAACTCATCGACTATGATGACCTGGCCGTCCTTGACCACGTAGTCCCTGTCGCGCCGCATCAGCGCATGGGCGCGCAGGGCCTGGTTGAGATGGTGCGCCAGGTCCGTGTTGGCGTCATCGTAGAGGTTCTCGATGCCGAGCATCTTCTCGACCCTGGCCACGCCCTCCTCGGTGAGCGCCACCGTGCGGGCCTTCTCGTCCACCGTGAAGTCTGCATCCGGCCTCAGCCTCGGGACGAGCCTTGCGAACCGGTAATACAGGTCAGTGGACTCCTCAGCCTGGCCCGAGATGATGAGCGGGGTCCTGGCCTCGTCTATGAGGATTGAGTCCACCTCGTCGACGATGGCGTAGTTAAGCTCGCGCTGGACCATCTCGTCCTCGGACGTGACCATGTTGTCACGGAGGTAGTCGAACCCGAACTCGTTATTCGTCCCGTATGTTATGTCGGCCGCGTAGGCGGCCCTTCTCTGAGCGTAATCCAGCCCGTGGACTATGACGCCCACCGTGAGCCCCAGGAACTTGTATACCGTCCCCATCCACTCCGCGTCGCGGCGGGCGAGGTAGTCGTTGACGGTCACCACGTGAACGCCCTTGCCGGAGAGGGCGTTCAGGTACGCCGGGAGCGTCGCGGCGAGCGTCTTGCCTTCGCCGGTCTTCATCTCCGCGATCCTGCCCTCGTGGAGCACGATCCCGCCTATGACCTGCTCGTCGAAGTGACGCTGCCCCAGCACCCTGACCGACGCCTCACGCACGACGGCGAAGGCCCCGGGAAGGATGTCGTCCAGAGATTCGCCGTTTTCCAGCCGCGACCGAAACTCAAGCGTCTTCTCGGCCAGCTCAGCGTCGGACAGCCTCGAAACCTCGGGTTCGAGGGCGGTCACCGCCTCTGCCATATCTCGCAGTCTGCGGAGTTCTCTTTCATTGAAATCAAATGCTTTCTTGAGGAAGCCAAGCAATGTGTTTTCCCTTCTTTCAATCCCGGCGCCTGCGGGCGAGCCACCTCGCGCGCCCCGGCGGAAGCGGGGAGACTCGTCGCTGCCCGGGGTGACGCGCACCCACCATACGCGGTGCATAGCGTGACATTCGTTCTGTCACGCGGTCATGCGGACGCGCACACTGCGTCCTTGACCGGGGAAAACCCGCGCTCCGGGTCGGTCATCCTCGGTCCGCGCCACTCCTGAAGTAGGCACCGTTCATCAGGTCACCGGTATGGTAGACATCTCTGGCCTTGCACCGGGTCCCTGAACGACCACGGAACTCGCGGCCGATCGCTGCCGGAGCCGTGCGCCGGCAGACCACTGCCCGAGCCATCCGCGCTCCCACAAGCTAACGCCAGAGGCTGCGCCGCCTGCGCGGCGAGGTCCCCTGAGCGCGAGATAATTATACCATTCGCATGCCGGGGCAGCAACCTTGGGGCAGGGACGAGGGACGCACATGAGAAGACGGAAGCGGCAACCGTCAGGTCAGGCAGTCTCATGGCAAGAGACGGGGAAGCTGTGCCGATAGCAGAACGGCGCCGCGGGCCGGCAGTGGACCTGCCAGGCGGGCGACCTGGCTCAATACCTGCGAGTGACCACCCTACTGCGGCTTCCCGACGTCGCACGCGGGCCGCGCCTGCGAGCCAGCATCTGGTGCTGGATGAGCAGGAATACGCCTATGGCCATCACGATGTCGCCGGCGCTGATCACCCGGTGAATCGGGTACGGCGAGCCGATGGGAACGACGTCTCCAAGCGGCCAGAGACGGGTGGTGGCGCCGATGAGCCTGTAAGTGAGGACCCTGCCTGACTCGATCGCGGCGACCTGCTTGTCCATCCCCACCGCGGTGAGCATGTCGGCTGAGACCGGCATCCTCATGCCATTGGCGAGGATGACCACGAAGTTGAGGACCACCCCGATTCCTACTAGCGGCATCCAGCGGATGTGACGGTTGGCCCATACCGCATAGAGGAGCACGGCATAGGCGAGGAAGAAAGCATACGGGGCAACGGACTGGGCGAGAGAGACGCCACGGAACCCCAGGGCAACCACGGCAGCTTCGATGGCGAAAGAAGCGATTATGCACTCGACCCTCGTGATCGGCATCTCGCCGAGGCTCGACAGCGTCCCGCCTCGGAGTCTGCCGACTACCAGCGAGGCCACGGCCGTATCAACCAGCATCCTCTACCACCTTCTGCCGCTTGAGGTGCTCAATGAACGCCCTCACTATGTCCGCATCAAACTGCTTCCCGGAGCCCGCGAGCAACCGCCTTGCCGCTTCCTCGGGCGGATACCCCTTCCGATAGGGCCTGTCCGACGTCATGGCATCGTACGCGTCGGCCACCGCCAGGATCCGCGCGTGGAACGGGATGTCCTGTTCGGTCAGGCCGTTGGGGTAGCCGCGGCCGTCGAGCCGCTCGTGGTGACATCGTATGGTCGCGGCGACGTCCCTGAGGAAGCTAATCTCAGAGAGGATCTTCGCGCCGGTAACGGGGTGCTGCTGTATCCTCTCGAACTCATCCGTACGGAGCTGCCCGGTTTTCGATAGAAGATCATCAGGGACGCCAATCTTGCCGATGTCATGAAGGAGCCCCGTATACTCGACCTTCTCGACCTCGCTCTCGGTCAGCCGCAATTGCCGCGCGATGACCGCTGAGTAGACCGCCACTCGGTCAGAGTGTCCCCGGGTATACTTGTCTTTCGCCTCCAGCGCCGCCGCAAGCCCGCGGACCGTGCCTGCGTACAGCTCCTTCATCTTCATGTATTCCTGGAAGGAGTAGCGGGCCAGAAGAAGCGGCACAAAGAAGAGCCCGGTGCCAAGCATGCCAATCGAGGGGTAGGCAGCACCCATGAGAAACCCCAGTGGAGCCAAGGCGACATAGTTCTTTAGCACAACATCGACATTTCCAGACCATACTACGCGAAATGCAGCACATTGAGATAGCGAGATAACAGCGGTAACAAGAGAGGCATTCACAAGTATGTACACAAGCGCACTTGCGATGATTGGTAGCGCATCCTCAGGAAGATGAGGGGCACTGACGTGACCTCCAAGGCACCCGTAGGTTAGCCCGGAAAGACCAACGGTGATAACCATTTGCGATACGTTGAAGACGCCCTTCAACAGCCCGGAACGCCTTCGGATTGCGTTCGCAGCACCGTCTACAGCGCCAACCAGTGCTGCACTAGGTCCGCATATCAATACCGCAGCGAAGTTCGCGGCAAAACTGACTGAAACCGATCCCCCGCGAGGGAGCTGCACCGGAAATAGCTCAGAGAAGACGGAGAGGGCGATAAAAAAGACCAATGACGGCCAGGAGGCGCCTCCTAAACCGGGAGCAACAATTGCCAGTATCACCGCAGCAAGAGTGGACGTCGTGGCTACATAGACAACCACCCGACGGCCATTGGAAGAGCTTGTCTGGTTACCGCTGTGAGATTCAGGCCGCTGCACTTAGCGCATCACCTCGGGAATTCTCAAGAGGAACGCCCCGCCAGGGCAGGCGCTTTATCGCGACACCTCACCGAGAACCGTGTGGAGGGTCTACCACATAAAGCTGCCGCCTCCCGCCAAGACCAACGCCACGAGTGCAAGGATCGCCTTTACGATGTTCTTCATCTGCCTCTAGCCTCCCTATTCACAAGGTTTTGTGAAATGCCGGGCTAGCGTGGCCCGGAGAACTCGGATCGGGACCTGCTCTCCGCTCAAGGCGTTGTTTCAGGCCGCTTTGCCGCTCCGAGGTTACACGGTAACCCACGATAGCGGCCTGTTGGCGGTTCTCCGGCGGGGGGTTCCAAGACTAGTATCAATGTTCGGTTGTCGCCGCCGATGCGCTCTGCGCCGCTACGGCGCCGCTAGAGGGTCCCGGCGCTATGCCGGGTAGTCCTCCTCGTAGTACTCCTCCCCTCCGTAGGTGAGGGTCACGCACCTGTTCACGGCGTGAAGAAGAGCTCTTATCACCGCCTCCTCTTCGCTTCTTGTCACGTATGACGCGCCGGTGGAAGGCACATCTCCCCACGGCGACCCGATGGTGGCAAGCACCACTGCAGTCTCTCTGCCGGACACCCGGCACAACTGGATGTCGCCAACCGAGAGGCCGACCAGCCCGCCGAAGGCCTGATCGAGGGCTTTCAGCGTCGCAGCAGCAGGCACTTTGAACCTGTTGTCGTCGTTGGGCAGGTCGTCCTCCTCCCCAACGAAGGTCCTGGGACCGTACGATAGCTCAACCGTGGCGTGTATCCGGTCGGGGTACACGTTTACGCCCAGTCGCTTCATGCCGATGCGAGGCTCCGGCCGGAGTTCCTCTTCGCCGATCTCGCGCGAGCGGCCTCCATTTCGTGGCTTCGCCTCTCTCCCGGACGCGGCGCTCGTCCCGGACACCACCCTGTACTTCTTCGCAACGGGCGCCTCAACCCGGGAACCTGCCGGCGCCATATCGTCTTGCACGCTACCGTCATCGCGCCTGGGCCCGGGTGCCACCCGACCCTCATGAGCGCGGTCACGCCCCTGCGCAGTCCGGCCCGAAGCAGCCGCGGTCATGTCGGCCGCGGCCGTCACGTCGGACGGTTTCGGCGCGGTCTTCCTTCGCTTCACGTGCCTCGCCTCGCCGCGCCCCTCCCTCGTGATGCTAATCGCCTCCGAGGGCAGCCTGTGGTCGAGGTGCGCCGCGCACGCCGACTCGATGTCGCGCACGATGCAACGAGACTGAACTCCCTTTTCCACCAGAATGTCGATGCCCGTGACCTCACCGTCGGGTCCGCAATCAACCCTGGCGGACGCAACGCCTGATATCTGCCTTATGGCCGCCTCGAGCGCGGCTGCCTGCTCCGGGATGCGTCCCTCGCCACGTTCCCGGCGCGTCCCCTTTCGGGGTGCCATAGAATTGTCTCCCTTGCTTTCAACTTTATGCCAACGCTGAACCTATTCTACCTCCCATTGGGGAATCCTGCCGAACCCCCGGCTCGCCCCCACTTTTTTGTGGGAGGACCGCAGAGTCTACAAGCGCCCGCAGTCCGCCGGACACCAGGCAATGCCCCCCGAGGACCACCGGGATTCCGGCATCCAGGACACGGCTGGTGAACTCGCGTGCCGTCTGGTTCCTTACCTCTTCCGGGCGTAGCAGGTCGGAGTTGAACCTGTCCCGGGCCGCAAGCCTCAGGTCGAGGTGGTGGAATAGCACCCTCGAGTCCATGAAGGCCGCACCCGCCGTCCTTTCCAGCGCCTCTATGAACGCCGCAAATCCCACCTGCTCGACAAGACACCCGAGCAGCGACACGACCTGCCTGCGCTGCTGCCTCCCGAGGGCCTTCATGCCCCTCTCCTCGGAGAACACCCGCGTTCTGCACTTGAGGTGCTGGTTCACGTACAGCACCGCCCCCGGGCTTACGCGGCCGATGAGAGCGATCTCCGCGAGATGCGTCGCCAGCGCATCCCGCGCACTCACGAGGCGCCCGCGCGCCGGCTCGAGACCGCAGCCGCCCGCGACTGCCCGCACGTGCGGCCCGGCGCCAGGATGGAGGCTGAGGACCATCACGTCTGTGGGCGTGTCCACATCAAACGTCGCGCCCACCGTCTCATCCATCCGCGTCAGTGGCAGGATGGACGATAGCACCATGGCGAGCGCGTTGTCAGACGGCGGCAAGTCCGGCGCAAGGCGCAGGACCGCGTCCGCAGGCGTAAACCCCACGATGTCGCTGGAGAAAACGTTGTTGGTGATGACGAGAGCGTCCGCGACCGCCAGGGTTCTCGCGACTTCGGAGACCTCGTCCACCCCGAGCAGCGACCCGGAGGCGCCACCCATGTAGAGCACGGTCTCCAGGCCATGCCGCCTCACCACATCGGCAAGATGTTCCCCGAAATGAAACCGGCCGCGCGCTGGCACGATCTCGATATCGATCCTGGCCCCGGTCTCGGCCCCTGTGCGCGCGGCCTCTGAAGCAAGGTCCTCATAGGTTGTGTAAAGCAGGACGCGGTCGAACTCCTGGAGGCCCGAGAGTTTCGCGAGGTTATCGAGGACCACGGCCTTTCTCACGGCCACCACGAGATCCTCGACCTCGCTCCGAGGCCTGCCGCCTTCGAACACGACCAGCGTAACCTTACTCACCGCACCACTTCCCGTCGCCCCACACCGGCCCTGCCCGCCCGAACGTCAGAACTCCGGCTCGATGAGGCCGTAGTTCCCGTCCTTACGCCGGTAGACGACGTTCACTTCCTCAGTCTCAGCGTTAGAGAACACGTAGAAGTCGTGGCCGAGAAGCTCCATCTGCATCACGGCCTCCTGGACTGACATCGGTTTCATGGCGAAACGCTTCGTCTTGACGATGTGAGCCTCCTCGGCCTCCTCAGCCTGTTCGGCCGCCCCCACTCCCTCAGGGGTGAACGCCGCCTCAACGAGGTGTGCCCCGATCTGGCGCAGCCGCCGGTTGATCCGCGTCTTGTACTTCCGTATCTGCCTTTCGATCTTGTCAACGGCGCCGTCCAACGACGCGTACATGTCTCCTGTCTTCTCCTCACCGCGCAGGAGCAGGCCGTTTATCTGCATCGTGACATCGACTATGTGAAGCCCTTTCTCGATACCCATGGTCACCTGGGCATCGATCATGTCGCCCTCGAAGAAGCGCTGGATCTTGCTGACCTTCTTCTCGGCGTAGTCCCGGAGAGGTTTCGTCACTTCTACGTTCTTGCCTTTGACGGTGATCTCCATCCCGATCAGCTCCTTTCCGGATCGCTGGAGTAAGGCTTCCACGTATAATATTCCCCCTCGCCAGGGGAAATCCTGCCCGTCGCGGCGCGGTCCGGTCGGACTGATCCCATCGCTGAGGGCTGTATGGTCACGCAGCATCGACTGACGTCTCACCCGGGCACGTGGAGCTTTCTTTCGGTGACGGCCACGAGCCTCGAGATGGTCAGCGTCATGACGAGGTACATAAGGGCCACCATCATCCATATTTCAAACGGCCGGAACGTACGGCCGATCACGATCTGGCCCTTCCTCACCAGCTCCTCCATGGCTATGACCGATACCAGGGACGAGTCCTTCAGCAGGGCGATGAACTCGTTGCCCAGCGGCGGCACTATGCGCCTGAAGGCTTGCGGAAGGATGATGTACCGCATGGCCTGCACATAGGTCATGCCAAGAGCCCTTGCGGCCTCCATTTGCCCCCTGTGAATGGACTGTATTCCCGCCCGCACGATCTCGGCCACGTAAGCGCCGCTGTTTATGCTCATGGCAGATATCGCGGCGACATAGGGCGGCACCGGAAACCCCAGCACCTGCGGAAGCCCCATGTAGATGATGAATAGCTGTACAAGGAGCGGAGTGCCGCGAAGAAAGTCCACGTATACCGCGGCGAGATGGGAAACCGGCTTCGCCCTGGATATCCGCGCAATCCCAACGAACGTCCCGATGACTATCCCGAACGCAATGGAGATGGTGGTCAGCCTCAGAGTCATCCATGCCCCGAGCAGGAGAAAGGGAAACGATCTCTGAATGACGTCCCACCTGAATCCGGGCAGTAAATCAGAAAGGAATGAGAAGGCAGCGTTCAACTCTCTCCACTCCCACTCTCTTGTCGTATCTCAGGTTTCGGCTGCCCTGTTCTCCACCTGGACCGGCATCGAAAGCCGGTTGACACACGGGCCTGTCACGAACCGCCTGGTTCCGGCCGGATCCCGCTAAGTGTGGGTTCAGGAATCGCTGCCACTTTTCCAGCGGTTGCAGCGCTGCGCTCCGGAGACGAAGCGCTTGCCGAACACCTCGCTGGATTCCGCATTCAGGCTCGCCAAATGGATTTCTGAACTCACACTTGGTCCCCAACCATGGACGCCGACGGCGCGCACAGCCATCCACATAAAGAAGGCGTAACACTCCCGCAAAGCGACCAGGACGGTGCCGTGGGGTCGTGTTACGCTCTGGTTTCTGATCGCGCTGCGTTCTCCGATCGGCGTTCTTTGATGCGTGTTCTCTGACCGGCGCCCCTTGCCCTTTTCTATGGCTTCTCCAATGGCTGCCTTGACCCGCATCGAACGCGCTTGACGCCCGCCTCAGGATTACCCGGGGTTATGCACATCTGTCCGCGAATCGACGCACTGTCACGCTACACCCCGGGCGCCCCCGCGAAGGCTTACTCGCCAAAGTATCTCGCGTAGATTTCGTCGTATTTCCCTGTGCTCTTCAGCGTGGCAAGAGCCTTGTTGATGCTCTTGAGGAGGTCCTCCCTGTCTTTACGCATGGCGATCCCGTAGTACTCAACCGTGAAGGGAGCTCCCACTATCTTGAGAGAGTCGTCGTTCTTGACGGCATCTGCCGCCACGGCGATGTCCATGACACACGCATCCGCCGAGCCGTTCTTGAGTTCGAGGAACGCGTCAGGTGCGAGATTGAACCTCTTGATCTCGCCGATGCCCTCGATCTTGGAGGCTGCAAAGTCCCCCGTTGTGTTGATCTGCACGGAGACCTTCCTGCCCTTGAGGTCAGACGGCTGGGTTATGTCTTCGGTGTCCTTGCGGACAACGATGACCTGTCCTGCGGTGAAGTAGGGGTCTGAGAAGCTGACGCTCTGGGCGCGCTCATCGGTGATGGTCATGCCCGACACAATGACATCATAGTTGCCGTTGAGAAGGCCGGGGAGTATGCCGTCCCACGCCGTGTTGACTATCTCGGCCTTCATGCCCATCTCTTCCGCAACCGCCTTGATGAGGTCGATGTCAAAGCCCTTGAACTCGCCTGTCTGCTCGTCCTGCCATTCGAACGGTGGGAATGCGACGTCGCAACCCACCTTGAGCACCGGAACATCCTCGGCCGCATCAGGACCAGGCGCTGCAGCCTGCTCGGGTGCCTTTTTGAGAGCTAGACCCACGGCCAGCACGACAACGATGGCAACACCAATAATAAGTAAGAGGCCAGACTTCTTCATCCTACTCTTCACCCTCCCCAGAAAAGCTCCAGGTTTCTAGTCCGATTATATTGCATGGGACAACCCGTAGCAAGTACGGGTTTCCACCCCTGTGCACCCATTTCGCGCTGTCGGAAACAGACAGATCCCAGGCCGGTGCACGTGTAGATGGCGGCTGCCGCAGCAGCAGCGACGGTTGCTGTACGGCTAGCGGTGGTGGCGGCGACGGTGGTGGTGGTGGTGCTACCGACGCCGGTGCGCTGCGTGGAAACACAAGGAGAGACAGTAGCAGTACTATACGACAGCAACACGACAGCAGCGCAATGCCCGAGTGACGCACGCGCGACAACGCGCGACAAAGAAAAGCGCGGCCTCGTGGCCGCGTCTTCTCTACTCTAAGTATGGCGCCATAAGTTTTCGCCGCTTTTCTTGAGGGTGCTAGGGTTGCCGGTGCTTGCACGACGGGGCGCCCGGAATTTGGCTAGCCTTAAGCGCCAAATTCGAACGAGGCGCGCCGCGAGCGCGCCGTCCCCGGAGTGCAACACCGGCAACCCTGGACAGGACTTGCGCACTGGAAAGCAGCGCAAACTTGTGACGATCTACCTAGATGGCGTCGCTTTATCGCCGCGAGCGACGCCGTCCGGCGCACCGGTATCGTCAGTCTATCAGTCGATCAGGCACCCCTGTACGTCTTCTGGGCCTCGAAGCACTCCCGGCAGTATACCGGCCGGTCTTCGCGGGGCTTGAACGGGACCTGAGCTTCCTTGCCGCAGGCGGAGCAGACGACCGTGTACATCTCCCTCGGTCCGTCGTTGCGCTGGTGCTTGCGGGCCGTGCGGCAGTCCTTGCAGCGGACGGGCTCGTGCTCAAACCCCTTCTCCGCGTAGAACTCCTGCTCACCTGCGGTAAAGATGAACTCCGCACCACAGTCGCGACACGTTAAAACCTTGTCCTTGAACTCCATGCTGGATAGATCCCCTCGCTTTGTGGTAATGACGCCGTTGCTCAGATGACCCGTTGTACCCTGGGCGCTTGTCTGGTCTGATTGCGCCCCTGGCCCGCGGCCGGCCTCAAGTATACACGAAGGACCTGAACAATCCGGGCTGAGACCATTCTACTCGCCTGCGCCCACAAATGCAAGTATATTTGCAATTTCCTCTCCTCGACCCTGGCAATCCCAGCGCCTCCCCCGGGAAGCAGCTGTGGCACCTCTTCCCAGAAGATTAACTTCTCTGCGCAGGAGGACTTTCGAACGGTGTGGCGAACTTGACAAAATCAGGCCCGCCAAGGCCAGGCCGCGGGCAAAATCAATAGACTGCAGGCATAAGTCCCTGCAGGCGAACGAGGAGTTGAGGAGAAGTGTACCGCAGAAGCGCTCTGGCCGTCACAGGAATCGTCCTCGTGCTGTTATTCATCGCCGGCGTGGGTTCTGCCGAGTCTCCCAGGTACGGTGGAACGTTCGTTTTCGGACGAGGCGCCGACTCGGTGTCCCTGGACCCGATCAACGTGACCGACGGTGAGTCCCTCATCGTAACCCGGCAGATCTTCGACGGCCTACTTCAGTACAACGAGAAGAACACGTCCGTTGAGCCCGCCCTCGCGGTCTCGTGGACCGTCTCGAAGGATGAGAAGGTCTGGACGTTCAAGCTCCGGCAGGGCGTGAAGTTCCACGACGGGACGCCGTTCAACGCCGAGGCCGTGAAGTTCAACTTCGAGCGCTGGAAGGACCCGAAAAACCCGTATCACCAGGGGGCCTTTGAGTACTACTCCTACATGTTCGTTCAGGATGAGACCGACCTCATCAAATCAGTGGATGTCGTTGACGACTACACCATCAGGTTCGTGCTGGAGAGGCCCCTCGCGCCATTCCTGGCCAACCTCGCCATGACCCCCTTCGGCATCGCCAGCCCCGCCGCCATCAAGAAGTACGGGGCGGATGTGGGCAACCACCCGGTGGGCACGGGCCCGTTCAAGTTCGTGCGGTGGGATCACGGCGACAAGATCATCATCGAGCGGAACGATGCATACTGGGGCGGCAAGCCCTACCTCGACAAGGTGATCTTCAGGTCCATCCCTGACAACTCCGCGAGGTTCATGGAACTCGAGTCAGGGTCGATCGACATTATGGACGGGATGAGCCCGGACGACGTGAAGCTTGCCGGGAGGAACAAGGCTCTCCAGGTGATCCTGAGGCCCAGCTTCAACGTAGGCTACATGTCGATGCATATGGACAAGAAGCCCTTCGACAACATCAAGGTGCGCAAGGCCATAGCACACGCCATCAACAAGCCCGCGATCATCAAGGCCTTCTTTGCAGGGCTAGCCGAGGTCGCCAAGAATCCCATGCCGCCATCGCTGTGGGGTTACAACGACAAGGTGAAGGACTACGAGTACGACCCGGCGAAGGCCAAGAGTCTTCTGGCAGAGGCCGGCTACCCGAACGGGTTCGAGACCACCCTGTGGGCCATGCCGGTCCCGAGGCCGTACATGCCGCAACCCCAGAAGATCGCCGAGGCGATCCAGGCTGACCTGGCCGCCGTAGGCATCAAGGCCAAAATCGTATCTTACGACTGGGCGACCTACCTGGATAAGATCGCGTACGGCGAGCACGACATGTGCCTCATCGGATGGATCGGTGACAACGGCGACCCGGACAACTTCATCTACGTGCTGTTCTCCGGGAGCAACGCCGTGCCCGGCAGGGCCAGTAACTACTCGTTCTACAAGAATGCCAAGGTAGACGAGATGCTCGTGAGGGCACAGACCGTCTCCGACACCGCTACCAGGACGAAGCTGTACGAGGATGTGCAGCAGCTCATCCACGACGACTGTCCGTGGGTGCCGCTGGTGCACTCCACCCCGCCTCTCTGCGCAAAGAAAGAGGTCATGGGGTACGTCCCGCACCCGACCATCTCCGAGAGCTTCAGGAAGGTCTGGATAAACAGGTAGACTCAAGACTGGGCTCGAGTTGAGGGGATATCCGGCCTGGCGCGGCGTCTGGAGGCGCACGCGACCAGGCCGGAGCCTGACCTCGACTGGACTCGGGCACGCTATTCCGGCCGGGAACCCCACAGATTGCCGACAGACTGATGATACGTGGCTGGTGCGACGGCACATCATCATCTCGACTCTACCGTGGACGGCCGCCAGCCACGGCGGGGCGGTACGATTCGCGGTGCGGACGCGGCGGCGAGTCCGCCGTGCACGGCTGGGCGATCGGGGATTCCGGGCCTCCCGGGAGGCAGGCAGCACTTGTCCCAATACGTGCTTCGCCGACTGATAGCTACGATACCCATACTCCTCGGCGTCACAATCGTGGTGTTCATGTTCTTACATCTAGTCCCCGGCGACCCTGCCAGGGTGATCCTGGGCGAGAGGGCCACGCCAGAGGCGCTGGAGCAGGTGCGGGAGCAGCTCGGTCTCAACGATCCCCTGCACGTGCAGTACTTCCGGTTCATGGGGCGCCTTCTCGAAGGGGATCTCGGTCGCTCCATCGTGAGCAACACCAGGGTTTCGCATGAGCTCTCCACCAGATTCCCGGCAACCATCGAGCTTGCCGTGGCCGCAATGATCATCGCCACTGTGATCGGCGTGCCTGCGGGGATAATCTCGGCCACGCGCCAGTATTCTGTGTTCGACCACGCAAGCATGTTTGTGGCACTGCTTGGCGTCTCCATGCCCATATTCTGGCTCGGACTCATGCTCATCTGGCTGTTCGCTCTCCAGCTCGGGTGGTTTCCGATGTCGGCGAGGCTGGACGTGACCATCGACCTTCGCACCATCACGGGACTGTTCGTGCTGGACAGCATCCTCACGGGCAACCTCGCGGCCCTGAAGAACAGCCTGGCGCACCTGGTGCTGCCGGGGTTCGCTCTCGGGACGATCCCCATGGCGATAATCGCAAGGATGACCCGGTCGAGCATGCTCGAGGTGATGCGCCAGGACTACATCCGCACCGCACACTCCAAGGGGCTCGCCGAGAAGACCGTCATCATCAAACACGCCCTGAAGAACGCCCTCATACCGGTGGTCACCGTGATGGGCCTGCAGTTTGGGTTCCTCCTTGGCGGAGCGGTGATGACGGAGACCATCTTCTCATGGCCGGGCATAGGGAGGCTGGCTTTCGACGCGATCATGAACAGGGACTTCCCGGTGCTGCAGGGGTCGATCCTCCTGATCTCTTGCGTGTTCGTGTTCATCAACCTGGTGGTCGATGCGACCTATGCCTATCTCGACCCGAGGATTCACTACGACTGACTCTGACCCGCGATAGGCTCGCGGTGGACCGCCCGGTGAACCGCCCGTGAACCGCCCGGTCGCGATTCCCCTGCGGAACGCGACCAGGGCGAGCGAAGAGCGACGACAGGAAGAGTGACGACAGAAGGACAGAAGGGGGAACATTGACGTCGTTGACTACCTTGACTACTCCGGCTACAGTTGAGGTCTCGCCTGAGACCTGCGTCGAAGTCCGCGGATCGAGCCTGTGGAGGGACGCGTGGCGAAGGCTCGTCCGGAACCGGTCGGCCGTCGCCGGTGGCATCCTCGTGCTCGTGCTGGCGATCGTTGCCGTGGCCGCCCCGCTCGTGGCGCCGTATGACCCTCTCGCGCCAAGCCTCGATGACCGGCTCTCGCCGCCGTCGGGCGCTCACTGGCTGGGTACCGACGACCTCGGGCGAGACATCCTCAGCCGCATAATCTTCGGGGCAAGGGTATCTCTGCAGGTCGGGATACTCGCGGTGGCGCTGGCGCTCGCGGCAGGAGCCTTTCTCGGAATAGTCGCAGGCTATTACGGCGGTCGCCTGGACAACCTTATCATGCGCGTAATGGACGTCATGCTCGCGTTCCCCAGCGTGCTCCTGGCCATCGCCATCGTCGCGATCATGGGGCCCTCGCTTGGCAACGCCATGATAGCCATCGGCATCGTGTCGATCCCCGTCTACGCGCGCATAGTCCGGTCATCAACGCTTCAGGTGAAAGCCAACGAGTACGTGGAGGCCGCAAGGGCGGTTGGCTCAAGCGACGCCCGGGTCATCTTCCGCCACGTGCTCCCCAACTGCATGGCGCCGCTCATCGTACAGGGGACCCTCGGGGTCGCAACTGCGATCCTGGATGCCGCAGGCCTCAGCTTCCTGGGCCTCGGCGCCCAGCCCCCAACCCCGGAGTGGGGGGCGATGTTGAGCGGCGGACGGGCCTTCCTCCGTATCGCCCCCTGGGTGACTGCATTCCCTGGGATCGCGATAGTCCTTCTCGTCATGGGGTTCAACATGTTCGGCGACGGACTGCGCGACGCGCTCGACCCCAGGCTCAAGAGATAGCCGGTTTGCGTGAGGCGAGACGTTCACCCGGCGGCGAATGGCCACCTCGGGAAACATCGAGCTGTCGGCGAATCTGCGCCGGGCGAGACGACCACGCGCTGGCGAATTCGGCGGCCACCAGTTATCGACCTGTAGGCCGGTTTACTCCGCGCGAGCACAAGTGGCCTGCCATCTTCACGATCTCCCCGAACACGATCGTCGATGCCGAGAGCGCCCACACCGTGATCCATTCCGATGCTGTGAGCGCGACCGTATCGAAAACGGGTCGAAGCGTGGGCACCATCAACACCGCCAGCTGCAGGCCGGTTGAGGCGACCCACGCTCCCACCAGGTACCTGTTGGTCAGGGGGCCCAGGTAGAAGAGGGACCTCATCGTCGAGCGAAGGTTGAACGCGTGAAACAACTGGCTGAGCGACATGGTGGCGAAGGCCATCGTGCGCGCCGCGAGAATTGGATCCCGGCCAGTGCCCCCATCTTCCCGCACTCCCAGCCAGAATGCGAGCAGCGTAATACCGCCGATGAACGCCCCGTAGAGTCCTATGCGTACGACCCCGCCCGCGCCGAACACCGACTCCGAGCGCCTTCGCGGCGGACGCCTCATCACGCCAGGGTCTGGGGGTTCTACACCGAGGGCCAGGGCCGGGAGGCTGTCGGTCACAAGGTTTACCCAGAGTATCTGGATGGGCGTGAGGGGTCTGAAGCTTCCGGCCACGATGGCCGTGAAGATCGCCACGATCTCACCGATGTTGCACGAGATGAGGTAGGCGATGGACCGCCGTATGTTGTCGAAAATGGTCCTCCCCTGCCGCACCGCCTCGACGATCGTGGCGAAGTTGTCGTCGGCGAGCACCATGTCCGCGGCCTCCTTGGCCACGTCGGTGCCGGTTATCCCCATGGCACACCCGATATCCGCGCGCTTCAGCGCCGGAGCGTCGTTGACGCCGTCCCCTGTCATCGCGGCGACATGCCCCTGGCGCTGGAGAGCCTCCACTATGCGGACCTTGTGCTCCGGGGAGACTCGCGCATAGATGGATACGCTGCGGACCGCCGCGTCAAGCTCCTCGTCGCTCATGGCATCAAGCTCGCTTCCCGAAAGTGCCTCCGGAAATCCGGCGGGAGCACCGGCCCGCGCGTCTGTCGCCGCGGCGCCCAAGGTAGCGTGAGCGTCAGATCCAGCGACCGGGCGGGCGGCGCTGGCAGCAGTTGCAGCCAGGCCCTGGCCAAGCCCGATTGCGTTCGCGACCGCGATGGCGGTATCCTTGTGGTCTCCCGTTATCATGATCGGGAGTATGCCTGCTTCGCGGCACGTGTTCACCGCGGCCGGCACCTCGGCCCTCGCCGGGTCCATCATGCCCATGAGCCCCACGAACACGAGGTCCCGCTCGACGTCGTCCGCATCGAGACGGGGTGGAAGTGACGGCAACGCTCTGAACGCGAATGCCAGCACCCGGAGGGCATCGGCAGCCATGCGGCTGTTCACGCCCATGATGCGAGCCCTCCCCGCATCATCAAGAGGCCGCACCTCCCCCCGTTCGAAGACAAACGCGCAGCGTGCGAGGACGGAGTCCGGGGCGCCCTTCACCAGGGCAACGCATCCGCTGCCGGCGCTCGAAGACACGTCCGTGCCCGCATGGCGGGGTGCCGACGCGCCGTCGGGGCCGCCACCACCGGCGCCATCCGCCGCCCGATCCGCGTCCACGCCAGTGACCGAATCCGCATCGGTAGCCGCATCCGCACCCGGGTTCGTCCCCTCCGCCGTCTGCGGGTGCGCGTCGGGAAGCGGCCACGGGAACCGGTTTATCGTGGCCATCCGTTTCCGCACCGAGTCGAACGGGATCTCCCCCACGCGGGGCGCCCGCTCCTCATCGGCCGGGCCGAACCCGGCCTTCCGCGCCGCCACGACAAGGGCACCCTCCGTCGGGTCACCCATCACGTACCATTCTCCCTCCTCGGGATTCTGACGGAGCTCGGAGTTGTTGCACAATGCGGCGGTGCGCACAAGCATGCCAAGATGCGGGTCGCCCGGGTCAACCGCGCCCCCGCTGCCCGGCGTGCTGGCCCCGTCATTGGTCGGAGCGCCTGCCTGCACGAACTGTCCTTCCGGCGAATAGCCCTGGCCTGTGACCTCCAGCAGTCGACCGTCCATGTATACCCTGGTGACCGTCATCTGATTCTCAGTGAGGGTGCCGGTCTTGTCCGAGCAGATGGCCGTGGCGCTTCCCAGAGTCTCCACAGCGGGGAGTTTGCGAACGATGGCGCGGTGCCGCGCCATGCGTTGCACGCCGATGGCGAGCACCACGGTGACGATGGCAGGAAGCCCCTCGGGGATTGCGGCAACCGCCAGGCTGACCGAAGTCAGGAACATCTCGAAGATGGGAATGCCCCGTAGAAGCCCTGCGAGGAACATGAGGGCGCACAGCCCGAGCGCCGCCCCGCCGAGCCACTTGCCCAGTTCCTCCAGGCGCTCCTGGAGCGGCGTCCTCTTCTCGACGGACGTCTCCATGAGCCCGGCTATCCGCCCCACCTGCGTGTTCATGCCGGTTGCGACGACCACGGCGCGGCTGCGGCCGTACACGCAGATCGTGGCCATGTGTAACATGTTCGTCCGGTCGCCGATCTGCGCCTGCTCCGGAAGGATGGCGTCGGCAGCCTTCTCCACGGGTACCGATTCGCCTGTGAGCGCCGCTTCCTCCACCTTGAGCGTGACGGCCTCGACGACGCGCATGTCAGCAGGGACGTGGTCCCCCGCCTCGATGAGGACCACATCCCCCGGGACAAGCTCGCGCGCGGGCACCGTGACGGTAGCCCCGTCGCGGCGCACCCTGGCGTTCGGAGCAGCCAGTTTCTTGAGAGCCGCAAGCGCCTTCTCCGCCCGGCTCTCCTGCGTCACCCCGAGGACAGCGTTCACCAGGACTATCGCCAGAATGACGATCCCCTCGGTGACCTCACGCAGCGCCACAGATATGACGGCTGCGACGACGAGCACCAGCACCAGCGGCTCCCTGAATTGGGCCATGAACATCTCGAGGACGCTCGGCCCGGGTTTCTCTCGCAGCTCGTTCGGGCCGAAGCGCTCAAGGCGGGCCCTCGCGTCCTCGGAGGACAGGCCCCGGGCGAGGTCGGTTCCCAGGGAGGCCGCGACGTCCGCCACGCCCATGGAGTGATACGCCGCCGCACCCTGTGCAGGAGCACCTGCAACGCCGGGGCCGGCGTCCACAATACGATTTGCGGCAGTCTCTCTTGCCATCGCTCATTTCCTTTCGACCTGGTGCATAGCCCGGGTCTCATCGGTCGGGTCCGGAAATCTCATCTGTAGTAGCCTGCCCCGCCCATGCCGGGTCTTGTCCATCAGCCGATCCGAGGCAGGTACGCCCAGGATATGAAAGTGGCCCTCGCCCGGCCTCAGCCGCCTGCCCGGAACAAGCGCAGGGCGGCGAGCGCACATCGCCGTGCCTCGTCGCGCTTGCTTGGGGAGTCATAACAAAAGACCTCCACACCATCAGAATGGTGCGAAGGTCTTGCCAAGCCTGCAGGAGGCTGGTAAAGCCAGGCCCGAAGGCCGGTTGTTGACTTTACCTGAACCAGCTACTCCCCTTCGCTCAATACGTGCTTCGGGCGCCGGACGCAGTCGCCGGTGCAAACCCGGGTCCCTCCCCACTGCGCCGCTGGCAGGTATATCTCAGCTCGAACAACACCCTGTGTGCTGCAGGTCAACGCGAGATGACCCTATTCTGAAACTCGTCACACGGTCTACGGTCATTATACCCGGTAGAGGGCGGGGTTGGCAATAGCGGGCAAGCGGAGCCTGACGGCTACCCGGCCTTGCCGCAACAGCTCGTGCTCATCGATTGCCCGCTCCCCGAGTCAGTCGTCAAAGAGCGCTATCCTGCGCTCTGGGCGTATCTGGCAGAAGCTAAAGCTGCAGGAATTGCTGAAGGCTACCTCGCTCGCCGGCGGGATCCATGGTACCGGCAGGAGAATCGAGAGCCAGCACCGTTTCTCTGCACTTACATGGGTCGCGGGAGAGAAGACGGAGCACCGTTCAGGTTTATTTGGAACAACTCCCAGGTGGTCGTTACCAACGTCTATCTGGCACTCTATCCCATTGGCGAAATGGCCGAGGCGCTGAAGATAGACCCGTCCCTCTACCCGGCTGTCTTTGAACTGCTCAATGAGATAAGTCCAGCCGATCTGAAATCCGAGGGACGAGTGTACGGTGGTGGACTGCACAAGATGGAGCCCGCCGAGTTGGGACGAGTGCCCGCCGCGAAGTTTGCGAAACTCATCAGACACGCTCAGACAACCGTCTCTGGTTGGGTGTCTACCCAGGCGCCTTCCTTATTCGGCCCGCTGCCAAGCCAGGGGACGTGGGTGCCAGAGGGCACAAGTACCTATATCGCATGCTGCCATGTACACTGCGGGCCTTTCGCAGACCGCTCCTGCGGTGTCAGCACATCATCATGTGAGACCCGGCAAAGCATGATAGTGTACGAAAGCGTGGCCGCTACCTCACGATAGCCCACGCAGCGGCAGCGGCCACGAGGACAACCTCGGGCACCGCGACCAACTTGTAGACCCCCGCGAAATCTGCCTTGAAGTGAGCCACAGTGAGGGAAAAGCATAAGTGTGCCGGGGACAGCATGACCCCAGCCTGGCCGCTCACCACGCCGAGCACGGCGAGGCCGACAGATGGCTGCACACCAATAGCGCCTGCCGCCGTGGCTGCACCCGCCGCCGATGCCCCGAGACCCGCCACCACAGGCAGCGCAAGGCCGGCGTACGCCGGGGCGTAACCCGTGAGGAACCCCACGAGGAACGGCATGGCGAACGCGACAAGGGTCATGGGGACGCCTGCGGACTCGAAGAAAGCCGGCAGCTCCTGCAAGGCGCCCGAAAGCTCGAGGACGCCCTTGAACGCCATGACTCCAGCGATGAGAAACATAATGCTACTCGCCACGGCTTCCCTCGCAAACGCGGCCACGTCCCGCGCCGAAACGCCGGCGTATACGGCAGTCAGCAAGGTGACCACGCCGAGGACGAGAGTGATGTCCAACTTGAAGGCCACGGTACCCACGATAACGGACAGAATGGGCACAAGGCCGTTTGCAAGCGCCACCCAGTCCGCACGGGTGGCATGGGCAGCGTCGCGAGCGGCCCACGCGGCGCTCGGAAGCCCGTGAAAACCAACCAGGGCGCCGGTCGCTATGGCAATTGCAAAGAAAGGGGCGGTCAGCGTGACGTACGTCGAGATCGGCAGCCCCAGCAACTTCGAGGCGATGATGACCCCCGGGTACACGGGAACCACGAACTCCATCGGGTGCCGGAACCAATAGTTGATGAAGCTCCGCCGCTCCGGCGACACGGGCATCTCCCGGGTGGCCTCGCCGACCATGGGCGCGGAGAAGAGCGCGCCACCTGCTGATGGCAGGAAACCGACCAAGAGGGGAAGCAGCGCCGCAACCACTCGCCGTTCCCGGACTATCCTGCCGAGCGCCCCCGTCATCCCGCCAAGAAAGCCCGCGTGACGCATTACGCTCTCGAGCACCATTACGAGGAGCAGAGCGACCACGAGCCTCAGGGAATCCGGCGCGAACACCGACACAACGATGCCGCGTGCAAGCCTGGCCGGATCCATCCCGAACATGAACCCAAGGACCACGGCCGCCACGAACATGGCGATGCCCAGGTTGACCTTCCTGCGCAGCGCCGCCACGATGAACACGCAGACCAAAACCAGCTTGACGAGCGCAGCCACTTCCGCCCCTTGCCCCCATCCTCGCCCAACACTTCGTCGATGCCCAGAGACAGTCCCGTCTTACAGAGGGGTTGCGAGCCTGCACACCGGGGACGGCGCGCATGCGGCTCGCGTTCGCGGAGTCTCGCCCTATATCACCCGTATCGCGAATTCAGGGCAAACGGGGCTGCAGTAGCCGCACAGGATGCAGACATTCTCATCAACATGCGACTTGCCATCCACGAGCGAGAGCGCGCCGCTCGGACATGCCTCGACGCAGGAGCCGCACCCCTTGCAGTACTGGGGGACTATCTTGAGCCGCTTCCTCTTGAATGTGGCCTCCTGTTCGCTTGCAGGGATCGTCTCCCCCGAGAAGATACGGCAGTTCATGTCCACCTCGGCCGGGGACACCATCCCAACCGCCACGGCATGAACCCCGGGAAGCCCAAGCACATACCGAAACGCCTCCTCGCGCCTGGAGATGAGGTGCCCGCCACCCAGGGCCTTCATGGCATAGATGCCTTTGCCTCGCCCGGCGGCGACGCGGATCGCCTCTGCCATCTCGTCGACGGTGCCGCCGAGAAGCCCCAAGCCCGCCATGTTGATGAGCGGGTGGATCACGTCGATGTCGTCTCTCTCTGCCGCGGCCCTTGCCACGCTCACCCTGTGCGTCGAGATGCCGATGGCTCGCACCAGACCCCTGGCCTTGTATTCGCGAAGGCACGCGTGGGCGCCCGCGCGTGCCTCGAACACTCGCTCGTCGAGCCGGTGCGAGTGGAGTAGGACGATGTCCAGCTTATCAACGTCCAGCTCATCAAGGGCGACGCGAATGTGCTCTTCGGCCTCCTCGTATGAGGACGCCGGGGTCTTCGTGGCGATGACAAGCGGCCCAGCCCACCCTTCCTTCGCCCGGCGGATATGCTCGTACGTCCTGTAGGTGTGGGCAGTGTCAATGAAGGTCACCCCGCGCTCCAGGGCTCGACGTATGACCCGCGCCGCCTCCGCGACGGGCACGTCCGCCTGCACCGGGCCTATCGGCAGCGCGCCGAAGCCAAGTCGCGTAACGCGTATTCCTGAGCTCCCAAGCGACGCTTCAGGGATCATGCCATAACCTCCCCCGGTGGTGTGACGCACTCGACCAGAGCAACAAACCCTTGCCGAGTCCTACAACAAAGTATTCGTGCCATGCCTGCCGATATCCTGCTCCTGGGGGATACAGCCAGCTTCGCAGCCCCGGGCCCTGTCCCTACCTGGGCCCTGTCGCTGGAAGCGGCAAGGCGGCGGGGGAACCGCCGCCTTGCCCTTATCGGGCCTTTGGCCTCACAATGTTGCCGGATGTGGGCTGGCCCGCGGCGCCCGGGGTCATCTTGCGAGGTCCCCCGCCGCCTTCACCCTGATGCGCGTCGCATTTCCTGGCAGGTAGGCGAGGGGCACGTCATCGATCTCGACGATCTCCACAGTGGCCGGGTCGGCGCCGGCCCTTATGGCCTCCTCCCTCGCCATCTCGGACGCTTGCCGGAGGGCTTCTTCTCTGCTCATCTTCTCCAACGAGAAGATCCGCTCGACTTGCCCGCTGACCTGGGCGATGGCGGCTCCGATCGCGTTCGCCACCTCGAAGTTCGCAGGTCGCAGGACCTCGGATGCTCCTTCCAGGCGATCCGGCAGGAGGATGCTTCCGCCGCCCACGAGCACCGCAGGCACCGGCTCGGGGCTCGTCTTCACGCGATCAATGGCGTCCTCGACCATCTTCACCATCTTCTGCTGAGCGCTCTGCACGAGGTCGCCCGGCAGGCCTGCAACACGCGACCTCTCACCGAGCCTGGCCACGCCGGAGGCAACCGCGATGTCGGTTGCGGTGAGCGTCCTGCCGCCGAACACGAAGGCCTCCCGTTCGATCCGGTAGCCCACGCTGTCGGGACCGATGGACACTGAGCCCGCTTCGTTTCTGATGATAGTGCCCCCACCGAGCCCGATCGAGACAAGGTCCGGCATTCGGAAATTCGTCCTGACGCCTCCGATTTCCACGGCAATCGATGACTCCCTCGGGAATCTGTTGACCAGCACCCCCACGTCGGTAGTCGTGCCCCCCACGTCGATCACCAGGGCATCCTTGACATCCGACAGGAAAGCGGCTCCCCGGATGCTGTTGGTCGGACCGCACGCGATGGTCAGGATGGGATATCGTACGGCATAGTCAACCGACATGAGAGTGCCATCGTTCTGACCGAAGTACATCCTCGCTGCGATACCCTCGCGCCCAAGTGCGTCGCCGAACGCCTCGGCGGTGGCCTTTGCGACCCCAATGACCGCGGCGTTCAGAACCGTGGCGTTCTCCCTCTCGAGCAACCCTATGCTGCCGATCTCGTGGGACAGCGAAATGGGGACGTCTCCCAGTTCCTCCCTGAGGATGGCTGCGGCCCGGACCTCGTCGTCGGCGTTTACGGGCGAGAACACTGCAGTCACAGCTACGGCATCCACCTCACCCCGCACCTGCCTGGCGATCCTCCGCAGAGCCGCCTCATCGAGTTTTCCGACGCGCCTGCCGTCAAACTCGTGGCCTCCGCCGATCACGAACACGCGGTCGCCGATGGCTTTCTTCAGATCGTCCGGCCACCCGACAAGCGGCTTGATCGCCATGGTCGCAGGGGCTCCGATCCTTATTACGGCCACACGGTAGAGCTTCTTCCGCTCGACAATGGCGTTTGTACAGTGGGTGGTCCCGAGCATGGCGTACTTTATCTTGGAGCGATCGAGCGACCCGTTCGCCAGGACCTTCGCCAGCACGTTCACTATACCGCTGGTGACGTCCTCGGTGGTCGGCGACTTGGCCTTGGAGATGATGGCGTTGCCCTCATCGAGCACCACAGCGTCGGTGTTCGTCCCGCCGACGTCGATCCCCAGTCTGTAGCTGAAGCTCATTCAAGGCGCCCCCTTTTCGCGCACGCGCCGGAAACTCTCTCCTCGATAGGCACATAGTCCATGTCATAGCCGAAGTACCTCGGTCCAACCGTCTCGAGTCCTTTCGGCGTCCTCCATTTCGGGTTGCACGGAATCCCGATGATGACGGCCCTGCACCCGTACCTCAGGCTCTCCGTGGTAATCGGCCGCGCAGTCTCCGCGTCAAGCACGGTTATGAGGTCCGGCACCTGCGCGATCACCTCACCATCGGATATCGCGATAAGGTTCTCGTTCTGGAACTTGAGCCGAAGGCTCCTTCCCCGGTCTTCATCTATTCCGTCAAATAGCGCTTCACCGCGCGCGAAACCCCCGACTGTCTTGCGGGACACGTCCACGATCTTCCCCTTGAAGAGGCAAAACCCCCCGGTAACCTCGAGCACCGCTGATAGCGGGTTTCGCGACTCTCTCTTCGAGCGCCGTATGACCTCCCCTATCCTCTGCGCCAGGGTAACGGTCCCGGCTATGCCTGCTTCCTTCACCTGCCTGCCAGTGAGAGGGTAGATGGCGATCATGGCCGACCCTCCCATCACCACGGTAGCACTACGTGCGAGGGCCTCCGTCCACTCGTTGCTGATGGTATTGAGGAGGACCAGGTTCCCCTTCTCGTCCGTCATGACCATCGGCGTCGCGGACACGCCTGCGAGGTGGAACGTGACCATCTGCAGTTCAGGAAAGGCTCTGCCCATGCCGTCGGCATCCACAACCGGGATGCGGAGCCTCGCCGCCGAGGCAAGCGGAATCATGGAGTTCACCCCTCCCGCCTCTATCGGCATGGTTGCGAACACGGGCCTGCCGAGATAGTTCCTGAGAGCTTCGAACACCCGGGGGAACTCCTCGCCGTTCGGGATCTTCTCCACGAGAACAGTTGGGGCGCCCATCATCGCGAGCGGGACGATGAGCCCGTCGTCGGGCACCTCTGATGGTTCGATGAGGTCTATTGGGCCGAACTCCTCGATGGCTTGAAGCGCCATCAGCTTGCCCACGTGGGGGTCGCCACCCCCGCCGGTTCCCAGGAGGGCGGCTCCTGTGGCGATATCTTCTATGTCTCGAGCGGTAAGCTGACGCACGTCCCTTGCTCCCTCCCCTGTTGCTAAGCGTAGGTTCTGAAGTCCGCACCAGTTTTCCAGGGGGCTTCAGGTCGCCGGTGCTCGCGCGTGGGGTGTCGAAATCCCGCCGTCTGCCTTCGGGCGAGTTTTGTCAAGGCGCCCCGCTTGGGGCACTGTCCCCGGAGCCGAGCACCGGCAACCGCGAGTAGCCCAGACTCTGGCAAAGCGGCGACGATTTGTGACGCTCCACTTAGAGGCCGGATGCGCCACGCCCGCGGACATTCGGGCCGCCGCGGTGACGTGGCGCCGGCTGTTGATGGACCCTCAGGGCCCGCCTCAATCTACGGGGTGAGCGATAACCCGAGCTTGCTCAGCCTGTAGAACGTGTAACCTCCCAGCGCAACGAGGGCAGCCGCGTCGAGGGAGAGCAGCGCGGCCACGCCGGGCTGGACGGCGTAATAACTGGAAGGCAGCATCATGAAGTAGCCAAGCCCGAAGCTAAAACATACCCAGCCGCATTCCACAACTATCTTGCCGACGGACCTCGGAGTTGCGTCGCTCATCTTATAGCGAAACATCGTCACGATCCCGCTCACAACGGGCCCGATGGCAATGATCGAATAGAGCCCTGCCGAATGGGGCTTATCTGCAAACTGCGACATCACTATGGCAGCTATCCCCAGAAGGAGCGCGAGCTTGTGCAGGTTAGCCCTGAACCACGCGAGGCCCTCCGCCTGTCTCGTGCTGTCGGTCATGGACATCCCAACCTCCTCTCTAGAACCCGTCCGCGGATTCGATGTACCGGCCGAACCTGGTTGAGACCTTGAGCAGGTCTCCGGCAACAGATAGTACGAGGTAACCTCCGAACCCCAGGAGGATGGAGTTCAGCGCGGTGATCCCGCCAATATGCGGTGAGAGCCAGCCGGCTACCGCCCACGCGACCAGGCCGGCCGCGTTGTACTTCGCGTACTCGGTTCCTGGTCCGAACGTATAGCGCTGGCAGGGATCCTTGACGCCTCCAAAGAACGGCCGGTAGATGTAGAAGTCGGCGATGAGCACGCCAGCGATCGGCGGCAGGAACCGGCCGAGCTGGTTCAGGAACGAGATGAACGGGTCTGGCCCGAAGACCCCGGCCGCCGTCAAGGAGGCCAGGATGGCGCCGATAAAGCCCATAGCTACCGTGACATAGGTCTTCCTGGCCCTGAACGTGTTGGCGAAGGCCAGCGCGCCGTTGTAGAGGTTGTTGTCGTTTGTGGTCCACTGGCCGAAGATTATGAGCACGAGAGCACCCAGCCCGATTCCCAGGTGGGCCATGGCTTTGGCGACGTCGGACGCTGGCGTCAGCAGCGTGAGGGTGCCTCCGGCCAGCATCAGGATGGGCTGAAGGAGAACCACCTGCCAGAACCATGCCCACGCTCCATCGGTGGGCCTCTCCGAGTACCGTGATATGTCAGACGTGATGGTTGCCCCGGCCACATACATGCCGACCACGGCGGTGATGGCCGCGGAGAGGGTCATGCTCCCCGACGGATGGGCCCGAAGAGCGGCCGCAAACCCGCCGGCCTCACTGATGGCGGCGTAGGAGCCGCCGCCCAGGGCGATGAGAAACAGGGGCACTGCGAGGTAGCTGAGAAACGCGATCCCCTTGTATCCAAACGCAGCGCTTATCGTCATCATCAGGGCTCCCCAGAACGCCGAAACCGGCGCCTTGGCCCAGAGCGGAACGTATCCAAAGATCTCGGTCACAATCGTCTGAAGGACGGTCGCAAAGAGCCATGACTGGATGAAGAACCATCCTATTCCGCACGCCACTCCTGAGACAGCGGCGCCGGCAATCATGGACCCAATCCGACCGAATGGATGTCTCAGGATAACGTAGGTTGAGGCACGGGTGTAACCGCCGATGGTCGCAGTGAGAAAGCCGATCACCCCGAGGATCAAGCTGCCCACCACGGCGGCCAGAGCCATGTCTTTGAAGCTCAGGGAGTTGCCGAGCGAGCCGCCGCCCCATATCACCGCGATACACACGAGGACTCCCGTGAAAACAAGAAACAGACCGAATGGCGACTTGAGTTGCTCTTTCGGAACCTGTGTCACAGCGTAATCGCCGAACGCGTCAACCGATGCCACGTCGTTTCCGGAAATCTTCCCCATCTCTTCTCCCTCCTCATCTCCTCTTCAGGTCGCAGTTGCGCGTGGTTGCGCTGACGGTCGTTGTCGCTACTTTACATCTCGCCTCCTGCTATCGGCGGCGGTTCGAGCACTACCGGCCCAAGTAGATCGCCACAAGTTCGCGCTGCTTTTCAGCGGGTGAGTCCTGTCCGTGGTTGCCGGTGTTGCACTCCGGGGACGGCGCGCTTGCGGCGCGCCTCGTTCGAATTTGGCGCACGGGCCAGCCAAATTCCAGGCGCCCCGCCCTAGCAAGCACCGGCAACCACGACGCCGTCAAGGAAGATGGAGAAAACTTATGGCGTCATACTTAGACCCCAGCCCACTACTCGGTGCCCGGTTCTCCTGCTTCCACCACCGCCAGTCGCCGGCCCTCTTGAGATTGGCCCGGGTCCACCACCTCCGATCGTCCTGCAGTTGGGGAGTGAGCTCACGTGGGCTGCGCAGGCCATCCGCGGGTCTCCATCGCCCCGGCGCGGCGGGGCGCCCGCTGGCGCGGGAGGCCGAAATGCGCAGGCGGCAGGCCTGCCAGAGACCTGCCGCCAGGGCCTTCTATGCCCACGGTGTTCCCGCCGCCATCGGCGGGCTTGTACCGCTAGAACCAGACCAGGAACGCTGCTGTCCTCCTGCGGAACTCCAAGGTACACTCCCTGTATTGCCTACGATTCTATCCGCATCGGGGACGGTTGTCAATGCTTGCAGGCACATTTGTGTCGCACTTGAGACTCCGATCCTGATCCCCGGTCTGACGCTGACAGGGGGCACCCTCAGGAGCCGGAACTCTGCGCCATGTAGTATTGCGCCACGGCGAGGCTCCCGGCCCCCGGCTCCACGCGATAGCCGGCGGTCGTCAAAGCATCCTCCAGCGCGCTGATGAACAGCATCACATTGGCCTGGGTGCAGGAGTGTCCCATCAAGCCAACGCGCCATATGCGCCCTTTGAGCGGACCCAGGCCGCCGCCTATCTCCAGGCGATAGTGGGTCAGAAGGTGCCGCCTCACCCCGGCGTCGTCAACCCCGCCGGGCACCTCCACAGACGTGAGCATCGGCGCCCTGTAGCCCTCCTGGGCGAAGAGCCGCAGGCCCATGGCGGCAAGCCCCGCCTTGAGGGCGTCGCTGTTCAGTCTGTGCCGGGCGAACCGCGCCTCGAGACCCTCCTCGTGGATGATGCGGAGACTCTCATAGAGCGCATAGATCATGTTGACCGGCGCCGTGTGGTGGTAGAACCTCTCCTTCCCCCAGTACCTGTGTAGCCAGGTCAGGTCCAAGTACCAGCTTTGAACTTTCGTCTTGCGCTCCTCCAGTCTCGCCCGCGCCCGGGTCCCGATGGTGATGGGCGCAAGCCCCGGCGGGCACGAAAGGCATTTCTGGGTGCCGCTGTAACAAACGTCTATCCCGGTCGCGTCGACGCGAACCGGCACCCCGCCCAGGGACGTGACGGCGTCAACGACCAGAAGCGCCCCATGCCTGTGGACGATCTCAGCTATGGGCTCAAGGGGCTGCAGTATCCCGGTGGATGTCTCCGCATGCACTATCGCCACGATGTCGGCCCGGCGCGCCTTGAGCGCCTGCTCGACCTTGTCCGGCTCGATGATCCTCCCCCACTCCGCCTCCACGACGGTGAGATCGCCACCGCACCGTCCTACGATGTCAGCCATCCTCTGGCCGAATAGGCCGTTCACGCACACGACGACACGGTCCCCAGGCTCGATGAAGTTCACGAGCGCGGCCTCCATCCCGGCGCTGCCCGTCCCGGATATGGGGATGGTGAACTCGTTCTCGGTCTCGAAGGTCTTCGCAAGGAGATCCTTCGTGAGGTTCATCATCCCGAGGAACTCCGGGTCAAGGTGGCCCAGGGTGGGCATGGCGAGCGCCTGGAGCACCCTGGGGTGAACGTTGCTCGGGCCGGGGCCCATGAGCGTTCTTCCTTCCGTGGTGACACCCGGGTAATCACCCATAACAAACACCTCCGCCCAGCATGCTTATTGCCAAAGGCCGCGAGAGTTCCGAACCGCTCCACGACCTGAAAAGGCGCTGCGGCCGCGGCGCCGACTTCAAGTTGCAGAAAGCTCCGCAGCCTCATGATTCTGCACGTGCGGGCTACTTCCTTCACGTTCGTCTCGGAACCATCCGGGGAGTGTGTGCGGAAGGAAATGCAGCACCAATGGACACTGCGCACGATCGGCCAAGCGTATGCGGATCGTCCGCTGGAGGAACGGCAAACGATTGGCGGATTGTCGGCCGCACAACCAGCCGCTCATTGGCGGATTACGCGTTGGACAATCAACCGATTGCTGGCGAATTGTCAGCCTCACAATCAGCGAATGACCAGGAGATTGCCGTGCAAGAACGTCGCCATTGCCAATCGACCCCTGGACTCGCGGGTGCCAGCGCGGCAGCCTCATGCCGGTGATGGGGCTCGACCGCTTTGGGTTTCACCCCGCAGCCCCGCCAGCACGGCGTTCTTCGAGTGAACTATGTGGAGACGGCCGAGCCTTTCCGCCTCCTCCGCGTCACCCCTCGCTATCGCTGACAGTATGGCCTCGTGCTCGCGCATGGCTTCGGGCACCCTGCCAGGATTCGACTGGATGGCCCTGCACAGAACCCCTATGGACTCACGCAGCACCGGGAGCAGTTCCGCAAGCTTCCGGTTGCGGGTCGCCTTGACGATTATCTCATGGAATCTCGAGTTCTCCTCGACCCACCGCTGCGGGACGGTCTTCGGGGGCAAGAATCCCTCCATGCGTTTCACGCAGTTCCGCAGCTCCGAGAGTTGCTCCAGGGATATGTTCCGCGCAGCCAGCCGCGCCGCCAAACCTTCAAGCACCTCCCTAAGGTCGTAAAGGCCGACCGCCTCGTCAATGGACATGTTGATCACGGTTACGCCCCTCACCGGAGCAACCTCAACGAGACCCTCCGACTCCAGGCGGCGAATGGCCTCCCTGACCGGGCTTCGGCTGACTCCCATTTGCTCTGCAAGCCTGTCCTGTATGAGCCGTTCTCCGGGAGCGAAGTGGCCCTCGACAATCGCCTTTCGCAGGCGCTCGTATACCCTCTCACTGATGGTCTGCCGGATCTCGCGGCTGTCCAGAGACAGGAAATCGGGGCTTACATCCTCCCGGGACAGTCTCCCTTCACAATCACTCATTGTGAACCTCGGTCACCTCCGCAGCGCGTGCGTCGCTCATGTTACGTCAGGGCCGCCGGCGAACAGGCTGTCTCGCCGTTCCGCTCGACGGTCCAGCCGCTATTCCACTCGCTATCTCTCTCGCTATCCCTCTCGTCACTCCACCTCCGCCCGACCCGCCGCCACCGCTTGTTCGGCAAGCGCGGGCTGCGAGGCGACCGCTCCCCGCTGCGCAAAGCAATAGCGGCGGTAGCCGCAGAGGAAGACCATCAGCCCGAATGCACCCACGCCCGACATGCACCAGTATACCGCGGCAAGCGGGAGGCGCTCCGCGATCCACCCTGCCACCACTCCACCCATCGCTATCCCGACGTCATACATGGCCATCAGCGTGCCCATTGCGGTTCCACGGCGCTCGGGTCGCACGAAGTCTACCATGAGCGCTGTTACGGTGGGCTGCATTACGGAGAACCCTACCCCGTACACGACGGCCGCAAGCGCGAATGACACCGTGGAGCGTGACCCGGCCAACACGGCCATACCGAGCGATATCGCAGCAAGACCCGGGGCTATGACTGACGCCCTTCCGTGTCTGTCGGAGATCCTCCCTGCGAACGTGCGCGTGGCGAACATCGACAGCGCGAACACCGTGAAAAAGACGCCAGGGTTGCTGATACCTCTCGACCCGGCGTAAACGGCGATGAAGGATGCTATCGAGCCGTAGGTGGCAGAGCCGAGACCGAGAGTCACCGAAGGAAAAAGCGCTTCGAGGCCCAAGAGAGAGTCGATGCCCGCAAGCACCCCGCAAGGTCTGCGGGCAGCGCCGGCGGGTCCGCCGGAGTTCTGCGGCCGCCTGCACCCGACGGCGCCGCATGAGTGCGCCGCATTCGAGCCGGCCACGGTGGGTGCTGCGATGAAAAGCGTGCAGACGAACACGACCCCGGCAAGGGTAGCAGACGACATGAACAGCGCGGGATAGGACAGTTTCTCAACTATGCCGACGCCCGCGACAGGCCCGATCGCCATGGCGAGGCTCGTCGCGAGAAGGAAGTACCCGAGGCCCTCGCCCCTCCGATGACGTGGCACAGAGTCAGAAACGAGGCTGCTTGCTGCTGTGGAGTACATGCCGATTCCGAGCCCGTGCAAGAACCTCACGGCGACAAGCCCCTTTACGTGCGGCACTACCTGGTACAAGATCGCCGACGCCACGTATACGGACGCCCCGGCAAGCATGAGCCCCTTCTTGTGTCCCTCGTCAGCCCACCGGCCGGCAAAGGGCCTCATGAATACCGAGGCCATGGCAAAAGCGCTCATCACGAGGCCCACGTCGCCTTTCGTGCCGCCGAGACCGAGCACGTACACGGGCAGGGTCGGCAGGAGAAGATGGAAGCTCATGTAGAAGAGGAGCGTCGCGAAGCACGTGAGTATGAAGTTGCGGGTGAACAAGGTCTCCCCGCAACAGCTGTTCTTGTCCAAGCACCCTCACCAGCATGCACGGGCCGCGCATGCTCCTGCGCGACCGGCCTGACTCACTCAGGCAAACTCACTCAAATGGATCGGAAAACAAGCACCCCGGTTATCTGGACCCGGCTGCTACGAAGGGAAGGTCAGCCTCCTATCGAGAGGCACCACCTTCGGCTCGTACTGGTAGTCCGGCGTGGGCCAGCCAAACTCGCGCCTTTGTATGAGCCTGTACATCCCGGCGTGCTTCTTGGATTCCCATCCCAGCCCGCTCGCGGGTATCAGCATCGGGTCGTGGGGCTCCACCTGAATGTAGCCCGCCTCCTGCGCCTTCCTCACAAGGTCCTCGCCCACGTCGGTCCTGGTCACGGTGGCGACTATCCGCCGGTCGCCCGGCTTCACAGGCTGGAATATGTCGCCGCACGAAACATCCGCAAGCTCCGCCGCGAAGTCCGTACACATGAGACAGCGATCACGCTTGAACGTGCCGGCGCCCAAGAAGTGCCAGGTGTAGTCATGTTTGCTGGCAATGAAGTGGACCTTGGCATCCTTCGTGACCGCGTACAAGCCACCAGGCCATTGCCCACCCCGATAGTCGAGCCTCACGACCTCGCCCATATCCTTGATATCACTGAATTCGCGCACGAGGTGTCTTATCCCTTCCCAGTAGTACGTCGAGGCACAAAACAGGCCGATGACGAATCTTACGGACGTCGCGAGCTTCTTCGGCTGCCCGTGCATTTGCAGCTTTCGCAGGCCGTGGACGTGGCACGGAAGGCCCACGACCCCGATCCGTGCATACTTCTCCCTGAGGACCGCCTCGGCCAGGATGGCGTTGTTGGGCACTATCACCATGGCGGACCGGGCAGCCTCCGCGACTTCATCCGGAGTCGTGGCGATAATCGGTCTGCAGCGCGCGGGATCATCCTTGCTCCAGCCAGCCATGATGACCGCGTCCACCATGTCGTTCTCCAGGGCGTACCTGCACAGCCCCGTCACGACGCCGCCACTGCTCGAAGTCGCTTTCACGTATGGATCGGTCGACCACCCCCGGTAACACGACTTGAGAATGCCGATGGGCTCTTTCTCCTCGTCCCGCTCCCGGCCGAAGAGGAACCCGTCCATGTCGCGCAGCGGCACGTCCCTGCCGGGACAGACATCGTAGCAGGCTCCGCACGACACGCACCTGCCGGTGAGCCTCGGCAAAGGCTCGTCCAGAGCGTAATCCATCTCTATCGCCATGGACGCGCAAACGCCCACGCACGTCCCGCACGACGTGCACAGGCCCGCCCTGACGACATCCAGGTTCAGGTTCTCGAAGCTTTTTCTGATACGTTCTGCCGCCATTACAACATCCCTTCCTCACGTCGCTCTATATCGTCTTTGTCGTATTCCGCTTTGTCGTATTCTGCCTGGGTATTCTGCCTGGCCGCCCTCAGCGCATTGCGCACCTTTTCCGGAGTGAGCGGCAGGTCCGTGATCCGGACCCCCGTTGCATCGAAGACAGCGTTCGCAATCGCCGCCGCTGTCGGCGTGGTTACGATCTCGCCCAGCCCTTTGCCCCCGTACGGACCGAAGTCGTGAGGCGCATCCTCCACGATGATGGGCACGATATCGGGGGTATCGAGGGACGTGAAGATCTTGTAGTCCAGAAGGGTCGGGTTGATGACCCTGCCGTCACGGAACATGGTCTGCTCCCACAGAGATTGGCCGAGAGCGAAGACCACACCGCCCTGGATTTGTTGCTCACACCCCAGGCGGCTGATGGCCTGGCCCACGTCGTGGGCGGCCACCATTCTCAGCACTTTCACGTCGCCTGTCTCAAGATCCACCTCGACCTCGGCAGCCTGCGCAGCATACATCCAGAAGGCGACTGGAGCCTCCGACAGCCCCGTCTCCCTGTCGAGAGGTATGACGTAGTCCGATGCGAACATCCCCCTCCCGACAAGCTCATTTGCAGCACGATACTTGCCCTTACCGAGGATGTCCTTCATGGCGACGGACGCACCCCCGTCCGCGGTGCGAACCAACCCAGCCTCGAACCCGAGCGTGGCTGCGGGCACGCCAAGCTGCTCCGCGGCTATAGCGGCGATTTGCTCGCGGAGGTCGCGGGCGGCGGCCCGTGTGGCGTTGCCGGTGTGGAACGTGGCTTTGCTCGCCGTCGTAAGCTCGTCGAATGGCGTGAAGTCGGTGTCGGGGTACGTGACGGATACATCATCGACCTTGAGCCCAAGCTCCTCCGCCACTATATGGGCAACTACGGTGTGTAGGCCCTGCCCCATCTCGCTTGCGCTGACCAGCGCCTTCACGCGCCCGCTGCGGCTAAACCTCAGCACAACAACGGATTGCGCGGGTCCGGCACAAGCCTTGACGGTGCTTGCGATGCCCCTTCCGCGCGCCTTACCCGAAGGCTCCGTCCGTCTCGGTCCGTTCCAGCCTATTTCTTTCGCGGCAAGCTCTATGCACCGCTCGACCGCGACGTACTTGACTTTTTCCCCGGTGGCGTTTTCGCCGCCCTCCCGGAGGACGTTCTTCAGTCTGAACTCAACCGGATCGATCCCCAGCTCGTGAGCGATCATATCAGTGTGGGACTCATACGCCCACGTCATCTGCGGGGTGCCGAAACCCCTTAAGGCCCCCGCAGGCACCTTGTTGGTGTAGACGCACGCGCCATCGATCCAGACGTTCGGAATGTCATAGGGGCCGCCGGCGGCAATGCTTCCGTTCCGCAGCACCAGGGGTCCGATACGTGCGTACGCGCCCGTATCGAGAACAGCGTTCACTTTGCGTGCCAGGACGCGGCCGTCACGGGTTACTCCTGACCTGATCGTCACAACGCTGGCGTGCCGGGTCGTGGCGGCAGAGAACTCCTCTTCGCGGCTCAGCACGACACGAACCGGCCTCCGGCACTTCAGGGCCAGCGCCACGGCGATCGGCTCGACGTGCATCGGCACCTTGCCCCCGAACCCGCCGCCATAAGGAGGCTGGATGACGCGAACCCTATCGAGCGGGATTCCGATGGACGCACTCAGCAACTGGTGAAGAAGGTGGGAACCTTGCGTCCCACTCCATACGGTGAGGACACCAGATGGATCCATCTGCGCTATGGCCGCGCACGGCTCGATATAGCAATGCTGTATGGGTGGGGTGGTGAACCTGTGCTCGAACACGAAGTCAGACTCGGCAAAGCCCGCCTCGACGTCGCCCTTCCTGATCTTGAAGACACTGCATGTATTGGTGCCTGGGACAGGCACGGGGATAGGCCCCTTGTGGTAGGAGCCGAGGTCAGGGTGGACAAGCGGCGCGTCCGGCCGGAGCGCCTCCTCGACGTCGAATACTGCCGGTAGAGGCTCGTACTCAACGCGGATGTGGTCCAGGGCGGCCTCCGCAGTCTCCTCGTCCACCGCGGCGACCGCCGCTACGGGCTCGCCGATGTATCTCACGACCTCGCGCGCCAGGAAGGGCTCGTCTTGCACCATGCGGCCATATGTGTACGGGGCGTCCTCGCCTGTCACGACAGCCACTACGCCGGGCATGCGCTCGGCCTCAGATATGTCTGTGCGGACGATCCGCGCGTGCGCATGAGTGCTCCGGAGCACCTTTCCGTATACCATCCCGGGTATGCTAAGGTCCGTGATGTACCGGGTTTCGCCCGTCGCCTTGCTCCGGGAGTCAACCCTCGGCAGAGCCTTTCCGACGACACTGAAACCGTTCATGGTCTATCATCACTCCCGCGCTCTCCCGCACGCGAGGCCGCCAGGGCCGCGTCGGCGATCTTGTGGTACCCGCCGCACCTGCACAGGTTGCCGGCAATGGCGTTCATCACCTGCTCCCGGTTCGGGTGTGGCTCGCGGTCGAGCAATGCCTTCAGAGACATCAGCATGCCCGGAGAGCAGTACCCGCACTGGATCGCACCGTACTTGATGAATGCCTCCTGAAGGGGATGTAGCTCACCTTTTTCGGCCAATCCCTCCACGGTGAGGACCTCACCGTGCGCAGCGTCCACGGCGAGGACAAGGCACGAGTTCACCGGTTTCCCATCCAGCAGGACCGTGCACGCGCCGCAGTCGCCGAGATCACACCCTTTCTTCGTGCCGGTGAGGCCGAGCTTGTCCCTGAGCACGTCCAGAAGGGTCTCGTTGGGTTTCACTAAGACCTCGTGAGCATTGCCGTTCACCTTGAGCGTGACAGGTATGCTGCTATTGCCGGATCGCCTTAGCGCTTGCACTCCGCTCCACCCCTTTCAGCGGCGGCGAGAGCCATGAGCGCCCTCGCAACCAGGACCTCGATCATCTCCAGCCTGTACTCGGCCGAGGCCCGAACGTCGGAGATGGGCTTGGCGGAACGCGCGGCGAGCTTGCCCGCCTCTCTTGCAGACTCCGGAGTGAGGCGTCGGCCTACCAGGAATGCTTCGGCCTCGCGTGCCCTCACCGGCGTGGGCGCCACCGCGCCCAGGGCGAGCCTCGCCTCCCTGACGAGCCCCGCATCCTGAATCGCAAGCCCTGCGGACACTCCGACGACCGCAATGTCCATGGCCTTCCGTGGGCTGTGCTTGAGGTAAATGGTACGCATGTCGTCCGCTGGCTTCGGCACCACTATCTCGAGAAGCAGCTTGCCTGCAGAGCATTGGGTGACCCCCGGACCGTGGAAGAATTCCTGGAGGTCGAACGTGCTGCGCCCGCCCCCTGGCTCCGCCACGACCGCCTGGGCGCCGAGCACCAGTAGCGGCGGAGCGGTCTCGGCGGACGGCGCGCCATTGCAGATGTTGCCACCGATCGTGGCCCTGTTACGCACCTGCCACGACCCCACGACTCCGGCTGCCTCGGCAAGGCAACCATACCCGTGCGTCACCTCGGGGCAATCGGCCACAGCCTGCATGGTAGCGAGCGCTCCAATGTGCAGCCCGTCCTCGCACGCCTGGATGGTGCCTAGCCCGGGGATCGTTTTCATGTTTATGAGGGTACCGGGTTCCATCCCCTTCATCCTCATGGCCACCAGGAGGTCCGTGCCCCCGGCCAAAAGCTTCGCACCGGGTCCCAGCTCCTCAAGCAACGCCAGGGCATCCTCGACCGAGCGAGCCTCGGCGTAATCGAACCTGGGTAACCTGTTACGCATCAGCAGGAATCACCCCTCTTGTCACGAACGCCATGGTCATAATCCTATCACAGATATGGCAACTGCCGCCGTGATCACGTGCTTCAGTTCCAATCACTGCTGGGGCTGCCTACTTGACCCTGAGTTCCAGTCGAGCACCGGCCTCCGCGACCGACCGGAGAGGGGTTTCCCTCCCGTTGATGACAAGACTGTGTTCGCCGGCCGATACCCTGACTCTGATGAACAACGGGTCAATTACCTGGTTCATTCCTCGATAGATGGTCCAGCCGTCGTTCTTCACGACCTCTTGCGCATGCGCCGTGAGGTCCTCGATCTCGGGTCTCAGGATCCTCGCCCGGATCTCGCTCAGCACAATCCTGCGGTCCAGCCCTATTACAAACCACATCTCCATTGGGCCGCCCGTCTGACTGTGGGTGTATTTGACGACGAACCGCGTTCCGGGCGATACCGGCGCCTCCAGCACCGTCCGGCCCGTATCACTGTCCGTAACAACCAATCTATGCGCGCCGCCGGAGTATAACGAGCGTACCGCCGCGGCCACGCCTGCCACCGACAGAACGAGCAATATGAGTCCGATACCTGCCATGGTAGTCCTGGAGCCAGGTCTCGACATGTCCGGATGTACAGCCTCCGCATCTTCAGGACCCCGGGCTTCCCGCCCGCGCCCCCGCGATCATCGACGGCGCACCCGATCAGATCCCGCGTTATCCACTCGTTCTACTGCAACCGGCAGAAACGCCGCCCGTGCAGCCGGCAGAAAGGCCACAGGGTGCCGGCCGCCCTGTTGTGAAACGCCCGAGGTCTCGGGGGTGCCCCCGGGCGGCCGGCACCTAGTCATCGTCGGCTCACGCACATTCCCGCTGAGCCTCCGGGGCTAAGTATGGCGCCATAAGTTTTGGCCACTTTTCTTGAGGGTGTCAGGGTTGCCGGGGCTTGCACGACGGGGCGCCTGGAATTTGGCTGGCCCGCGCGCCAAATTCGAACGAGGCGCGCCGCGAGCGCGCCGTCCCCGGAGTGCAACACCGGCAACCCAGGAGAGCCCCTGCACGCTGAAAAGCAGCGCGGATTTCTGGCGATCTACTTAGTCCACCGAGATACCCTTCTCTTTGTAATACCTGAGTGCTCCCGGATGGTATGGGATTTTCACAGTGTCCGCGTTCTCTGGCCGTATGTTCGCCGCTTCCTTGTGGACTTTGGCAAGGTCCTCATTGTGCTCCATGATGGTCTTCGTGAGCTCGTACACCACATCGTCCGGCATGTCTTTGCGCACGGCAAGAACGTTCCACGCAGCGAAACTGCGCACCTCGTAGTCCTGGGATTTGTAGCGCCCCTTCGAAATCACTGTGGGGACGTAGTACGGCACCTCACTCACTATGGTCTTGAGCTCCGCTTCGGTAAGAGGGACGAGCCTAATCGGCTTTACGGACTCCACGTCCAGCGCCCACGAAGAGGGAGCCCCGGTTACTATCATGGCTGCGTCCACTTGCCCGTTCTTCATCGCCTCAGCTGTCTCCGCGAAGGACAGGAACTCGGGCCTGAAGTCGCTGAACTTTATGCCGAGTGCGGCAAGGATCAGCTTGTTGCTTTCAAGGATGCCGCTGCCGGGCGCCCCGACGGACACCCTTTTCCCTTTGAGGTCCGCTATCGACCGTATATCAGAGTTCTCCGGGACTATCAACTGGTAGACGTTAGGATACAGCGGAGCCAGGGCCAGCAGGCCTTGCTTCTTGTTGAAGGGCGTGATGCCCCGGTATGCCTGGTCGGCAACCTCCGGCGTCAGGATGCCGAGCTCGATCTTCCCGGTATCGAGCAGCTTCGCGTTCTCGACTGCGCATGCTGTGACTTCGGCCGTAGTAGGCACATGCAGGTACTTCTCGATGACCTGACTTGCGCCGGCAGCAACGAGATAGAACGTACCCGCAGTTCCGCACGCACCGACCGACAGGTGCTTGGGAAGCGCAGTGCCGGCTATGGCAGCGGACCCACAACTCACCAGCAGTACTGCCACAACGACCAACCAGACGATTCTCTTCATCGCTCTGTCCACTCCCCTCCGCTGAATGAAGTGATGCCGAAAGACAATTCGACCTGTACCCGCCGCGTTTGGTCGTCTGAGTCCATGGTCACCTCCTCCACGCGATATACCGGGTCTACTTGCCCGCGCCTTCATGCAACCTCGCGGAAGCCCGCCCTCTGTCGGCTTTAATGCGCTGAAGCACAAGAACCAGCGCCAGGCCCGCGAGCCCGAGCACGTTGGTCAGCTGCCCCGGGTCTATCAGCCCAAGGGCGCTGGCGAAAAGGACGACCCTCTCGCCAATACCGAGATTGCCCGTGAACCACCCGATCGCCGCGCCACTCAGAAGAGCTGCGCCGACCAGGGCCGTAACCGCTGACCAGAATACCGAAAACAGTGGTCCCTGAAACAACAGGGGTGGATTGAAGATGAAGAAATACGGCACGATGAACGCAGCTATGCCGAGTCTGACTGCGTTTATGCCGGTCTTCCAGAAGTCGGCCTTCGCAATGCCCGCCGCCACGTACACAGCAAGCGCTACCGGAGGCGTGATCATCGAAATGCATCCGAAATAGAAGATGAACATGTGTGCAGCGAGAGGTGGGATCCCGAGCGTCTGCAGCGCGGGCACACCGAGGACGGCCAGCACCAGGTACGCTGGTGTGGTTGGCAGCCCCATGCCCAACACGATGCAGGCGAGCATGATGAGCGCCAGCAGCAGAACAAGATTACCGCCGGCGGCGCTGACTACGATGTTAGAGAAGCGCAACCCAAGCCCTGTGAGGTTGATGATGCCGACGACAATCCCTGCAGAGGCGCAGGCCGTGATCACGCTGATAGCCCCTCTGGCACCATCCCGAAAGGCGCCTATCACCTCGTTGAAACCGAACCTCTTGTTTCGCTGGAGGAAGCCCACGAGCACCGTCGCAAGCACTGAGTACACTGCGGCCTTTGTGGTGGTCCATTTCACCACGACGAGGAGGAAGATGAGCGTCGCGATGGGCAGGAGATAGAGCCATCCTTCCTTCAGCAGTTTCCTGATGTTGGGGACCTCATCCTTCGAGAGCCCCCGGATCCGAGTCCTGGCCGCCTCGAAGTCCACTGAGAATAGCACCGAAGCAAAGTAGATTGCTGCCGGGATGAACGCGGCCTCGACAATCTTGAGATAGGGAACGCCCAGGATCTCGGCCATCACAAACGCCGCTGCTCCCATGACCGGCGGCATGATCTGTCCCCCGGTGGACGCAGTCGCTTCCACCGCACCCGCGAACTCCGAACGGTACCCCACGTTCTTCATAAGTGGGATAGTGATCATGCCCACTCCAGCCGCGTTGGCCTGAGCGCTGCCTGAGATCATCCCGAAGAACGCGCTTGCCACGACCGCCACCTTTGCCGGGCCGCCTCTCGTGCGGCCGACCAGAGCCTTCGCGAGGTCTATGTAGAACTGACCGGCTCCCGTAGCGATCAGAAAGGAGCCAAACATGATGAACAGGAAAATGTAGTCCGCTGAAACCCCCAGCGGTATACCGTAAATCCCTTCTGTTGTCAGGTACATCTGGTTCAGTACTCTCTGCAGGTCATAGCCCCGGTGGTAAAGCATGCCGGGGAGGTACGGCCCGAGGAACGCGTAAAGAAGAAAAGCTACTGCAATGATGGGCATCGCCCATCCGAGGGTCCGTCTGGAGATATCGAGGACCAGCACCAGGACGATGGCAGCAAACACGAGATCGAGCGTCGTCGGGCTACCGAACCTCATGATTATTGCGTCGAAGTTCGTAATGATGTAAACCGCGGTCGCGGATCCAAGAATAGCGAGGACAATGCTGTACAGCCTTGTGGACATCGACTTGCCCTTTGCGGAGTTCATCAGGTACACGAGAAGAAATCCGAAGGCCAGGTGAATGCTTCGCTGCCACATCGCAGTGAACGACCCAAACAGCGCTGTGTAAGTGTGGAAGAGGCCCATACCGATGGATATCGTGGTGAGAACAGCGTTCATCGTCTTTTCGTACTTGCCCATTTGCGGATAACGCCCCCCGCGCACCAGACTTTCATACGAAGACCCGCCATGTACCCGCCATGCGAGGACCCACCGTGCATTTCACGCGCTCCCAGTCGCGACGAATCACGTCAACCCTGACTGGTGTCAACCCTGACTGGTGTCTCGACGCTCCCGGCACAACCCCGGCCGATGCCACCCCCCTTACCGCGTGTCCAAGATATGGCTCGATTATTGTATCCTGTTATCCATGCCGTTTGGTATACCAGAAACAAAGTGCAAAAGCTCCCCAGACTCCGACCTGACGACACCTCGACCGATCTGGATACGGGATCCGAAATGTGACTGGCTTATGCTTTCGCCATGATGGCCGATAATCCTCCCGCCTGATCGAAAATCCTGGCGAATCCTGCATCGTGTGGTACGTGGCGGCCTGCAAGGGCTATAGCGAGGTCAATCACTCGAGGCCGCACAGACTCACCGTAACGAACCTGCACACCAGCCGGCACTGGGCGTGAACATTCTTCTCACCTGGCAGCGGCATCGCGAGCCTGGCCCCGGGCACAGGTATCCCAGGCCAGGCTCCAAGGTCTTCCGGTTCAACGTGAGCCGCACAGCCGACGTTCGCGCGCCGTGTTGTGCACTATCTGGCATACACTTTGCAGACCTGTTGTCGGGTCGTGGTCGCATGCGTGCGTCGGGGCGGAACCATGACCAGAGTACGGCGCCGCGAGTCTTCGCCACTTTTCTTGAGGATGTCAGAGTTGCCGGTGCTTGCTAGGGCGGGGTGTCGAGAATTTGCCTGGCCCGCGCGCCGAATTCCAACTAGGCGCGCCGCGAGCGCGCCGTCCCCGGAGCGCAGCACCGGCAGCCCTGGAGATCCCCTGCACGCTGAAAAGCAGCGAGGATTTCTGGCGATCTACTTAGTTCAAGACAGCAGGAGTTGGTACACGGGCTTACGCGACAGCTTCATTGCAGAGGTGCTTTGGCCAATAGCCGCCGCGCACATCCGCGCAGACGGGTCGACAACGGACGATGAACGCCTGGGAGGTGCTGAAGTGAGGTTTTCCGTTCGTGGCAGCATAGGTGGAAAGATCTTTGCGAGCTTCGCAGCGATACTCGTCCTTATGGGAGTCGTCGCATATTTCGGTCTACAAGGGGTCAGCAGGATTGGAGCTTCGCTCTCAAATGTGGTGGGAAAGGACGCGATAACGTTACGCGAGCTTGCCCAGCTCGACGGCGCGCTGACAAAGTTTCGTGTTTCGCTCCAGGGATTCCTGGTTGTGGGCGATCCCGGGTTGAAGACGAACCTCGTGGACGCGGACCAGAAGATAGCTCAACATCTTGACGCCTTATCCTCGGCGACGATCGCCTCAACAGCAGACACGCCTGAGTCACAGGGGTCGCTCAAGACCCCGAAAGACATGAAGGACGCTTACGAAGGTGTCAGAAATGCCGTGTTCCAGGCAATCGACGAGGGGCGAAGCCACGAGATACTCACCTACATGTTGACAGAAGGAGACGCGATCATGACGGACATCCAGTCCACGGTCACGGCCGCGCTGTCTGCGGTGCAGGCTCGTGCCGAGGAGACCGACCGAGCGGCGAAGGCCAGCGTTATGGCCGTTCGCGTGCGCACACTCGGTGTGTGCCTGGGCGCCGTGATCGCGGGAACCGTCCTGGTGTTTCTGCTCTCGAGAAGCATATCGCGACCCCTGCGATCCCTTGCGCGCGCCGCCGGCCAGATAGCCTCGGGAGATCTCAGGGTGAAGGTGCCTGTCGTCAATAGCTCGGATGAGGTGGGGCAACTGGCATCATCGTTCACGGTCATGGTGTCCAACCTCACTGACATAGTCAAAGGGGTTACAGGGCACGCGCAACAGCTCGCATCAACTACCCGAGGCGTTTCGAGCAACGCGGGCGAAGCCGCTTCAGGCGCATCTGAAGTCCGGCAGGCCATCGAGCAGGTGGCGTCCGGCTCCGCCGAACAGACGGCGAAGGCCCAGGCCACTTCCAACGCCATGAGTCAGCTTTCCAACGCAATTGGGCAGATCGCCAAAGGCGCCGAGGAACAGGCCCGCTCGATAAGCGAGGCGAACGGAGCGGTCAGGGATCTTGCGGGGCTCGTGGAGCGCGTCGGAAAGATCGTGCAGTCGCTCGTTTCAGCCGCAAACCAGACGTCGACGGTCGCGGAAACCGGTGGGCGCGCGGTTGGCAAGTCGGCGGAAGGCATGTCAGCGATCCGGGAGCAGACCGAAAGCATGGCGTCGGCGATAGGCCAGCTGGCGGCCAACTCAAGCAAGATCGGTAACATCATCGAGGTCATCGATGACATCGCCGAACAAACCAACCTGCTCGCACTCAACGCGGCTATCGAGGCTGCAAGAGCGGGGGCTCACGGCAAGGGGTTTGCGGTGGTCGCAGACGAGGTGCGAAAGCTCGCCGAGCGTTCTGGCAAGGCCACCAAAGAGATCGCGGATCTCATCACCAGCATGCAGTCGAGCATCGAACTGGCAAGCCAGGCGGCGGAAGCCCAGATAGCCGCGGTGGGCGAAGGGGCGACCCTGGCCGGCGAGGCCAGCAGCGCGCTGTCAGAGATAGTCCACACCATGCAGGCCATGAACGCCGAAGTCGAGAACATTGCCACCGTGGCGCGCCAGATGAACGCAAGCAGCGAGCGGATGGTGAAGGCCGTTGACAACGTGGCCAGCATAAGCGAAGAGTATACGGCGGCCACTGAAGAGATGGCGGCGTCCAGCAACGAGGTGCGCCTGGCCGTCGAGGCGATGGCTGCTGTGTCTGAGGAGTCGGCGAGCGCCGCTGAGGAAGTGTCCGCGTCCACCGCCGAGGTGAGCTCGGCAATCGAGCAGATTGCGGACTCTGCCCAGGGTCTCGCGAGAATGGCGCAGGATCTCGAGGAGCTTGTGGCGAAGCTGACCGTGTAGCCGTGTAGCTGAAGCTGTATGTAGCCACAGCTTCAGCTTCAACTTCAACTTCAGCTGTGGCTGTAGCTGTTCGTGCCGCCGCCCGTGTAGCGGCCATGCATACGCACGAATTCGCTCTCATGCATCGGACCCCGGCGCGAGAAGCCCACCTCGACACATCATGGCTTCTCGCGAGCCGGGGTCCGGCCGCCTCCTATGCTATTTGCCTATCTTATGCTCCCCATTGATACGGCTAGAAGCCCAGCTTCGCCCACCTTGCGGCGACCAGACGGAGGTGCTCCGCGGGGGGCATCGCGATTGCCGGGTACGCATGCTTCTTCGTAGCATCGATGAGCATCTTCGACGAAATGTGCCGCGACGGGTCCTCCTTGGCAACCCCCCTGGCCGCCTGAGACGGGTCGTTCATGACAGCAGCAGTGCCCCGCACGACGTGGACGTCTTTCTCTGGTTGCACACGGAAGCTCACGGCCCAGTCCAGCTGGAACGGGTCCCTGATGTCGATATCGTCGTCCACTATGACGGTGATCTTCCCGAGCGACGGGTCAACCGTCCACGCGGCCCAGGCCGTCTCCCAGACCTGACCTGGATACTGCGGGCGCATGGAGATCGCGAGGTAGGCCGCGCTCCCTCCGCTCTCCTTGAGGTGAACGTCGCGCACAGGAAGCCTGTGGTCGGCGACAAGGTGCGTGAAGATCGACGATTCGCGGCCGCAGCCTCTTATTAGGCTGGATTCGCTCGGAGGCATCTGGCTCACGAACGCGTGGAAGATCACATCATCCCGGAAGGTGATGCAGGTAACGTCCACGACAGGGGCGTCCCCCGAAGCTCCCATGTAACCCGGATACTCTCCGAACGGTCCCTCAAGTTCCCGGTAACCTGGTGGTATCAGGCCCTCGATGACTATCTCGGCGGTGGCGGGCACCTCGAGGTCAACGGTTTCGCACTTGACCACGTCCACGGGCTCGCCCCGCAACCCGCCGGCCACTCCCAGTTCATCGACACCGAACGGAATGGATGATACGGAAGCAAGCCCGATGGTGGGATCGCTCCCCACCACGATTGCGACAGGGGTAGGCTTGCCCTGGGCCTCGTTCTTCTGGATGTGCCGGTAGATGTGACGGGTCTTCCCCATGTGGATGCCGGTCTTGTTGCGTTCCTTGAGCTGGATGCGATAAGTGCCCACGTTCCTTGTGCCGCTTTCCGGGTCCTTCGTTATGACACATGGAGCGGTCAGGAACAGCCCGGGGTCTTCCCCCACAGTCCACATGGGCACCGGGAACCTGAACACGTCTATCTCGTCCCCGGTCAGGATGTTCTGTTTACACGGTCCTGTCCTGACAAGCCTTGGCGTGACCGGGTTCTTGATGGCACGGGACCACCGCTGCGCTATCTCAGTGAGAACGTTCTCGCCGAACTCGTCCATTCCCAGGGCCATCGCATAGACGCGACGCGACGCGCCCAGCACGCCGGCGACTACGGGAGCCCTGAACCCCTTGACATGCTCGAACAGAAGCGCGGGGCGGTTTTCCGAAGGCACCTTGACGAAAGCCAATCTGCAGAGGGCGGCGATCTCCCAGTCCTTGTCCACCTCCTCTGAGACTCGTCTGAGCAGCCCGTTTTCCTCAAGGGCATCAATATACTCTCTTAAGTCGTTGTATCTCAACGTCGTCTCACCTCGGATAGACCATTTTACACACAGCTCAGCCAGGTAAATCGCCATGAGGCTGCCTGTGCTTCAATCGAAGTGCCATGATGTGGGCGACATCAACAGTGCCATGACTTCATGCCCAGATCCGGAACAGGATACCGCAATTCATCCGGACCTTGAGGAGCACGTCAAAAGCGATGTAAAGCGCGGCCCACACGGCAAGCGCGAGGTTTGCTGACACCGCCAGGCTCTCGCGGAACTTCGTTCGCACCATCAGGAAGAGGAAAACCGGGATAGCCACAGTGAATCCCACGAGCCAGATGAGTGCAGCAAATCCGGAGATCCACCCGATGATCGATAGTTCCATGCCGAGCGCAACTCTACCGGCAGATTCCGTATCTCCCTCCGTGGCGCCCGGGGGGCAGGTGCCGTCCGGTCCGGAGCCCCCGTCGCAGGGCACTGCTGCGTCTCGCGCAGGCTTCCTGCGTGAGGCCCACACCTGCCACATCTGGGCCAGCATGAGGCCCAGGGTAGGCACACCTATGGTGACCGGCGCCAGCCTTGCCTGAGGCAGATACCCCGCGCCGATGACCACGAACCCGACAAGCACGGTCACAACCACGATCCCAAATGCGGACTGCTCAGATGCCTTCATGCTGCAGCCTGCCTCCTTCCAGCCACGATACGCTGCACCGACGGACCGAACGCGAAGACGAGAATCGCTGCGAGGATGACAAGGGTTATCGGCCGGAGGACGAAGCCGGGCCCGTAGATCTGGAGCGAAAGGTGATAGTTGACCTCAGCGAGCCCGCCCAGCACAAGCCCTATCATGAGAGGCGCGCGCGGGTACCCGAGTTTCTTCATCCAGTAACCGAAAACGCCGAATACCAGCGCTACGAGCACGTCGGCCACGTTGCCCGCCGTCGCGTAGGCACCAAGGAGCGATATCGCGATAATCGGGGGCGCAAGAAGCGACACCCTGACCGAGCACAGCCGGACGAGCCAGCTCATCAGCGCCACGCCTATCAGCGAGGCAATGATGTTCGCGAATACTACGCCCCACGCCATCTGGAACACGAGGTCAAGGTGCTCTTTCAGCATTTCAGGCCCCGGAATGAGCCCGTGCAACATGAAAGCGCCAAGGAGCACCACGCACATCTCGCTCCCCGGGATCCCGAAGGCCATCGTCGGCACAAGCGCCCCACCGAAGCTCGCGTTGTTCGCAGACTCGGGGGCAATCACGCCTTCCGGCACTCCGGTCCCGAATCCCTCCGGATGCCTGGAAGTCTGCACAGCATGGCTGTATGCGATCACGTTCGCAGTCCCGCCGCCGATCCCGGGAATGATACCGATAATGGTTCCGATGACACTCGACCGCACGAACAGCCACCAGTGTCTGAATACGTCCCTCACGCCCTCCAGCACACCGCCTGGCTTCTGGACAGCACCCTCAGAGGTGATGGTGTGCCCCTCGACCATCAGCGATATCATCTCGGCAATGGCGAAGAGACCGATGACGGCTGATACGACGTCGATACCATCATAGAGATACAGGATGTTGAAGGTATAGCGTAGCGTGCCGGTCACCGGGTCGTAACCTACAAAGGAGAGAAGGATGCCAAGCCCCCCCATGACCAGCCCCTTCAACATGGTCTTACCACTCACGCCTGCGATAGCGGTGAGGCCCAGAAGACAGAGCATGAAGTACTCAGGAGGGGCGAACGCGAGGACAACCCTGTGCATGACTGGAATCAGTGCCAGGAGAACGACCGCGCCTATCACTCCTCCGAGCGCGGATGCGGTGGCACTGATGCCTATGGCCCGTCTGCCCTCGCCCCTTTGGGTCATGGGGTACCCGTCAAGGCACGTCGCCACGCTCTGGTTGGTCCCAGGGGTGTTGATAAGAATGGCGCTCACCGATCCACCGAACGCAACAGCGCTCGCTGCTCCGATGAGGAGCGCAAAGGCGCTCGTCTGCCCGAGCTTATACGTGAGGGGCACCAGGATGGCCATGGCGGTTATGCCCCCCAGGCCGGGAGCTACTCCGAACCCGAGGCCCACGACGATCCCAAGGAGCATATACAAGAACGGCTGGAGAGCGAATAGGCCGCTTATGCCCTGCAATGCCTGTGACAGCACGAAAACTACCTCCTCCAAAGGGGCGGGCAGGGCACAGGCCCGCCCGCCCTCCTCCTGCCAGGTCACCTTCCGCGATGGGTCCTGCCTGTTCTCAGATGGTCTTACTTGTTCTCAGTGATGGCCTTGAGTTCATGGTCGAGTTTGGCGAAGGCGTCAAGGTTCTCCTTCACGGCTTTGTCGAGATTTGCACCGTTCAGGTAATCCACCGGACACTGCATCTTCACTGACCAGTCGATGAACGCGGGGTCCGCGAAAACCTTGTCAAAAGCCGCCCGCAACGCAGCAATCCGTTCGGCCGGCACCTTCGGAGGCGCACCGATGATGTACTTGATCTCGAACAGGCTGGTCAGTGCGCGTGCGAGCTCGCGGTTCGCGTCGGTAACGACCTCGATCGCGGTCGGTACGCTGGGCATATCCTTGTGACGCTTGAAGGCAAGTTGCACCACAGGCCTTACGTCGCCTGAGGCGATGAGAGAAACCAACGAGCCATAGAACGCTGACGTGCCATCGACGCCCTCACCACGGACGACCGCAAGATTCGCTTCGCGCGATCCCGGGAAACCCGTGACGACCTTGTAGTTGATGCCGAGGGCCTTCAGAAGGAGCAACGACCCGTAGTAATCTCCGCTCCCGACCCCGGTCTGGGCAAACACTATCGGCCTGCCCGCGCTTTCGAAGTCCTTGACCGTCTTGAATGCGGACTTCCCGGATACAACGGTAAGGAGCGGCTCGGTCGTGACCCGGGCCAGCCAGTTCATCTCCTCCAGTTTGAACCTTGTGCCAGGCGTCTTCAGTACCTGGTTGATCACTGCCCCCGCCCCGTGCGCTAGACCTATCGTCAGACCATCGGGATCCGCAGTGTACAGGTTGTTGATCCCGATCATGCCGCCGCCGCCTGGCACGTTCTGCACGACAACGGTCACGCCGGGGATGTACTTCTCCAGATAAGGAGCTATCGCCCGGGCATACGAATCAAATCCGCCGCCAACGCTGTAGGGAACCAGGAACTTGATAACCTTGCCATTGAAAAACGCCAGGTTCCCCTGGGGTGCAGCGAAAGCGCTCACCCCCAGGACGCCTGTAAGGAGCACAATGGTCACACCTGCAAGGATTGTACGCTTGAGTACCTTACGTGACATAGGTTCTGGCCTCCTCCCTGGATAGTCGAATCTGGTCTCCTGTCTGTCAAGGCCTGGCACACGCCGCAACCCTGAGACCCTGCGATGCTGCGACGCTGCGATGCATGCGGCCACGTCATACCACCCTTGCCGTTGCCGACATCCATCCCCCCTTTCGGCTCCTCGTGGCGCCTGCAACAATGGTCCCTTACGGGGTAACACTCCACGTCACTCGTTTCTCCCGATCGTCTCGCACAGCTCGCGAGCAAGCTCCCACGCGGCGTCGCTGAGAATCTCGATATCGTCAGATGTGGCGCAGTCGACGTGCACACCGGCCACTACCACGACGGTCCGGCGGAGCCTCGCGGCCAGGAACTCGGATATCGGCTTTGCGAGCTCGTCATCCTTGTGGCCGACCAGAGTTACGACCGATGCGGTCGCGCTGGTCACCTCGCGGTCGCGGAGGCTCGGCCTCGGCACGGCCACGGCAACTGAGCCAACGTGGGGGATTTCACCACCCCCTATCGTGACCACAAGGTCCTCTCCCACCTGGGCCGCGGAAAGGCACACACGCAACCTCCCTTCACCAGCCCACATTGTCTGCACGGGGTTCACTCCTCCCCGCACTCGGGTCCGCAGGCCCCCCACCTCGGAAACAAGCCGTGTGGCACGCCGAACCTGTCGAGCACCTTCCCTACGAGCTGGTTGACGATATCATCGACACTCCGTGGATGGCAATAGAACGCTGGCATCGGCGGCACGATCGTGACACCGAGCCGTGCCAGCTTGAGCATGCTCTCGAGGTGAATGGCACTGAGTGGCGTTTCTCTCACCACCAGCACCAGAGGTCTGCCCTCCTTGATGGTGACGTCGGCTGCCCTCTCGATGAGGTTACTGGAGTATCCGTTCCCAACGGCAGCGAGGGTTTTCATGCTACATGGTACGATGACCATACCGTCGGTGAGGTATGAACCACTCGAAATCGGGGCTGCGAGGTCAGAGTGATCGTAACAACAGGACGCGAGCGCCTTCACGGTCTCTACGGTGTGCGGAGTCTCCACCTCTATCGTCCTTTCGCCCCACGGACTCACCACGAGATGGGACTCAACGCCTGCGGACCGCAGCGCATCCAGCATCCGTATCCCGTATATGGCCCCGGTCGCGCCGGTGATCCCGACGACCAGTCGCACGCAGCCTCACCGTCCCTCATACCCGCTGTCGCGGGCCTGCCCCCGGAGCGATCTTCGTCCTCCGGCGTCCGCCGCTCGTCGTCCCGGCCTCGCCCCCGCGATGCCCGCGCACCGCGGGGGGTCAACGGCCAGGTATGGAACAACCGCCGGCTTACGCCGACGGAAACGTGAGTACCCTCGGCAACGCCGTCACCTTCGGGGGATACTGGTATTCAGGAGTGGGCCATCCATACCGTTTGCGCTGAATCAGCCGGTACATCCCGGCGTGCTTCTTGGCTTCCCAGCCCATCCCGCTCGCGGGGATGAAGGTTGCGTCGTGGGGTTCCAGCTCGATGTACCCCTTCGCGCGCGCCCCGGCGACGAGCTCCTCGCCTATGCTCGTCCTGGGCAGGGTCGCCACCAGTCTTCGGTTGACATGCCCCACTTCCTGGAAGATATCGCCGCAAGATACGTCTGCAAGCTCTGCGGAGAAGTCGATGCACATGAGGCACCTGTCCCGCTTGTAGCTGGCCGAGCCGAGGAAGTGCCAGGTGTAGTCATGCTTGCTGCCGGCCCAGTGTATCTTGCGATCCTTAGTCACCACGTAGAGCGAGCCCGGCCACTTGCCGCCTCGATAGTCCATGGCTATGATGTCATCGAGGTTCTGCACATTGGCGAACTCCTGGATGAGATGCTTCGTCCCCTCGCCGTAGTAGGTGGCTGCGCAGAAGACGCCGATGGTGAACTGTATCGCATCGGCGAACTTCTTCGGCTGACCGTGCGCCTGGAGCTTACGGATCCCCTGGATGTGGCACGGGCACCCGACAACGGCGATCTTCGACAACTTGCGGTGTGATACCGCTTCCGACAAGAGCGAGTTGTTCGGCACCATCATCATGCCCGTGCGAAGGCCCATCGCCACCTCTTCGGGGGTCGTCGCTATGAAGGGACGAGACCGCCAGTACGGCGGCTCCGGGTTCCAGCCGGCCATGAGCACCCCGTCGACCAGGCCTTCGTTCAACGCGTAGTTGAGGAGCGCCGAGGTCATCCCGCCGCTGCTGGTGCTGGTCCTCACGTACGGATCGGTTGCCCAACCCTTGTAGCAGTCCCTGTAGATGCCGAGAGGCTCCTTCTCGGGATCCCTCTCCCTGCCCAGGAACTTCCTGTCGAGGTCCCGCAAGGGAGCATTCTTGCCGGGGCACACCTCGTGGCAGTGACCGCACTCGGTGCAATCCTTGACGAGCTTCGGTTCTGGTTCATCCAGGCTGTAATCGATGGCAATGCTGCCGGATGCACATACTCCGACACAGGTCCCACAGCCCATACAAAGCCCTTGATCGACCACGTCACGCTTCAGATCGTCGAAGGTCTTCACTCGTGTCCCTCCCATATATGAGTGTCATCCATCTGGCTGTATACACGGGACTCCTGAAATCTGTCGTCAGTATGACACAGCGGTTAGCATTACCCCTCCTCCCCCGGATGACCCCCTGGCAGAGGTGTACCGCTCCTCCTACTCTGCCGCCGGACGATGCTTTTCCGGCGCTCACGCGGCTTCCCCTTCCGCCCTTGAACGCCGAAAACCAGCATGGGCCACTAATGCCGGGAGTGCCATGCGCCGCCCTGGTGTCGTCTCTGCCAACCCAGGATCTTGTGGCTTCTACGGCCGACAGGCGGCGCTGGTTTCCACGGGTGTTCCTGCGCTAATGATGCAGCGAGTCTCACTCCACCCCAGGCATCTATTCAGGTATCGCCATGTCGGGCTGGCCGGGCTCTGACTGTCTCGCCTCGGGGAAGTACCGCTCCATGATCTCCTTGACGATGGCACACTGAGCGGCCATGTTCCTTCCGTCGTTTGCGTTGGTTATTATCCCGTGCGCGCTGACGGCCGAGTTGCCCGACTTGAGGTAAAGCGGCGACGCAACCCTGACCATCTCAGGTGCTTCGTATGTTCTGATGAAACCGCCGGACGCAGGCGGGTTGTCAGTGTGCAGGTCTATCGGCACGCTCACAGCCTGCCTGAGTGCAGCGATCATGGGGAGCTGTAAGTCACGGATGGGGTTGATGCTGTTGGCGCCCAGCCTCTCAAATAGCTTGAAAGACGCAGGGTTGCACGCGCCCATGTGGGCCGACAGCTTGATGTGGAGGTTCGCAGGCAACTCGCCGGCCTTCCTCATCTCGTCCATGACCCAGAGCATGCCCTCGTCATATACGATAATCCCGCGGACGCCAAGGTCTACTGCTCTCTTCACGTCCTCGATGGCCCTGACCAGCTGCTCCATGCCACGCAGTCTGTAGCCGACCCTCACGCCCTGCTGGCTCAACACGGTGGCGCCGGTGTCGTAAGTCGCCCTCGGCCCCACGGAGAAGTTGAGCTCGACGCCGTACTCCTTGGCGATGGCAACGTATTCCTTTATCTCCTGCGCCGTGTGACGGATGATACCGTATGTATCGTCCACGCGGTTTATGTTGTGCTTGTACACCTTCTTTGAGGTCTCAACCAGTGCCCTCATTGCCTCAGCCGAGTTGACCGTGGGCACCTCACTGCGCCAATGCGCTCCGTCGGGAAACGTCTTTCCCGAGGTCGGGAGATCCCACGCGTCAGACTCGGGCAACCCGAGCTTCTTCATGAAGGCTCTTGTCTTGTCGAAGATCATTTCCGTCCACTCCTCCCGCCAGGTAGCTCCCTACGAGACCTGGCCTTGTGTAAAAATGACTCGCTGGTCGGGTCGGCCTTCACGTTGTCTTCGGCCTGTTTTTGTCTTCTTTCTTCGTCTCGTTTTCGGCGTGCTTTCGGTGTCTTTCCGGCCGACCGTCTAGTGCTCCGATCGATGCTATCACGTGCTATGATGAGTACTGCGGACACCACGCGCCCCGTGGTAAGCCGTCCTGGCAGAGATCTATCCCGCGATCACGCGGACCATCCATCGGCACGCCCAACCAAGGGAACTGCTGCATCTTCCGCAGGACCGGGCGGCCGGAGGCGTCGCCCCTGGCGCCGCCCCTGGCCCTGCGGAAGCGACTGCACCGTCGCCTGCGATGGCCTACTTATCCTTCCAGGCGGCGTACTCTTCCTTTATCCAGGTGTTCATGTCGGCCTGATGCTTCGCCGTCTCCTGGTACCACTTGCGCTGCTCGGTCTCGACAAGGTACGCCTTGACCATGTAGTGAAGCATCTCCACGATGTTCACGTTGATCTTCTCGGGTATCTGGTCCACCACGGCGACGCCCGAGTACCCGTACGGCGACGCAATCGCGCCGGCCCACGCCGCTGCCCGAAGGATCCTCTCCTCATCCTCTGCGGAGTGTATGACGTCTGTCCTGCCAAGCAGCATGGCAAGAGCTGCCTCGATGCCGTACGCGCCCCAGTTGGACACGAAGGAGACTATCATGCTGTCGGTCTCGGTGGTGGCCGCCACGCCCTGCCCGCACGGGCAATGGCACTTCGCGCCCACCGGGAGGTACTTCTCGATGGCGTCCCTGATGCCGCCGAGGCCTATCTCATTTCCGCCGTCGCCGATCCCGATGGTGAAGATACCACGACGCTTGGCCTCTTCGACGAGCCTGTCATACTTGCCGGTGAGCGGCGTGATGTCGATGCCCCACAGGGAGTGGTAAATCCCGGTCTTGCTGCGGCTGCCCTTCTCCACAGCGATGACCGCGGCAGGCTTGAGGTCGTCCAGGATCTTGTTGATGACCTTGTCCGACTCCTCGGCACTCATGTAAGGGTGAAGAGGGGTCTCGACGACCACCCTCCTGGGTATCTTGAGGGCCTCTTTGCGATCGTAGATCCGAAGGCCAGCTCCGCGGCAGCTTGCCTCGACGATCTCTTTCAGCTTGGGTTCGGTCATGATAACGGGGGTCGCGCCAAGCCCGAGGTCGATGGCACGAGCAAGGCCGGCCGTTCCTGGAGGGCCGTCGGTCTCCCCTGACATGAAGTGCGGGAGGTACCAACCCGTCACCATGAGAACCACATCGCCAGCCTTGACGTGGTCGCGAAGCCCCTTGGCCGCATGATACGTGAGAGGCACCTGGCCGGGCGTCCGCTCTCTTGCCACCTTGTAGAGGGAGCGAATCAAGGGCTCCTTCTCCCACCTGTGGAACTTGCCGCCGACAGCTGCAGTGATCAGGGTGTCTATACCGTCTGCCGCAATCTTGACCTCTTCGTCAGTCATCCGTTCCATGGCTGTTCTACCTCCTAGACTTTGAAGTCACACCGTAACACACAACCACGCTACCCGAAACCCCCAGGTTCACCTCCCGCAAGGCAATCCAGCGATCCGTCCCCTCCCGGCGCCTGCACCCCGGCCTGGGCTGGTCGCCGCAGCCCCATCGCCGGCTATCGCCAGGCCGCCCTGACCGCCTCGACCAGCTTCGCGGTCCTCTGCCTGATCTCGTCAGGGTCGGCCTTCACCCGCGCGACTCCAGACTCCATCGCCGCCCTGGCGACCGCAGATGCCACGGCGGGGGCGACGCGAGGATCGAATGGCCTTGGAATGATGTAATCGGGCGACACCTCTTCATCTGTGATAAGGCCGCTTATCGCGTATACGGCCGCAAGTTTCATTTCCTCGTTGATGTCCCTGGCCCGAACATCGAGCGCGCCCCTGAAAACCCCGGGGAACGCCAGGACGTTGTTGATCTGGTTCGGGAAGTCGGACCGCCCTGTCGCGACCACCTTAGCGCCGCCTGCCTTCGCCTCGTCAGGCATGATCTCCGGGACCGGGTTCGCCATGGCGAATATCACCGGGTTCGCCGCCATGCTCTTCACCATTTCCCTGCTCACAAGGCCGGCCTTGGAGACGCCGACGAAAACATCGGCACCTGCAAGAGCCGCTGCAAGACCGCCGGCGACGCGGCGCTTGTTGGTGACCTCGGCGATCTCCTCCTTGTACGGGTTCATGCCTTCCTTTCGACCGGCGTAGATCGTGCCCTTAGTGTCACATAGGGTGACGTCAGCCACTCCCAGCTTCAGAAGGAGCTTCGTGACGGCGATGCCGGCGGCGCCCGCGCCGCTCACAACGACCCTGATCTCCCCGGGCTTCCTCGCCACGATCTTGAGGGCATTGATGAGCGCCGCACACGTCACTATGGCGGTGCCATGCTGGTCATCGTGGAATACCGGTATGCCGACTTCTCTCTTGAGCCTCGTTTCGACTTCAAAGCAAGTGGGGGCCGAGATGTCCTCGAGATTTACCCCTCCGAACGTGGGCTCGAGGAGTTTGACAGTTTCAACGATCTTTGCTGCGTCCTTTGTCGCAAGGCAAATCGGGAAAGCGTCTACACCGGCGAATGCTTTGAATAGGACTGCCTTACCTTCCATGACTGGCATCCCGGCCCCAGGACCTATATCCCCCAACCCAAGGACGGCCGTTCCGTCCGTGACAACCGCCACCAGGTTCCCCTTGCTCGTATAGTCGTATATCTTTTCCGCGTTCGCGTGAATCTCCTTACAGGGTTCCGCGACACCTGGCGTATAGGCAAGACTCAAGTCGTGCGCGTCCTTCACGGGTACCTTGCTTTCAACCTTGAGCTTTCCCCTGTTCTCTTCATGAAGGTGTAATGCTTCCTCTCTAATGGACACCTGATTGCCCCTCCTTGACCGTGCTTACGGCGCGACCACAGCCTGGCGTAAGATACGGCATTCTATTTGGTATACCATCTGGGACATGACATTCCTTCGTCAGCGGCGCCGGAATTCCTCCCGCGCTGCGATGAATTTTCAACTCCAGTGAATAGCTCGTAGCAAGCTCAAAGGCTACCGGCCTGCGCGCTGTGCTGCGCCGCGTAGAGCAAGCTCGCCACAAGCCCCTGGACGTGCCGACGCATTGCCTCCTCGGCGTGCCTGGACGTACCCTCTCGCTGGGAACGGACAAGCTCCCTTACAATGGCCTCATGTTCCGATACAGAATTACGAGCCCGCCCCGGCGTCAACAAGGACGTCAGCCTGTGGCGGACTGTCTGCGTTTTCAGGAGATCGAGCATCTCAGCCAGGCGCCTGCTCCCGCTCGCGTCCACTATGATCCGATGGAACGCCCCATTAAGGTCTGAGTACCTGTAAACGTCGTTGTCATGGACTGCTTTCTTCATTTCGACTAGAATGGCCCTCAGCCGATCAAGGTCATCCGCGGTCAGTCTCGGCACGGCCAGCTTACAGGCCAGTACCTCGAGGACTTCCCGCATCTGAAGGATCTCGATCGCATCCTCCAGCGAGATGTTCACAACGACGGCACCCCTGTTTGGTACGAGCTCCACAAGACCCTCCGAGAACAGGCGCTCGAACGCCGCGCGCACCGGAGTGCGGCTCACGCCGAGTTCCTCTGCCACCGTTCGCTCAACCAGACGGTAACCAGGACCCCAGATGCCCCTCTTGATACGCTCGCGGATCTCGAGATACGCCTTCTCCGCCTGCTGACCCCTGCTTGAGTTATCGCATTCCTTTCTCACAGAGCGGCTCTCCTTCTACGCCGAAGACTCGGACAGGCCCTTGCGGTGACTTCGCCGGCGGCCATCCTGGCGGCGGACACGTCTATCTGGACCAATAACGAAAGCACACTCGAAGTCCGTGCTCTAATTTCGGCACACCCGCGCTCATTCCTGCTGTGGTTGAACCGCCCCCAGAGGTTGTCATCGCCGTATCGCGGGCTCTTGTCAGCAGCAGCCGTCACGAAACCCGCGCCCGGGCGAGACGCTTTGTTCGGGCTGTCGGGCCAGGCACCCAGCCTGGCCTATGAGCTCATCGCCATGTCGGCATTGCACCCTGCGCCGGCTGCCCGGTTCATCCCCGTGCGGGCGCGGTACCAGCGGTACAGAAGCACGCTCACTATCAACGCCACCCCGACGTACGACCACATATCGGGGTTTACGAGCATGAGGCTGCCAACACCCATCAAAACCCTCTCCCAAAGTGAGAGCTTCCCCATGAAGTACCCATGAGTGCAGCATGCCGTGGACAGACACGCTACGACGGCTACGCCTGTAGAGATCAGGAATCTGGGCAACGTTGTGTGCATACCCAGCAACTCCGGCCGGTACACGAGAAGGAACGGCAGCAGAAACCCTGGCGCGGCAAGGCGCAGGGCGGTCATGCCCGTCCTGTTGGGATTCGAGCCTGCGATCCCCGCCGCTGTATAAGATGCCAGGGCCACCGGAGGCGTGATACCCGACAGGCAGCCAAACCAGAAGACGAAGAAGTGTGCTGCCAGGGGCGGGACGTTCATGCGTGCGAGAGCAGGCGCCGCGATCGTCGCCACCACCACGTAGCAGGCCGTGGCGGGAAGCCCCATGCTCGCCACCACGGACGCCAGGAGCACGAACACGAGGGCGAGGAACACGATTCCCCCTGAAAGCTTCATCATATTATACGCCACCACGGATCCCAGCGCGGTCATCCCGGTGACGCCAACAATGAAGCCCACCACTGCGCACGCCAGGCCGATCGGCACGATCTTCCGGGCCCCATCATCGAGGGCCTCGATGATCCTCCTCAGCTCCATCCTCGAGCTCCGCCCGAGGAAGCTCACCAGCACTGTCGATATCAGTCCTGCAAACGCTGCCCTTATCGCAGTCATCCCGGTGACGAGGGCATAGATTATCACAAGCACCGGGACCACCAGGTACCCTTTCTCCCTCAGCACGTGCCCAAGCCTGGGGAGGTCCTCTCTTGGCATGCCCTCGAGCCTGAGCCGCTGCGCTTCCATGTCTATCACGAACAGCAAGGACAGGTAATACAGGATGGCGGGGATTATACCCGCCACCATGATTGTGGTGTACGGGACTCCGAGGAACCCCGCCATAAGGAACGCTGCTGCGCCCATGATCGGCGGCATTATCATGCCGCCGGTCGACGCGGTGGCCTCCACGGCACCAGCGAAGTCCGGCGTATATCCGATACGCTTCATGAGAGGGATGGTGAAACTCCCGGTGGTGGCCACGTTCGCTATGGAACTCCCGCTTATGGTGCCCATGAGTGCGCTTGATACCGCTGAAACCTGAGCGGGGCCACCTCTTCTGTGACCGATGAGCGAGAACGCGAAATCGTTGAAGAAGTCGCCCACCCCGCTCTTGGCAAGAAACTCACCGAAGAGCACAAACAGGAAAAGATACGTGGCCGAAATGGTGAGCGTCGTTCCGAAGACTCCCGCATCTGTCATGAACATCCTCGACACGATCCTCGACCATGGAAACCCCCCGTGCGCGAACACACCCGGGAAATACTGCCCGTAGCGGGCATAGAGGAGAAACACGACCGACAGGACCGGCAGTATCGGCCCCGTGGACCTCCGGCTGGCTTCAAGGACCAGGAGAATGCCGATGACCGCCACCACGTAATCCTGGGGGCTGGGAATCATGCCCCGGTTATAGAGGGCGTCAAACGAGAAGCAGAAGTACAGGGCACATCCCGCTCCGACAATCGCGAAGACCCAGTCAATGGCTGGCACCGTGTCCCGGGTTGTCCCACGCTTCGCCGGGTATAGCAGGAAACACATGACCATCAGAAACGCAAGGTGTATCGCGTTGACCTTGAGTGTAGGAAGAAACGAGAAGCTATTCGCCCATATCTCGAATAGCGAGAACCCAACAGCGATTATGGAACATATAGACGCCGCAATCCCTATGAGGCGCCTCGGCCCCGACTGAGGCTTCGGCGTAGTTCCCGAGACTATTGCCACTTCCGTACTCCCTCCCAGCCATGCCGTCCGCTCCGTCCGTCCTGGCATGACGACCTGATGTCTATCTGGTTGCCAGCGCCCGCGCGACGGGGTCGCAGGTCCTGGCCGCCCGCCTGCTCGCGCAAGGGCCAGGTCCTGCTCGGGCGCCCCGCTTGTGGGGCGCCTTCCCCGGAACGAGAGCACCGACAGCCCCAGAAAGGCGGGCAGCCCTTGGACCTCACACCTAAAGCAGGTCGCCACGAATTCGCGCTACTTTTCAGCGTGCAAGTCCTGCCTACGGTTGCCGGTGTCGCGCTCCGGGGACGGCGCGATTGCGGCGCGCCTCGTCCGGATTTGGCCCTTGAGGCTGGCCGAACTCCAGGGACGCCCCGGCGCGCCCCGTCGCGCAGGCACCGGCAACCCTAACACCCTCATGAGAAGTGACACAGACTTATGGCGCCGTACTTAGTCCTTGTATTCGGGCGGGATTAGCTTGTCCGGCACCTTGACCCCTCTCTCCTTGAAATAGCGGACCGCACCCGGGTGCAGCGGGGCGACCAGGCCGGGTATGGCGTGCTCGAGCGACATGTATTCGAGTGCGAAATACGACTTGTGGATGTAGTCGAGGTTCTCGAAGATAGTCTTGGTGATCTTGTACACGAGTTCCTCAGGTATGTCCTTTCTGATACCGAGAGCGGTCGTGGTGGCGATTGTCTTCACGGCGTAGTCCTGCCCCGGATATGTACCCGTCGGTATCGTAAACTCGGTGAACTCCGGGTGCAGCTCGTTTGCGCGCTTGATCTCGTCATCCGTCAGAGAAAGCAGACGGACCCCAACCCTGCTGGCAAACAGGTCCAGCACTGATGGATGAGGGATCCCGCCGGAAAGCTGGGCAGCCACGATCCGGCCGTCTTTTATGGCATCAGCCGACTGAGCGAAACCCAGAAACTCCGGAGCTATGTCCTTGTACGTCATCCCCGCCCCGTCCAGGGCAGCTATGGTATTCGGTTCAGTGCCGCTTCCGAGCTGGCCGACTGATACTCGTTTACCCTTGAGATCCCGGTACGTCCTGATCCCTGACTTCTCAGTCACAACCATCTGGACAACGTTCGGCCACAGCACCGTTATCATTCGGAGATCCTTGTAGGGTTTGCCCTTGAACGCCCCTCTGCCGTTGTAGGCATCAACCACGACGCTTGCGAGGAGCACCGCCCCTTCAGCCTCGCCCCTCGACATCATGTTGATGTTCTCGGGAGAGCCCCCAGACTCCTGGGCCGAAGCCACGACGCCTTCGCCGCCCAGCTTGCTGTTGATGAGGCTCGCAATCACGGACCCTGCGGGATAGAAAGACCCGCCCATGCTGGCGGTGGGTATGCGGATAAACACCTTCTTCGCGGCCTCTCCACCGCTTCCGATCAAGCTCACGGCAAGTGTAAACACAGCCATTAGCACTATCGCTTTCGTGAAAGTGCGCACAGCTATCCCTCCCTGAATTGCTGCATACGAGAGCGGCAGCACTCTGTATCGTCGCTTTCCGGTCTCGCGCCGTCGCATATGCTTTACCTTGTGTGTGCCGTGTCTTACTGAATGCCCTCGTCAACGTGTACGTCGTCAGTGTGCGATATCACTTGCGGCGTGGTCTGGTCGGCCCCCTCCTTTCATGGTGGTGCCCTTTCGGCACAAGAGTCGATGGTACACCAAATACCATACCAGAACGGATAGCCTAGAACTTCTACACTGCGCCCCGTTCTCCTGCTGCTTGACGGAAAGGATTTTGCGCCAGGAGATCCCGGAACCCCATGCAATGGGATCGACAGCCAGGCCCGACTCCGCCGCCAGGAGCAGACTTACCGAAAGAACCGGGCGTCGCTACGTGTACGGAGAAGGAGATCGCACCATGAGTGCGGAATTGCTATCGTAGGTATCGCTGATGTCATCCGGTACGGATACTCTCGGAAGGTTGCGCTGCGTGATCCAGCGCTACCTCGCGAGTCCGCGCCCTTGAGGCCCGTCGAGACCTCAGGAGAGCGTCGAGAACGCACATCGTGGCATGTGGACGCCGAACAGCCGCACCCGGGTCAGCCGCGCCGGCCGTGTCGTTTCGCAGCAGGATTCGAATACAGGATCGATGGCTGGGAACCGAATCCATCCACCGTATGAGGTGATGCGAAATGGCAACCGACGTCCGCATACGCAACGCTCGGCCCGACGACGCGCCCATAGGTGCCGCGCTCCTGAGACTATCTTTCCCCTCGGAGCGGGTGGCCGACGCCATCTTCGGCCTCGGCGACCCGGACAGGGCGCGAAAGGCGCTCCGGGGCTTCTTCATGAGGGATGCCAACCGGTTCAGTTATCAGTTCGCGACGGTGGCCGAGGTCGGCGACAGGGTCGTGGGCCTGCTCCTCGGATATGAAAGCCGCTGGATAAGGCGGTTGAACTTCAACATGGCCCTTCAGGCGCCGTTCGTGTACGGGCTGCGCTGGGCCGTGCGCCTCGCCCTCCACTCAGGCTCGCTCGTCTTCGCGATTCCCAGGCCCGGGCCGGGCGAGTTCTACATAGAGCACGTGGCCGTGCTTCCCGCATGGCGGGGGCAGGGTATCGGGACGCAGCTCATCGCGGCAGCCGAGGCCCAGGCAGCATCCATCGGGCTCGCCAGGTGCTCCCTGGACGTCGAGATGAGCAACACCGACGCCCGACGCCTTTATGAGCGCCTTGGCTACAGGCACGTCAGGACCTGCGTGTTGCGGGGGGAAGCGCGGCAGTACGGCATCGAAGGGCTCCACCGTATGGTCAAGGCACTATCCCTAACTATGGCGCCATAGGTTTCCGCCATCTTCCCTGACGGTGTTGGGGCTCGCGGTGCTTGCCAGGGCGGGGCGCCTGGAATTTGGCTAGCCTTAAGCGCCGAATTCGAACGCATCTCACCGCACGCGCCGTCGCCGGAGGGCAACACCGGCAACCCTGGACAGGACTCACCCGCTGAAAAGCAGCGCGAACTTGTGGTGATCTACCCAGAGTAGCTGGGCCGCGAATAGTGGGGCACAACACAGCGCTCAGACACAGCACAATGGAGAGGACCAACGCAATGGGGAAGACTGATGTACACTCGTTGACAAGGATAGCCCTCTTCGCCGCGATCACAAGCGTGCTGGCGTTCGTGTCAGTACCCCTGCCGTTCAGCCCCGTTCCCGTGACAGCGCAGTCGCTCGCCGCCATGCTGGCGGGCCTGCTGCTTGGTCCCAGGGAAGGGGCGTTGAGCCAGTTGCTTTACGTGCTCCTGGGCGCCGCAGGCATGCCGATCTTCGCGGGCAACACCTCCGGTATAGGTGTACTGGCAGGACCCACCGGCGGATATCTCTGGGGTTTCGCTGCGGGTGCGTGTGTCACCGGTTCTATGGTGCGAAAGCGGCCATGCGTCAAACCACCTGGCACCGCCCTTTCGATCTTCGCTTGTGTGGTGGGCGGAGTGGTCGTCGTCTACCTTTTCGGCATCCTCCAGCTCTCACTCACGACACGGTTGCCGCTTGGCAAGGCAATCGTTGCGGGAGCGCTACCCTTCATTCCCGGCGATCTCTTGAAGGCCTGCATCGCCGGGCTGGCGGGTCCCAGGCTTTACGCAGCACTTCGCGCGTCTTGCACGCGTCGCGCCGCCGAATGACAGTTCCCGTCGGAGCTATGCGGGTGGGCCGATTGCGACGGAGGAAACACCGGCAGCAGGCGAAGCCAGGGATAATGGCAGCGCCCTGACCGTGAATCGGCGGCCAGGGGGATCTGCCTACCGCCACCGCCAGCCGCCACCGACCGCGAACAGCCGATCACCGGGCGCCGACCGAGCGGCGCATGGTGGCCGCCTGACACTGCCCTGCTTACCGGCCGCGCCCCTGGCCGTAATGGGCTCTGAAGAACTCGGCCTGCCGCGCGACCATCTGCTCCGGGATCAGGACCGGACCGCCGACGATCCTGCTCAACAGGAATACCATCGCGGCTTTCTCCGCTAGCTCGCAGACGCCCATCGCCTCGTCCAGGTCGCGCCCGGCGCCGATGACACCGTGGTTAGCGAGGAGCACGACGCTGTCGTCGCCCAGGGTGCGAACGGCGATCTCCGCAAGCTCCCGCGACCCCGCGGGGGCGAACTCGGCCACCTTGATCTCGCGCCCGCCCGTGGTCGCGATCACGGTCTCGAGAAACGGCGGGATCGTCAGGCGGGCGGACGCCACCGCCGTCGCATACGTGGAGTGAGTATGCACCACCGCGCCAACGTCCGGCCTCGCCCTCAGGATGGCAGCGTGCATCATGTGCTCGATGGACGGCCGCCTCGCGCCCTCGACCACGTGTCCGTCGTAGTCAACCCCCACGATGTCCTCGGGCTTCAGGGACTCGTACGCCATGCCGCTGGGGGTGATGTAGAAGCGGTCCATGCCCGGCAGCCTGGCGCTTATGTTTCCGCCCGTCCCGTACACGAGGCCTGTCCGAATCATGTGAACTCCTGCTTCGACGATCTGCTGCTTTATGGCCAGGCACCTGTCTGTTGTCATGTTGGTCACCCTCCTATGATGCCTATGGCAATACCTTGCCCGGGTTCATGATGCCCGCCGGGTCGAAGGCGCGCTTCAGGACGCGCATGGCGGCCATGGTGGGCTCGTCCACTGCCCTCGGCATGAACCGCTTCTTGAAGATGCCGATGCCGTGCTCGCCCGTGATCATTCCCCCGAGGCTGAGGGCCGCCTCGAAGATGGCCTCGTTCACGCGGTCGAGTTCGGCGTTCCACTTCACGTCACTTATGCCGCGCTTGAGCACGCCGACGTGGACGTTTCCGTCGCCCGCGTGCCCCCAGTTTACTATCGGAAATCCGCTACGCTCTGATATGTCCTCGACTGCGCTGATGAGCTCCGGGATCCTCACCCTCGGCACCACCACGTCCTCGACCTCGACCCTCTCGCTAATGGCCTTCAGGGTTTCGAGGAGGACGCGCCTCGCGTGCCAGAGCCGATCCTTCTGGAACGCGCTGTCGGCCACGAGCACGTCGTCGGCCCCGCCCCCAAGGCAGATCTCGGCCACGACTTCCACCTCGGCGTCGATGTCCTCGCGCCTGTTGCCATCGAGTCCCACTATGAGCTGCGCTTCGGCATCGCTGAAGGGAAGCTCCTTCTCGAGGTATTTCTCGCACGCCTTCACGCTCTCTCTGTCCATGAACTCCAGCACCACCGGGACTATTCTCTTCGCTCGGACGATCTCTGTCACGGTGCGCGTCGCGTCGCGGAAGCTGTGGAACGGGACAAGAAGGTCGATCCGGTGCTGGGGCAGCGGGATGAGCTTGAGCACGGCCTGGGTGATGATGCCGAGCGTGCCCTCGGACCCGATGAGGACGTTCGCCAGGTCATAGCCTGTGACGTTCTTGACGGTCTTGCCGCCGTACCGGACGACGGTCCCGTCCGGGAGGACGGCCTCGACGCCCATGACGTAGTCGCGGGTTACGCCGTATTTCACGGCCCGCGGGCCGCCGGCGTTCTCCGCGATGTTGCCGCCGATACTGCAGCTATCTAGGCTCGCCGGGTCGGGCGGGTAGAAGAGGCCCCGCGCCTCTACCTGCTTATGTAGCTCCCCCACTACGAGACCAGGCTCCACCACGGCCATGAGGTTGTCCTCGTCCAGCTCGACGAGGCTACTCATTCGCTCCATGGACACGACGATCCCGCCGTGCACCGGGAGCGCCCCGCCCGAGAGGCCCGTCCCCAGGCCGCGAGGGGTGACCGGGACGTTCTCTTCGGCCGCGAGCCGCACCACGCGCGCGACCTCCTCGGTTGAGCGCGGCTTAACCACCACGTCAGGCATGAACCGCCAGCCTGGCATCTCGTCATGCGAGTATGGCTCCAGGCCTTCCCCGCTGGTCACGACAGCGTCGGGTCCCACGATTTCGGCGAGCATCTCCACGATCCGCGCATCGACCTTGCTGTACACGCGCATCCCCTCCCGCAAAGAGTTTAGCACGCCAGAAGGCCCATTGACAATCGCGGGGACGGAGATCGCCGTGCTGGCTGGATTCGGGCTGGTGACCCTGGCCACCGCGGCGCGTGCGTTCAACAAGGCGATGACCAGATGTGTGCCCAGCTCACCCTCTACGGGGAGCAGCCCTTGAGGCCGCCTCAGCCTCCCTAGCCCGAAGGACTTCCTCCGAAAGGAGGGATCTGATGGTATTGAAGAGCGGCAGGAACCCCGGCTCGCTGCGGATCTCCGCCACACGCCTCGGGCGAGGCAGCGTCACGTCTATGGACGCCTTGATGGTGCCGGGCCGCGCGGTCATGACCAGGACGCGGTCGCCGATGGCGACAGCCTCGTCGATGCTGTGGGTGATGAAGACCGCCGTCTTGCGGGACTGCTCCCATATGCGCAGGAGTTCTTGCTGCAGGAGCATCCGGTTCTGCTCGTCCAGCGAGCCGAAGGGTTCATCCATGAGAAGGATCTCCGGGTCGTTGGCGAACGCCCGCGCCACGCTGGCCCTCTGTTTCATTCCCCCGGAGAGTTGATGCGGGTACGCATGGGCGAACCCGGAAAGGCCAGCAAGCTCGATGTAGTACTCTGCCACCCTCCGCCGCTCTGCCGGGGGCACCCCGCGTACCCTGAGGCCGTACTCCACGTTCTCACGAACGCTCATCCACGGGAAGAGGGACTGCTCCTGAAATACTACCGATGCAAGCGGCCTGCCGGCGCCGCGCCTCGTCTCGCGTATGTCGCCTCCGACCGGGCTTTTCGCGACCCGGCGACCCACTGGCACGTCGAGCGCGTCCGTGCCGGGGGTAGGCCGCGTGCCTAGTGGCGCGGACCGAGCACGGACCGCCGGCCCGGGGGCGTCGTCGGGTCCGGCTTCCCCCGGCATCAACGCGCGGTATCTCACCAGGTACTGCTGGGCGCCCTCGCCGGCTCTGTCCCAGCCTTCGCCTGTGTCCCCTTGCGCACTTGCATCTGCATCCGCGCCCGCCCGCGCCCACCCATGCGTCAGGTCGTCCACATTCGCTGGGGCTTCCCCGCCACCTCGGCCAACGTGGGCCGGATGCGCACCCCCTATTGGATCACTGTCCGCCGGGCACGCGTCTGGAACGGCCGCACCTGCGTCCTCGTCGGCACGGCCGCCAGCCGTTCCGACGGTCATGTACACCCTTCCGGATGTCTGCTTCTCTAGCCCCGCGAGTATCCGCAGGAGCGTCGTCTTACCGCAGCCGCTCGGCCCAACGATGCAGACGAACTCCCCGTCAACGACGGTGAATGACACCCCGTGGAGGGCCAGCACGACGCTGGAGCGCCGCCTGAAGACCTTCGTAACCTCGCACACGCGGATCCTGGCGTGCTCCGGAAGCCGCGCCGGGCCGCGGCATAGAGACGCCTCTTGTGTTGTCCCGCGCTGGCGCGCAGTCGGCTTATTCGTCATGTCCCATCACCAGGTATCGATCCCTCGTTCATCGTGGCCCCGCACCAGGGGATGCACGCAGTACGCGCAGCGTCGCAGTTGAGACTGGCAGCTGCCTCAGTCCTTCCATGGGATGACCATCCGTTGCACGACGTCCAGAAGGTTTGAGAGCAGATAACCCATGAGCGACATGGTCATGAGGCCGACGAACATCCTCTCGATGTCAAACATGTCGTAGGCCCGCCAGATCATGTATCCCACCCCGGCACGTGCAGCCGATAGCTCGGCAGCGACGATGAGGAGCAGTGCGGTGCCCATGCCCAGCTTGAGACCGGCGAATATCATCGGCAGCGCCCCCGGGAGGGCTACCGTAAGGTAGAAGTCCTTTTGGCTCGCCCCGAAACTCCTCGCAACATCGAGGTAGATCTTGTCGATGTTCATGACCCCTGCCATCGAATTAATCAGAACGAGGTAAAACACGCCCACCGCAACCGTAACCACTTTGGACGTCTCCCCCAGCCCGAAGACCAGCAATATGAGTGGCATGATGGCCAGCTTCGGAATGGGAAACGTCGCCGCGACCATCGGGCCGAGCGCAGCGCGCACCGGCGGCGCGAGGCCCATGGCAAGCCCCAGTACGACCCCTGCGCCGCTTCCCACGAGAAACCCCAGCAGGATGCGCTGAAGGCTCACAAGCGTGTTCACCCAGAGTTCCCCTGACGCGACCACGGGCACAAGGGCCCTCAGGATGAGGGAGGGTGCCGAGAACAGCCGTACGTCCACGACGTGTGCCTTCGCCAGGATCTCCCACACAACCAGGATCAACACGGGGGACGCAAAATACATCGCCTTCACGACCACGCCGTTCACTCCGAGCAGTTTCTGAGCGACGGACGGCTGTCTCTCCTCTTCGAGCACGAGGATCCGGCTGCGTCTTTCTACAGAGGTCGTCGCCTCCGGACCCTGGGACGTGCCCGCCGGGCTTGTGGACCCGCCACCCGCGCCGCCCCCGGCAGGGCCGGGAATGCGGAGGATCCCATACTCCCGGCCCCCCTCGGGCGAGGAAGTCACTGCGGCCGGCCCACCGGACTTACGTGCGTCTCTCGGCACCATGGTCATCCTCCTGAGATCCCGCAGAAGCCAGGTCCCGCAACAAGTCGTGTCAGGGCTGCAACACGAGGCCCGAAATCACTTGTACTCCCCCAGCACCTTCACGGCAAAGTCGCACCACTGGTTATCGACCACGTCCTCGGCGTCGAGCTTTCCCTTGAGTAGCCCGCGCGCACGGTACCAGTCGAGGTCCATCTGGACACCCTTCATTCGGACGTAGCCGTTGGGGTTAAGACCGATGGGGAACATCTTGTCATAGACGGCCGGGTCCTTGACCACAGAGGTTTCCGCCAGTATCTTGATGATCTCCGCGCGGCCCTTGTTCTTGAAGAACGCGTCATTGTAGTCGCGGAGGGACCTGAGGTAAGCCACCATAAACCTCTTCGCCACCTCGGGCTTCGCCGTCATGCTCGGCCCAAAGACGACTATGGCGGTCTGGGCATGCGGGTCATACTCCGACGGGTCCTTCCAGGGGTCGACGATCCCCTTCTCGATACCCTGCGCGATGAACGGCTCGATCACCATCCCTGCGTCTATGCTGCCGTTGCTCAGCGCGGCAATGATGTCCGGGAACGACCGTATCACCTGCAGGTCCACGTCGGCCGTGCCGAGGCCCCCCGAGGCAAGGCACCTGTCGAGGGCTATCTCGTCGAGGGACGCCGTTCCCACGATGGCGACCTTGCGCCCGCGCAGGTCGCTCGCGGTGTTGATCTTCCCGACCAGGTCCTTCCGGATCACCAGGCGGTAGTAGCCCATCCCTGGGACGTTCGTCCCCTTGTCGGCCACGACCTTGATGGGAATGCCTCTCAACATGGCGTTGAAGAGGCCCGCCGCAGTCACGGTGCATCCCACGTCGAGCTGGCCGGACCCCAGCAGGTTGATCATGTCCTGCCCGGTATTGAACTGTACCTCCTCGAGCCGGATGCCAAGTTCCCTGTAATAACCCTTGTAGCTGCCGATGAGCAGGCCGCAATCGGACGGTGCACGTTTCATCCCGACGGTGACCTTGACCTCGGGACTGAGCGGCGCAAGTTCTGTGCTGCCGAACGACGGCGCCGGAGATGCGACCGCCGCGGCCGCGAGCACGCAAACCAGTGTCAACACGAGAGCCCGGGTCCTCAACTTCGCTTACCTCCTTGGTGATAGGATTGTGGAAGGGGCGCGTTCCAGGCTAGCCTGGGATCTAGCCTCAAAATACTGACCCACGAGACTGTCGCTTTTCCCCGGGAGCTAAGTGTGAACTCAGGAGACCGTTGAACTTCCCCAGTATGTGCCAGTTTGGCCGAGCACAGCGGCTGTTTCGCGCGATTCGGCCGAGCTGTGGTACCATAATATGGGAAACATCAACAGTCTCGTTCAGAAATCCATGCCGGTTTGGGGGAAGACTCCGGGTTGCTGGAACAGCTCGACAGTCTCACCTGACCCTTCCGGATTGACATGGTGCGGTGGTGTTACACCGTCCCGTCACCCCCTTTGCCTGCGATTCTCGTTACCTCTTGAAGGCGAAGGCAGCGGCGCCGGCGACACGATGATCTCGGCGGTTGCGCTGCGCTCCCGACTGTGGTTGCGGCCGTCGTAGCCGCAAAGGCGCCCACCAGTTCAGGGCACGGCCGGCCAGAGGCGCCCCCTACCAACCCGGGAACGAGGGCCGTCCCTTGCGCGGAGGTATCGCCGCTGTATGCCGGGACTCGCCGCGATGCACATTCCATAATATGAGGGCCTGCTGGGAAAGGTGAAGCCCGGCCGGGGAGGCCGGCCATGAGGAGATGATGCCGTCACGCCACCGCTCAGCGCTCGAGCGCTTCGCTCACGGCCTGCGTGCGGTTCAAGTCTGATATTGCCTGTCCACAGTTGCGGGATTCTCTTCTCCAGGCATGGCGCCATAAGTTTGCGACACCTTTTCTGACGGCATTGGGGTTGCCGGCGCTTGCTAGGGCGGGGCGCCTGGAATTTGGCTAGCCCTTGCGCCAAATTCGAACGCATCTCACCGCACGCGCCGTCCCTGGAGGGCAACACCGGCAACCCTGAACAGGACTCACCCGCAGAAAAGTAGCGCGAACTTGTGGCGATCTACTTAGTGCCTGCCGCAAACGGGACGCCCTAATGCCCGCCGCAACAGGATATCAGGTCGAACAAAGCCTTCGCCGCTGCCTCGGGGCCTGCCAGCTCGTAGCCGGGGACCCCCAGCCTGGTGCGCACCTGGCCGACGAACAAACCCGCCTTGAACGCCGCGTCGAAGGTACGGCACGCCAGATCCTCGTGCAGGTCCCGGTACTGGGGCGGGCCGAAGGCGTTCGCGAAGTATGTGCGGACGAGGCCGGTCGATGTGGTGGTGCCCTTGGACATGGCGGCGCCTTCCCGGAAGACCGCCAGCGCCGCCCGGGTGTCGGTGAATCTCTCGATGACCGGGTGCGCCTCGTCCACCTCCTCATAGTTGTTGGCGTAAAGGATGTAGCCGACAGGGTGCCCGGCCAGCACCTCGTCCATGGTGGTCACCGGCATGACCGCGCGGGCGTTGGTCTTGTGCGGGCTCATTATGATGGCCCGGTCCACCTGGTCAAATGCGTACCCCGGCTGGAGATCGTCCAGCCGCACGAAGGCGCCGATCTCGGTGCCATAACCCCGTATGGCGCCGTCCGGAGCTATCTCAAGGGAACCCATGTCGTCGGCAACCACCCGGAGTTCGCGGATGTACTCCTCGCCGAGAACTCTGAAGGCTTCCAGAGACTCTGACTTGCCTGTCCCTGTGTCGCCGATGATCACGACACTCGCCGCAGGTCCGCTCTTCAGCACGACCCTGGTCATCGCCCCGTGGAAGGGCATACGGCCCAGCCTCTTCATCACGAGTATGTTGTGGAGGGTGAGCATCATCTTCTTGAGGTAGCCGAAATACCCGAACCTGTCCTCACCGGGAATGGCGGCTACCAAGAGGTGATCCGCGTGGTCCTCGTGGAATACCGTCGGGAGATCCCCGAACCGTGTCATGCCCTCGGGCGCAACTCCGAAAGCATATATGGCGTCCGGCCCCCGCCCGATTTGCTCGTCGGTAGCAAGCTCGAAGAGGTTCGCGAGGGAACAGCCGAGGCCCATGAACTTCTGATGGAAGTATACGAACACCACGACCGGCCCCACCTGCGCAGGGTAACAAAGCCACTCCTCTGGCCGGAGAGCCAGTCTCTCCAGAGGGTTCTCCTGGGCCCTGAGAAACTCACCGGTCCGCTTGTTCATCGGCGGGTCAATGATGAGTGGGGGATCGATCAACACCTGGCGGATGAAGCGTATCTCGGCAAGCCCGCTGTATGTATCGGGACACGGCCACTTCTTCGGGACGGCGATCAGACCCACCTGGGCGCCGGCGGCGACCTGCCGGTAGATGCGGGGATGGTCGCCGGTGATGTTCTCGCATATGTCGCGGTACGCGGCCCGGACCACGTGAGTGAGCTGCTCCACTGTGTCGTTGAAGGTGCGATACGGCCTTGCGTCGAGGCCCATTCCTGCCCCCGTCCGGGTGGACGAGCCGACCCCTGCGCCGGCCCCGGTTTCGGAGTAGCAGACGATGAAGCGGTTGAAGCGGCGCCAGTAGTCGTAAAGCGCCTCGACGAACTCATGCAGCAGGCGGGGATTGCGCGCAAGCGACGCCGCGCCGGGCACGCTCCGTGCGGCCTGCTCCAGGGGAAATGCGCCGAGCGCCTGTAGCAGGGAGACGAGCACGTCCTCCTGTCGCTGCGAGATCCCGTCTGTTGCCGCTCCGCCTGTTCCGGGCGGAATCCCAGGGCCTCGCGCGGCTTCGTCACCCGCCCGGGCTTTTTCCCTCTCCCCTGTCCCTGCCTCTACCCCTGCTTCAGCCCATGCACCTGCCCAGGCGCCCACGGCTGAGCCGGAGCCGAAGCTGGAGCCAGGGTCAGGGCCTGGGCATGGGCCCGGCCCCGAGGGGCGGGCTCCGACTCCCCCGGCGCCCCCCGCTCCTTCAAAGATGGCCAGGAGCGGGGAGTCCTTGCGACGGAGCCAGGCGACGAAACTCCGGACCACCTCTCTGAAAAGGTGGCTCGACAGGAGTTCCTTCGGGGTGCTGCAAACGGGGCCGGGCGTGGACATGATGATCTGACGCGGCAGCCAGGAGATGACGGTATTGGACATGTTTCTCCTCCCGGGACTTCGGGCCTGCTACCGGCCGTAACCGTCCTTGTGGTGCATTATATGTCATACCCCCGGCAGTGTCAATCGCAGCGGCAAGGTCGCATGCGACAACAGGGCATGCGGTGAGAGGTTGACCCGCGGGGTTCAGGGGTCTAAAATGTAGAAGGGTTTTGGCCCCGTCAGGAGAATGTATGGCTCGTGGCCTGACCTGCTGTGTTTGCTGTCTTCGCTGCGATCACTGTGCTGCACTCCGACATGGAGTGCTCCCTCCTGGACGTCCAGACATGGGACGTTCCAGCGCACATAGTCGTGGCGCCGCGACGCGGAGACAGCCGGAGAGGCCTTGAGTATGGCACCATGAGTTTGCACCACTTCTCCTGACGGTGTTGGGGCTCGCGGTGCTTGCTGGGGCGGGGCGCCTGGAATCTGGCTAGCCTTAAGCGCCGAATTTGAACGCATCTCACCGCACGCGCCGTCCCCGGAGTGCAACACCGACAGCCCTGGCGAGGACCTGCGCGCTGAAGACTGGCGCGGATCTGTGGCGATCTACCCCAGATACGGTGCACGTGGGAGGTCTGGCTGTGGAGATTCGGAGAATCGGCGTCGTAGGCGCTGGCACAATGGGATGCGGCATCGCGGAAAGTGTCGCAGAGAAGGGGTACGACGTAATCCTCGTGGACCGCACCGAGGAGCTCGTCGAGGAGGCCCGAAATCGCATCGAGATGAGCCTCAACAAGAAGCTCGATAAATGGGCCATCACCGAGGCTGAGAAGAAGGTCACGCTCAGTCGTATCCACCCCACATCGCAACTCATCAACATCACCCCCGCTGACCTCGTGATCGAGGCAGTCGTCGAGGATCCCGATGTCAAGAAGGAGGTCTTCCGGACCCTGGACGATCTTTGCCCGGACGACGTCGTGTTCGCCACGAACACCTCGACGATCAGCATAACCGAGCTTGCAGCAGCCACCGGCAGGCCGAACAAAGTCATCGGCCTGCACTTCCTCAACCCCGTCACCCGGATCAAGCTGGTGGAGATCGTCCGGGGCCTCAAGACGTCTGACGAAACCTTCGCCACCGCCAGTAAGTTCGTGGCAAGCCTGGACAAGACGGGCGTCGAGGTATACGAGTCACCGGGCTTCGTTACCACGAGGGTTATAGTCCCGTTGCTCAACGAGGCCATGTACGCCCTGATGGAGGGCGTCGCGTCGCCGAAAGGCATCGATGCAGCGATGAAGCTAGGCTTCGACCTCGGCAAGGGGCCTCTCGAGCTTGCGGACCGCATGGGCCTCGACACGGTCCTCGCTTTCATGGAGCGGCTCTTCCGCGACCTCGGGGATCTCAAGTTCAAGCCGTGTCCACTGCTGCGCAAACTCGTGCGCGCGGGCCACCTCGGGGTCAAGAGCGGACAGGGATTCTTCAAGTATGATGACGAAGGCAACCTCATCGAGTAGCTCGATTCACGGTGGTACCATGTCGGGACACCGGGCAGGAGGCAGCGCAATGAAAGTATTCGTCCTCAACTGTGGCAGTTCTTCAGTAAAATACCAGCTCTTCGACATGGACAACGAATCCGTCATGGCAAAGGGCCTCGTGGAGCGCATCGGCTCGGACGATGCGGTCCTGACGCATCGGCCGGAGGGGAGGCAACCCGTCAAGCAGACTAGACCCATCCTCGACCACACCACCGCGATCGGCAAAGTCCTCGCTGTGCTCACCCACCCTGAGAACGGCGTCATCGGCGACGTCAGCGAGATCGGGGCCGTGGGGCACCGTGTGGTGCACGGTGGCGAGGCGTTCACAGGATCTGTCCTCATAACCGACGAGGTCAAGAAGGCGCTGCGCGACTGTATCGACCTTGCGCCGCTGCACAACCCGCCAAACCTCACAGGCATCGCGGCCGCGGAGGAATTGATGCCCGGTGTGCCGCAGGTGGCCGTGTTCGATACCGCGTTCCATTCGACGATGCCCAGGCATGCTTTCCTGTACCCGGTGCCGTACGTGCTCTACCAGCGCCACAAGGTGCGGCGATACGGATTCCACGGGACATCGCACAGATACGTCGCGAGACGGGCATCGGAGATCCTACGACGGCCGCTCGAGGATCTCAAGATCATCAGCTGCCACCTGGGCAACGGCGCGAGCATCGCCGCGATAAGGAGCGGGAAGTCAATCGATACGAGCATGGGATTCACACCACTCGAGGGTCTCATGATGGGGACGCGCAGCGGAGACGTGGACCCCGGCCTGATACTGTTCATAATGGACCGCGAGCAACTCTCGCTGGTCGAGGTCAACGCCATGCTGAACAAGCATAGCGGCCTCGTGGGGCTTTCCGGCCTGAGCAGCGACATGCGCGAGATCGAGGCGGGCATGGCCCAGGGCAACCCGCGTGCGAAGGATGCCTTCGACGTCTATGAATACCGCATCCGCAAGTACATCGGCGCCTACGCCGCGGCCATGGACGGCGTGGATGTCATCATCTTCACAGCGGGCATCGGCGAGAACTCGCCCCTTCTGCGGCAGCGGGTATGCGAAGGGATCTCGTTCCTCGGCGTCAGGATCGACCCGGCAAAGAACGACGTCAGGGGCAAGGAGGCTGATATCTCGGCAGAGGGGTCAGCGGTCAGGGTCCTCGTCGTGCCCACCAACGAGGAACTCGTCATCGCCAGGGACACCATGGAGATCGTCTCATCGCGCGGCGCTCGCGAGCATGCGGCGACCCAAGCCCGTGCCTGACGATGACGTACCCACGGCCCAGGCCCCTGCACCTCGATGTGTAAGGGGGATCCTTGAGCATTCCTGCCAGTCGGCCTGCAAATGAGAGTTCGTCAGTTCCTCCCGGCTGGCCAACATCTGGCGGGTTGCCGGTGTCGCGCTCGGGGACGGCGCCCCAAGCGGAGCGCGCTTCGCCGGACTCCGGCCGGCCGGGCCAGTGGCCGGGTTTTGACACCCCTCGTGCAGTCACCGGCAGCCCCTTCCGAAAATCGGGAACATTTCCTCACTCTCACTCAGCCGGCGGACCGTTCGGACAGCACTGCCGCGGCCACGATCGCGAGTTCTGCGAGGCCGACGACGAAATGCACAGGCAGGCCCGCGAGGCCGAGCACGGCCGAGCCGATGCCTGCGGCAACGGGCGGCACAGCCACCACCAGGCCGCCGGCCGCGAGCGCCCTGAGGTAGGTGCCGGGGGACATGAAGGGACTGACCCTGCCCCCGCCGCCACCAGCATGACGCGACCGTGCTGACAGCACGGACCCGGTCACGAGCGAGGCTGCGGCCGTGGGCAGCACCCCAGATCCGCCGAGCGCCACCAGCGCGTCAGTTTCGGCCCGCCCGGTGAGAGCGGCGACCACCAGCAGGACGATGACGGACACGACGTAGGTCGTGTCCGCCACGGCGGCCTTCGCGCAGAGACTCCACTTGGGCTTCACGGGAAGAGTTCTGACATAAGCCTGTCCCACCGCCTCCACGTTGAACAGCGCGGGCATCGCTGTGACCGCGAGGAAACCGACGAACCCCACCAGGACCGGGGCGCTCACCGCAAGACGGCCTCGGGAGCCCATCGCGATAGCCCATGGAACCACCGCGCCAGCAGGCATCAGCAGAAGAGCAGCCTCGGAGGGCGACCTGAACACGAGGCGCATGTCCTTGATGAGGACGCCGAGCCACGGCGCCACCGGCCTCACCCTGAAGTCCCTCGCAACCGTCTGCGCCCCGCCGCCCGTGCCGACGACTCCACCCAGCGCCCGTGCCCTGAGCCGCGAGCCGGTCCACGCGAGGCCCCAGGCTGCAAGCCCGGCGTAAGCGGCCGAGGCCAGCCCCGAGGCCATGAGCATCGCGCGTGTCGCGCCAGGCGCACCGGTTGCGGCCGCAACGAGGAACCCGAAGGACGTCGGATAGACCAGCCGCAACACATCGGCAAGGCTGGGGTTGGCGGCGATGGCACCAAGGATCGCCTTTCCCAGGCTGGCCTGGTAGTTGAAGAGCAAGAACATTCCGATACCAGGCATAATGGAGAAGATGAGATACAGCACCCTGGCCACGCTCTTTAGTCCCGAGCCTGTCTGGTTGATCACCTTCGTGTAGAAGAGCTCGGCGAGCGCCAGCGCGAGGATCACCGCGAACGCCTCTGCCGTCGCAACGCCCACGAGGTAAGCGAGCGCCCCGGCGACGGAGCGCGTGAGAACGAGATGCGAGACGGCGAACGCCACCAGCCCCACGATGAGCGGGGCGTCAAAGATCCGAAGGAATCCGAGAAGGCTGGCGGTGGCGACCTCCTTCCGGGTGAGCGGCAGCAGCACCAGCGTCTGCACGGCTTTCGCCGAGACGAACCCCGTCACCATGTCCAGGGCCATGACGGTGATGATGAACACCACAGCGAAGATGAACATGCCGGCAACGACGGCCATGCCGGCCGCCGGGCTCACGCCGGGGAAGGAGGCGTTCGCCGCCCCGAAAGCCGCGCCCACCGCCGTGCCGCCCAGGAAGACGCCGATGAGCCCCTTCATCACCCAGGCGCTCTGGTTCATGAACTTCTTGAACTCGCCGGGCGCCTTCGTCGCAGGGAGCTGGCCGCCGCGTTTCAGAACGTAGAAGCTCTGGAACATCGCCTCCCTGTATACCAGCGCCGAAATGCGCCAGAGGTCAGCGAGCCTCCTGGCCGTTCCCGCCGTTCGCGCCGTTCTCGCCATTGCCCTCACCCTCCAGCGCCTTGATGGTTTCCTCTATACCTGCCTCCTCAGCCGTCACCTTGAGGAAGATGTTCTCGAGCGATTCGTCGGCATGGACGAGCGCCCGCAGTTCCTCGATGGTCCCCTCCCCCACCATGCGGCCGTGGTTCACGATACCTACCCGCGTGCACAGGCGCTCCGCCACTTCCATGACGTGCGTGCAGAAGATGGCCGCCCCGCCCTTGCGCACGTGAAGGCTTACAAGCTCCTTGAGGATGCGCGATGTGCGCGCATCGAGGCCGTTCAGCGGCTCGTCGAGTATGAGGAGCGGAGGATCGTGCAAGAGGGCCGCCATGACGGCGACTTTCTGCTTGGTCCCCAGCGAAAGCGTGGCAATGGGCGAATCGAAGTATGATTCCATCCTGAACGCCTTCACCATCTGCAAGACCCTGCCGTTTGCCTCGTCGTCCGCAAGGCGCCGCACAGACGCGACGAACTCCAGGAACTCCCTTGGCGTCAGGGAGTCGAAAAGGAGGACGTCCTCCGGCACGTATCCGATGAGGCTCTTGACGGCCATCTCATCCTGACGGGAACGCCCGAACACCTCCACCTCCCCAGACCTCGGCTCGACAAGCCCCACGAGCGTCTTGATGGTGCTGCTCTTGCCTGCGCCGTTCGGGCCGAGAAGCCCGTATATCTCGCCACGCCTCACCTTGAACGAAAGCCCGTTCACGGCGACCGTGGATCCGTACTGTACTACGAGGTCCTTGACCCTCACTGCTACCTCGTCTTGCATGAGTCCTCCCCCATTTCCGCACGGCAACGCCCGTAGCTGGACACAGACGGCGCCGCCCGGCTGGATCAGCCTGCGACCCCGAGCCTTGCCCATGCCTCGTTCAGCGTGCGCTTCGCGTTAGCGATCACTATCTCGGGCGCCTCCCCGGGCTGCGGCTTCACCTCGAAGCTCACGAGACGCGGCGGGATACCCTCCCGGAGGTAGCCGATATCAAAAAGCACCCTGAGAAAGTGGACCAGCTCGTCCACGTCGTTGGCCCCACCCTTGATGCCAAAGCGCGGGTGCGCATCTCCGTACGCCGCGTGCGATCTGTCCTCCACCACGGCGTTTCCGATGTGCACGTGCATGAGGTAGTCTTTGACCGGCACGAGAGCCTCCTCTGGAGTCTGGCCGAGGAGCGGCAGGTGACTGAGGTCCACGAGGAGGCCGAAGTTGTCGCAGTCCTTCCGCACATTTTGGACGATCCGAAGGGCGACGTCATTCGGACCGACGAGCGATTTCTTCTCCACGTCGCGGTCGAAGATCTCGAGCACCACAGGCATGCCGCCCCGGGTCTTCGCGTGCGCGCATAGTTGCCGCGCCGAGTCCTCCAGCGCCTGGCACGCCTCCTCCTCGCGGGCCTTCCCGGGGTACCGGCCCGCCAGAAAGGCGAACCCCACGGCGCCAAGCTCATACGCCTCGTCGATGCCCTCCTTGAGCGTGGCCACCGCCTTCGCCCGCTCCCCGTCGTCCAGCGAGTTCGGGTCGAGGCCCGTGGTGAGCGTCCTCGGCTGTCCGCCGTACGCCACAGTCATGTGCGCAGCCTCGAGCAGGTCCCGCGCCTGCCTGCGCACCTCCGGGTCCTTCATCCAGGTAACTTCGACCGCGCTGAAGTAATCGTCCTCAGCAATCCTCGCCAGCGTCTCGAGGATCGGCCCCTCACCCCGCATCACGTGGGGATAGGCCATGAAATGGATGATCCCAACCTTCATGTACCCGTACATTGACCCTTCCACATCCGATCCGCTCCTTTCGTCCCGTCCCGCCTGGCTGTCCCACCGCCACGAAGAGATCGTTCCAGTTCGTCGCGATGCGGGAGAGCGTACAACCGGGCCGTCCGTTCCATGCTCGTCACGTACACGGCGTGGTGAAGCTCAGCCATCCTGTGCAGCTCAGACGATTCGAGTATCCGGCAGGTTGCAGGTGGAGATTCTGCGCCCGGCTTCTCAGTTGTGCCCGGCTTATCAGTCACCCGGCCATGTACTCCATTGGAATTGAATGGGTCCGGTCTGATTCCGTGGCACCCAATCTGCGTCAGCGGTCTGCGGCGCTTTCCCTTACTTGGACAACCAGGTCCGAAAATCCTGTCGCGGGCGGTCTTTTCCTCTGCCGCGCCTCTTGCTGTCCTATGCCGCCTTCCGTTCGTCCTGCGCTGTCTTCGGCTCGCCCTGTGCCGTCTTCTGAAGGAACGCGGCCATGCGTGGCGAATGTTCTCCAATGAGCCGCCAGTCTACCAGGCAGCGGCGGTACAAGACTGACAGGAGGTGTCTCCCCGTGAGAAAGCGTGGTCTCGTGCGGTTGCTCGTGACGGTGATGCTGGTTGTGCTGCTCAGCTCCGTTGCCCTCGCCGCCTCGGGGTCGGCTGCGGGGTCCGAGCCGGCGCGCGCGAGGAACGTCATCCTGTGCATCGGCGACGGGATGGGCTTCGGCGCGCTCCAGCTTGCGAGGAACGTGCTCCTCGGGCCGGATGGCAAGTTCGTGTTTGAGGCGTTCCCGGAGGCCGCCATCGTCACCACGTACGCCCTTGATAACCTTGTGACTGACTCCGCTGCGGCGGCCACGGCCATCGCCACCGGCCGCAAGACCAACAACGGCATGATCTCCGTCCTCCCCGACGGCAGCGTGCTCCCCACCATCCTCGAGGCCATGCAGAAGGCCGGCAAGGCCACGGGACTCGTGGCCACGAACACCATCTACGACGCGACCCCAGCCGCCTTTGGGGCGCACTGGGGCACGCGCGGCGGCTCCGAGGAGATCGCGGGCCAGCTCTTTGACGCCGGAATCGATGTGCTCCTCGGCGGCGGGCGCGACCAGTTCCTGCCGTCCGGAAAGGGCGAGGGCAAGCGCAAGGACGGCCGTGATATCATGGCCGAGGCGGCGGCCAAGGGCTACGCCGTCGCGACAACGAAGGACGAGCTTGCAGTCGCGAAAGGCGCCAGGGTGCTCGGCCTTTTCCACAAGTCGTACATGAACTACCAGAAGGACCGCGCTTACCTCGGGACCGCCGAGCCATCGCTTGCCGACATGACCGCGAAGGCCCTGGAGGTCTTAAAGGGCACGAAGGACGGGTTCTTCCTCATGGTTGAGGGCTCGCGCATCGACCACGCCGCGCACGCCGGCGACGCAGCGGGCGTGGTGGCGGAGACAGACGACTTCGCGCGCGCCGTCGGGCTCCTGTACGAGTTCGCGAAGGCGTCCGGCGACACGCTTGTGATAGTCACGGCGGACCACGACACCATGGGATTCTCCGTCACGGAGCCTCTCGACTACGGACTCCTGCGCACCATCAAGGTGTCGCCGGAGTTCATGGCCCTGAAGCTCGAGAAGGGCGCTGATGGCAAGTTCGCCCCCGAGAGCATCCGCAAGGTGTTCGAGGAGTTCGCGGGGGTAAAGGACCTCCGCGACGACGAAGTTCAGCTCGTCCAGTCGATGAGCGGCGAGGCGTCGTACAAAGTGGGGTACGCGGTGGGTGCGGTCCTGGCGGCAAGGCTGAACATGGGGATAGTGTCGCCACAGGTCCAGCTCAAGAGCCCTACCGGCGGCCACACCGGCAACCCGGTCCCGCTGTACGCGTTCGGCCCGGGCGCCGACGAGTTCTCCGGGACCATGGACAACACCCAGATCGCGGGCAAGATCGCAGAGGCCGCGGGGATCGGCTTCGCGCCGGCGGCCGGCAGGTAGCGTTTCTCCCTGCGGAAGCAGTTGTCCGCGCGGAGGCGGCCTCCCGCGAGGAAGCGCCCATCCACGACAAGGTGCCGCTCCACCGGGAGGCAGCCGTCCCCCAGAAACTGTGCCTCCCGTGGGGAAGCAGCCTTGTGCGAGGAAGGAGCCTTCTACGGGGACTGACGAGAGGCGTGACGCGTCGGGGCGCAGCCCCGGGGGATCGATCCTGGGAGGTTCGATCAGGATGACGCCAGGGAACACACACCGAGCACGAGAGGTCCAGGGCGGAGGGCCTGAGGGTAGTCCGCATCCGCCATGCGGCTCCCGCAGCGTCACGGTGACCATAGAAGCCACAGGAGGAACGTCCGTAGGCCCCGGCGACCGCGTTCGCCGGGGCCAGGACCTCGGCCTCGCGCCTGACTTCAGCGGTCGCGTGCTCTCGCCCGTGCCGGGCATCGTCAAGGCGTGCGGCTTCGACGCCGAGAGGCACGTTTTCGAGATCACAATCGCCGCCGACGATTAGCCCACGGGCGACGCAACGCAAGGCTGTCATGAGTAGCGTGCATAGGGCCGGCTGACTTCTGGAGACCCTAAGCAACGCAAGACTCACCATCGGCCTCCGGAGGTCGCCGTGCAGCCTGTCACCGCCTCGACTCATCTCGTCTCGTGTCGTCTCGTCTTGTCTCGTCTCAATTCGTCCAGGTTGTCCACGTGCGCCTGGGAGATTCCACAGTACATTCGATGGGGCCGGCAGGGCGCTGCGCCATCTCACCAGCCGGCAACGATGCGCGCTTTGGGCCGCTGAGTGCAAGGTACGCTTGATAGTTGACGGGGACGTCGGGATGCCGCCGCCGGGCGACCGGGCGGTCCTGCGGCCCGGCGGCGCGGCGGCGCGGCGGCGGACCAATTGACATTCGTGTCAACCGGTGTTACATTTGAGTCGCAAACGGGGGCCTGGCTGGGAACGAGCGGGCAGCTTCGCCCGGGGCCCTTCAACCCGGTGGTCGCTCCCTCACCTCACGTCGGGGCACTCGCACCATCAGGAGCTCACGCAAAGAGGAGAGCCGCGCTTTGGCAGAGGCGCACGTCTATCCCGAGGACTTCGTCGAGTTCAATGTCGATACCGGGTATCTCGACAATCATCTGGTAGCGGTCTCGCCGGAGATCACGCAGTTCCTGTCTGAGGGCCGCGATGTTGCACCATGCACGCTGGTGAATCCTCCTTGCGGCATCGCCGTAGAATGCGAATTCCATCGTAAGCTCGGCGTCCTTTCCAGCCACGGGCTGCGGCGGTTTCTCAAGACGGTCATGGCCATCTCGCGCGTGCCCAGGAGGCTGCGCCTCTATATCGCGAAATCCCGGTTGGAAGAGGGCACGTTCGTGGTCGTGACGCGCGACCAGTTGGCGAAGGTCATCGGTATCCGCCCCGACCAGGTCGATGCCTTCGTGCGCATCGCTGGCCTGGAAAGAACGTTCGTGCCAGGCCGAAGAACCAGGCGCAGCCACACGGCGGCCCGAAGCGGAAGCAGCGGTGCCAAGGTCACGCAGGCGCGGAGGAAGACACGAGGCGCGACCCTCATGGCCGCCGACGCCAGGTCTCGCGCCTGCGATGCCGGCGACGAGGGATCCCGCAGGGCTGGCGCGCGCGTCATTCGTGCGGCGAACGCAGGCGGGCCGAATACTGCGGCCCTCACAGAGGCCGCTCGGGACATCGTGAGGACCCGGCTCCTCGCCGTGCCCGATGACGTGGCCATCCCCGTGGACAAACACTCTGTGGACACGATCCTTGCCCGTCTGGGGGCCGGCCAGTTCGACACGGTGGAGAGCGCGGAGGTGCATGAGCAAGCGCTCGTCCTGTCTGCGAGTCCCGGCTTCGATACACTCGTCTCGCTGGACGTGATCCGGAGCATCGTGCCGTTCGCCTACCAGGTGGGCGCGGTAAAGGACGTGCTCCGCAAGATGAGGGGCCGCGCCATCCTTGCCGACGAGGTCGGCCTCGGCAAGACCATCGAGGCCGGCGTCGTGATGATGGAATACGTCCTGCGAGGCCTTGCCAGGCGGGTCCTCATCCTCTGCCCGCCTCCGCTCATGTCCCAGTGGATGGACGAGATGAGGTCCAAGTTCAACATGGATTTCGTGGCGTCCGACGACCCGGCCTTCGTCGAGCGCAAGAACCCCTGGCTCGAGTTCGACAGGATCATCGCCTCCATCGACACGGCGAAGCGCGAGCCGCACGCGAAGGCGGTCCAGGCTACCCCGTTCGACCTCGTCATAGTGGACGAGGCCCACCGGTGCCGCAACAGGAACACGCTCAACTGGAAGCTCGTGAACGGCTTGAAGAAGAAGTATATACTGCTTCTCACGGCAACGCCCGTGCAGAACGACCTTCAGGAACTCTTCAACCTGATAACGCTCCTACGCCCCGGCCAGCTCGAGACGGCCTCGGACTTCTCCCGAAGGTTCATCACCAGGGGCGACAGGCTCAAACCCCGGAACGTCGCAGACCTGCGCGCCCTCATGAAGGAGGTCATGGTGCGAAACCGCCGCGCAACGTGCGGCCTGGAGCTCCCGAGGAGAAGGGCGGAAACGGTGCGCATCTCGCTTGCTCCGCAGGAGCGCGAGTTCTACGAGAGAGTAACCGAGTTCATCAGGACGCAATACGCGGCCGGAGGCTACAAAGGGCCTGCCAGGCTCAGCCTGAAGACCCTCCAGAAGGAGGCCGGGTCGACCGCTTTCGCCGCCGTCCCGACGATCGGGAAGATGCTCGCGACCGGGCAGTTCCCGCACGGCGAGAGAGAGCTCAAGCGTATCCTCGATCTCGGCGAGTCCGTCGCGGAATCTGCCAAGGCGGAGGCTCTCCTCAGACTGCTCCAGGCCACGAGCGACAAGGTCCTCGTCTTCACAGGCTATACCGCCACGCTGCATTTCCTCGCCCAGTACCTGAAGCGCGCCGGGGTCTCGTTTGCCACGTTCTCGGGGGAGATGGGCCGTCTCGACAAGGAGCGCTCCGTGAAGGCCTTTGGGGACAGGGACGGGGCGCAGGTGTTGCTCTCGACCGAATCCGGAGGCGAGGGCCGCAACCTGCAATTCTGTCACGTCATGGTGAATTTCGATCTGCCCTGGAACCCCATGAAGATAGAGCAGCGGGTCGGACGCATCCACAGGATCGGCCAGGAGAACGAGGTGCTCGTGTTTAACCTGTCTGCCGCCGATACTCTCGAGGGCCACATCCTTGACCTGCTGGACGCGAAGATCAACATGTTCGAGCTGGTGGTAGGCGAACTCGACATGATCCTCGGTAACGTCGAGGAGGAAGCGGATTTCGAGGACACGATAATGGACCTCTGGGCAAGCTCGAAGACCGAGGACGAACTCAAGGCGAGGCTCGACGGCCTTGGCGCACAGCTTGCCGACGCAAAGGCCCGATACGACCGCGCGAAGGAATACGAGGACGCCCTCTTCGGCTCTGATCTTGCCACGGCGGCCGTCGCCGACGGCGCGAGCACCACCAGCAACGGCGATGGTTCGAGAGGGGGCGGCGCAAATGGCCGGGGCTAGCTCGATTCGCCCGCTCGATGGGACGCTCCCGGCGGCCCGCGAGGGCGGCCGGGGACAGCACATAGACCTGAGGAGGTTCGTGATGGACCTCGTGGCGGCCCGCGGCGGGATCGTCGAGGCCCCGGAGGACGGTGTCCTCCACGTAGCCCTGCCCGGGGACACCGCGAAGGAGCTGGGTCTGCCGGAGTTCGCCGTCCTCGTGTTTGACTACGATGCAGCGAAAGAAACCCCGGAGGCGGAGTTCGTCACCTTCGGCAGTCCCGTGCTGGACAGGCTTACTTCGCTCGGCATCGATCTCGGACGAGTGACGCGGCAGTACGCCGTCGTCCCCAGCGTCAGAGTGCCGCCCAATCTCATGGACAGGATCGAAGCAAGGATCGGTTTCAACCGGTCGAGGCGCCCTGTGCTCAGGACAACGAGCATCGAGGCATATGAGAGGGCTGTGTTTCGTTTCGTGGTCTCGTACATCTCTGATGAGAGGTTCGTCGAAACCCTGATGGTTGCCGTGGATACGACCACGCTTGCCGACGACACGGACCTCCTTGACGAGGCCAGAGCGGTGTACTTCAGTCCCCAGCCGCCCGATGGCGCCGGGGATGGTGTCGGGGAAGGGTCGGTGCCGGCCGCCGTCAGGCGCCCCTCCTATGGCGAGGTGGTTCGCAAGGCCATCGCCTATCTGCAGGCTAGGGTAAGGCCAAGGCTGGCTGTGTACCAGGCCGAAGTACGGGGATACTGCGAGAAGGAACTTACGACGGTCCTGGGCTTCTACGAGAAGACCATGGCGGACCTCGTCGCGAGGAGAGATGCCGCGACTGGCGATCCGGATAAGAAGGCGCGCATAGACGCCAAGATCGAGGCCTGCCGCCTGGACCGGGAGCGCCGTATCGCGGACGTCGTGGGCAAGTACAAGATGACGGCACAGGCGCGCCTCGATAGTGTGACGCTGCAGGTCATGCCCAGGGTGAAGGCTCTGCTGGAGGTGGAGCACAAGGATACCATTTACACGCAGGCCGTCTACTACAACCTCGCCACCAACGCGGTTGAGCCGCTCGCCTGCCCGCGCTGCGGCAGGAGGTTCTTCTCGGCCTACCCGGCGGGGGGCAGCGTTTTCGTTTGCAGGCCGGAGGAGGCGGAGTAGGCGGAAAAGGCGGAGCGGGCGAGGGCGCTTCCCACCGTCTGTGACGATCCGGAAACGCACGTTATGTCACCGGCTTCTCAACCGCCGTATACACGGAGCACTGACTGCCGACGATCATTCCCGGCAAGCAGGATTCCGCGCTCTGCCATTGGAATGACGAAGAGTCGCCTTATTCCGTGGCAGTCTTCGCTATGCGCCGGCTCGCCCACCACTCGTAAAGGGGCCTCGCCACAGAACCCCTTGCTCGCTGGGGGATCTTAAGCCCAGGCCGCTCAAGGAATGGCTTGTGCTGGCCCACAGGGTTGAGGAGAAGATTGCGGGCCAGCTTGACAGGTGGTCACGGTGGCTCTTCCCGCAGTCGGCGAGGGGGTCCCGCGGGTCCGCAAGGGATCCACTCCCGAACCCGAACACGTGAGGATCTACGACGCCCTGGGAGTACCCCATACCGTCATGATCCCCGTTAAGACATGGTCGAACGCATAGTGACGAATCGCGAACCCTAACCCGTCTTTAGCTGGGCATATTCTACAAGAGTGGTCGCGGTAGGGACCAGAGTCACCTCCGGCCCCCCGCACAGATCCCGGCGTGCGGAGCTACCGCACCGGGCTCCTGCCTCAAGTGGTAACGCGCAGTCGCTGCTCTGGATAGGGATGCAAGATTGTTGGCCGAGGAAGCCAGCGCTTGATTCTGCGGTCCATCTGTTCCCAGGAAACTCGCCCTTTCTGACGTCCGTGTCAAGAGTTAGTAGGTAAGCTCCCCTTGTTCGTGTCGGATTTGTCCCTGGGCTACCTCTTGGATTGATGTGATTGCGCGGAGGACATGCTTTATCCACTCACGGCTGGCGAACGGCCCGGTCAGGGCTGGCACCTTTGCCCTTAGCCACGCTTCGACATCCTCCGCCTGAGCGCTCATCCGCCCTATGTCGACCGTAGGCAGTGTCATCGACTCTGGGGCCGGACTCGCTTTTCGCCCAAGATGGCGCAAGAGCTCGTCATTGCTCTTTGCGGCGAGGAGCCGGGCCATCCGGTCGGCGCCTTCGGGTGTCCACCGGGCCCCGATCCTCTTCATCCGACGAGCTA
>JBLNDE010000051.1:0-29962 GCA_050261335.1 Bacillota bacterium
CGGCGCGCCTCGTTCGAATTTGGCGCACGGGCCAGCCAAATTCCAGGCGCCCCGCCCTAGCAAGCACCGGCAACCCTAACACCCTCAAGAAAAGTGGCGAAGACTTATGGCGCCATACTTAGGGCAACCGCGTCGAAGGCGGCCAGTAGTATAGTATGAGCGGCCCTGTGAAGTAGGTGACCCATAGATGGGCGTCGGCCGCCCCTTCCGGCGTTCCGCGGGCTAAGTGGGGGTTCGTTGGTTCCTCCCAGTCTTTCAACGGCTGTTGGGATTGCGGTGTTGCACTGGGCGACGACGCCCCAAGCGGCGCTTTGAGAGGGATAGAGTTGGGAGCACTTCTGCATCCTCACTTGGGGGGGCAGGTATTGCTGCGTCGGCCGTCCCGTGGTAGAATGAGCATGGAGCCAGAATGGATACCAGATTTGAAGCTGGCAGGTGCCCCATCGGGGGAGAATAGGGAAGAGGCGGCAGGGCGATCTCGAGCCCTGCAAGCCCGCGGTTCCCGCCACTGTACCCGGGGAGCAGCCCTGCATGGTCACTCCGGCCCGCGTGTCCAGGCCCGGCGGTGCGGCGAGTCACCCGCACCTCGGAGGGATGCGCGCCGGGGGAAGGCCCAGGGCGGATGCGACGATCCGGAAGCCAGGAGACCTGCCTGTCAGCGTGACCTTGCGCCTTCGGTGAAGGGGAGTGGCAGGTTGTTCTATCGCGAGCAACAGGCCCCGGCCGAAGGCCGGGGCCTTGCCGTTCCGACGTGCGGCGTGTGGCAGGGTTCCGGCTGGGACCTGGAGAGCAGGCGGGTCGCGGCCGCGATCATTCCGCCCCGGCACCGGCGCGCGTTTCTCGCTGCGTCCATGGAGCGGAGCGCCAGACGTATCGAAGCCACACGTAAGTGTACAGGCCCGGCCGGCAATCCGTGGCCTTCAGCAGGATGCCGAGACCCGACCCCACCCGACCTGACCCGGGCTGGTCTCCGTCGCATCCTGGGATACTCTCCTGTGCCGACCAGACGGTTCGGTTCAACGGAAGGAGGCTCGCAAGTATCATGGTATCACTTACGATAGCGCGAACGCGGCGCCGTCGAACAGCTCTCGCATTCATCGCTGCGCTTGCTCTTGCCGTGTGCGTGTTGTACGTCCCGCACGGTGCCGGGGCATCAGCCGGGACCGCGATCAGTGTCATAGACGACCTCGGGAGAAAGGTTGTGCTCGCTCGCGCGCCTGAGCGCATCATTTCCATCGCCCCCAGCAACACCGAGATCCTGTTCGCCCTGGGTCTTGGCGAGAAGGTCATCGGCGTCACCGATTCCTGCGATTACCCCGAAGAAGCGAAGGCCAAACCGAAGGTAGGCTCCATTCAGCTCGACTACGAGAAGATTGTCGCCATGCGCCCCGACCTCGTGGTGGCGGTCGGAAGCCTTCAGCGCCAGGGGATCGCAAGGCTCTCCGAACTCGGCGTCACGGTGCTTGCGGTGGACCCGAAGAGCATCGACGGGGTCCTCCGGGCCATAACCCTCATCGGGAAGGCCACAGGCAAGGAGGACCGGGCGTCCGAGATGGTGAAAAGGCTTTCGGCCAGGATGGAGCAGGTCGCGAGGAAGCTCGGTGGGCTCAAGACGTCGGAGAGGCCGAGGGTGTTCGTGGAGATCTGGAACGAGCCGCTCATGACGGCAGGTCCGGGGACTTTCGTCGACGAACTGGTATCGGCGGCAGGGGGCGAGAACATCGCCCACGACGCGCCTTCGGAGTGGCCCCAGTTCAGCCCGGAGACCGTGATAGAACGCGATCCCGAGATAATCATCCTGACGAACTTCAACAGGGCGCAGGCCCTGGCGCGCCCGGCGTGGCAGCGGATATCGGCGTACAGGGACGGGAAGGTGTACGAGGTACACCCGGACCTCCTGGTGCGGCCAGGCCCGAGGCTCGTGGATGGTCTCGAGGCCCTTGCCAGGCTGTTCCATCCTGAGATCTTCAGGTGACGCAGGGAGAGGTTGGTGTATCGGTGACAGCTCCCATGAAAGGCGACAACCAGGCGCATCACGATGAGGGCTGTCCCGGCCAGACGCCAGGTGCTGCTGCGGCCCGGCATGATGTCGACGGGCGAGCCACGGGCCTGGCGTCGGCAGATCAGGTCCGGGGGGCCGCTCGTGCGGCGCGGGTCTCTCGTGTCCGCGCGCTCGGGGGGTTGCGTCCGGTCTGGCATGCCGCCGATCTGCCCCTCCTTGCACTGGCCGTCGTCCTGGTGATGGCGGTTGCGGCCGGAATAGGCTCTGTGCATATCCCGCCTGCCGAGGTCGCGGGAATCCTCCTCCGACGGCTACCCTTTGTGAGCAGGGGCGCCGACCCTACCTGGTGGCCGGCGTCCCACGAGGTAATCCTGCTTCAGGTGCGGCTCCCGCGGATCCTGCTTTCGGCGATGGTGGGGGCGTCGCTGTCCGTTGCCGGGGCGGCCCTCCAGGGCCTGCTTCGAAACCCGCTCGCAGACCCGTACGTGGCCGGCGTGTCCGCCGGAGCGGGACTCGGCGCGACGATTGCGATGGTGGCGGGCGTGCCCCTCTCGGTCCTGGGCGTCGGCTCAGTCCCGATCCTCGCCTTCATCACCGCCGTCGCCACGATGGTGGTCGTGTATTCCATCGCACGGGTGTCGGGCAGGCTGCCCACCGACACGTTCCTGCTTGCGGGCGTGGTGGTGGGGTCGTTCCTGTGGGCGGTGATATCGTTTCTCCTTGTCGTGTCCGGCGATACGCTTCGTGAGGCCATGATGTGGCTCATGGGGAGCCTGTCCGGCAGGGGGTACGCCCACGTGAAGATGGCGTTCCCGTACATGGCGGCAGGGATCGCAGCCCTCGTGGTGCTGGCGCGCGACTTCAACCTCATCAGCCTGGGCGACGAGGAGGCACGCTACCTCGGGCTCGATCCCGAGGAGTTCAAGCGCGTCGCTATACTCGCGGCGTCCCTCGTCACTGCCGCGGCCGTCTCGGTCGGCGGCATCATCGGCTTCGTCGGCCTCGTGGTTCCTCACACGATGAGGCTCATCCTGGGCCCGGATCACAAGGTCCTCATGCCGGCGTGCGTGTTCGCAGGGGCGGGTTTCCTGGTGGCGGCCGACACCCTTGCGCGTGTCGTCATCGCGCCGGGGGAGATCCCTGTGGGTGTAGTCACGGCCCTTGCGGGCGGGCCGTTCTTCTTGTATCTACTGAGACGGCGGAAAACCTCCGGGGCGCTGTAAAGGCGGCGCAGGGAGGCCGTGACCGGCCGGGTGGGTCGCACCCGGCCGGCCAGCCTGGAGCGTGATAGGGCGGAACAGGACCAGAGCTACTGGATGAGGCATGGCAGGACGTGGTGAAACGTATGAGACTAGACGTGTTTTCCATCCGTTGCATGTACGGTATAATAACGGCGTTGGATGGAGTGTCGCTCTCGGTCTCCGGCGGCGAGGTAGTCGGGGTCCTCGGCCCGAACGGGTCCGGCAAGACCACTCTCCTGCGGGCGATGGCCGGGGCGCTGCGCCCGACGAGCGGGGCGGTGACTCTCGACGGACAGGATATCCGGAGGATGGGGGCGAAGGCCGTTGCACGCCGCGTCGCGGTCGTCCCTCAGAGCGGATACACGCCCTTCTCGTTCGGCGTGAAGGATATCGTGCTCATGGGCCGCTGGCCTCACCTTAGAAGGTTTGGCGGAGAGACGCGACGCGACGTCGAGGTCGCAGCCCGTGCCATGGAGGCGACGAATGTGGGGCACCTCGCGGCACGCCCCATCACGGAGGTCTCCTACGGCGAAAGACAGCGGGTGATGGTGGCGCGGGCGCTGGCCCAGGAGCCGCAAGCGCTGCTGTTGGATGAGCCCACGTCGCACCTGGACCCGAAGCATCAGGTGGAGATCATGGACCTCGTCTGGGGCCTCTCACGCAAGGAGGGCCTAGGTGTCGTGGCCGTGCTGCATGACGTGAATCTTGCGGCACAGTATTGCGACAGAATAGTGATGCTGAAGGACGGGTATCTTGTGGCGTCCGGCACGCCCGGCGAGGTGATCACGCCTCAGGTCATCCAAGACGTTTACGGGGTGAGGTCCTGCGTTGGGCCGCATCCGGTGAGCGGAAGACCCCAGGCGGTGCTGGTGTCGGGCCTGGCGCTCGGGGAGGCGCGGTGAGCCGTTCGCACGGGGGGGGTGGAGTCCGGTTGGGGTTGGGTGTTGTCGAGAAGACCAGGGATCTTCCTGAGGCTCGCACGGTGCCGACAGGCCTCGAGAGAGGCCTCGTCCAGGTCTACACGGGCGACGGCAAGGGCAAGACCACGGCGGCCCTGGGGCTTGCCCTGCGGGCAGCGGGGCACAGGTTCCGCGTGGTGGTGATCCAGTTCGTAAAAGGGGCCAGCTACACCGGGGAGCTGTTCGCCCTGGAGCGCCTCTACCCGGAGATCCGGCTCTTCCAGTTCGGGCGGGATTGCCCCAGGGCGTCGGCGATAAGGCAGGGCGTCGCAGGGTGCCGGGGGTGCACCGAGTGCTTCCTGCGGGAGGGCGAGGTGGCCGACGAGGACAGGGACCTTGCCCGCAAGGCGCTCGCCATGGCGCACGATGTGGCCGCGAGCGGGTCCGCGGACATACTGGTCCTCGACGAGATCTCGCTTGCAGCGCATTTCAGGCTCATATCCGTCGAAGACATCCTGAGCGTGATAGAACATAGGCAGCCCCACGTCGAGCTGGTGCTCACGGGCAGGAAGATGCCTGAGGAGGTGCTCGCTCAGGCGGACCTCATCACGGAGATGCACCAGGTGAGGCACCCCTTCGAGCAGGGCGTCGTGGCCCGGCGGGGGATCGAGTACTAGAAACATCGCTCCGGCGCCGGCGGACGAGCGGCGGGGCCGGCGACGCGAAAGGGTGGCGAGGGTGGCGAGCATCAGGTTTGGCACGGACGGCTGGCGCGCCGTGATGTGCGAGGAGTTCACGTTTCCGAACGTCCGAGTCGTGATCCAGGCCATCGCCAACTACCTCCACGAGGCGGGCCTGGCAGACAAGGGAGTCGTGGTGGCCTACGACGCGCGGTTCCTGTCGGAGAGGTTCGCGCAGGAGGCCGCGTCCGTCCTTGCGGGGAATGGCATAAGGGCCTGGGTGACGTCGCGCGATACCCCGACGCCGGTGGCGGCCCGCGCAGTGGTCCACGGAAAGCATGCGGGGGCCGTCATGTTCACTGCGAGCCATAACCCGCCAGAGTACAACGGCGTGAAGTGGATCCCCGAGTACGGCGGCCCCGCGATGCCCGAAGTGACGTCCGAGATCGAAAGGCATATCGCAAGGGTACAGGCTGCAGATGAAGTAAAGCGCGCCGGAGGCGCGGGCGGCACCACCGGGGCGGACGGGGTCGTTTCCTTCAGTCCCATGGACGACTACGTTGACCACGTTTCGCGCCTCGTGGACCTCGACGCCATCAGGCGCGCGCGGCTGCGCATCGTGTACGATGCCCTCCACGCATCCGGGCGGGGGTACCTCGACCGCATCCTGGACGGCCAGAACGTGCTCGTGCTCAATGACAGGAGAGACCCGCTCTTCGGCGGAAGCCCTCCCGATCCCTCGGAGAAGAGGCTCGAGGACCTCGCTTCAAAGATGCGGGGGGTCGGCGCGAACCTTGGCCTTGCGACCGACGGCGACGCTGACAGGTTCGGGATCATCGACGAGGACGGGACCTTCCTCTCCCCGAACCAGATCATCTCTCTGCTCACGGCGCACCTTGCGCGCAACCGCGGCATGAAGGGCATCGCCGTGCGGACCGTGGCCACGAGCCACATGGTGGACGCCGTCGCGCGCGCTTGCGGGCTCGAGGTGCGGGAGACCCCCGTCGGCTTCAAGTACATATCAGCGGAGATGAGGCGCGCGAAGGTGGTCATCGGCGGCGAGGAGAGCGGGGGCCTCAGCATCGGTGGGCACGTCCCCGAGAAGGACGGCATCCTCGCGTGCCTGCTTGTAGCCGAGATGCGCGCCGTGACCGGGCGGCCGCTCAAGGAGACGCTTCACGCCCTGATGGACGAGGTCGGCTCATTCTGCAGCCGCCGCGTGGACCTCCACGTGACGGGCGCTACCAAGGAAAAGGTCGTCCGCATGCTTTGTGACCGCCCTCCGCGTGCGATTGCGGGCGTGCCTGTGACGAACGTGTCGACTTTGGATGGCGTGAAAACTCGGCTTGTCGACGGCAGCTGGTTCCTCGTGAGGGCCTCTGGCACAGAGCCGGTGGTCAGGATTTACGCCGAAGCTCCAAGCGAGGAGCGGCTCCTGGCCATTCTCGGCAGCGCCCGCAGGATTGTCGAAACCGGCGAAAGCAGGAGCGCAAGTGCGAGTTCATGAGGCGCCGGCGCTGGTTGAGGGGTTACCGGTGCTCGTACGATCGTCGCCGTCAGCCCGACACGGAACATGAGTTCCAGAAGCAGTGGGGGTTCGGGACGACCAAGCTGCCGGGGCAGATCGTGCCTGACGGTCAGGAGCATATGACGCCCGGCGCGAGGTGAGGGCAATGAGTTCGTTCGGCTTCGGAACGAGACGCGGGCCTCTCGGCTCGTACTTTCTGGCGGCCCTGGCGGGAGCCGTCGTCGGGGCGCTTCTCGTGGGCGCCATCCTCCTCAACGCCGTCGACAGGCGAATGGCCGCCCTTCCCCAGGTGCCCGGGCCGGAGGCAGGGACGGGGCGGGCCGACAGGGCGCCCGCCGGGGACGCCCAGCCTCCCGCGACGGGCAGACCGACGGGCTCCGTCGTGGCTGCCATCGCAAGAGACGTGGGCCCGTCGGTGGTGAAGATATCCACGCTCCGCGAGAGGGTTTTCTACAATTTCTTCTTCGAGCGCATGATCCAACAGGAGGAGGGCCTCGGGTCGGGGGTCATCTTCGACCGCCGCGGCTATGTGCTCACCAATTACCACGTGATCGAGAAAGCCACCCAGATCGGGGTCGTGCTGAGCGACGGGCGCGAATTCACTGCGAGCGTGGTGGGGGGCGACTATTACACAGACCTCGCCGTGCTCCAGGTGAAAGGCGACGACCTGCCCGTGGCGAGCCTGGGCGACTCGGATGCCATCCAGGTGGGTGGTCTCGCCGTGGCGATCGGAAACCCGTTCGGCTTCGACCACACGGTGACGGCCGGGGTCATAAGCGCCCTCGGGAGATCTCTCCCCCTCGATGAGGAGCAGGGGATATACCTCGAGAACCTCATCCAGACCGACGCCCCCATCAACCCTGGGAACAGCGGCGGCGCGCTCGTAGACGAGACCGGCGCCGTTGTCGGGATCAACACCGCCATCATCTCGCAGGCGCAAGGTATAGGATTTGCGATCCCCATCAAGACCGCAAGGAGGATCGCGTCGGAGATAATCGAGTACGGCAAGGTCCGGCGGCCGTGGATCGGTATCACGCAGGTGTGGGCGATAACGCCTGATGTCGCGCGCGACTATCGTCTTCCGGTCGATAGCGGCCTTGCCATCGTGAGCTATGTGCGGCAAAGCCCTGCCGCCGCCGCGGGTCTCCGCCGTGGAGACGTGATCGTCTCGGCCGGCGGCAAGAGGGTCAAGACCATCGCTGACCTCCGCGACGCCGTGACGTCCGCCGGAATCGGCGGCCGCCTTGATCTCGAGGTTTACCGGGATGGTCGCGTGGTCAAGGTGACGGTCGCGGTGGGCGAGGCGCCGTAGCTCCTGCGTGCGCCGCGACGGCGCCCTTTCCTGTCCACGCGGCCCTGTCTCGTCCGCGCGCCTGTTTCGAGATCGGGGGATAGCCCGGCCCGCTGCGTCAGCGGACCCATGGGGCGTACCGGAGGGCCTTCACCTCATACATGCGCCGCGCATTCTCGTATGCCTTCGCTGCCTTCGTCTTCTCGTATGTACGCCTCGCGATTTCCTCGGCGTTCGGACGTGGTACCCTCGTTATCTCGATCCTCACGTCGCCCAGCACAATGAACATGGCCAGCACCTCCGCGTGGGGTTTTGGGTAACCTCAATAAGATTAAGCCTTGCATTAACAGCATAAAGCCGGCACTTCACAATGTCAATATCCAGATCAAGAAAAGTTATCATGGGCCCAGAGATCTCTGCATGACCAGGGCATGCCAATGAGGGCGCCCCGCGGCCGAGCGGGGCGCCCTCACCACTGGGGACTTTACATGTTTTGGGGGAGCCTACAGGCCGGTCGGGCTTTCGATGAAAGCCGCGGGTATGCCGAAGGTGTCCTCCATGTGCTTTGCGAGCGCGCGCGGGCCCAGGGTCTCCGTGGCATAGTGGCCGGCGAAGATGACGTTGATCCCGGCGTCCCGCGCAAGGGTGGCCGCTCCGTGGCTGGTCTCCCCGGTCAGGTACACGTCTGCCGCTGCCTCCACCGCCTGCATGAGATCCGGCCCGCCACCGCCGCTGCATATCGCTACCCGCGTAATCGCAGGCCTTCCAAAGTCGAGGAGTTTCACCGGAGAGCCGAGCCGACGCTCGACCATAGCGGCGAAGTCCTGCACGCTCGTCGCTTTCACCTCGCCGATGAGACCGATGAGCGAGCCTCTGTACCGGAGGAAGGGCTTCGCGTTCGCGAGGCCGATCATCTTCGCGAGCTGAGCGTTGTTGCCTGCTTCGGGGTGCATGTCCAGCGGGAGGTGGGCGGCATAGAGGCCCATACCATTCTCGATGAGGAACCTGACGCGCCGGTAGAGCGCCCCTCGCAGGGGCGCCTTCTCCCAGAAAAGCCCGTGGTGGACGAGGAGGAGCTCGGCACCGGCTTCCTGCGCGCGCGTGAAGGCGTCAAGGCTCGCGTCTACAGCTGCTGCGATGCGTGTGATGTCCCTGTCAGTCTCCACCTGAAGCCCGTTCACTGAGGAGTCATCGATTTCGGCGACACGGAGATAAGAATCGAGGTGCTCCGTGATTCGGGAAAGCTGCATAACGGTCACCACCTGCTGTTTTCTCTGAAGCCGCCGGATGCCGCGGCGATCTGGGCGACCTGGGCGGTCGCGGGTCGATCATACCACACTGGTGGGTGATTCCGCCAGCCCGGCGGAGGCGGATGGCTGTGCACAAAAATGTTGACACCGGTCGCTGCCCGGTGGTAGACTGAGGTCAGGGTGTTTTCCCACAATCTGGCCGCGTCCCGGCCACGAGGAGGCAGTGTCATGTCGGTGCCCACGAATTCCCTTCAGAGAAGGATCGACGCCTTTTCCAGCAGGCTTGCCAAGGTGAAGAAGGAAGACCTGTATTTCTACCTGCAGCAGGTGGACGCCCTCGACGGCGCGAGGGTGGAGATCGGCGACAGGTGGAAGGTGATATTCTCGTCTTACTCCTATCTCGGGCTCATCACCCACCCCAGGATCAACGCCGCCGCCAACCGCGCCACCGACGCGTTCGGCACGGGCACTCACGGCGTGCGGATCCTCGCAGGCACCACGAAGCTCCACGTGGACCTCGAGAGCAGGATGGCCAGGTTCATGGGCACTGAGGACGCAATCGCCTTCAGCAGCGGTTTCCTCGCCAATGTCGCCACCATAGGGTCGTTCGTGGGAAGAGGCGACGCCGTCATATGCGACAGGCTGTCCCACGCGAGCCTCGTTGACGGCTGCAGGCTCTCGGGGGCGGAGTTCATCTGGTTCGACCACAACAACCTTGATGACGTGGAGCGCATCCTCGCGGACGCAAGGGACAAGTACCGCGGCAAGCTGGTCATCGTCGATGCCGTCTACAGCATGGACGGCGACGTGGCGCCGGTGCCGGAACTCGTCGACCTTGTCAACAAGTACGACGCATGGCTGCTCGTGGACGAGGCCCACTCGCTGGGCGTTCTGGGAGAGACGGGCCATGGCATCCAGGAGTATTTCGGGCTTCCCGCGGGGGCAATACACATCCTCACCGGGTCCCTTTCAAAGACCATCCCGGCGGTCGGAGGGTATGTCGCCGGCAAGGCCGACTTCATCTCGTTCCTGCGACACAACGCCCGTGGGTTCGTGTTCTCCGCGGCGCTTCCGCCTGCTGCGGTCGCGGCCGCGCGCGAGGCTTTCGACATCATCGAGGAGGAGAAGTGGCGCATTAACAAGCTGCGCCACAATATCGAAAGGTTCGTGGGCGGGCTCAACGAGCTTGGTTACAACACGCTGAATACGAAGAGCTCGGTGATCCCCATCGTCATCGGAGACGAGGAGACCACTCTCAAGCTCACAATGCTCCTGCACAACGAGGGCATATTCATCTGCCCGATCCTGCCGCCGGCGGTTCCGCCGAAGACGTGCAGGCTCCGCGCGAACGTGCTCGCGTCCCACACCGATGAGGACATCGACTTCGCTCTGGAGTGCCTCGAGCGTGCCGGCCAGAAGCTCGACGTCATCGGGGCGAGGAGGACCGCCGTATGAAGGCCGTCCAGTTCCTCGGCACTGTCCCCAGATACCTCTTTTCCAAGGCGGCGGGCACGCTCACGGAGAAGGCTTTCTACGGTCCGCTGTCCGGGGTGGTCCTGCGCGACGTGGGGGAGCCGGGGCTCCCGAGCCCCAACTGGGTGAAGGTGAAGACCCGCTATTCCGGGATATGCGGGAGCGACTTGAACCTCATCCATCTCCACGATAGTCCAAGCTCATCCCCGTACGTGTCGTTCCCGTTCACGTTCGGGCACGAGAACTGCGGCACCGTTGTGGATGTGGGCGCCAGCGTGGACGACATCCGCGTCGGTCAGAGGGTGCTCGTGGACCCGGTCCTCTCCTGCGGCCCACGAGAGGTGGCCGAGCCGTGCGAGTTCTGCAAGCGGGGTGACTACTCGCTGTGCCAGAATTTCACCAAGGGCATCGTGTCGCCCGGCTTCGCCATAGGTCTCTGCCGCGACACCGGGGGCGGCTGGAGCGAGCGCTTCGTTGCCCACAAGTCCCAGGTCATTCCACTGGACGACGATATCTCGTTCGAGGACGCGGCCCTCGTGGACGCGTTTTGTTCGGCGCTACATCCGGTCCTCCGCAATTTCCCGGAAGACTCCGACACGTGCCTCGTCATGGGCGCCGGGGTCATCGGGATATCCGTAGTGGCGGCCCTGCGCGCTCTCGAGAGCCGGGCGCGGGTGGTCGTGATGGCGAAGTACCCGTTCCAGGCGGAGCTTGCGCGTAGCTTCGGAGCTGATGCCGTAGTCTGTTCGCGGGAGAGCGACGATTACTTCAAGCACCTCGCGGACGTCCTCGGCGGCAAGGTGCTGAAGCCCATGGTGGGCAAGAGGATCGTCCAGGGCGGGGCGGACCTCGTCTTCGAGTGCGTCGGAAGCTCGACCAGTATCGACGACGCCCTGAGGTTCACGCGGTCGGGGGGCCGAATGGTGCTGGTGGGCCTTGCCGCATTCCCGAAGGGAGTCGACTGGACGCCCATCTGGCTCAATGAGATCACGGTCCGGGGCTCGTTCTGGTGCGGCGGTGAAACCTATGAGGGCGAGAAGACGACCACGTACAGGCTTGCGTGTGCGTTTCTCAGGGAGCGGAAGGTGTCGCTTGCGCGGCTCCTCACGCACACTTTCAGGATCGAAGACTACAGGCAGGCCATCGAGGCGAACCTCCACAAGTCCGCAAGCAAGGTGGTCAAGGCCGCCTTTGCGTTCGACTGACGCCTGACAGCGCGGTCCTGCAAGGCGTCAGCGGGCGCCGACGCCTTGCACGACTTGTCTGCCTGGGGAAGCGCGAGGGTGACGTTCCCGGTGCGTTGTCGCCGGGAGCGTCACCCTCGAACCAGGGATCTGGACCCGTGTCACTTCAGGCGAAGTAGCGCTTCAGGAGGCCCTCGAGCATCCGGGCGTGCCTCGCCTCGTCGCGCGAGGACTCGTCGAAGTAGTCGTGAGCGTGGTCGATGCCGAGATCCTTCGCCTTGACGGCGGACTCTCTCTTGCCCTTGTTCGCGGCCTGCTCGCCCTGGAGCATTTTCCCGATGTTCTCCTTCGTGCTGGCCGATATCATGCCGTTCAGCTCAGCGTAGTGAGATGCGTGGTCGGCTTCCTCCTTCGCGATCTTGATGAGAGCCGCTGCGATTTCGGGGTAGCCCTCACGCTCGGCCTGCCGGGCCATGGCGAGGTACATCCCAACCTCTCCCGTCTCGCCCCTGAAGTTCATGTTCACTGCTTCCTCGAGCTCCGTGCCTTTGGTGACGCCCAGCTTCACCTCGTTAATCAGCTCTGCCATCCCGTGTCTCTCCCTTCTTCAGGTCTGTCTTGTGGCAAGCATCGGTCACTTGTGACCGTGCAAGCTTCGCCTCACAGTCCACGCAGTAGCCATAGAAGTAATGCTCGTAGTCGATGACGTGCCTCGGGATCCTTGCCTCGAGACCTGGCTCGATTCTGGTGAGATCCTCGTCCACGCTGGCGGACACGTCCTCTACCCGCCCGCACCGCGTGCATACGAAGTGGGCATGCGGAAGTGCGTTGGCGTCGTACCGGAAGACGTTCTCGCGCATCGCAAGCTTCCGGACGAGCCCCGCGGCGACGAGGGCCTGGAGCGTGCAGTAGACGGTATTGAGACTCATAGCCGGAAAAGCATGCCTCAGCGCTTCGTACACTGCTTCGACGCTGGGATGACTTGTGGTACCCTTCAGCATCTCGTATATGGCGACTCTCTGGGGCGTGGGTTTCATTCCCGCCCCGCGGAGCTCGTCCGCAATGGACTCTTTCGCGGCTCTGCTCACGTCTTCATCATCTCAGCTTCCCCTGGACCCCGGCACGATCCGTGTGAGTTCCGACGGGCACATGCTGCCCTGTGGGGGCGACGCTGACGTCGGCCGGGTCTAGCCTGCGACATCGTCATCCACCGGACCCACAATCCTCATCACATGGGCAAGATCGATAGCGATTACCACTCAATAATCATTACTATCACCTACAGTATCCCCGGGCCGGGCCACACATGCAACGCCGGCGAACGGCCGAATTGGACGCGTATGCCCGGAGAACGTGCAAACACGTGCCCTCTGCTGGATGATTCGCAGTCATGGTTGGCCGATCGCCATGGTGAGCGTCGTGATGATGTCTCCACACCCGCGTTCGCCGCTTTCCACTGCTATGCCGGCGCGTTGCGGGCTGCAGTTCACGGTGCCACCTCTGCTGCGCATAGCGGTCACCTCTCGCGGCATAATAATCCCGAAGTCTCAAATGGCTGCGGGGGTGGCAGCGAGTGCACAGAGCGGGCAGGGTGTGCGCAGGACTCCTCCTTCTTGTTGCTCTGGTGGCCGCCGCGTGGTATGCGTATCCGCGAAGCAGGCCGGGCAGCGTCCGCGCGTGGCAGGGTGCCCCCGGCCCGGGCGGCATTACGGAGCCGGCATCCTGGGACCTTGCTGATCCCGGGCAGGCCTACAGCTACAACTACGATCTGATGGCCCGCGTCATATCCGCGGAGGCAGAGGGCGAACCCTACGTCGGCCAGGTGGCCGTGGGAGCGGTCATTCTCAACCGGGTGCAGCATCCGCACTTCCCCAAGACCATTCCGGGGGTCATCTTCGAGCCCGATGCGTTCACGGCTGTATCGCAGGGCACCATCTGGCTCCCACCGACGTCGTCGTCCATGCGCGCTGCCCAGGACGCCCTCGCCGGATGGGATCCCACGGGCGGGGCGCTCTACTACTACAACCCCGCCAAGGCCACCAACTGGTGGATTACGACCAGGCGTTTCCTCGTCCAGATCGGGAGTCATATCTTCTTCAGGTAACCCCGGGTGAGGTGGAGTTCATGAGACGGGAGTGGCTGCGGTTCGGCGGGGTGGTCCTCGTCGTGGTTCTGGGCCTCATGGCCTTCCGTGAGTACAGGCTGCGCCGCGAGATCGAGGTGAGAACGGAGAACCAGTACCAGCGTGCCTTCCAGGAGGTGGTTTACCACGTGGACGGCCTCGAGCAGGAACTCGGGAAGGCATCCGCGGCAGGCTCCACGACCCAGACGGCCAAGGCGTTTGCCGATGCATGGAGGCATGCGGAGTCGGCGAGGTCGGCCATAGGCCAACTTCCTGTTGGAAACGTGCCGCTTGCCACCACCGAGGACTTCATCGGACAGGTGGCGGCGTTCACGTACACGCTCGCCCAGAAGGGTGCGTCCGGTGCAACCGTCAGTGAGCGGGAGTGGACGATCCTCAGGGATTTCCGCAGGCAGGCGAAGTTCGCCGCCGACGAACTTGCCGGCATGGGCAGGGCTTTTGCCGCCGGAGCACTGCGCTGGACCGACTTCCAGCGTGATGCGGTGGCTGCTGCGGCCACCCGCCCCGATCGCACTCCCGCGCGGGTGCCTTCGAACCAGGTGACCAAGGGGTTCAAGATGCTCGAGGACGGGATGACCCGGTTTCCGTCCCCCGACCTCGAGGGCGTCCTCCCCCCGCCCACGAAGAAGCTCCCGCAGGTGCCCGGCCCCGTGGTCACAGCGGATGAGGCCGCGCGAGTGGCCCTGGATTTCGTAGGGCCGTCGGTGGCGGCGGGCAGGCGCGCGAGGGTCGTTGGGAGGATACGGTCCGATCCCGAAGCCTACAGGATCGAGATCCCCGCGGGGGGCGGCCGCGGCACCGTGTGGGTGGACGTCTCGGTCAAGGGCGGACGCGTCCTCTGGGTGATGGACGAGACCCCGATCGGCCCGGTCACGGTCAGTCCCGCGGCGGCTGAGCAAATCGCCGCGGACTTCCTTGCGTCCAGAGGGTTTGCAAACATGCGCCGGATCTCCAGGCAGTCTTACCAGGGGGTCGCTGTCATAGGATTTGCGTATGAGCAGGAAGGTGTCCTCGTGTACCCCGACCACGTCGTCGTGAGGGTGGCGCTGGACACAGGCAGGGTTGACGGGTTCGAGGGCACGAACTACCAGGTGTTCCACAGGCCGAGGCAATATGCGCCGCCTGCCGTCACAGAGGACGAGGCGAGGGCTGCGGTGAACCCCAGGCTTGACGTCACCGCATCGCGACTCGCGGTCATCATGGACGATTTCTACAGGGAGACGCTGGTGTACGAGTTCCGCGGCACGGTGGACGGCCAGACATACCTCGTTTATGTCAATACGAACACCGGCGAAGAGGAGAAGATAAAGAGAGTCGGCCCGCAGGGCATCGAGACGATATGATGCGTGACTACGACGTCGTGGTGGTCGGAGCGGGGCCCGCAGGTTCAACGGCTGCAAGGGTAGCCGCCGAGCGCGGCCTCGATGTACTCCTTATCGACAAGGCCAGGTTCCCGCGGAACAAGCCGTGCGCCGGCGGGGTGACGACAAAGGCCCTGAATGAGCTGGGGTTCGACCTGCCTGGCTCCGTGGTGGAGCGCGACATCATGGGGATAAGGCTCGTCTCTTCGGGCGGCAGGTCCGTCTCAGCGAGGGATTCCAGGAGGCTTGGGGTCACGGTCCGACGGGCCACCTTCGACGGCTTCCTTGCCAAGAAGGCCGTGGAGGCAGGCGCGTGCTTTCTGGATGACACACCCCTCATAGATCTCGGAGCAGAAACGGGAGGCCGGGGCGAGCGTTACCTGGTGACCACGAGTCGCGGGCGGTTCAGGGCGAAGGCGATCGTGGGCGCCGACGGGGCCTGCGGGAGGACGGCGAGGCTCGTGGGAATCCGCCGCAGGTGGTGCAGGTGGGAACTTGGCGCCTCGGTTTCGGCCGAGGTGGACCTCCCATCCGATCTATCGCCTGATGCCGTCGGCAGCGAGTCAGACCTCATCGAGCTCCATCTCGTTCCACCCCTGCGTGCGGCCTTTGGCTGGGCATTTCACCGCAAGGGCGGCCTGCACATCGGCATAGGTGCGACGGCTTTCGATGCGCCGAGGATTGGTGAGGCGTTCCGGGGTCACTTTCGCCGTGTGGCACAGGCCCGCGGACTCGAGGTTCCATGCCCGAGGGGAAGGGGGCACGTGTTGCCTACGGGCGGAATCAGGCGGCCTGTGGCGCGCGGCGGGGTGCTGCTGGCCGGCGACGCTGCCGGGTTCGTGGACCCGTTCTCGGGCGAAGGGATCTACAACGCCATCCGGAGCGGGAGGACGGCTGCCGAGGTCATTGCCGACGCTGCAAGCTCAGGTGACTTCTCCAGGGCAGCACCCGTGTACACGCACAGATGCCGCCAGGAGCTCTCGAGGGAGTTCGGGCTCTCGATGCTCCTCGCGGCCGTGCTCGGGCGAAAAGACGGCCTTCCGTTTGCCATGGTGGAGGCGAACCCGGATCTCGTCTTCCTGCTCGCGGACATCCTCTACGAGCCAGGTTCCTACAGGCGGCTGTTCCTGACAAGCCTGCTTCGCTCCCCAAGGGTCGTGGCCCGATTCCTCATGGCACGGCTCGGTCTTGTGCAGACCGGCAGCGTGCAGATCTCGCGCTGAGGTCACCTCACGCGCCATCTATCATCCCGAGTCGCAGATCCTCAGCGACCCGGGCTATGAAGAAGGAGTTCGTGGGAGCCTTGCCCCCGCGCAGCGCGGCGGAGTGGCCGAAGAACTTCCTGAGATATTCCACGTTCCCTTGTTTCCAGGTTTTCTGAATGGTGTACCTGATGGCTGCTTCCACGATGAGTGGCGTGGTCCCGTGCTTTTCGGCGATTCCCGGGTAGAGGCTCTTGGTTATGACTGCAAGCAGGCCGGGGTCGGCTCTCACCATTTCGATGGCTTCCTTTAGATACTGATAGCCTTTGAAGTAAGTCGGGGTGCCCATCTTGAACAACACCCTCGCCACATGGTCGGAGGTCTCGCTGTGGATAGTCGCAGGCACCATGCTCATGCCCCGGACTCGTGCGGGCGGGGACTTGTCGACCCCTGCGACCTGGCGAATCCGGCTGACGAGACATGAACCGTCGAACGGCTTCAGAAGATAGTAGTCCGCGCCCAGCCTCGCGCTCCTCTTGACCATGCTTTCCTCCTCAAATGCGGTGACGATGATGATTCCGGGTCGCCTGGGGATATCCATCTCGGTCAGGCGCTGGAGGACGCCGAGCCCATCGAGATAGGGCATTATGATGTCAAGGAGCACCACATCGGGCTTTGACTGGACGATCATCTCCAGGGCCTGCACGCCGTCTTCGGCCGACCCAACCCACTCGAGGTCCGGCTCCCCGCGGACGAGAGCCTCAAGGACTTCGCACATGTCCTGGTTGTTCTCCGCCGCCATGACATGAATCCTGCCATCCATGGCGCGCTGCTACCTCCAATCGCCGGTTTTGGGACGATATTAGTGATAGTTCTATATGTTTTGCAGATATCCTCTAAGCGCTGCGTGATGCGGTTTGAACGAGAAGCCGTCCGTGCTCGTCGTGGCAAAGGGTCGGTGAGGGGGAAAAACGGCATGAAATGGTGCGCCTAGCAGGACTCGAACCTGCGCACCCGGCTCCGGAGGCCGGCGCTCTGATCCTCTGAGCTATAGGCGCACTCGCGACTATAATGATAGCAGCTTTCACGCGCCGTGTCAAACGCATCGAAGGCTCGAAACGAAGGCGGGAAACGCCTCATCGAAGGCCATCGCGAGGCCGCGAGGCCGTGAGCCAAGTAGATCGCCACAAATCCGCGCCGCTTTTCAGCGCGCAGGTCCTGTTCAGGTTGCCGGTGTCGCACTCCAGGGACGGCGCGTGCGGTGAGATGCGTTCGAATTCGGCGCTTAAGGCTAACCAAATTCCGGGCGCCCCGCCCCAGCTAGCACCGGCAACCCCGACGCCGTCAGGAGAAGCGGCGTAAACTCATGGCGCCATACTTGGAGGCCCGCTTGCTACCGCTTCCCGCGCCTGGCTGCACAAAACCGTCTGCGCCCACCTAGTATATGTGCGGGATGTCTTCTGCACGAGAAAGCGAGGTGATCGGTGTTGAAGTGGCTGAAGGTGTTGTGGAACGTGGTCACCAGCGACGCGGTGATGGAACCCCTCATCATAATCCTCGTCGGCTATGCTCTTCAGGTGTACCAGAAGAATCGCAGGTACCAGATGATCCTCGATACCACGGTAGACATCGTGGACTATATCGAGGAACACTATAAGGAATGGGGAATCAAGGGCCACAAGAAGATGGAGAAGTTCACGGAGCTCTTCGTGAAGGAGTTCAAGAAGGCCACGGGCAGGCCTCCACGGAAAGACGAGATCGAGACGGCCATGCTCCGGGCCGAGGCCCACGTGCAGCGCGCGAGGCGTGGGGAGATGCTGCGTCACGGCGACCGCAGGGTTGCATGAGGCGAAAGCCCGAACAGGATTGATACACCGGCCGGACGGCACCTTGCGCAGCGCGGAGGCGGAGAGCAGGACTGTGACGAGAGCCGGACCGGTGAGGAGTCGAAGGAGTGTGGGGTCTGGGCAGACCGGGGACGCACGCACCGCCTGGAGGACCCGCGACAGCCGGGAAGCCCCCCGGACGCGTCCTGCCGCGGGACCGCAAGGGAGACCTCCGTTGACAGGACCTGCCGCCATGGTATAATTTAACCGTTGCACTCGCGGGACACCCGGGAGGGTCAGGTTGTGGTTTCCAAAGCTTCCGAGGTATACTCGGCCGGGCGGCGCTGGTTCCTGTCTCGAGTGAACGCAGTCAGCCCGGCGCAGGTTTTAGTGGCGGGTTTTGCATCTCTCATCGTGCTTGGAGCCGTGCTCCTGGCGCTTCCGACCTCATCGAGAGATGGCGTGGCACTTCCGTTCCTCGACGCTCTTTTCACGTCCACGTCCGCCGTCTGCGTGACAGGCCTGGTGGTGGTCGACACCCACGATGAGTTCTCCCTCTTCGGCCAGCTTGTCATATTATGTCTCATCCAGGCCGGGGGTCTCGGCATCATGACAGTATCGACCCTCGTCTTCCTCGTGCTCGGCAGGAGGGTGACCCTCCGGAACAGGCTTCTCATCCAGGAGGCCATGAACCAGTTGACCCTCGAGGGGATGGTCCGGCTCATCAGGAAGGTGCTCATCGTCACCGCGGTTGTGGAGGGCGCAGGCATGTTGCTCCTCGCTGTACGCTGGTCATTCGATATGGGCGTCCCGAGGGCGCTTTACTACGGTCTCTTCCACGCCATCTCGGGCTTCTGCAACGCCGGCTTCGACCTCTTCGGTGGCTTCAGGAGCCTTACGGGCTACACGGCCGACGTCTGGGTCAACCTTGTCATGACCAGCCTCATCGTCATCGGGGGCCTCGGGTTCTCCGTGGTGAGCGAGGTTATCGCGCATCGGCGTGGCTGCAAGCTGAGCCTCCATGCGAGAGTGGTGCTCCTCACCACAGCGGTCCTCATCGCTGTCGGGACGGTCGTCATATTCCTGCTGGAACTGGACAACCCTGAGACCCTGAAGCCGCTGAGCCCTCTCGGGAAGGTGCTGGGGGCGTATTTCCAGGCAGTGACCCCGCGCACTGCCGGATTCAACACAGTGTCCATCGGCGGCATGCGTGCCGCGACCCAGCTCTTCATAGTCGTCCTGATGTTCATCGGCGCGTCCCCGGGATCGACAGGCGGTGGGATCAAGACATCGACGTTTGCAACCTTGCTCCTCGCGGTGAGGAGCGTGGTAAGAGGCAGGGAGGACGTGGAGGTTTTCGAGCGCAGGATCCCCCATAGGATTGTATACAGGGCGCTGGCGGTGTCCATGATATCCCTTGCCCTTGTGATCGTCGTTACGATGGCTCTCTCGGTAGTTCGCCGGAGCGAGCTCTTGCCGGTCCTCTTCGAGGCGACATCGGCCTTCGGAACCGTCGGTCTCTCTATGGGGATCACGCCGACCCTCTCGGCTCTCGGAAAGGTCCTCATCATCTGCGCCATGTTCGCAGGCCGCGTCGGCCCTCTTACGGTGGCCACGGCCATCGCGCAGAGGCAGCATGCCAACGCGGTCCGGTACCCTGAAGAGAGGGTCATGGTTGGTTGAAAAAGACATGTTGCGGCCCACACCGGGGTTAGCATATTATGTAGTCGATTCGAGGTCTAGGTAGATCGCGACGAGTTCGCGCTACTCTTGTGCGGGTGAGTCCTCTTCAGGGTTGCCGGTGTTGCCCTCCGGGGACGGCGCGCTTGCGGCGCGCCTCGTTCGAATTTGGCGCGCGGGCTAGCCAAATTCTCGACGCCCCGCCCTAGCAAGCACCGGCAACCCCAGCACCGTCAGGGAAGATGGCGCAAACTTATGTCGCCATACTTAGCTGAGTGGAGGGATTGATGCATGCTGCCGACGCCTCGCAAGTTCACGCTGGTCGCCGGAAACGCTGAAGGCGACACCACCCTGACCGCGTTCGACAAGGCGCTCCTTGCCGCGGGCATCGGGAACCTCAACCTCCTGAGGGTATCCAGCATTCTGCCGCCCGGCGCCGAGTACATGGACGCGCTGGACATACCGCCAGGCTCGCTCACGCCGACGGCCTTCGGCTCCGTCACGAGCGACGTTCCTGGAGAGCGCATCGCCGCCGCCATCGGCGTCGGCATCGTCTCCGGCAGCTTCGGGGTGATCATGGAGTTCGGCGGGAAGTGCTCGAAGGAGGAAGCCGAGAGGACGGTCGAGAACATGATCCACGAGGCTCTCACCTTCCGGAACGCCGTTCCCGATAAGGTCCTCGTAAAGGGTACAGAGCACGTGGTACAGAAGATCGGGTGTGCCTTCGCCGGAGCTGCCCTCTGGTACTGACGATACACGACGCGGTGCGCGCCGGATGCGGTCGGGCTGAGGAAGGCCCAGCCAGGCCGAGCAAGGCCAGGCCGAGCGGGCCGGGATCAGGCCGGGTGCAGTGTCGTCGCATCGGGTCCGGCAGGGTAGGGAGTCGGCGAGGGCAGGCCGCAGACGCGGGCACTCACATTCGTCTGGACTTACGGCTGGGCTGGAGATGCTGCATATGAGCGTCGTCGTCGAGAAAAGGGAAGGCTTCCTCTGTGCGGATTGCGACTATGAGCGGGCCGACATCGTGATCGTGGGTCTCCCCATGGACTTCACCACAAGCTGGAGGGCTGGCGCGCGCGGCGGGCCTGCCAAGATTCGGGAGGTCTCGTTCTCGCTGGAGGAGTATAGTCCGGCCCAGAATCGGGTTCTCTCGTCGGTACGCGCGGCGGACATCGGTGACGTCTCCCTCCCCTTGGGAAACACCGAGAAGAGCCTGGACGCCATCGGCGAGGTAGTTGAAGGGATCGTGGGAGACGGGAAGATCCCGTTCGCCCTCGGAGGCGAGCACCTCGTCACCCTCCCGTGCGTCCGGGCGGTGGCCAGGACGAGGGAGGACCTTGCCGTCATCCATTTCGATGCCCACGCGGATCTTCGCGACGAGTTCGCGGGACAGAAGCTTTCCCACGCTACCGTCCTGCGGCGGGTTGCGGAGATCATCGGCATGGACAACCTCTACCAGATCGGCATCAGGTCGGGCACGGCAGGAGAGTTTGCGCTCACCAGCGGGGGACCGTACAGGGTGAACGGGCCGGTGCCTGAGGCGGTCCGCGCGGCCTTGCGGGAGGTGGGAGACCGGCCGTGCTACGTGACACTCGATATCGACGTGGTCGATCCTGCGTTTGCCCCGGGCACCGGAACGCCCGAGCCGGGCGGATGCTCGTCCCTGGAGATCCTTGAAGCCGTCCAGTCTCTGGCCCGGGCAAACATCGTGGGGTTCGACCTCGTGGAGGTAGCGCCGCCCTGGGACTTCTCCGACATAACTTCGCTCCTGGCAGCGAAGATCGTGCGGGAGATGCTCCTCGGAGCAGGGGCGCCCGCCGGCCTGCGAAGCCGCGCCTGAAGTAGGAATTGCCAGTGGCCGGCTACTGCGTGTATAATTGGATCGTCGGCCCGGCTGAGGCAGGCTTCGCCGGGCCGATAGTTCGCGCCCTTGAGGTCGGAAGCCCGTGCGGGGTAGGTTTGCTCTCCTGAAAGACTTCTTCGTGAGGTACAGGTCCAGGTACATCCTGGGCGTTCTTTTCCTTGTGGCTGTAGACGCCCTGCAGCTTGCGGTCCCACGGCTCCTGGGCCGGGTGACCGACGACTTCCGCGCGGGCAGGCTCGATGACTCCGGGCTCCTGCGCTACGTCGGTCTCATCGTCGGAATCGCGCTTCTCGTAGGCGTCGGCAGGTACTTCTGGCGCATGTACATAATGGGGACTGCGAGGCTCGTCGACTACACCCTCAGGAACAGGTTCTTTGCCCATCTCGAGACCCTTTCGGCCAACTTCTTCAACAACCACAAGACCGGCGACCTGATGGCCCACGCCACCAACGACATCCATGCGGTGCGGCATGCGTTCGCGCAGGGAATCGCCTTGCTGGTCGACGCAGCGTTCCTTACGATCGCCACGGTCACCATCATGCTGCGCACCATAGACCTGCGGCTCGTGGCGCTCGGCCTCGTGCCGCTGCCATTCGTGGCCCTCATCGTCACGCATTTCTCGCGGCTCATCCATTCGAGGTTCCGGAAGGTCCAGGAGACGTTCGCCGCCCTGACCGACCGCACCCAGGAGAACCTGAGCGGGATACGGGTGATCAAGGCCTTCGTCCAGGAGGAGGCGGAGATAGAGAAGTTTACCGGAGCAGCCCAGCGTGTGGTTGACGCCAACATGCACCTTGTGAGGATCTGGGGGCTCTTCTGGCCCCTGGTGCAGTTCGTGGCGGGTCTGAGCTTCGTGGTGGTGCTGGGCTATGGCGGCAGGCTGGTCATCTTCGGCGATATCAGCCTCGGCGATTTCGTCGCGTTCAGCGGGTATCTCGGGATGGCGATCTGGCCCATGATGGCCATCGGCTGGGTGGTCAATACGCTGCAGCGGGGCATGGCATCCATCGACCGGCTCAACGTCATCTTTTCCACGATGCCCGAGGTCGAGGACGCGAAGAACGCCGTGCCCGTCAGCGGGCTTGGGGGCGAGGTGGAGTTCAGGGATCTCTCCTTCACCTACCCCGGGGAGAGCGAGCCAGTCCTCCGGAACATCGATCTCGAAATCCCGGCGGGGCGCACCGTAGGCATCCTGGGCCGGACCGGGAGCGGCAAGACTACCCTCGTGAACCTGCTCTTGCGCGTGTACAACCCGCCTCCGGGTGGTCTTCTGGTCGACGGCATCGACATCAACGAAGTCCCCCTCGAGGTGCTGAGACGCGACATCGGTTACGTGCCGCAGGATAACTTCCTGTTCTCCACGTCGGTCAAGGGGAACATCGGGTTTGCGAGCGACGATTTCTCTAGCGAGGAGATCGAAGGGGCCGCGGATGTCGCCGGGGTGGCGGGAGACGTGCGGGAGTTTCCTCAGGGCTTCGACACCGTGGTCGGAGAGCGTGGCGTGACCCTCTCGGGCGGGCAGAAGCAGAGGGTTGCGATAGCGCGGGCTCTCATAAAGAACCCCAGGATTCTCATACTCGACGACTGCTTCTCCGCGGTCGACACGGAGACCGAGGAGAAGATCCTGAGGTCCTTGAGGCGTATCATGCGTGAGAGGACCACCATTCTCATATCGCACAGGATATCCACACTGAAGGAAGCGGACGAGATCATCGTGCTGGATGACGGGCGGATCGCCGAACGTGGAGACCATGAGTCGCTTGTGGCCGCCGGAGGCATCTACGCGGACATCCACGAGCGGCAGTTGCTCGAAGAGGAGCTCGCTTCGGGCGGGGAGACGTGAGAGATGCCTGATTTCCACGAAGAAGAGGCCCTCGGCAAGGCGTACGACGCGAGGCTGATGAGGCGCCTGCTGAAGTACACCGCCCCCTATCGGCGCCTGCTGCTCGTGTGCGTGGTGCTGCTCTTCGTCATCACCGGCACAGACCTGGTGCAGCCGTACCTCACCAAGATCGCCATAGACGACCACATAAACGCCCTCGGCGCGCCCATGCTTGCTTTCGAGCCGGGTCGCGAGCCCGTTCCCGGGGTCGCGGCGAAGGGCAGGGTCTTCGTGCGGGAGAAATGGCTTCCAGAGGGCTTTCGGTGCGAGACGGGAGAGGGGGCGCCGGTTCGTGCACGCATAGAGTCCGCGGAGGGGCGTTACTTCCTGGTGATGGACGAGGCGGGCGCTGCGACGGTGACTCGCCGCGAGATCTCCGCGGAGGAGGTCCGCAGGTTCAAGGATCGCGACGCCGCGAGCGTTGTGAAGCTCGCCCTCGTGCTTCTCGGCGCCATGGCGTTGGGGTTCGTCCTCAACTACGTTCAAGTATACATTCTGCAATACACGGGCCAGAAGATCATCTTCAACATGCGGGTGGAGATATTCCGTCACCTGCAGGGGCTGTCGCTTTCGTTCTTCGACAGGAACCCGGTCGGCCGCCTGGTGACGAGAGTGACCAACGACACCGACGCCCTGAACGAGATGTACACGGCGGTCCTGGTGAACCTCTTCAAGGACGTCTTCCTTCTCGTGGGCATCGTCATCGTGATGCTCCGGATGAACTACGAGCTTGCGCTGGTGAGCTTCGCCACGCTGCCCATCATCCTGGCAGTGACGGTGGTGTTCAGGGTGCAGGCGCGTGAGGCCTACCGGCTCGTGCGCACCAGGCTTGCCAGGATCAACGCGACGCTTGCGGAGAACATCTCGGGGATGAGGATCATCCAGATATTCGGCCGCGAGAAGAAGAAGTTCGAGGAATTCGACGGCATAAACAGGGATTACCTCGCGGCCAACATGCGCGAGCTGCGCGTGTATGCGATCTTCAGGCCCTTGATGGACCTTATATCGTCGTTGGCACTCGCGCTTCTCATCTGGTATGGGGGCGGCCGGGTGCTCGCAGGCAGGGTGGAGTTCGGCGTGCTGTATGCGTTCATAAACTACATACAGCAGTTCTTCCGGCCGATCAACGATCTCACTGAGAAATACAACATCATGCAGGCGGCCATGGCGGCGTCCGAGAGAATATTCATGTTGCTCGACACGAAGGCACGCGAGGCGGACCCTGCGAACCCGGTCACCCTCGGACGGCCGCGGGGCGCGATCGAGTTCCAGAACGTGTGGTTTGCCTATAACGGCGAGGACTGGGTCCTGAGAGACGTGAGCTTCAAGGTCGAGCCCGGCGAGACCTGTGCCTTCGTCGGAGCGACCGGTGCCGGCAAGACGTCGATCATAAGCCTCATCGGAAGGATGTATGAGATTTCGCGGGGCCGCATCCTCATCGACGGGGTCGATATCCGCGACATCCCCAGGCACGACCTGCGCCGGCACATAGGCGTGGTGCAGCAGGACGTGTTCCTCTTCACCGGCGACATAGAGAGCAATATCAGGCTTAGTAGCAGCGAGATCGGCGAGGAGGACGTGCAGGAGGCCGCGAGGTACGTCAATGCCGACGCCTTCATAAGACGCCTGCCAGGCGGATACCGGGCCGAGGTGAAAGAGCGGGGTGTGACGCTGTCGGCGGGGCAGCGCCAGCTTCTCGCGTTTGCGAGGGCGCTTGCGTTCGATCCGGCCATCCTCGTGCTGGACGAGGCCACGGCCAACATAGATACCGAGACAGAAGCGCTCATCCAGGACGCCCTTACGAAGCTGGTGCGAGGCAGGACGACGCTTATTGTGGCCCACCGGCTGTCCACCATCCAGAACGCCGACAAGATAATTGTCATCCACAAAGGCAGGGTGCGCGAGGTCGGCACCCACCAGGAGCTTCTTGCGAAGCGCGGGACATACTACCAGCTCTACCTCCTGCAGTACAAGGAGGATCTCGGGCGGGCAGCGGCACGCGAAGGGCAGGGCTGCTGAGTGTGCCTGATCGGCCGTGGTCAGGTTTGCCCCTGTGCTCGCGGCCGCCGCTACCTGTGCGACGGTCCCTGTCGAAAGGCGGCGAGCCAGGCCGAGCCAGGCCGAGCAACGCCAGGGAACTCCACCGAGGTGCGCCGCAAGCGCGCTCCTCGGTGCGCAACACCGGCGCACCCTTAAAAGGGCGGGGGCGTTCGTGTAAGCATACCTGTGTGGGGCAGGCCGACTGCCGGTCGTGTGGCGGTCACGACGTGGGACGCCGGGCTATGCGGCCCTTAGGGTGTGGTGTATAATTGCCCCGGGGGGAGAGAGATGCCGGGGCATGTTTTCGTTGATGCGGTAAAGTGCACCGGGTGCGGGGAATGCGTGCCGAAGTGCCCGGTCAAGGCCATGTCAGGAGAGCTCGGTCGGCCGCCGGCCGTGGATCCGTCGAAGTGCGACGGATGCGGCGAGTGCTTCAGGGTCTGCCCCGAGAGCGCCATGGCGCTTGCCGACGGGGCTGACGCAGTGCTCTGGCTGCTCGCCGGGGGCGGTCGGGCGGCGCTGGAGGCCGACGACGCCCTTGCCTCGGTCCTGCCGGGGGTCGGGCGGGGGCGACTCGTGAGCGCCGCACGCGAGGTTCTCAACCAGGGACCGGCGGGCCGGGAGCGCGGCGCGTCGACAAACGGGCGACGCGACGGCTTCGGAGCGGCGGCCGAGACGGGACGGGGGGGCGGCGCGTCCGGTAGCGGCCGCAGGGACCCGAAAGGGCAGGGGGTCGTCCTGCCGCCGATCATAGCATATAGCGTCGAGATGGGCCGTGTGCTGCAGCTTGCCGCGAAGGTGGCACTCGTTAACACCACCGTCCTCATCCTGGGTGAATCGGGTGTCGGCAAGGAGGTCGTGGCGCGGTTCATCCACGGGACGGGCCCCCGCAGGGAGGGACCGTTCGTCACCATCAACTGCGGCGCGATCCCCGCGACTTTGCTCGAGTCGGAGCTTTTCGGCTACGAGTCGGGCGCGTTCACTGGCGCGAGACGCGAGGGCAAGCCCGGGATGATCGATGTCGCTTCCCGCGGGACGCTATTCCTCGATGAGATATCCGAGCTACCCGGGGATCTTCAGGTGAAACTGCTCCAGGTCATCCAGGAGCGGAGGCTCACGCGGGTGGGCGGCGTGAAGCCTGTGGATGTCGACATCCGCATAATCGCTGCGACGAACCGGGATCTTGCAGGCATGGTCGCGAAAGGAGAGTTCCGCGCTGACCTCTTTTACAGGCTGAACGTCGTCCCCATCACGATACCGCCCCTTCGTGAGCGGCCGGACGACGTCATCCCACTCATCTACCACTTTCTCGAGAGGTTCAACGGGGCCCATGGCTACCGGAAAACCATAAGCGAGGATGCGCGCGAGATCCTTGCGAGATACTCATGGCCCGGGAACGTGCGGGAACTCGAGAACCTCGTCGAGCGCCTGGTTGTGACGGTGGAAGGCGACGAGATCGGCCCTGGTGATCTGCCGCGGCAGGTGCTCGAGGAGGGCGGTCTGCACCGGCCGGGGGTCGTGGTGGGCGGCATCATGCCGCTGCGCCAGGCGGTCGAGGAGGTCGAGAGGCAGATCATCCAGCGTGCTCTTTCGGAGAAGAGGAGTACGTACAGCATAGCCAGGCTGCTCGGGGTGAACCAGTCGACCGTGGTAAGGAAGATCAAGAAGTATGCAGCTGGCGGCCATGGCGGTCGCGGCGGCCTGAAGCCTGCCGCGGTCGACGGAGACAGGTGAGAGCGCATCCGCTGACAACCCGTCTGGCCCCCTGCAGTGAGATCCCTGGCCTTCCCGGAGGGACAATGCGCCTGTGCATTCCATAATGCGCAGGCGCATCACGTTGTCCAGCGAATTCCGAGGACATGCGTAGCCGGGGCAGCGCACGCCTTCGTGCCTCGGGGCCTCCGGCCCGCGTGCCGGCGCATCCGCAGGCCCGAATGCGCTGGTGCATCGCCGGAGGCGATGGAGAGTCAACTCCCTCCCACGAAAGGCACGCGTTTGTGACAGCCGGCACAAAGGCTCCAGGGGCTGTCCGAATCGCCTCTTGTGACATCGTTCGCAAGCGGCATGGTTCTTGCTATCATGTCCTCGCGGTAGTCGCGAGGCAGGCGTGCGTGTCTCGCCACACCGGCGAAGGAGGAATCGGGATGGCGTGCGAGGAGTGCACATGTTTCGGCAAGGTCACCGAGGAGCAGAAGGATAAGGTGAGGGAGATCATCGAGCACTATCGGGGCAAGCCCGGCGTGCTCATCCAGGTGCTCCACGAGGCGCAGCAGGTGGTCGGCTACCTTCCGCGGGAGATTCAATCCATGGTCGCTGAGGGGCTCGACGTCCCCTTGAGCGAGGTATACAGCGTGGTCACGTTCTACGCGTTGTTCTCGCTGAAGCCCAAGGGGCGCCACCAGATCAGCGTGTGCAAGGGCACTGCCTGCTACGTGAGAGGCGCTGAGGAGATCCTGGGGAAGCTCGAACACGATCTCGGGATCCGTGCGAAGGACACCACAAGCGACGGGAAGTTCTCCATGGAGGTCGTGCGCTGCATGGGCGCGTGCGGTCTCGGCCCTGTCGTGAGGGTGGACGAGGACATCTATGCGCGGCTCAAACCCGACAAGCTGAAGGAGATCCTGGCCAAGTATGAATAGGCCGAAGGTGCTCAAGAGAGAGTTTGCCGGACCGCGGCGGCGCTCGTGTCGCCGCCTGAGAGTAAGGAGGCTGGTCACATGGATTCCTACCGTGCGCATGTCCTGGTGTGTGGCGGCGCAGGATGCGTTTCCTCAGGATGCAAGGAAGTCGAACAGGCTTTCCTCGACGAGATAGCAAGGCACGGTCTCGGCGAGGAGGTCAGGGTGGTGACCACCGGGTGCATGGGCCCCTGCGAGCTCGGCCCTGTGGCCATCGTATACCCCGAGGGGGTCCTCTACCGTAAGCTCAAGGCCGATGACGTGCAGGAGATCGTCAGCGAGCACCTGCTCAAGGGGAGGATTGTCGAGCGTCTACTCTACGAGGCTCCCGACACGCAGCAGCGTGTCCCGACATATGGCGATATCACGTTCTTCAACAGGCAGATGCGCATCGCCCTGCGAAACACGGGAAAGATCGACCCGCTCAACATAGAGGAGTACATCGCGGAGGACGGGTACGCCGCGCTGGCAAAGGTCCTCACGGAGATGACGCCGGAGCAGGTGGTCGATGTCGTGAAGCGCTCTGGCCTGCGCGGGCGCGGAGGGGCGGGATTCCCGACAGGCCTTAAGTGGGACTTCACCCGGCGCGCGAAGGCCGATCAGAAGTACGTGGTGTGTAACGCGGACGAAGGAGACCCCGGCGCGTTCATGGACAGGAGCGTGCTGGAGGGCGACCCCCACAGCATCATAGAGGCCATGGCCATCGCCGGCTACGCCATCGGGGCGACGCAAGGATACGTCTACGTCAGAGCCGAGTACCCGCTGGCAGTCAAGCATCTCAGCCACGCGATAATGCAGGCCCGGGAGTACGGGGTCCTCGGCAAGGACATCTTCGGCAAGGGATTCCAGTTCGACCTGGATATCAGGGTCGGGGCCGGGGCGTTCGTGTGCGGCGAGGAGACAGCGCTTCTCGCATCAGTCGAGGGCAGGCGCGGCGAGCCGCGCCCGAGGCCGCCGTTCCCGGCGAACGAAGGTCTCTGGAGCAAGCCAACCCTCATCAACAACGTGGAAACCTATGCGAACATTTCGCCCATCATTTTAAGGGGTGCGGAGTGGTTTGCGAGTATCGGCACTGAGAAGAGCAAGGGCACCAAGGTGTTCGCCCTCGCCGGCAAGATCAACAACACCGGCCTCGTCGAGGTGCCCATGGGGATACCGCTCGGCGAGATCATCTTCGACATCGGCGGCGGCATTCCCGGCGGCAAGAAGTTCAAAGCCGCCCAGACAGGCGGGCCGTCTGGCGGGTGCGTGCCCGCGGAGTTCCTGAACACCCCTGTGGACTACGAGTCGCTGAAGGAACTCGGCACGATCATGGGGTCGGGCGGCCTCATCGTCATGGACGAGGACACCTGCATGGTGGACCTGGCCAGGTTCTTCCTGGAGTTCACCCAGGACGAATCGTGCGGCAAGTGCGCCCCGTGCCGCATCGGCACCAAGCGGATGCTGGAGATCCTCACCAGGATCACCCGGGGTCAGGGGCGGGAGGGCGACATCGAGCGCCTCATAAAGCTCGGCACCTGGATTAAGGAGACCGCCCTCTGCGGCCTGGGCCAGACGGCGCCCAACCCGGTGCTCACGACGATACGATACTTCCGGGACGAGTACGAGGCTCACATCCGCGATAAGAGATGTCCCGCGTCGGTGTGCGCGGCGCTTTTCGAGGCGCCATGCCAGAACGCGTGTCCCGCTGGGGTTGACGTGCCGAGGTACATCAGCCTGATAAGGCAGAAGAGGTACC
>JBLNDE010000052.1:0-42404 GCA_050261335.1 Bacillota bacterium
GAGGGATGACCATGGGATTTGTGGTAGGTCTTGCCTACAACCTCAAGAAGGATTGTCCCAGGTCCGAGATGGTAGTCGAAGACGCTGACGCCGAGTTTGAGGAACAGGCAACGGTAGACCGCATAGCGAAAGCCCTCCGGGCTGTGGGGCACCGGGTTGTGCGAATGCCATACGGCCCGGGGCTTCTGTCGAAACTGCAACGCAATGACGTCGATATCGTCTTCAATATCGCGGAAGGATGGGACGGCAGGTGCCGCGAGGCGATCGTGCCGGCGATCCTGGAGTCGCTCGGAGTCCCTTACACCGGGTCCGACCCGCTCACACTCGCGGTGTGCCTGGACAAAGCCGTCACGAAGGCGATTGTCTCATCGTACGGCATCCCGACGCCGAACGCAGTGAAGGTCGATTCCACCGCGGACCTTCCGAACGAGATCGGCATGGGGTTTCCCCTCTTCGTGAAGCCCGCCTACGAGGGATCCAGCAAGGGCGTAAGGAGTTCGTCGAAGGTCAACAACAGAGAAGAGCTTGCGGCCATGGTGGCCTGGATCACGAACAATTACCGACAGCCTGCTCTCGTGGAGGAGTTCCTCCCCGGGCGGGAGTTCACCGTGGGAATACTGGGCAACCGCCAGCTCGAAACCTTCCCCATCATGGAGGTGCGGCCCGCGCTGGAGGTCGGGCCCGAGTCGTTCGTATACTGCTATAACACGAAGCACAACAACCTCGAGAGGTTCCTGTGCCCGGCGCCCGTTTCCGGTGACCTTGCCGACAGGATCCGCGAGGTAGCCATAAGAGCGTTCAGGGTGCTCGAGTGTCGCGACCTCGCCCGCGTGGATGTGAGGCTCGACGGCAAGGGCAACCCTCACTTCCTCGAGATCAACCCGCTGCCGGGCCTCTCGACGGTGAGCCTGTTCCCCATCGCCGCGATGGCAGGTGGGGTCTCCTTCGAAGACCTGGTCCAGAGGATCCTGGACACGGCGGTTGCCAGGGTGAACCTCGTGGCCAGCAAGGCGGCGCAGGACGCCGTCACCCGTCGCTCGCGCTCCGCGCTCGCAAGATCGTAAGCGCGCACCGCGGGTCGCGTTCGCAAGACTGGGCGGGCGGCCAGCGGCGGCGCGCCAATCGCACGGCATGCGTGCGACGAATCACAGGGGATGGTGCGTCGCCGGGGAGTGTGCCACCAGCAGGAATCAAGCCCGGCGCGTAGACCGCGCCGGGCTTCATCACGGCCGGGGCCACGGCCGGCTCGACGCCGAGTGGTGGCCACCTCCGCTCCACTTTCCCGCCGTGCCAGGCGCAGTCCCGGCGGCCCTCCCCCATGCAGGCGGCAAGGTGGCGCGAGACTGCCGGGTCGGCAGCTGGCCGTGCCGCAAGGCCGCTCACCTCGGCCGAGGCATGGCGGGAGGCGCAGGAAAAGGTCCCCGGATGACGGCGCGTGATGGGCATCCGGCGCCCGCGCGTCCTCCGGGCCGCACTCCCGACTGTGATGGAGCCTCTTTCCTCGGCGCACGGCCACGCTGCATGGGTGCCATGGACGCTACACCTCCAGCAGGATCCTGTCGTCCACGAGCCTCTCCCCGCGCGTCGCGTGGAAGCGCTCGAGGAGGTCCGCCACGGTCATGCCGGACCGGTCCGGCCCGCCCACATCGAGCACTATCTCCCCTTCATGCATCATGACCGTCCTGTTACCGAAGGCGAGCGCATGACGAAGGTTGTGAGTCACCATCATCACCGTCAGCCCATGCCGCTTCACGAGTCGATCCGTGAGGGCGAGGATGTCCTGGGCCGTCCTCGGATCGAGGGCTGCCGCGTGTTCGTCGAGGAGCAGGAGCTTCGGTTTCTTTATCGTGGCCATCAGGAGGGCAAGCGCTTGCCTCTGACCTCCCGAGAGCAACCTCACGGGATCGGCGAGACGGTTTTCGAGACCGAGTCCGAGGAGGGCGAGATAATCCCTGAACGCCTTGCGGTCTTTCTGCGCGACACCCCGCGCAAGGCGCCTCCGTTCCCCGCGCCGCGCAGCCATGGCGAGGTTCTCCTCGATGGACATCGATCCGGCCGTCCCCTGCATCGGGTCCTGGAACACCCTCCCGATGACCGGCGCCCGTCCGTGCTCGGGGAGCGCCGTGACGTCCTGGCCGTCTATGATTATGGTGCCCTCGTCAACCGGGAAGACCCCGGCCACAGCGTTCAGGAGCGTGGACTTCCCCGCCCCGTTGCTGCCGATGATCGTCACGAAATCGCCGGCCGCAAGGTGCAGTGACACGTCGCAGAGCGCCATCCGGCCATTAGTGGTTCCTGGCAAGAATGTCTTTCGAAGATGCCTCAGCTTTACCATGGCCCGCCGCCCGCCTCCTTTCCATCCCGAGGCTTGCCCGGCGGATGGCCGGACCTGACAGGGCCACCACCACGAGAGCGGCAGTCACGATCTTGAGGTCGGTGGGCGCGAAACCCAGGCGCAGCGCGAAGAAGACCGCGAACCTGTATACCACCGACCCTGCCACCGCACCGAACGTCGCAAGGCCGATGGATGTCGGGGCGAAGATCGCTCCGCCGATGATCACCGACGCAAGCCCCGCGACCACCATGCCGATGCCCATCCCGATGTCGGCGAACCCCTGGTACTGCGCGACCATGGCTCCCGAGAGGGCAACGAGGGCGTTGGAGAGGCCCAGGCCCACGATCTTCATGGAGTCGGTATTCACACCAAGGCTTCGTATCATGACCTCGTTGTCCCCTGTCGCCCGCAGCGCAAGACCGAATTCCGTACGAAGGAAAGCGTCCAGCACCAGCTTGATCGCAACCGCGCACGAAAGGAACAGAAGGAGTGCGGCGACGTTCCCGGGTATCCCGAGACCCCTCAGGGTCGTGAGAATCGTCGCGCTTCGGAGGAGCGGGATGTTCGCCCTCCCCATGACGCGCAGATTCACGGAGTAGAGCGCGGTCATTGTCAATATGCCTGCAAGAAGCCCCGAGATCTTCAGCTTCGTATTGAGCACCCCTGTCGTCGCTCCGGCGACGAAGCCGAGCACGGGGGCGACCGCGGTCGCGAGCACCGGGTCGACCCCGCTACATATGAGCTTCGCAGCAGCGGCCGCACCCAGCGGGAAGCTCCCGTCTACCGTGAGGTCGGGGAAGTTCAGCACGCGGAACGTGAGGTACACCCCGAGAGCCATCACCGCGTATACAAGGCCCTGTTCAAGGGCTCCACCGAGTGCGCCGAGCGAGATCACTACCGTATCACCTCATACGCCTCTTGTATCAGGGAATCAGGGACGGTGACCCCCATCTTCGCGGCGGCCTTGAGGTTTATCACCATCCGCACATTTTCCTGGTATTCGATTGGCATCTCCTCGGGCTTCGCGTTCTCTCGAAGCACCTTCACCGCCATCTTCGCCGTCTGCTTCCCGAGAGCGTAGTAATCGATGCCCACCGTGGCGAGGGCGCCGCGTTTCACGCCGTCTTCCTCGCCCACTACGAGCGGCATCTTCGACTCCTCGGCCACCTTGATCACGGACTCCAGCGCCGACACGACTGTGTTATCGGTGGGCACGTAGATGGCATCGACCCTGCCCACGAGGGACTGGGCCGCCTCGTACACACCGCTGGTGGAGCTCGCGGTCGCATCCACCAGCTCGATGCCGAGGGCTGCCGCCGCCTGCCTAGCGAGGTCCACCTGGACCACGGAGTTGGTCTCGCCCGCGTTGTAAATGACCCCCACCGTCTGAGCGGTCGGAACGAGCTGCTTAAGCAGCTGGAGTTGCTTTGCCACGGGCGTCAGGTCGGATGTGCCCGTGACGTTCGTGCCCGGATGGTCGATGGACTTCACAAGCTCCGCTGCGACCGGGTCGGTAACCGCCGTGATGAGGATCGGGATCGTGGTGGTGGCCTTGGCCGCAGCCTGGGCTGTGGGGGTTGCTATGGCCAGGATCATGTCGACCTTGTCGCCGACGAACTTCTGCGCTATGGACTGGGCCGTTGCCATGTCACCCTGAGCGCTCTGGGATTCGAACTTGAGGTCTTCGCCCTCCACGAGACCTTCCTCTGCAAGGCCGTCCATGAAGCCTTTCTTGGCCGCATCGAGCGCGGGATGCTCGATGATCTGCATGATTCCTATGGTCGTCACGCTGGATCGCCTCTGGATGGCGTTCGCGACCATCAACACCGCCACGAGCACAACGAGGACCCCGACGAGCAGGATCACCCGTGACGCATTTGACCTTCTGGAAGCCATGTCGATCCCTCCTGCTAATAGTAGATGTGCTGCGGAACGTCACCCCGAGCCTGCCACTTCGTAAAGCCCGTCTCGTCCATGGCTCCCACCCTCCTCCTCGATGCCGGCCCACCCGTTCCACGCCGAGCTTTCCTTGCAGACCTTGAGAACGAGCGACGTCTGCGATCCTGCGATCCCCGGCACTTTTCTCAGCTTGTGCGTGAGGAACTCGTATAGCTCATTGTTGGACTTGAGCACTACCTCCATCATGACGTCGTAAGCGCCCGTGCAGATGGCAACGTACCTTACCTCCGGCAGCTTCACGAGTTCCGATACGACCCGTTCGGGCGAGTCTCCCTCAACGCTCAGCCCTACCATCGCCACGAAGTTCATGCCAAGCCGGAACGGGTCGACGACGCCGGTGATCCGGGCCACTCCCTCCTCGACAAGGCGGGCAACCCGCTTTCTGACCGTACCCTCTGCAACCTTCAGCTTTTCAGCGATGGCCGTGAAAGGTATGCGGCCGTCTCGCTGGATGCACGACAGGATCTCCTTGTCGAGTCTGTCCAGCACGACCACGTCGTTCACGAAAATCACCCCATTCGGCCGTAGTCTGTTCGATAATCGTAACATCCTGCCGTCAGCCGTGCGCAGTGTCTCGCTATGGCTTAGCCTATTCTACGAAATATGTAATTGTCCTTCTCGACGCGGAAGATATTTCTCGATTCCTCAGTCGGTCCTGAGGCGCACGGAGCACTCGTGGAAGACGCGGCGGGCCCGGGAGATGTCGTCAGGCGTAGGTTCAGGCACTCTCTCGAGAGCGCAGTCGAGGCCGAGCTGTCTCCATTTCACGACCCCCATCCGGTTGTACGGCAGGATGTCCGCCCTCACTCTGTCGCCCAGCGAGGCCACCAGGCTCGCGATATCGTGGAGGTCGCGCTGTGAGTCGTTGACAGAGGGTATGAGGACGTACCTCACGACGATGTCCACGCCGCGCGCCGCCGCGAGGCGCAGGTTGGAGAGGATCACGTCGTTCCTCACGCCGGTGAGCTTCACGTGCTTCTCCTCGTCGACCACCTTGACAGAGAAGAGCAGGAGATCGGTGCAGTCGAGGACTGACGCGAAGTCGCCGTACTTGCAGTACCCGGCGGTGTCGAGCGCCCGATGGATATGGTGGCCGCCGCATCGCTCGAACAGAGCCCTCACAAACCTGTGCTGCAGGAGAGGCTCACCACCCGAAGCCGTGATCCCGCCGCCCGACGCCTCGAAGAACGGCGTGTACTCGAGGACCTCGCTCATGATCTCGTCCACCGTCACCTCCCTGCCCATCCGGAGCCAGGTATCGGGGTTGTGGCAGAACGCGCACCTCATGACGCATCCCTGCATGAACAGGACGAACCTTATCCCGCCGTTGTCCACGGTGCCCATGGTCTCCACCGAGTGGATATAGCCCCTGACGCTCCCCGCGGCCTCGTGTTCCTGCGTGCAACGATCTGCCAGCGTGTTCCGCCTCCTTGCTCTTGCGTACAGTGCGTCTCCTTGTCCACACCCTCCCGGGCCAGCAAGCCGACAGTGTTCCACCGCTACCTCTCGAAGATGGTCCGCGCGAGGACCTCCTCTTGCTGCTCGCGGGTAAGCCTCACGAAGTTCACGGCGTACCCCGACACCCGTATCGTGAGCTGCGGGTACTTTTCGGGGTGCTCCATGGCGTCGAGGAGGGTCTCGCGGCGGAACACATTGACGTTCATGTGATGGCCGCCCTTGGCGAAGTACCCGTCTATGAGGCCCGCGAGGTTGGAGACGGCCTCCGGAGGGGTCTTGCCGAGAGCTCGCGGCGTGATGGAAAACGTGTAGGAGATGCCGTCCATGGCGTGCTCGTATGGGATCTTGGCCACCGACGCAAGGGATGCGACCGCTCCATGGGTGTCGCGCCCGTGCATGGGGTTGGCACCTGGCGCGAAAGGCTCACCGCGTTTCCTGCCATCCGGCGTGGAGCCTGTCATCTTCCCGTAGACCACGTTGCTTGTGATGGTGAGGATCGACAGGGTGTGTTTCGCGTCCCTGTAGGCCGGATGTTCCTTGAGCTTCGTGTCGAAGAGCACGACGGTATCCCGGGCGATGGAGTCGACCCTGTCGTCGTTGTTTCCAAACTTAGGGAAGTCGCCCTCTACCTCGAACTCGGTGGCGATCCCGCGCGAGTCGAGCCGGGGCGTGACCTTCGCGTATCGCACGGCCGAGAGGGAGTCGGCAAGCACCGAAAGGCCAGCCACGCCGAAAGCCATGAACCTCCCGACATGCGTGTCGTGCAGGGCCATCTCGAGGCTCTCGTATGCGTACTTGTCGTGCATGTAGTGGATCACGTTCATGGTGTCCACGTACTTGCCGGCAAGCCACCCCAGCATTCTCGTGAACCCATCCCACACTGGACCGAACTCGAGAGGCTCTTCCCCGGCCCGGTAGAACTCGGGAGCCACCTTCGCCCCGGAGATCTCGTCCAGCCCGCCGTTTAGCGTGAGAAGAAGCGCCTTCGGGAGGTTGGACCTTGCGCCGAAGAACTGCATCTGCTTCCCGACTCTCATAGCCGACACGCAGCAGGCGATGGCGTAGTCGTCGCCGAACATGGGTCTCATGAGGTCGTCGTTCTCGTACTGTATGGAACTGGTATCATGCGATACCTTGCACGCAAATTCCTTGAACGGCCGCGGGAGACTCTTCGACCAGAGGACCGTGAGGTTGGGCTCGGGAGCTGGGCCGAGGTTGTACAGGGTCTGCAGGATGCGAAAGCTCGTCTTCGTCACGAGGGGCCTTGAATCCTCGGCCATTCCGCCGATGGATTCCGTAACCCACAGCGGATCGCCGGCGAAGAGCTCATCGTATGCACGGGTCCGAAGCTGCCTCGCCATACGCAGCCTGATCACGAAATCGTCCACCAGCTCCTGCGCCTCGTCCTCCGTGATGGCCCCCTGGCGCAGGTCCCGCTCGATGTAGATGTCCAGGAACGTGCTGGTCCTCCCAAGCGACATGGCCGCCCCGTTCTGCTGCTTTATGGCGCCGAGATAGCCGAAGTAAAGCCACTGGAACGCATCGCGAGCCGAATGGGCGGGGTGGGAGATGTCGTGTCCGTATGAGCGTGCCATCTCCCTCAGCTCTTCGAGGGCGATGATCTGGTCGTGGGTCTCCTCGCGCAGCCTGATGGTGTCAACGGTGATCGTGGTAAGCCCGGGGCTCCGGAGATCGTTCTTCTTCTCCTCGATGAGGCGATCCACACCGTAGAGAGCGATCCTGCGGTAGTCGCCGATGATGCGGCCCCGCCCGTAGGCGTCCGGCAGGCCCGTGATGACGCCGCACCGCCGGAGATCGCGCATCTCGTCCGTGTAAACTGAGAACACGCCCTCGTTATGGGTTCTTCGGTACTTGTGGAATATCTCGCAGACCGCAGGCTCGAGGCCGGCGCCGTACTCGTTGCACGCCATCTCCACCATGCGGATACCGCCCCAGGGGTTTATCGCCCTCTTGAGCGGCTCATCGGTCTGAAGCCCCACGATGATCTCGAGGTCTCGGTCGATGTAGCCCGGCGGATGGCTCGTTATCCCCGCGATGGTCCTGGCGTCGACGGCGTACACGCCGCCGCGACGCCTCTCTTCAGCGAGGAGCCCGAGGCACTTCTCCCAGAGCGCCTTCGTGCGGCGGGTGGGACCCACGAGGAACGAGCCGTCCCCCTCGTAGGGCTCATAGTTGTTCAGGATGAAGTCCCGCACGTCGATGCGCTCGCGCCATCCTGTGCCCTTGAATTCGGAGCGGCTGTCCGTCACTTTTCAACGCCCTCCCGGGTCCGCGGGCGGTATGGTTCGCCGGTTCGTTCGCCTTTTCCAGTAGATCTCGGACCCGTGGTGTTACACCATTGCCTGCTCCCTTGAGTAGATCGCCATGAATCTGCACTACTCTTCTGCGCACAGGCCCCCGCCAGGGTTGCCGGCGTTGCCCTCCGGGGACCGCGCCGCAAGCGGGGCACCTCGTTCGAATTCGGCGCTCAAGGTCACCCGAGTTGCAGGCGCCCCGCCCCAGCAAGCACCGGCGGCCCCAACACCGTCAGGAGTAGCAGGCCAAACTCATGGTGCCATACTCAGTATTCCCAGCAGGGACGGTCATCATCAAGTGTGTGTCTTCTCCATCGCGTTTTCGTCGCGGCTTGCGGTCGGCCCTTGCCCCTGGCCCTGGTCGTGGTCCTGGTCGTGGCGCTCGCCGCGGCGCTCGCCGTGGCCGCGGGCCCCGTCCGCTCCGCGATCCGTCACGAGGCGCCGGGAAACCGCGGCAACCGCTGCAGCCGCAGCATAGAGCGACGCGCACCCGAAGAATGAGCTCCGCACACCAAGACGTCCGCCGAGAACGCCCCCGATAAGAGGCCCCAGCACGGCTCCACCTGACGACACCCCGCTCATGACGCCGAAGGCCCGGCCTCGCGTCTCGGGGGTTACTGACCGCGCCACCAGCACGTTTATGGCAACGGACAGAGCGGCGCCGGGAACGCCGAAGACGAACCTGAGCACACCCAGACCGGCTATGGACCGGGCCACGCCCTGGAGCGCAGAAAGCAGGGCAGACATGAGGAGGCTGTATACGAGCATCGCGGTATAGTTCGCATTCTTCCTTCGGGCCACGATCGGCGCGGCGAGGGCGGTGGATACCCCGAAAAGCGAAAAGACGACTCCCGTGGCCAGGGGTGCGTTGCCGCCGGCAAGCTCCGCGATCAGCAGAGGCAGTGTCGGCTGGACAACGAGCGCCCCGGCCTGTGTTACCAGGAGGATGGCAAACAGGGCCTGGAGGGCCGGGGTGGAGAGCACCGCAGCCACATCCCGGAGAACGCTCGTCGGCTCTGTCCTCCTGATACGGTCCTCACGTATGCCCGCGAGGGCGAGCACCGAAGCTGCCGCCGGAAGCGCGGCGCATCCGATGAAGGCGCCCCGAACCCCGAACGCTTCCGCCATGAGGCCGCCGAAGAGAGGGCCGGTAATCGTGCCCACCGCCACGGTGGTCTGGAGGACCCCAAGGGCGAATCCGAGCTCGTCATCGGGGGTGTTGGCGGCAACGAGCATGGTGGCTGCCGGGATGTACCCGGAGAGAGCGCCGTTGGCTACCCGCAGCCACAGCACCTGCACGTGGTTGGTGGCGAGGGCGGTGAGAGCGTACGTGGCGGCGATGGCAAACCCCGCCCGCACCAGCATGATTCTCTTGCCGTAGCGATCGGAGAGCGAGCCCCAGACAGGCGCCATGATAGCCGACGCGAGGAAGCTGGCCGAGAAGAGAAGGCCCGACCAGAGCGACACGTCGGTCGCCGTCCCGAGCTGCTGCACAAAGATAGGCAGGAAGGGGCTCACCACAGTATAGGACGCCTGAACCACGAAACACCCGATGGACACCATCAAGAGGTTGCGCTTCCAGCGCACACGGGGTATCCGGACGCGCGTGCCAATCATCCCCTACTCCGACATACTCACCCTCACCTATCTCCCCAGTCGCTCACGTATGGCTCTGCGCGAGCGGACCTCTACCACCGAAAGCCCGCCCTTTCCCGGCCCGCCCAGGTGCTCTGCGTGCCTCGCCCGCGCTGTCGCCACCACGGTGACATCCGCTCCTCGTCGGACCAGTGCCAGGGCCTCACGAACGAGGTCGTCGGTGTCCGACGGCGTCACCACTATGCAGGTGGATCCCCATCTGAGCCCGCGCCCGGCGAGTCGCAAAAGCTCGGCGGCAGGCGCGCCTTCGCCAGGCACAAGCCGCGCCATTGTCTCGAACAGCTGCATGAGATGGCCGCCGTCGTTCCGGGGAGGATACGCTATTATGTCTCCGCGGCCCCTGCCGCACGCGGGTGCCCCGCCTGCGGACGCACTCGCCGGAGGTCCCTCAGGTCCGATGAGGGTCCCATTCGTGGCGAACCCGACCTCTTGACGCCTGGTGACGAGGTGGAACACGCACGATGCCGCGATCTCGATGCCGTGTTCCACGAGGGCGTCGCCCGGCTTTCCCTCGAAGTCCTCGGCGGCACAAGCCAGAACTACCATGGTCTCCGGCGATATGGTTGCATCGAACCTGCGGACGAGGAGCCTTCCGGAGCGGGCCGTCGCCTTCCAGTGGATCCTGCTCTGAGGGTCGCCTTCCGTGTACTCGCGCACCCCGGCGTAGCGTGACGGGTCCTCGATGAGGCGGTCGCGACGGCGAAGGTCGCCGGCGGGAATACGCGACCACAGGGCAAGCTCGTCGATGGTGGTCGTCGTCGGGTACACCGTGAGGTATTCCACTCCGCCCGCGCGCCTCTCGAACACCGGACCTCCCAGGAAGTCGCCGGAGGAGACCCCGAGGGGTCCCACCCGAAAGTAGCCGCGCCTTTCGGCGACGAAGCCATAGCGGACAGTCTTCGTCGAGAATGGACCGAGCGCCACCGCCTGAAAGCTTGGCCGTACCTCGCGCGCCCCGACGCGATCGACGACCGCGATCCAGGGAAGCGGCAGTGGGCTGCGGTTGCGCAACACGACCTCGACGTCCACCGTCTCGCCGGGGAAAACGTGGTCCTTCAGCAGGGTGCGTCTGCAGGTCACCGCCCTCGCGCCCGCAAGCCCGATGGCCAGCCCGAGCACGGGGACGGCGGGGATGATCAGGGCGAACGCACCCGTGAGAGGGTGAAAGGCGGCGACGAGCACGATGACGGTTCCTAGAAACCCCAGGGACACCCAGTACACCATTGGCCTACCTCTCGTTCATTCGCCGCGCGGCGCGCGCAAGGGGCATCGCCCCGCGCCTGACGTGCGCCAGCAAGTCCTTATAGCATGCAAGAACGTCTCGGGCGACCTCCATCGGCACCCCTTCACGGCTGTAGCGGGCGGCGACGTACGCGTCGGTCATGGCGGCAAGATCCCGGGCGACCTCCGGGAACGCCTGCGCCGCAGCGCCAAGGAAGTCACGTGGCGTATCGGCAGGAAGCCTCCTGATACCCCTTCTCGCGAGGAGCCTGAGGGTCAGACAATACAGCCGTCTGACCCTCCCTGACGGGGAGCGATCGAAGGCTATCCGCCCTGTCCTGCGTGTTGTCGCGGCCCGGGCCCCACCCCCGAGGCGGCTTACCACGTACCGGCGGCCGCGGAAAACAAGATACCAGAGCGCCCTCGCGCCGCTAACCGCAAGCTCGACAAGACTCAGGCACGCCGCCTTCACCTGGATGAGCACGACCGCGAGGACCTGCGAAAGCCCTTTCAGGTCTTCAGCCTCGTCGCGGACCACGAGCCAGGCGATCCACCCCAGAAAGGCGGCCACTACGGTCCCGAAAGCCACCGCCACACCAAGAAGCACGGCGCCCACGATGTCTCCCACGACGCGCGCCGCGGGGCCCTGCTCCACCCCCCGGTCGATGAGGATCTCGGGCGATCCCGCACGGGCGGCAAGATTCTGCAGCTCATGGGGCGTCATGTTCACCCAGGAGAACAGCTTCGAGACGTCGGGAAGCGCGAAGGCTCCCGGCCCCCGGACATGCGCCCACGCCGTCCAGGCCACGACCAGAATGACGCATGTCAGTACCACCCAGGTCTGAGCGAGGGAAGGGTCAATCCTTGCGCCGAGGCTCGAGAACGTCCTTTGCACTCTGAGGTAGTACGCGTAACTCACCAGGACGAGCGAAAGGGCCATCTGGGTCATAAGCCTCGCCGAGAACCAGGCCGCGTCGGGAGGCGCGAGGCCTGGCATGAGCGACGCGTACTTGCGGGCGAAGGCAAAGGCTACGCTGACCGCCACTCCAAGGAGCATCGTCCTCGAGAGGACCGACCTGAAGTGGTAGAGATACACCGTGAGATCCCCGCGGCACCCGGTCAGCCTGTCCCGCGCCAGTCCTGCGTACTCCAGGCGGATACCCTCGACGTCCTCCTCAAGAAGACCGACGAGGTTGGTGGCGAAACCCGTGGATGCGTTCCACACCACGAGCGCGATCACGGACGCTCCCGCGGTCGCTCCGTCCAGGAATGCGGAGAGGCTGCCAAGGCGCCGCACGATCCCCCGAAGCCCGCCGTCCCCCGCTGCTACGGCGAGGTTCACGACGACAAGGACGAGCGCGGCCTCGGCGAGCCTTCCTCCGACCTGACGCCCGGTGAGTTCGTAGCCAGCCGCAACGAGCACTGTAAGGGCGGACAACACGAACAGGACCGGCCCGAAGTGGCGAGGCAGCGCAAAGCCCGGGCTCAGTGACGGGAGGAGACTCGCCATGGTCGACCCGAAATGCGCGACGAGCAGCGCGGCCACGAAGAAGACGAGATTGTTTCGAGGAGCCGTTCTGAAGTCCGCGGTCAAGCGGCCCGCCCCCTGCTCAGGTAGTCTCGTAGCTATTCTACGCTTCGGTGGGATCTACCTGCCGCAACGCAAGCCTAAGCCGCTCACTTCCAAGTATGGCGCCATAAGTTTGCGCTATCTTCCCTGACGGTGTTGGGGTTGCCGGTGCTTGCACGACGGGGCGTCGAGAATTTGGCTAGCCCGCGCGCCAAATTCGAACGAGGCGCGCCGCAAGCGCGCCGTCCCCGGAGGGCAACACCGGCAACCCTGGACAGGACTCACCCGCTGAAAAGTAGCGCGAACTTGTGGCGATCTACTTAGACCCGCGCAGGCCCCAACCCAGGCAGGGAAAACGCATCCTGGGTCGAAGATCGCTGCGTTGCACTGAAAGGGAGGTATCTGGATGGCTCGAGCTGACGGGATCCGCACGGCGGGGTGCGCAGTCATGGACAGCGTGGAGAAGGTGATCGTCGGGAAACGAGACGTGGTGCGCCTTCTACTCGCCGCGCTCCTGGCCGACGGGCATGTACTCGTCGAGGACGTGCCAGGCGTGGGCAAGACCATGATGGCCCGGGCGATGGCAGCGAGCCTCGGGTGTTCGTTCCGCCGCATACAGTTCACGCCCGATCTTCTCCCGCAGGATGTCACGGGCATGTCGGTGTTCAACCAGAAGACTTCGGAATTCGAATACAGGCCGGGCCCGATTATGGCCAACATCCTGCTGGCAGACGAGATCAACCGCGCCACTCCAAGGACGCAATCGAGCCTGCTGGAGGCCATGGAGGAGAGGCAGGTCACCGTGGACGGAGTAACATACAGGCTGAAACGGCCGTTCCTGGTGGTGGCCACCCAGAACCCGGTGGAGTACGAGGGCACGTTCCCCTTGCCCGAGGCACAACTCGATAGATTCATGCTCAGGATACGCATCGGATACCCGGAGGCCGCGGACGAGATGGACATGCTGGCCCGCATCACCCACGGGCATCCGATAGAAAGGGTGGAACCCATCCTCGACACATCGCAAGTGGCCAGGCTCCAGGAAGCCGCGCGAGATGTGTACGTGGAGGACAGCCTGCGCGGCTACATCGTAAGAGTCGTGGCGTCCACGCGCACCCATCCTGACGTGATGCTTGGCGCAAGCCCCAGGGGATCGATCGCGCTCCTCAAGTCGGCCCAGGCCCTCGCTGCGCTCGACGGCCGCGACTTCGTGACCCCCGACGACATCAAGACCCTGGCCACGTTCGCCCTCACGCACCGGCTCGTGCTGAAGCCCGAAAGCCGCCTGCGCGGCACCGCCCCGGAGGAGGTGGTGGAGGACATCGTCCGCAGCGTGCCAGTGCCCGTGGAAGGCCCCGCGTGACGGTGCCCGCGTGAGAATACGCGCGATAGTGCGCATGAGAGACTCCGCGCCAGAGTGTGCGCACCAGGGCACGCATGAGAGCGTGGGCCCGGGGCAGGCCGGGAAGCGCCTGGTTACGCAGGCACGGGAACGGCTTCGAGCTTGTTCCTGGCTATTCCATAGAGCCCCATGTACTCCGCGGCCGACCTGTTCCAGGAGAAGTCGTGGCGCATGGCGTTCTCGACGAGCGCAGCCCACCTGCGCCGGTCCCGGTATACCTCAATCGCCCGTCTCACGGCGTCGAGCAGAGCGTCCGACGAGTATTCCGCAAACGTGAACCCGTTCCCCACCTGTCTCTCGAGTTCGTAGTTGGTGACGGTGTCTGCAAGGCCGCCAGTACCTCGAACGATCGGGATCGTGCCGTAGCGCATGGCGATGAGCTGTCCGAGGCCCCCCGGCTCGAACCTGGACGGCATGAGAAACATATCGCACCCCGCGTAGATGCGCTGAGCAAGCACCACGTTGAAGCCGATCTCCACCGCTATCTTGTCAGGATGTCTCTGTCTCAGCGACCGAAAGAGGTTCTCGTAGTGCGGGTCGCCCGTGCCGAGCAGCACGAACTGCAGATCCATGTCCATCATCTCGTCCATGGCGTCGGCGATGAGGTCAAGACCCTTCTGGTCGACAAGCCTGGACACCACACCGAGGAGCGGCGCGGTGGACGACGGCAGGTTCATGTCCCGTTGCAGCGCATACTTGTTTTCCTTCTTGTCCTCGATGTTCCCGAGGCCATAGTTCCGATAGATGCGCGCGTCGGTCTCGGGGTTGAACTCGTGGTAGTTGAGACCGTTCATGATGCCGTGCAGGTCCTTGGAGCGGGCCCTCAGCACCCCTTCCATCCGCTGCCCATACTCGGGGGTCTGGATCTCCTTGGCATACGTCTTGCTCACCGTGTTGATGACGTCGGCATAGAGGATGCCCGCCTTCATGAAGCTCACGTCGCCGTAGAATTCGACGCGCTCCGGAGTGAAGTACTCGTCCCCGAGGCCCAGGAGGTGCAAGGTCTCTCTGGGGTAGTTGCCCTGGTACTGGAGGTTGTGAACGGTGAAGACGCTGGCTATCCCCTGGTAGAGCGGGTCGTGCGAGTACTGCTCGCGCAGGAGCAGCGGCACCGGCCCGGTCTGCCAGTCGTTGCAGTGGATGATGTGCGGCGCCCATCCCAGATGGCGGATCATCTCCAGTATCGCCCTGGAGAAGAACGCAAATCTCTCGGCCTCGTCGAAGTACATGTACATGTTGTCTCTGTCGAAGTAGTGATAGTTGTCGATGAAGTAGACCGGGACCAGCTTCTCGGCGCCGTTGAGCCGGGCCCGTATCACCCCCTCACGCAGGATGGCGGTGACCTTGCGCCATCCCACCCATACCGGGAAATCGCCCACTGTTCTGACATCCGTGATCCCCCTGTACCGGGGCATCACCACACGCACGTCGTTGCCCATGGCCGCCAGCGCCTTCGGGAGCGATCCCGCCACATCCGCAAGTCCGCCGGTCTTCGCAAACGGTGCGACCTCGGGAGAGGCCACGAGAATCCTGTAAGTCTCATCAAGCTCCTGTACCGTCACTTCTCAAGTGCCCCTTCCTCCAAACCCCGCCCGGCCTCCCTCTGGTCCCGATCCTCCGCAGGCAAGGTCGTAGCCCTCACCTCGTCGTCGGTCTCCGGCACGCTCTCGGGCGCATATTCGCGCAACGAGGTCGCAGCGGCCTCGGGGGCCGTGGGATTGATGTAGTACCCCGTCCCAAGCTCGAACCCTGCCAGGATCGCAAGGCGTGGAACGAGCTCGAGGTGCCAGTGATAGTATGCTCCAAAATCGCCTGTCCATGGGCTCGTGTGCCAGATGAGATTGTAGGGAAGGGCCTCGAACGCAAGCTCGAACCGCCTCACGGTGCGGCGCAGAACCCTGGCAAGGTCTGCAAGCTCAGCCCCGTCGATGTCCTCGAACCTTGCGCCGTGCGCCACGGGCACTACCCACGTTTCGAAGGGAAGCCTGGCAGCGTAAGGACAGAACACGAGGAAGTGGTCGGATTCTTCCATGACCCGGGCGCCTGCTGCCGTTTCGGCCCTGACGATGTCACAGTAGAGACATTCCCCGGTCCTATCATAATGCTCGCGGGCGACGGCAAGTTCCTCTTCGATGACGGCGGGCACAATGGGCGTGGCGATGAGCTGGCAATGGGTGTGCTCGAGGGACGCACCGCCGACGCGGCCCCAGTTCTTGAATATCTGGAGGTAACGCAGCCTGTCGTTGCGGGAAAGCGCCCTGGCCCTGGCCACCATGGCCTCCAGGACGTCCTCCATCTGGCTCTGGGAGTGGGTGCCCAGGGTCGAGTCATGGTCAGGCGACTCCACGAGGACCTCATGGACGCCGACAGCGGGCAGATGCTCGTACAGCCCTCCCGGCCCGTCCGGCCCTCCGTCGGCGCCCCACCCGTCGCCGGCCCCGTCCCCGGCGTCGAGAGCGAGCGCCGGGAACTTGTTGGGCACCACCCGCACCGACCAGCCCTTCTCATTGGGCGCGTCGGCGTCCCTGCCGAGCGCCAGCACCTCCGGGGGGGTCATATGTTCGTTACCGTAACAAAACGGGCACGCTCCGCCCTTCCGCTCGTCCCGGGAGACTCGGAAATCCGATGGGCGACGGCTTCGCTCGGTGGCTATCACCACCCACGAGCGGGAAGCAGGATCCCGTCTCAGCTCTGGCATCGTATGCCTCCTCCTGCGCAAGGAACACGCGGCCTGCCCGGGCGCGCCGGTTGCGGACGCTGCTACGGCCGGGACCTCGTTCTGGGACCACCACCGCTTGAGCCACCCTGGCGGCCGCCTGGTTACGATTTAGGGTTCCTTGCCCCGGCGAGGATGATACATGGATGCGCGAGGAGCCGGCGACAGAGGGTCAAGCACGATCGAAGTAGATGCTCTTCCCCGTCGCGGAGAGCGGAACGCCTACTGCCACGTCCGCGTCGATGAGACCCATGCGCCTGGCCACTACGCCCACTCGATACATGATCCTGTTGTCAACGTTATGAATGGACGCGGTCTTGACGGCGGAGCCCATGGCGATCCCGAGGTCCATGAGCCTCCAGGCACAGAATGGCCCGGCGAATTCCGTGCCTTCGTGAAGACGGGCGAGGCCGGCGCACGTGTCATTCCCGCACGCGCCGCAGTTCAGCCCCGTCACCTGGGCCCCCTTCAGGCCGATGAGCACGCACGCGTCGCTCGCCGCTACGTTGGCGCCGTCACGGTCGAAGTTCCTCTTCCCCGACTCGTTGCCGTATTCCACCATGGCCTGTGCGAGACGACTGAGCGCGTCACCCTCGACCACCGCTGTAACGATGAAATCCTTTCCGGCCGTCTTCGGGGCGGTCCTGGCCGCAAGACACATGAGATCCGCAACAATCCTTACTGCATCCTTCACTCTGCCCACCTCCGGCGAGAGTATTCCACACCTGCCCGGGAATTCCTCGTGGGGATCAGCACGTTTGCTGGGCAGGGCTGAATCGCGGTACCCGAAATGTGCCATGCTATACATGATGACATGGGCGGCAGGCCGCCTACGTGTGGGTTCAGAGGTTACTGCCACTCTTCCAGGGTCCCGCGGCGCTGCTCCCCGGAGACCGCGGCCTTGCGGCGCGCCTCGTCAGACTTGGCGCTTGAAAGCAGCCGGATCGGAGACGCCCCGGCGTGCAAGCACCGGCAATCCGGCGGTTTCTGCCGAACCGCCACGGATTCGCGGACCCACACTTGGACGGCAGACCTGCCGCCCGATGACGCATGGAGGTGAGAAAGATGACCGTAGGCCAGAAGGTTCATCAGTGCCTGGCCCAGCTCGAAAGCGTGGCAGCGGATTTCCGCAGCTTCGCCCTGGACACCCAGGATCAGAACGCACAGAAGCTGTACGCGCAGCTCTCAGAGACCCTGCACAACCAGGTCATAAACCCGCTCAAGTCGCGGGTGAATTACATCGAGGCGCAGGAACCCCAGTACAAGGTCTACCAGCAGGCGATGCAGCAGGGGCAGCAGCCCGAACCAAAGCAGCCGGAGCAGCGGCACTGAGCGTGAGTTCGGAGGTGACCGGCACTTCTCCAAAGGTTGCCGGTGTCGTGTTCCGATGGCGGCGCCCCGGACGGAGCGCCCTGACCGGACCCGGCACCGGCGACCCCGAACCTGCCGGAAAGGCGACGCGGACTTGTGACCTCTCGCTGAGCACCCGGCACCGCGGGCAGGACACGGCAGAGCGGATCATATGCCGCGGCGGCGGAGCATAGTTAGATTGTGAGCAAGCCATGGGGACCCGTCGGATGCGGGCGGATGAGAGGGGCAACGAGATGGCCCTTCGAACGCGATCCCTGCGAGCGCTCACATGCGGCCTCCTGGTCGCCGGCTGCGTCGCGATCAGCCTCGGCCTGGCCCTGCTCGTGTCTATCCGCGAGCAGCGGCGCGCCCCCCTGGATACGCGCGACACGCCCGGCAGCGCCGCCTGGGGCGAAGCTAGTCTGCGTGCCTCATGCGGATCGGTAACGATAACCGCACCCTCCCGCGAAGCGGTGCACACGACAGTAAACCACAGCCTCGGAAGAGTCCCCGTGGCCGTGGTCCTCGGGCTCGATCTGCACGAGTTCGACTACTACGAATCCATCGACAGCCGGTCTGAGTCAGCGGGTCCCCCAGCGGAAGCGCCCGTGCATCTCTCAGCGATCATCCGCAAACCCTACAACGGCACGTTTACCATTCGACTCAAGCACTTCGCCGGAAGCCCACGCACCTTCACTATCAGATGGCTCGCCATCGCACTCGATCTCCCGGCCGCTGCCGCCGCGCCGATCGTCGCGCCGGAGCCGCGAGCTGGCAGCAGTACTGCAGCGCCCGCAGCACCACCGGCATCCCACCCATCTAGGCCTGGATCTTCGGGTCGAGGATGTCCCTGAACGCATCTCCAATGAGGTTCCACGCAAGCACGAACAGGACGATGGCAACCCCGGGGTAAAGCACTGTGTACCAGTACTTCAGCGGCTCGCCCGGCGCGCCGAGGAGCCAGTTCCGGGAGAAGCTTATCATCTGCCCCCAGTCAGCGAAGCCCTCGGGGGCCCCGAGACCCAGGAAGCTCAGACCTGCTGCCGTGACAACCACCGTCCCGAGGTCCATCGACGCGCTGATCAGCACCGGGAAGATGGTGTTCGGCAGGAGGTGCCTCAGGATGATCTTGAGGTGGCTCACCCCCGCCGCCCTTGCGGCCAGCACGTATTCTTCCTCCTTGACCTGGAGGATGCTCCCGCGCAGGAGCCTCGCGTACCCCATCCACCAGAAGCATATCATGGCGATCATGACCTTATCGAGGCCCTTGCCCAGCACGCACGTTATGACCACTGCAGCGATGAGGAACGGAAAGCTCAGGAATATGTCCACGATCCTCATGATGATCTCGTCGGTACGCCCTCCGATGTAAGCCGACACCGAACCCACCACGATGCCTATCGCGCAGCTTATGCCCACGACAATGAGACCGACGCGAAACGCTGTTCTCGTGCCCCAGACCACGCCGTAGAAGACATCATACTGGCCCTGAGTGAGGCCCATTGGGTGTTCCCTCGATGGAGGGGTCGGCGTGGAGCCCCATCCGTATCTCGGAATGCGGTACGGTTCGTCCCGATACCGTTCTGGGGTGGGCGCGATCCACGGCGCCGCTATGGCGACGACGACGAAGCCGGTCAGCAAGATAAGCCCCAGCATGGACAGGGGGTTCCGTACGAGCTTCTTGACCATGACGGCGAGGTCACTCCAATCTTACTCTCGGGTCTATCATGGCGTACATGATGTCCACCACCAGGTTGACTACCACGAGTATAAGGCCGTAGAAGAGCGTCGTCCCCACCACGCAGGTGTAGTCGAGCTGTTGCGCCGCGGTGGCGGTCAGAAGGCCCAGGCCCTTGTAGTCGAAAACCGTCTCGGTGATGGTGAGCCCGCCCAGCATGCCCAGGATCATGAGGCCCGCGACGGTCGCCACGGGTATCAGCGCGTTACGGCGCACGTGCCTCCTGACGACCACGCTCTCGGCAAGCCCCTTCGCCCGCGCGGTCCGCACGTAGTCCTTATTGAACACGTCGAGCATGCTCGACCTGGTTATCCTGAGGATGAAAGCCCACCAGAGGTATGCCAGGCTGATAGTAGGAGCCACGAGATGCCTTACCGCATCCCAGAACACGCCCCACTCGCCGTTGAGAATGGCGTCCACGGTGTTCATCCCGGTGTACCTCACGAACGAGCTGGAGAGCACTATCTGGTCCGCCCAGGTTGAAAGGCGGCCTGGCGGGAACCACCCTAGCACTCCGTAGAAATACATCAGCAAAACGATGCCGAACACGAAAGATGGCAAGGACCACCCGATAATGGCAAAGACACGGGTTGCGTGGTCGATGGGTCCATTATGATGCATCGCCGCCAGTGACCCCAGCCAGATGCCTCCGAGCACCACCGGGATCACGGCAAACAGCGTCAGCTCGAGGGTGGCCGGGAATCTGGCCTTTATTGCCTCGTGAACGTACATGTTCGCGGACCTCGAGTAGCCCAGGTTGCCCCGGAGGACGTTGCCGAGCCACCGGAAATACTTGATGTATGCGGGGTCATCAAGGTGATACTTCCTGACGAGGTCGTCAAGGCTCTGGTTCTTGAGCTCCTCTGGAGACTTTATGTACGAGCTCACGAGCTGGTACGGGGACAGGAACGACATCGCCACGAATATGAAGACCGTGACCCCGAAAAGGACCAGCGGAAGGAACATGAGTCTCCTGGCTATGTAGGTCAGCATGTGAGTATGCCCCTTAACCCGAAATTCCCCGACCAACACGCATGCAGCATACCCGGGGCCGGGATGGAGCCCTGTCGCGGCCCCAACCCGGCACCCGGCGCCTCGTAACCGTCGGGTCTATCCCCTATCCCGCCACGGTCACTTCGCTTCCTTCCAGACCTCGTAGAAGTCGTAGTTCGCGCTGTAAGCCGGGTTGAATACGAAGCCCTTCACCCAGTCCCTGTGGATCCTCTGATCCTGAGCGTCCACATAGAACAGTGCGACCGCCTGGGCGTACGCCTTCCTCTGCAGCGCCTCGTATATCTTGACGCGCGCAGCCTGGTCAGTGGTGCTGATGCCCTTGGCGATGAGTTCGTCGAACTCCTCCCTGGCCAGCTTGATCATGTCCTCGCCACAGTAGCCCGCGAACGCCCCAGCGGAATGCATGTACGGGAACACGAAGTTGTGGGCGTCGGGGAAGTCCATGTGCCAGCCCATGAAGAACACAGGCAGGGCGGATGCGCGCAGCTTGTCGAGGTAGGTCGCCCACTGAACGCCCTGGACGTCCACCTTGAACTTCGAGTTCACCCGCTCGATGTTGGACTCGAGGATCTCCGCAGCCGTCTTGCGGTTGTCATTGCCTGTGTTGTACAGGATGGTGAGCTTGAAGCCCTTGTTCCAGAGCTCGCCTCCGAAGGCAGCCTTGAACTCGTCGGCCGCCTTCTTCAGGTCGTGCGGGTACCACTCCTGTTTCTTGTCGCAGTACGGGAGAATCGCAGGGACCGGCCCGTGGGGCTTGGATCCCTGCCCCAGCGCAACCTCGTTGATGTAGACGTCATAGTCGAACGCGTAGTTGAACGCGCGTCTCACGTGGACGTCGTTGAAGAAGTTCGGCGGCACGCCTTTGCCATCCAACTTGCCGCTGCCCACGACGTCCTCGTTCCCCTTCACCGGGATGGTGTAGTTGAAGAGGAGAGTCGTGTTGGTGATGGCCGGCAGGTGATCCTCGACTACCACGCCGGGGATGGTCCTGATCTGGTCGAGATACATGGCTGGCACCATGATGGCGTCGGCTTCGCCCGTCTGCAGCATGAGCTTACGCGTGTTGTACTCGTCGATGTACTTGATGAACACGCTCTTCAGCTTCGCGGGGCCGCGCCAGTAGCCGTCGAACCGCTCGAAGATGATCTGCCCGCCGCTCTTGTCCCACTTCGAGAGCCTGAACGGGCCCGTGCCCATCGCCGTGTCGTACAGGGTCATCTCTTCCTTGGGCGGGTCGTACCACTTGATCCAGGTATCCGGCTTGCCGTCCCAGGCGCCGTGGGCGACCATCCACTTCTTGTTTATGATCGCACCCCAGCTTGCGCCCTTGGCGAGGATCTGCAGGAACGGCGGGTACGGAGTGGCCAGGCGGAACACGACGCTATCGCCTTCCACCTCGACCGCCTTGTCGACCGCCTCGTACACCTTGCGCAGAACGGCGGGGTCGAGCTTCGTCATGTCGTCGACCTTGTCCAGCCCGCCGACCTTGCACGCAAGATCCTTCAGCGTCTGAATGCCGAAAAGGGGCTCGAAGAACATCCACACCGGGCCGCCGGCCGGGTCGGCAAGCATGGCGCGCTCGAATGAGTACTCGACGTCCTCGGGAGTCAGCACGGAGCCGTCATGGAACTTGACGCCGCTTCGGATGGGGAACTTGACAGTGCGCCCATCCTTGGAGATGAGGCCGTTCGCGACAGACGGAACCTTGGTGGCGAGCATGGGCACCATCTTCTCGATGCTGCCCTTTTCGTACGCTATGAGGTTGTCGTAGCACTGGTGGATGATCTCGCCGCTCGACGTATCGTAGGCGTACGCCGGGTCGAAGGAGTCAGGCTCGCCGAACGCGACGAACACGAACGTGTCTGGGTTCGTGGTCTGCGCGAACCCGGCGTGCCCGAGCGCGAGCACCATCACCGCCGCGAGGATCGCAACAAGATACTTGACTCTCATGGTCTTCTTTGTTACCTCCTTCTCTCTCGTCCCGTGGGACGTGTTCACTAAACCCGCCGGGTCGCCGCCGTCAGGCCGCCCCGTTGCCAGACGGAATGCCCGCCAGGTCAAGCTCGCGTGCAAGGTGACAGGCGACGAAGTGGTCGCCGGCCACCGCCTCGAGGTGTGGCTCCTCCTTCGAACAGATATCCCTCCTGAACCGGCACCTCGGGTGAAAATGGCACCCGGAAGGTGGGTTCGCAGGGCTCGGCACATCGCCCTCCAGGATCACCTGCTCGTAATGGAAATCCGGCTCGGGCACAGGTATAGCCGAGAAAAGGGCCTCTGTGTACGGGTGCTTCGGATCCTCGAACAGCTCTCCGACCTTCGCCGTCTCCACGATCTTGCCGAGGTACATCACGGCCACCCTGTCGCTTATGTGCTGTACCACCGACAGGTCGTGAGCGATGAAAAGGTACGTAAGCCCGAACTGCTCTTGCAGGTCTTCCAGCAGGTTCAACACTTGGGCCTGGATCGACACATCCAGCGCGGAGACCGGCTCATCGCAGATCACGAGAGACGGATTGAGCGCAAGGGCCCGCGCAATACCTATCCTCTGCCTCTGCCCTCCGCTGAACTCGTGCGGGAATCTCTTCATGTGGTGGGCTCCGAGGCCCACCGCGGCAAGAAGCATCTCCACGCGGTCGTACCGCTCCGATCTGCTTCGCATCCCCTGGGCTTCCAGAGGCTCGGCGATTATGTCGCCTATCTTCATCCTCGGGCTCAACGAGGAGTACGGGTCCTGGAATATCACCTGCATCTCCCGCCTGAGGCTGGAGATGGTCTGGCGGTTGACAGGCACCCATTTACCCTTCTGGTTGAACACTATCTCTCCGGCGGTGGGTTCCTCCAGGTGGAGCACGCACATTCCAGTGGTAGTCTTGCCGCACCCCGACTCGCCGACGAGGCCCAGGGTCTCGCCCTTCCTTATGAAGAAGTCGACTCCATCCACAGCCTTCACCCAGCCGACGGGCTTCCGGAGCACGCCGCCGAGGATGGGGAAGTACTTCTTGAGACCCTTGACCTCGAGAAGGAGGTCTCCGTCGCGGCCTGTGACGGGATCGGCTCCCGCCACGGCGCCTCCCGTTTTCGCCCTTTCCTTCGCCTCCGCTGCGCCCGGGCCCCCGTCACGCATAAAGCCAGCACCTCACCTCATGCCCCTCTGCTACCTCTACGACAGGCGGGTCTTCTTTGCACCTCTCCTGGAACCTCGGGCACCGCGGCCCGAAGCTGCACCCCTCCGGCAGGTCGAACGGATCCGGTACCACGCCCTCTATCGGGACCAGCTTTCTGCTTCGTCGTCCCATTCTCGGGATTGAGTTCAGCAGCCCCATCGTGTACGGGTGCGCAGGCTCGTGGAACAGCGTGCGCGTGTCTGCCTGCTCGACGATCTTTCCCATGTACATGACCGCCACATCGTCGCATATCTTGCTCACGACGCCGAGGTTGTGGGTGATCATGATGATGGCCATCTCGAACTGCTCCTGCAGCTTCTTCATGAGATCCAGGATCTGCGCCTGAATCGTCACATCGAGCGCAGTGGTGGGCTCGTCGGCTATGAGCAGCGTCGGGTTGCATGATAGCGCCATGGCGATCATCGCCCTCTGGCGCATACCGCCGCTCATCTGGTGCGGGTACTCGCGCACTCTCTGGGAAGGGCTCGGGATGCCCACCTTCGCCAGGAGGTCCTCGGCCATCTTCCATGCCTCTTTCTTCGACACGTTCTGGTGGAGCGTGATGGCTTCGACGATCTGAAACCCGATAGTGTAGACGGGGTTGAGGGATGTCATGGGCTCCTGGAATATCATGGCGATCTCGTTACCGCGAATCGACCTCATCACTGAACCCCGCGGATCCTGACGGGCTATGTCCATCATCTCGCCGGCGGCGCCGCGACTGTAGAGGATGCTGCCGGAATGGATCCGGCCCTTTGGCGGCGGCACGAGCTGCATGATCGAGAGGGCGGTGATGCTCTTGCCGCAGCCGCTCTCGCCCACGAGGCCCAGCACCTTCTTCCGCTGAACCTCGAAGGACACCCCGTCGACCGCACGAACGACTCCCTCGTCGAACGTGAAGTAGGTGCGAAGACTGTCCACCTTCAAGAGGACATCGGGGGTCACCCGGATCCCTCCCTCACTAGACTCAACCGGAGCGGCCACAGATGCGTGCCACCACAGAAAGCAAAGTGAGCAGGCATGCCTTGCCGCTGGCACCGCCCGGGCGGTGACCAAGTAGTTCACGGTCGCGCTGCCTACTCACTACTCCGCCATTCACGCAGTCCGCGGAAATCGCCCGGCCCCGACCGAAACACGCCGATATGCTCGGGGTGACTTGCCTGGTCCAGGCAGTTTCTCGCAGATGATCTGCCAACAAACTGGAATACGAACGCAGCCTAGTTTTTCGACACGAAGCCTACGAATCCTTCTTGTCCTTCAGGGATTTTTCGAAACTTGGCAGATGCCTGGCGTTGGCGCGCAGGATGTCTTCAAGGAGCGACCTCGCGATAGCTGCGCCAGGCACCAGGGGGTGCGCAAGAAGGGCCTGATATGCCACACCCGCGTCACCCTTCACTGCCGCCTCCACGGTCAGCCGCTCGTATGCCTTGACATGCTGCACGAGACCCCGGATGGAGTCGGGTAGAGGCCCCTGGGCCACGGGGCGCGCTCCCGTCCCGTTCACCAGGCAGTTCGTCTCGACCACGGCGTCGTCCGGAAGGTCGGGCACCGCTCCCCGCGACGGCACGTTCAGCACGTGTACCTCGTCGCTATCGTTGAGGATGGCCGAGACACATGCAAGCGCCGCCTCCGAATACCACGCCCCGCCCCTCTGTGAAAGCTCGGCGGGCTTCTCCGAGAGGTCCGGGTCGGCGTACCGCTTGAAGAGATCCTTCTCGATGGCCATGACCTGGTCCGCGCGGGTGCCGCGCCCCTCCTGAACCTGCCTTTTCTCCTCCTCCACAAGGGCGTCATGGAAGTAATAGTAGCGCAGATAGTAGGATGGGATCATGCCGAGCGCGTCCAGGAGACCTGGAGCGTCCGAGCCGCGCCCGCCACCTCCCGCGTGCTCGAACTCGCGCTTCACGAGGTCGTGCGAGAGGACGGCCCGGGTCACATCCGTCCCGTTCACGGTCACCCTGCGCGCCCAGCTGAGGTGGTTCAGGCCTACGAACTCCACTTTCACGTCGCGAGGATCCGCGCCGAGACCCGCGGCGATCATCCTCTGCATGCTCATGGGGACGTTGCATAGACCGACGCACTGGGCGCCGGTGTGCCGCGTCACGGCCTCTGTCACGATGCCCGAAGGGTTGGTGAAGTTGATGAGCCACGCGTCCGGGGCGAGGCGCTCCACGTCGCGAGCGATGTCGAGGGCAACCGGAATGGTCCGGAGGGCCTTGGCGAACCCGCCCGGACCTGTGGTCTCCTGGCCGATGATGTCGTACTTGAGCGGGATGCGCTCGTCCTGGGCGCGAGCTGCAAGCCCTCCGACTCGGAACTGCGTCACCACGAAGTCCGCCCCGGAGATGGCGCTCTCCCTGTCGAAGCCCGCGGTCACCTCGATGTCGAGCCCCGCCCGCCGGATCATGCGCCGGGCGAGGCCGGCGATGATGTCCAGCTTGTCGCCGCCTTCAGGGATGTCCACGAGCGCAATATGCTTCACCGGAAGCTCATCCGCCCTGCGAATTACCCCGTCCACGAGTTCGGGCGTGTAGCTCGAGCCCCCGCCGATGACCGCGAGCTTGATCCCCCTTGAACGTTCCCGCCCTGCCGGCATCAGTATCCCTCCGCGTCCACGTTGAAGTGCAGAAGGAGCGTGGGGAGCACCTTCAGAGCCTCAGCCCGCGCAAAGCCCCGGTCCTTTGCGAACTCCCGCGCCTTCATATCCAGGTACATGGAGAGCATCGTCCAGCCCTCTGGAAACTGGCTCGCATGCATCCTTACGGCCTCCATCTTCCTGCCCCAGGTTCTGTCCACGTTGATCCAGGTGTTCGGCCTCGTGGTGCAGTAAAACCCGACGGTCGGGACAGCGTGTGGAGGCGCATCCGGCTCCGATCTCGCGTGGGGGAAACCCGCCAGTATGCACGCGCCTGCCGTGGCGAGGCCTGTCAGGCGGTGGTCCCTGTGGGCCTCGTACGGGAGCCACGGGTCGGGAACGAGGATGGCATCGGGCTTCACCGTTCGCACGGCGCCCATGATCCTTGCGGTGAGCTCACGCTCTTCAGGGACGTCACCGTCGTGATACCCGAGCCACAGGAGCCGGGACACCCCAAGGTGCCGGGCCGAGCGCTCCGCTTCACCCCGCCGGATCTCCGCCAGTTTCTCCGGGCTCGTCGATGGGTCCTGCGTGCCTATGCACCCGTCGGTCACGGTGAGGTACACGACCTCCACGCCGAGGCTGGCAAGCCACGCCAGGGTGCCGCCCGCGCCGATCTCGTTGTCGTCGGGATGAGGCTGGACGGCCAGCACCCGCTTTGCCGTCTCGAGTCTCGGAATGCCTAGAAAGTCCTTGAGACCCATGAGACCACCCCCGCTCAGTGCTTGGGAATCCGCGTGGAGGCGCGTTCATGCGCCGGTGAAATGTCTGTAGATCTCCAGGGAGATCCTGCGGATGGCGTCCTCCCCGTCGCGAGGACGCGGAAGCTCCTTCGTAAGGATGGTGACGACGTAGTCGCGGCCCGGGATGTACACTATCCCGGCGTCATGGCGGACCCGCGACACCGACCCGGTCTTGTGGGCGACCTCCAGGCGAGGCATCTCTCCTGCCAGCAGTTCGTCCTCATCGCCCGGCACGGGAAGGAGGGCGGGAATGAGATCGTTGTACTGTTGCTGCTTCATGATCCCGACCATCTGGCGGCATGCCCAGGCAGAGACCACCTGCTCCCTGGCGATCTTCTCCAGAAGGCCCGTGACGTCCCGAGGGGTTATGGAGTTGGGCACGGGCCTTGCGACCGGCACCGTCATGAACTTGCGACGAACGACGATGCCAGGAAACCCGAGGTCTCGCATGGTCTCGTTCACCCTGTCCGCACCGACCATGTCCATGAGCAGGTTAGATGCGGTGTTGTCGCTCACCACTATCATGAGACGCACGAGATCGATGATGGGGAGCTCGATACCGGGGGACAGCACCTGCAGGACGCCTGACCCCCCGACCTTGTCGGTCTCGGCGAGCCTGAGCCGGGTTTCGAGGCGGAGGAGGCCCTCCTCGGCCTGCCTGAATACCTCGACCATGATGGCGATCTTGATGACGCTGGCCGCGTTGAACGGTTCGTCCGGATTGAGAAGGACCTCCTCACCGGTGTGAAGGCCTCGCGCCGCGACACCGAAGACCCCCCCGGCAGATGCCGCGATCTCAGCCACTGTGGCCTGGATACCGGACGTCACTGGCATACCCCTCCCTCTTGCGCGTAACAACACCGGCCGCGCCTCACCGTCGACCGCGAACCCGCCGGCCCGCCGCAAGCGTGCACCTGCAGGCAGAAGCGAACCTGCCGCCAGGCCGGGGAGGCCTACACATGGAGTTCCACGATGTCCCGGTCGTGAAGGATATAGTCGCGCGGCACCGACTGCCCGTCGAACCTCGCAGATCCCCATATCCTGGCGCTCTTCAGCTTCGACGGGAAGTCCCGGTGGACCGCTGCGGCCATGTCCACGACGCTGCTCCCTCTCTTCAGTACGAACGGCTGGCCCATATCTGGCGGCTTTCCCGGCACCTTCGTATAAATCCGGATGATCCCGAGCAGATCGAACACTCGCCGCCGGAGGGTCTCCACATTCTCTCGCGAGGCCACCGACACAGGGACCATCGCCAGGGCCGGTGGCACGTATTCCTTGAGTATCTCCAGGTTGTCGCGGGATCGGGGTAAGTCGATCTTGGTTGCCGCAACCATGCAACCGGTGAGAGTGTGCCCTCGAACCCCCGCTGCCATCTCGCACTCGTCTCGGAGGATTCGTTTCTCCCGGAGATGCCCGAGAACGCCTTCGAGCTGATCCAGGCAGTCATCGGACGAGACGTCGACGACGATGAGGAGCGCGTCGGCGTTGCGGAGAGCGCCGCTCATCCCGGCCGGCATCTCCTCCTCAGTCACCGGGGGCATATCCACAAGCTGTATCCAGATGTCCTCGAACTGCATCATCCCGGCCAGCGGCAGGGCTGTGGAGAACGGGTACTCGGCAACCGTCACCTTCGCCCTTGTCAGAGCGCCCACGATGGCCGACTTGCCGGAGTTCGGAAACCCCACGAGGACCACCTGCCCCGCGCCATGTCTTTCTATGAGGAACGGGTCCTGGCGGCCGGTCTTGGCCTTCCGCTCGCCCTCCTCCCGCAGCTTCGACAGGCGTCGCTTTATGTCGGCCTGGAGCTTCTCGGTGCCCTTGTGCTTCGGAATGACGGCGAGCATTTCCTCGAGCGCAGCGATCTTCTCGGCAGTGGTCTTCGCTTCCTTGAAGGCCTGCTCGGCCTCGAGATACTGCGGTGTGAGGTTTGCTGGCATCAGCTCTCACTCGTCCTCATACTCATACGTAGGTATTGCCTGGATGGGCAGGATCACATGGCCCGCCGGCCCCTATCATTTTACCATGCGTATACCGTCCCTGCCACGGTTTTCGCGGCAGCCGCTTTCGCGGCAGCCCGCAAGCGAACCCGCCGACGCGCGCGAAGCGACCGGCCGTCGGACCATGAGACTACGGCGGGAGCGACAGAGCCGGACGCCGGAACTGGACGATGGACCGGACGTCAGGAGACTGTAACTGGACGAAGGACTGGTCGACATGAAGTTGCCCGCGATGGAATCTTACGTTATAATCGGGCACGTGGGAAAGAGGACCGGCATGGCGACCGCGTCTTTCCGGAGATTCATGAGGGATCTGCAGGGTGCCATCGCACGCCTTGCCGGCAGGATGGCAGCGGGCATCGGCAGGTCCTGGCTCCCAGACGCGGATGACGCCGGACGCGCGAGGGGGAGAGTTATGTACACAGACAGCGCCACGCAGCCGCCCAGGGTGGCCTACTTCTGCATGGAATTCGGCCTCCACGAGAGTCTCCGCATCTATGCAGGCGGTCTCGGAATCCTCGCGGGCGACTACCTGAAGTCGGCATGCGACCTCAATCTGCCCGTGGTGGGAGTCGGCGTGCTCTGGAGGCAGGGATATACGAAGCAACTCATAGGCCAGGACGGCAGGCCGTTCGATGCATACCCGTGCTATTCGTACGACTTCCTCGAGGACACGCGCAAGACCGTGACCGTGAAGATTCGCGGCCGCGACGTCGTGTGCAAAATCTGGATGGTTGATAGTTACGGAAACGCTCCGCTGTACCTCCTCGACACGAATGTCCCGGGCAATGAGGACAAGTGGATCACGGGTCAGCTCTACGGATGGTTCGGCGAGGAGCGGGTCGCCCAGGAGATGGTGCTGGGAATAGGCGGGGTTAGGGCGCTCCGGGCCCTCGGCATCGATGTGGACGTGTATCATTTCAACGACGGACATCCGGTCTTTGCGGGCATGGAGCTCATCCGGGAGAAGATGTCGCAGGGCGCGAGCTTCGACAGGGCGCTTGCCGCGACGCGCCAGGAGATAGTCTTCACCACCCATACGCCGGTGAAGGAAGGCAATGAGTCCCACAGGCACGAGATCCTGCGCTACATGGGGGCGTACAACGGCCTGTCGAAGGAGCAGATGGTTCAGATCGGAGGCGAGCCATTCAACATGACCGTTGCGGGGCTCCGTCTTTCGCGAATCTCCAACGCTGTAGCAGAGCTGCACTGTGGGACGGCCGACAGGATGTGGCAGGATGTCACGGGCAGGGCGCCCATCATCGCCGTGACCAACGGCGTCCACCCGGGCACCTGGCAGGACGAGGCCGTGCGCAGAGCATACGAGTCAGGAGGAGACCTGTGGAGAGCGCACCTGCGGGCGAAAGAGGCGCTGCTCGCCGAAGTCGAGGCCAGGTGCGGCGTCGCCCTGAGGCCGGACAGCATCGTCGTGGGGTTCGCGAGGCGCGCTGCGCCATACAAGCGCAGCGACCTCGTCTTCCGTCGGCCGGATATCATCGAACCTTACCTCAAGAGCGGCCGGCTGCAACTGGTGTTCGCCGGGAAAGCGCATCCCCTAGATGATGCGGGCCATGACATCGTGGCAAACCTCGTGAGAATGACGAAGCGCTACCCGGAGAGCGTGGTGTTCCTGCAGGATTACGACATGGAGGTCGGACGCCTCATGACGCGGGGATGCGACGTATGGCTCAACAACCCCGTACGGCCGATGGAGGCGAGCGGCACGTCTGGCATGAAGGCCGCCATGAACGGCGTGCTCAACGTGAGTGTGCTCGACGGCTGGTGGCCTGAGGCGTGTCGGCACGGCGAGAACGGCTGGCAGTTCGGAGACGGGTACGAGGGACCCGGGCAGGACGACCACGACCTTGACGCTCTCTACAAGGTGCTGCTCGGCGAGGTCCTGCCCACCTACTACGAGAACCGTGAGAAGTGGGTGGAGATGATGAAAGCGAGCATAGCCTCGACGGCTGAGAAGTTCTCCTCCCACCGGATGCTCCAGGAATACTACAGCCGACTCTACATTCCAGTCGCAGCATCCAGGCAGGTGGCAGCTTCGTCCGCAGGTTGTTGACGGCCCTGTCAGGTGCCGGTTCGAGGAATCGACGATGGACCGGCGGATTACGGGATCGATGATCGGTCGAGGATACAGCGAAGGTGATGGGTCGAACGCCGGCTGGCAGGTGCGCCGGCGCCTGTCCCCCTTGTCCACATTGTACCACAGATGGGGGAGTATGCAGATAGCAGTGACCGGGATCCAGGGCACGGAGTCCAGGTTCGCGGACAGTGAGCCGAACCTGGACTCCTGGTGCTAAGGGCTGCCTTTCGCTGCGCGCGGCTGTGCGGTCAATCCGCTGTGCCCGGCCCTGGTGACCGCAACCTTCGTCCCCCTGCAAGCGCCAGGAACTTGCCCACCTCCACGATGACGAGGAGTGCCACAGCGAGGCCGAACACCATGAGCCACTCGCCGGCCGAGAGGGGCACGACCCCAAGGAGCCTGCGCACCGAGGGCACGACCACTGCCCCGACGGCCAGGACAAAGCCGCCGGCCACCGAAACCAGAAGCGGCCTGTTGGCGAGAAGGTGGCCCGCGTGAAATATGCTTCTCCGCATGCTCCGATACGCGAATACGTATACGAGCGATATGATCGCGAGCGTCGCAAAAGACAGGGTCCGCGCCAACGGGAGCTCGCGATGAACCAGCCAGTAGTGGCCGAACATCGCAAGGCACCCTGCAGCCGCCGTAATGCTGATGGCGGCGATGAGGCCGATGCCAAGGCGCCCGAGGATCGGCTCGGAGAGCGGTTTGGGCCTCTCGCGCATGATACCCTCCTCTGCGGGCTCGAAGCCCAGCACGATATCCACAGGGCCGTCACAAATGAGGTGGATCCACAGGATCTGCGCCACCACCAGCGGCGCCGCCCATCGCATGACCATCGCGCCGAAGATGAGCAGTATCTCCGCGAACGAGTTGGACAGCGTATAGGACACCACCTTCTTGATGTTGTCGAAGACCACGCGGCCTTCCTCGACCGCGGCGACTATGGTCTTGAAGTTGCTGTCCAGGAGGATGAGATCGGCGGTCTCCTTGGCGACGTCTGTGGCACCACCCACAACTACTCCTATGTTGGACTTCTTGAGCGCCGGGGCGTCGTTCACCCCGTCGCCCACCATGGCGACCACCTCGCCCGCGTCCTGGAGCGCGGCGACTATCTTGAGCTTCTGGTGCGGTGAGATCCGCGCGAACACAACGACGTCGCGCACGCGGCGGGCAAGTTCGTTCTCGCTCATGGCCTCGAGCGTCTTTCCGTCCACGACGGCGTCCGCGGTAACCTCGAGGCCGAGGCGCCTGGCCACGTGCATAGCCGTGCGCTCGTAATCGCCGGTGATGATCTTCACCCTGATCCCGGCATCTCGGCAGGTCCGGATGGCCCCGGCCACTTCTTCGCGGATGGGGTCCTCGATGCCCACGAGGCCCACCCACGTGTAGCCTCGCGGACCATCCGGACACGCCGGACCAGCCATGCCCGACGGCGCAGCCGAATGAGCCGGATCCCCCGGATCCGCCGGGTAGGCCGGGGCGGTCGCTGCGGCGCCGCCTTCCCTGACTGCGAGGCCGAGCACTTTCAGCCCCTGGTCGGCCCAGGATTCCACCGTGCGGGTGATCTCTTTCCCGCGATCTGGCGCAAGGTCGCACATGACGGCGACCACCTCCGGCGCCCCTTTCACGAAGGCCACGGGCTTTCCGTCAACCGTGTTCACGGTCCGCATGAACCTGGTCTCGCTGGAGAACGGCTCCTCATCGATGCGCTCTGCGCGCCTGGCGAACGCCTCCGGGTCCTCGATGCCGTTTTCACGCGCAAACTCCCACAGGGCCACCTCGAGCGAGTCCTCGAGGTTGTTGCAGAGCACGAGCGCCTGGATGGCCCGCTCGGGGAGGTCAAACTCGGTGCGCGTGACCGCCATGACGCCTTTTGTGAGGGTGCCGGTCTTGTCGGTGCAAATGGTGGTCACTGATCCCAGGGTCTCCACGGCCAGGAGCTTCTTGACAAGGCCGTTCCGTTTCAGGATCCTTCGCATGCCGATGACAAGTATGATGGTGACGGCGATCAGGAGCCCTTCGGGAATGGCCGCGATTGCGAGGATAATCGCCACGCGCACCATCTCCAGCGCGGGCTTGCCTGTGAGGAGACCGATGAGGAAGATCGCTATGGTGACGCCGATCACTATTCTGGTGAGCGTGCGGCTGAAAACGGCCAGCCTGACCTGCAGGGGCGTCGCCCGCTCCTCTGTCTCTGAAAGGCTCGTGGCGATCTTCCCCAGCTCGGTGTCCTTCCCGGTCCGCGTGACCTCGATGATCCCCCGACCCGAGAGCACCGTGGTGCCCATGTACACTTCGTTCCGGCCGGGCGCCTCTCCCTTGAGGATGGGTTCGCTCTCGCCCGTCAGGATGGCCTCGTTCACGGACATCTTCACGCTTTCGAGTACCCGGCCGTCCGCCGGGACCTTGTCGCCGGCGGCCAGGATCGCCACATCTCCCGGCACGAGGTCGCGCACCTCGACTTCCCGTCGTTCTCCCGATCTGACCACAGTCGCGACCGGCTTGACCAGCTTCTGGAGTCCCTCGTAGGTGCGCCTGGCCTGGTACTCCTGGACGAATCCAAGCACGGCATCGAAGGCCACGACAGCCATGATGATGAGAAAATCGCTATACTCCCTGAGAACCAGGGACACGAGACCCGCTCCGAGGATCACGTACACGAGCGGGCTCGTGAATTGCGATAGAAAGATGGCGAGCCTCGAAGGCCCCTTGCGCGAGGGGAGGACGTTCGGCCCATACGTCTTCCGGCGCTCCTCCACCTCGCTGTCGGAAAGCCCGTCGAAAGGACCCCAGTACGCCTCAAGATTCTGCACCGCCATGGTCTTCGCTCCTTCTTCCGAGATGACACGTTACCCGAGTACTATTCTGGCGAAGCGCGCCCCGCTTGGGGCGCCGTCCCCGGGTGCGACACCGGCAACCCGGGAGCCTCGGGAAACGGGGAGGAATCGACGAACCCTCACTCAGTCTCCGAAGATGGCCTTGTGCTCTTCCGGGCTCAGCACCGGCCATAGTTCTTTCCCCAGCCTCTCGGACACCCGCTGGGTAAACATCTCCTGCCAGATGTACTGCCGGGCAATGAATACGATGTGGCGGTTGCCGGTCCAGACCGCCGTATCGTCGGCGCCCGTCCCACCCACGAGCGCATGGGAGCCGTCAGCGACCACGACTATGTTCTGGCCGAGTTGCTGGAACGCGCTCTCAGCCTGCGGGTGCCGCACGGTCTGGCCGAAGTCGAGATCAGCGTCACCGGAGACGAGCACCCGCACCCGAACGCCCCTCTCGTGCGCCGCGCGGAGCAGGGGCACCAGATCCAGGAGAGTCCGGTCGCTTGCGGCCAGCAACAGCTCATCCCGGGCATTTGCTATCATGTCCCTGGCGCGGCCGAGTATAGCGTCCCTCCCCTCGAGGTTCCACGCCTGCTCCAGGGGAACGAGCGCCTCGTAACGGGACAGGCTCTCGTGCGCAGCGTCGATAGCGTTCTCGTAGATGTGACGCATGCCGTCAAGGAGAGCGCTCACGGGCACCGGCGCGTAACGGGTGGTGTCGCCCTGAGGCAGCGTGAGAACGGCCCCCCGGTTGACCAGCCGGCCGAGGGCCTCGTACACCATGGACCTCGGGATCCCGGCCTCTTTGCTTATCTGGTACCCTGTGGCAGGGCTGGTCCGTAGCAAGGCAGTATACGTCTTTGCCTCGTATTCCGTGAAGCCCAGGGCGACCAGGGCATTTACAGCGTCCAGTCACCTCACCCCTTCTGGCCACGTAGTTCTATTGCCAACCACGTGGTTCGTTATCGAAACACTATACGCAGTCTAGATCGAACTCGGGTTCATGTCAATGCCCAAGATCAAGCCGCGCAAGCTGGCGGGGTGGGTCGCGATGTCGTCTGCACCCATGGTGCCTGCGGGCACGGCGGGGTGGACCGCCGGCGATCGCCATGCCTCAAGCGAGCCCCGCGCAGCCCGGCGCAGCGGCGAACGAGGCTGTCGCTCTGAAGACAGAGAGCCGCAGTCGTCCGGCACCGCACGACCACGACCGTCAACGGCCGCACCGGCAACTCTGGCGAGGACCTGCGCGCCGAAAAGCAGCGCGAATCTGTGGCGATCTACTTACACGACCGCCCAGATGCCCACCGCCGCAAGCAGGCCCATCACACCCCCGAACACGAACGTCGCCTGGGGTCCGAAGAGGTTCCAGAGCAGTCCTGCGAGGAGCGAGGCTGGCAAGAGGCCGATGCCGACCAGCGTCGCATGGAGACCGATGGTCGTCGCCCTCAGGTCCAGCGGCGCGATGTCCGCCACGAGGGCCTTTTCGATACCCTCCGTGAACGCGATGTATGTCCCATAGAGAGCGAAGAGCGCCCACACATGCCACGATGCTCTCGCAAGCGCGAAGCCCAGGTAAACCAGGCCGTACATTGCGTATCCGGCCACGAGGAGCGTCTTGCGGCCTATCATGTCAGAGAGCCGCCCGGCGGGATATGAAAGCACCGAGTAAACCATGTTGTACAGGAAATACACGAGAAGCACCGCCGCCGGGCCGAAGCCGAGGTTCCCGGCGCGCAGCAGGAGGAACTGGTTGGACGAGTTGCCAAGCGCGAAAAGGAACACCACAATGAGAAAACCCCGGAGCCGCCGGTCCAGCTTCGACCACTGAAAGGACGGCATCCTCTTGCGTCTTACCGCCGGAACTCGGGTCCCTATGTTGGGTCCGGTCCGGTTCCGGACACCAGCACTACCCACCGCATCAGGGGCGGCCCCGGCACCGATATTGGCAGCGGCAGTGGCATCGGCAGCGGTGGTGGTAACGGAGGCGGTAGTGGTGGCGGTGGCGATGTCGCCATGTGCGTCATGTGTGTCGTCGCCGTCGCGACCGTCGGGGCACGTCTCCCCTGCCCTCGTCCTGGTTTCTCGCGCGAAGAACAGCGCGCCTACGCCCAGAAAGGCCGGGACCATGGCCCACAGGAACACGCGCGAGTAGTCACCCCTATAGGTAGTGATGAAGTGGTACGCGAGGAGCACCCCGGCCGCCGCGCCAAGGGTGTCCATAGCCCTGTGAAGTCCGTAGGCGCGCCCTCGCGTCCCAGGGGTGGAGGAGTCCGCGATCAGGGCGTCGCGGGGCGCCGTGCGGACGCCCTTGCCGAACCTGTCGATGATCCTGGCCGCGAGAACCGCAGGCCACGAGCTGGCAACGTAGAGGACCACCTTGCCCACGGTGGACGAACCGTAGCCGAGGATGGCGAGGGGCTTCTTCCGTCCGAAGAGGTCGGCCAGGTACCCGGAAAACACCTTCAAGAGGCTCGCCAGACTCTCCGCTATGCCCTCGATGAGGCCGATGACGGCCGGGCTCGCGCCGAGTCGGGTCGTGAGGAAAAGAGGTAGCAAAGGATAGACCATCTCGGTGCTGATGTCGGTGAGCAGGCTCACGATGCCAAGAATGATTACGTTGAACATGTCGGACCCCCCTTTGGATGATCAGTGTTCGTGGCTATGGCGGCGGAACACCTCGCGCTCGAACTCCTCCATGCGCGCCCTGCACTCCTCCACCTTGCGGACCACCTCATCGTTCAGCGCGCCCTTGAAGAAATCGCGGGCCTCTGCCTTCTCCGCCCAGCGGTCGATGTACGCAAGATCGCCCTCATTCTCTTCGATCTCGGCGAAAGTGAACTTGCCCTTCGCAGTCTCAGCGGCAAGTTCCTCCAGGAGTCCGCGGCACTGCTCGAGTATCTCGCGGTACTCCTGGTCGCTCTGGGCACGAAACCTCTCCACGAGTTCAGTCGCGTCACGCGACTCCGTCGCAGCGCGGAAGAGGAATGCCTCCGCACCCATTTCGCGTATCTCCTCCGCAAGGCGAATCACGGCTCGCTCGATCTCGGGACGCGCGGGAAAAACGCTCACAGCCTGCTGGATATAGAGGCCGCCCAACTCACGCACCTTACGCCACACCCTGACCCTCGCGGTCGAAGGCTCCACCGGCGCGCGGTACACCAGGACCAGCCATCGGGCTTCTACCACGCCCTCCCCTCGTTCGCGCCCGGGTCGGCGACCAGGGGGCGGCCCGTGCTCCGGCCCGTGTCTGTGTTCCCGCTCCTGTTCCCCTCGCTGATCCTGCCCCCCGCTATATTCCTCGTTCTGTTCCTCGTCGCGGTCTGCCGTCCGCTTCCGCTCCGGCTCCCGTTTCCGCGTCCGTCCGCGCTTTCGTTCTCTCGCTCGCTCTCGCTCCGGAGACCCGTCGTACATTATCCCGCCTTCTTTCAGTGCAACATATGTTTCATCGGTGCTATTGTAACAGCCGTTGCAGCTAGATGCAACATCTGATAGGAAAACATGGACGCCGTTATCATCATTCTGGCCCAGTGGGGTGACACTATACTGGAATCATGGCGCGAAAGGACGGAGACGCACGATGGCCGGGGCGGCGGGTGGTCATCATCCGAAGGGGCGCAGGAGGGCGTGGTTTCTCATCGGGACGACGCTTGCGGCGGCTGCGCTCGCGGGCGCAAGGCTTGCGCCGGACGTGTGGCCGGGGCACGCAGCTCCGCCGAGGCAGCCAGCCTCGAGGGTAGTCGTCTCTGCTCTCAACGAGATCTTCGACGCGCGTGCCGCAGCCCTTGTAAAGGGCGACCCGTCGCTCATCGAGGCGCTCTACGAGACCGGCGGCACGGCAACGGCCCGGAAGGCCCTGGAACATGAAGCCCGGAAGCTGCGATACGTGCAGGCCTGGGCCTCGAAGCGCAGGGTCACGATTACGGGGGCAGACACACACCTCCAGGTCAAGTCGGTCGCCCTGGGGCGCGACGTAGCCAGCACCGTGGTGTGGCAGAGCCTCAACGTGAGGTATAGGCCCTCGGCGCGCCCGGCGGCAGCCGACACCGCCTTCGGCATCCGGACCCGCCACAAAATGACGCTCGTCCGAAAGGGCGGAAAGTGGGTCGTCCGCGCCGACGAATACACCGATCCCCTCGGCGAGGACACCCTTGCGCCCGAGGTCGCGCCCGCGGCATGGCTCGAGCCTGCAGACTCGGTCGATTTCGTATACCCTCCCAGCGCCCCGAACGCACTGCCTCCCGAGGCCGCAGCAGCTCGTTCCCCTGGCGGCACCGTGCGGGGTCAGCAGTACGACCGTGCGAGAGCCGTGGCCTACGCTGACAGGTACTGCGGGGTCAAGGTGGCGGCTGGCAGGGAGTCCGGGTACAACCCCCTCTACTGCGACTACACCGACATGGGAGGCGACTGCACCAACTTCGTCTCGCAGGTACTCGGAGACAGCAAGGCCGGGGGTCTCCCACACGACTCCGCCTGGCACTATGACTACAGCTCACCTAAAGGGGGAAGCAGGGCGTGGGTGGAGACGGACGCCTTCGCCGCGCACCTTACGAGCAGCGGCATGGCGCGCCTCCTAGCCCGAGGATCCTTCAGGGACGTACAGGCTCCGACACCGAGGTTCCCGAGGGGCGCCCTCGGAGAGCTCGAGCCCGGCGACATCATCGCCTACGAGGAGAAGGGCGAGATACAGCATTTCGCCGTGATCACGGCCAAGGACCCGTCAGGGTATCTCCTTGTAAACACCCACACCGCAGACCGCCACCGCGTGCCATGGGACCTAGGCTGGGATCGAAACACTATCTTTTGGATCTTCAAGGTAGTCGTTCATGGCGGCCAGCTGCAGCCGCCGTTGAAAGGCTGAAAACGGCAGCCACCGGCTGTTTTCGGGGTAGGCCGACTCCAGTCTTGGTGGCCTTTGACGGCGTAGCTCTTCCAAGAGATGCTTACCGTACGGAGCAGCATTGGGATCCCGCGCAGTCTCGGGACTTGCGGCGTGGGATGGTTCATCTGCTGAATGTCCGCGCCACGGGCCGGGGAATATCGGAGACCCGGAGGCCCTATCGCGCATGCCCCGATCCTGGAGCTTTCGGCAGACCGCCGGCGTCCCGCAAGTCTGCATCCATAGCCGCCCGGACTTCGTGAAAAACGGTCTCCCTGATCTCCTCGAGCGCCGACGGGCTTTCGGCCTCGAACCTGAGCACGAGGACGGGCTGGGTGTTGGAGGCCCGCACCAGCCCCCACCCGCGTGCGAACCGGATCCGCGCCCCGTCCACGCAGTTGACCTGATGCGTTCGGCCGAACACGGCCGCCACGCGCTTCACGACCGCCTTCTTGGCGGCGTCGGGGCAGTCCACGCGGATCTCGGGCGTGTTGTACATCCTGGGCAGCGTCCTCACGAGCTCGTCGAGAGAGCGGCCTGAGCGGGACAGGAGATCCAGGAGCCGGGCCCCCGCATATATGGCGTCGTCGTACCCGTAGTACCTGTCTGCGAAGAACAGGTGACCGCTCATCTCGCCGGCGAGAAGCGCGCCTTCCTCTTTGAGCTTGGCTTTGATGAGGGAGTGGCCGACCTTCCACATGATAGGCACGCCCCCAGCCTTCCTGACCTCGTCGAAGAGCGCCTCCGAGCACTTCACCTCGCCGATGATCTTCGCACCCGGGCGCGTCGCGAGGACGTCCCTGGCGAACAGGATGAGCATCTCGTCGCCCCACAGGATGGTGCCATCCGCGGCCACCACGCCGATGCGGTCGGCATCGCCGTCGAACGCGATGCCCAGCTCAGCGCCGGTTCTGCGGACCTCGGCGATGAGGTCCTGGAGGTTTGCAGGGATGGTGGGGTCGGGGTGATGGTGCGGAAACGCGCCGTCCGGCTCGGAGTGCAGGCCTGCGACATCATGGCCGAGGCTCCTGTAGAGATCGAGAGCGACGATGTTGCCCGTCCCGTTTCCTGCGTCCACTACGACCTTCACCCGGCGGCGGGCCGTGGCCCCGTCTTGCCCCCCCGGCCCGGCCCCGTCCCCGGGCGCGGCGCGTCCCGCGCTCATGTCACCGGCAAGATCCTCCGAGATGGTCCTGACATAAGCGTCGTTGACCGACATGGCAAGGTACGCGCCCGCGCCGGTGACGAAGTCACTCTCGAGCATGATCCTCCTTACGTCGTGGATGGCGTCGCCGTATATGGTCGTCCTGCCGAGGCACACCTTGAAGCCGTTCTCGTCGGCGGGATTGTGGCTTCCGGTGATCATGACGCCGCCGCCGACGTCGAGATTGAAGAGGGAAAAGTAGAGAACCGGCGTTGGCACGAGCCCGATGTCGAGGACGTCCACGCCGCTTTCCACGAGGCCACAGGCCATCTCGTCGCGGAACACAGGCGAACTTGTGCGCGCGTCTCGTCCGAGCGACACCTTCCCCACCCCGTGGCGCCGGTAGAACGTCCCGAGCGCCCGTCCCAGACGGTGGACGAACTCGGGTGATAGTTCCTTCCCCACGACCCCGCGGATGTCGTATTCGCGGAATACGTGGGCTGCCGCCAGCGGCGGCCCCCCAGGGCCGGGTCCACCAGGGCCGGCGACACCTCCGTCGTAGTGGCCTGCTTTCACCTTCAAACACCCACTTCCTCTCCAACCCGGGCCTGCGGGTCCAATCCGGATCTCCGGGTCCAGTCCGGGTCTCCGGGTTCCGGTGAAGGTCGCAGGAACCAGGACTCCCGAGGGATCCCACGGGACCCCGAGGGATGCCGGGTCGCGCGTGTTCCAGAGCCCTCTGCCGGCTGTCAGCTCTCGGCTCTCGGCGGTCTGCCGTTGGCTATCGGCCGTCGGCCGCTGGCTGTCGGTGCCCGGCACTGAGGGGGTAGCGTAGGCGACTCGCGAAAACGTAGCACGGGCGACCAAGGACCCGCCGGCGGACGTGTGCGACCTCCGAAGTCACACCGGGCCCGAGTAGCCGGGGTTCCTCCGTACACAGTATAGCGCCGCCACGCGCTCATGGTGTAGTCCACCATGTTCTCTTTGACACGTTGGCCCGTTGTCCTTCCACCGCCAGTTTACACGTCCGGTAATTCGCATGGCGCAGAGCCGCCAACAGTACGTGATCCATCACCGGAGAGTCCGCCAACCGCAGGCTGGTGCGCCAGTTGTCAGTCCGCCAGTGCGCGGACGTTTTGCATGATGTGAACTGGCCAGCTACCGGCTGACTGGCCGGTTGCCGGTTCGCCGGCGGCTTGATGTCTGGTGTCGTGCAAACACGGTGGCAGATGGACGTTTCAAGATGACCGCATCTCTCGCGAATCTTGACAAGACCTTCACATTCGCCTCGCAGGATCTTGAAACAGGTAAGTTACAATGGATTCGAAAGGAGGTGCCGGAGAATGATCCGGACAAGGATACACAACACACTCATCGCGGGCGTGCTCGCGTTTGCGGTGGCCCTGACAGGCGTTGCGGGCGCGGCCTTCGCACAGGAAACCGCGGCGCCCCAGCAGCCCGCAGCGACGGGCATAGCGCCGACAACCCCCGCGAACCCGTGGTCCGGTGGCGCCCAGAGGACGCCGCTCGTGACGAAGATCGCGGACATCCTCGGGATGAAGGTGGAGGACCTCGTCGCGGCGAGACAGCAAGGCAAGTCCTTCGTTGACATCGCGAAGGAAAGAGGCGTAAGCGAGGCCCAGCTCCTGGAGACCCTCATGGCCCAGGCCAAGGCCTATGTTGACAGCCTCGTCGCAAGCGGCAGGATGACCCAGGCCCAGGCTGAGCAGGTGCTCACGAACGTGCGGACCAAGCTTCAGGCGGCCATCACCCGAACTGCCGTCGGCCCGCAGGGAGCAGGCCTCAGGATAGGTCGCGGTCCCGGCGCAGGTCGGCGCGGTGGTGCCGGCGTCGGCGCAGGGTTCGGCGCGGGCTACCGTCGGGGATGGGAGCGCGGGTTCAGGCGCGGCTTCAAAGCGGGCATGGGGCTCGGACAGGGTCCCGCTGACTGTCCGTTCCGGCAGCAGACCCAAACCCAAACCCAGACTCAGACTCAGAACTAAGTATGGCGCCATAAGTCTTCGCCACTGTTCTTGAGGGTGTTAGGGTTGCCGGTGCTTGCTAGGGCGGGGCGTCGAGAATTTGGCTGGCCCGTGCGCCAAATTCGAACGAGGCGCGCCGCAAGCGCGCCGTCCCCGGAGTGCAACACCGGCAACCCTGGAGAGCCCCTGCACGCTGAAAAGCAGCG
>JBLNDE010000053.1:0-12425 GCA_050261335.1 Bacillota bacterium
TTCGCCAGCCGTGAGTGGATAAAGCATGTCCTCCGCGCAATCACATCAATCCAAGAGGTAGCCTAGGGATAAATCCGACACGAACAAGGGGAGCTTACCTACTAACTCTTGACACGGACGCCGTGACCTGACCTGTTGACTACCTGCGGCGTCAATGATACCATTCCACTGGAAGCACACCCCATGCAGCCCGACGCATGTGTTCCGAAAGAGAAGGACGCGCTCATGGGGACGCTTGAGCGAATGGCGCAACTTGCGGGCCGCCCCACGGACGAACTCACGATAAGGGCGCTCGAGCAGCGCCAGGGCCGGGGGAGGTCGTTACCTGAAAGTGGCTTTGACCCACAACGAACTGGCATCGATTCTGCGACGCATCGATCATCGCGGCTACAGGGCATACCAGGACATCCGCGGGCAGTACAGGTTTCCCGGTTTCGATCTCTACGTGGACCACGTCCAAGCAGATCCGTTCGCCCCGCCGAGCAGGTTCCGGGTCCGCGTCATGCAGAGCGTGGCTGGATTTCCGGAGTGGTCCCTCGCAACGCCCGGACGCCGCGTGGCGCTCGCGGACTACCTCGCGCGCCGGTTCAGCGCCCTCGCCGCTGCCCTCTCACGTGGCCACGGCCAGGGTGGATGGGAGAGCGGGAGCCACAGCCACAGCCCGGACGGGTCGGCGACGCGCGGGACCGGCAAGAGCGGCCGCATCTCCATGGCCCGGCCCGGTCAGGAGATCCTTCCCCGCAACTCCGTCCTCGTGGACGCCAACTTCGTCGAAGCTCGCTTCACGGTGGGCCTCCCCGCCGCCGGCCGCAGCATCCTGGGCGGCGTCGCCGAAGACATCATCTGCGGGGCCGTCCCGAGGCTGGTGCCCGACGCCCTCCTGTTCGCTTCCCTCCCCGCCGCCGATCTCGAGCGCCACATCCGGACCGCCGAGGACTCCGACGCCCTCCGTGCCGCCCTCCCCGGCCTCGGGATCGCGGCATTCGTCGCCAACGGCGCCGTCCTCCCGCGCCGCAGCGGCGTGGACGACCGCCCCCTCGACAGCGGCAACGTGGTCCCATTCACATCCCCGCCGTCCCTCGAGGTGGAGGTCACCCTCCCCAATCGCGGCCGCGTGCGCGGCATGGGCCTCCCGCGCGGCGTCACCCTCATCGTTGGCGGCGGCTACCACGGCAAGTCCACGCTCCTTCGCGCCATCGAGCGAGGCGTTTACAACCACATCCCCGGCGACGGCCGCGAGCTCGTCGTGACATCTCCGCTCGCCGTCAAGATCCGCGCCGAGGACGGCCGCGCCGTGACGGAGGATGACATCAGCTTCTTCATCACGAATCTCCCCTTCGGCGCCGATACCCGCCACTTCTCCACCGAAAACGCGAGCGGCAGCACCTCGCAGGCCGCCAACATCGTCGAAGCCATTGAGGCCGGGGCGAAGGCGCTCCTGGTGGACGAGGACACGTCAGCCACGAACTTCATGATCCGCGACCGCCGCATGCAGGCTCTGGTCGCGAAGGATCGCGAGCCTATCACCCCGTTCATCGACCGCGTGCGGAGCCTCGCCGAGGACGGTATCTCCACGGTGCTGGTCCTGGGCGGCTCAGGGGACTATCTCGACGTCGCGGACACCGTAATCATGATGGACGAATACCGGCCCGTCGATGTGACGGCGCGCGCCCGCGAGGTGGCGGCGCGCTTTGCGACCGGCCGCAAGTTCGAGGGAGGCGAGGATGAGCGTCTGCGGCCCGCGCGCCGGGTGCCGGTGTCGCTGGGGTTCGCGAGGCCCGGCGACCGCCGCCCCGCAAGGACCAAGGCGCGCGGCACCGACGCCATCGTGCTCGGGCATGAGGAGATCGATCTTCGCAACGTGGAGCAGGTGGTGGACCCGGGGCAGACGAGGTTCATCGCGGACGCCCTTCGCTACCTGGAGGCGCACCTCGTGGACGGCAGGATGGCAGTCCCGGACCTCATCGCCGCGCTCGAGCGCGAGATCGCGGCGCACGGGATGGATGTGGTCGCGCCATTCGTCCACGGTGACTACTGTCTCGCCCGCCCCATCGAGATTACCGCAGCGCTCAACAGACTGCGGACGCTCAAGGTATCCTCAAAGCCTCGCCCGGATAGATGAGGTCCGGATCGAGGATGTTGTTTGCCGCGACTATCGCGTCCACGGTGGTGCCGAATCGCTGGGCGATTGACCAGACGCTGTCGCCGGGCTGCACGGTGTATGTGCGGCCCGCCGGGGCGCCTGTCGGGGCGTCCTTGGGCTGGGGCGACCCCGGGCTCCACAGCCCGCCGCCTGACCCGGCGCCAGAGCCGCCGCCGGGACCACTACTGGGGCCACTACCAGGAGCACTACCCAGACCACTGCCGAAATCACTGCCCGGACGGCTGGCCGGGTCGCCGGCCGGGCCGCTACCAGGACCGCTCCACTGGCCGCTACCCGCGGCGCCGCCAGGCCCGGCACCAGGAAAACCGGACCCCTTGCCGCCACCTGCGCCGGCCCCGCCCCCGATGCCGCCGTACTGGGCCGATGGGCTGTGCGCTCCGGCCTGCTGCCCGCCCGCCCCGGATCCCGCACCGGCTCCCGCCGGCCAGGGCGTACCTTCGCCGCCCGCCTTTCCCATGGACGGCCAGGACTCCACCGGCCCCGCGATGACGATGACAGAAGTGCCGACGTCCACGAGGTCGTAGAGATCTTCAACGTTTTCGTTGTGCATCCTCACGCAGCCGTTTGAGACGGCCTGACCGATGAGTTCGGGGCGGTTGGTGCCGTGGATGCCGTGCATCTGGTAGGTGAACGCCATCCACCGGGTCCCGAGGCCGCCGCCCGGGTACATGACTTTCTCCAGGATCCTGTGGGTGCCGACTGGTGTCGGAGTCGAGGGCTTACCCACAGCCACCGGGTACCGACGCACGAGCCGGTCGCCTTCGTACAGACCCAGGGCACGCTCGCCCACGCTGATGACTACAGTCCGCCCCGGCGCACCCTGCTGGGAACCTGCCACGGACGCCTGTTGCGCGTCAGATGCGCCGTTCGGTTGCCGACCGGCCGCCCCACGCGAGTCCGCGTCCGAGGGCTCACCCGGCTCCTCGGCCGCTCCCGCTCCGCCGGTCGCCCCGACCGTCTCCGCCGCCCCCGCTCCCCCGGTCGCGCCCGTCGCCCCGCCTGCCCCGCCTGCCCCGCCTGCCCCGTCTGCCCCGTCTGCCCCGTCTGTCTCAGGCATCTCGGACGTCCCGGACCCCTCCATCAGGATCGCCGGATACCCGCCCGGGTTCGCCTCCTCGTACAGCACCTTCAACGTCGCACAGTCCAGGATGCCGGTGACCTCGATCCCGTATTCTCGCTGGAACGCCCTGACCGCGTCCTCGGTCCTGGACACGAACACGCCTTCAGGCGCTCCGGGGTCGAACCCCAGCTTCGCCAGCATCTCCTGCGCATCGGCGACGAACGGCCCTCTATCGCCCCTCTTGAACGCAACCGGCCGGCTGATCACCATAGACTCCCGCCACCCCCTCGGCTATACCTTCAGGCCAAGTGTGGCCTCGCAAGTACTGCCACTTCTCCAGGGTTGCCCGTCTCGCGCCTCGGTCACAGAACACCTACGGTGCGCCTCGCCGGACTCGGCGCTCAAGGCCGGTCGGTCGGGAGCACCCCCCAGAGCAAGCGCCCGTATCCCTCAGGCGTCTGCCGAAGAGCGTCCGCCAGAACAGCACAGACTTCGCGGCCCACACCTGACGCTTCCGCCCTGACCCCATAGTATGCGGACGCCCCCCTGCCTGCGCCCGGCCGCACGGGGACCTGTCCCGCGAGAAGCGTCGCGCGCCGGGACCTGCCTGCCGAGGACCACCGCACGCCGGAGCATGTCCCGTGAGAGCCGTCGAACGCCGGGGCCTATCCTGTGAGGGCCGGCGGACGCTGGGACCCATCCCGTATGCGTCGTCGAAAGAGGAATTGCGTCGCGCGAGAAGAACCAGTATACTTGGGATACAACCGGTTGCACGCTATCTGGTAGTGTAGCCTGGTCGCCCGACGTGAACCGCCGGCCCGGCCGCCGTCCCGGAGATCCGCGGAATTCGGCGCGGCAGAGCTTGCCTGCCTGTCTATCCGAGGGAGATGACGGCGACGGTCGTCCGGCCGAGGCGCTGGCTGCCGCCAGGGCGGCGAAGCCGAGGAGGAGGAGGATGACGAAGTGCCCGTCACCATGCAGGACCTCGCGCACTGGCTCAAGATCTCGAAGTCAACCGTGTCGCGGGCGCTCGCGGGCGACCCGCGCGTCAGCTGCGAAACGCGCGCGCGCGTCCAGCACCTGGCCCGCGAGCTCAACTACCATCCAAACACGGCTGCAAGCGGCCTTGCGCGGCGCCGCACCAACGTCATCGGGCTCGTCATCCCGTTCGCGCCGCGTTCCCTCTCAGACCCGTTCTTCCTCGAGTTCGTCGGGGGCATCGGAGACTTTGCCATCACAAAAGGGTTCTCGATCCTGCTTTCGAGTCCCAAGGCGTCGCAGGACGGCTCTGGAAGCGACACGACATTCTCGAAGATCGTAAGCTCGCGCCGGGTCGACGGGCTCATCCTCACGGAGCCGAAGGTCGCCGACGAGCGGGTGGATTTCCTCAAGGAGCGGGACATCCCGTTCGTGTTCCTCGGCAACCCAGGCCGGAACAGCGATATCTACTGGGTGGACGGGGACAACAAGGCTGGCGTCGAGATGGCCGTGGACCACCTCGTGGCCCTCGGACACAGAGACATCGCATGCATCGCCGGCCCGCCCGACCAGACCGCCACGTTCCGCCGCCTCGAAGGATACCGGGCGGCGCTCGGGCGCCACGGCATTCCATATGACGGGTCGCGCATCGCAGAAGGAGACTTCACCGAGCCGGGTGGTTACCGCGCGATGATGGACATCCTCGACCGCAGCCCCGGCATCACCGCGGTCGTTGGGTCCAATGACATGATGGCAATAGGCGCCATGAATGCCGCGCGACAGCGGGGCCTCAGGGTGCCCGAGGACCTGTCCGTGGTGGGATTCGACGGCATCGCCCTCGGCGCATACGTCACGCCCGCGCTCACCACGGTCACGCAGCCCATCTACCGCCTTGGCCAGGCCGCAGCCGAACTCCTCATCAAGCTGGTCGAAAGACACATCCCGGCCGAGCGCCACGTGCTGTTCCCTCTCACCTTGACGGTGCGAGAGTCCAGCGCCAGGAGACAGGGGGCCGCCAGGTGAGGCTCTCGCGCAGCCCCAGACGGCGGCGCCGGTGTCAGCTGCCACCCGCAAACCCGCCCGCCTGGCGGCGGGCGGCGGTGCCGGTACGATGGGTCACCACCGGCGCTCTCGGCCGTTTCCTCACGGAAACACGATGATGCCGACGGTGAAGCCGGGTTGATACGAGAACCGGTCCGGTGCGAGGGCGGTCCGCTGGAGCGACACCCCGGCGGTGAAGCCGATGGATGTCTGCTTCACCGTTGTAAGCTTCATGATGATCTCGTGCTGCTTGTTTATGATGTCCTTCATCTCGCGAATGAGGTCCTGCAGCGTCTTCGCCATATCGAGCACCTGCTCCGTCTGGGTCTTCCGGGCCTCGGCGACGGCGCGCTCCTCCGCCCAGTCTGACCGATAGCCGCGGGCCAAATCGATGGCCTCCTGCAGCGCGGTCTCCAGCTCGGTGATTCGATCCAGCGAGCTGAGGTATAGTGCCTTGAGCTCGGCGTACGTCTCTGGGACCTGACCCTCGACCTGAACCTGAACCTGGACCGGCGCTTCCTGGGGCGCCGCCGTCTCGCCGGTCCCCGCCCTCCCTGTCGCCGCATTGTCAGCGGCGCCCGCAGCAGACCCGCTCTGCGCACCAGCAGACGCGCACCATGCTACAAGAGCGAGCGCGACCGCGACCGCGATTATCAGAGTACGCTTGATATGATTCACTTCTTCGTCCCCCTCTCGAGGTCCTCGAGCCTCTTGTCGCGCTCGCGGACCCGCGCGTCTATCTCCGCCTGTTTCTCGTCGAGCCTGTTCACATTTTCCAGGATTGCCTTCATCTGCTCCTCCACTGACGCCATGCTCCTCAGCGCCTGCTCGGCCTTGTCTTTCGCCTCAAGGGCCTCGCGCAGCAGGCGGTCGTGCTGATACCACCTGGTCCCCATGAACACGACTGCGGCTACGAGCACGGCGACAAGGATCCATGGCGCCCACTTCTTGATGATCGGCAATAGCATGAGATCACCTCCCTCGTGCCCACCACGCTCCGGATACCCGCCGCACTCCCGCGGCCCACCGCACTGCCCGCGCCCATCGCACTGCCTGTGCTCAGAAGAGCGCTTCAAAAGCCACACCTGGTACTGCTCTCCTACATATGGAGTGCCCGGCAGTGCCGTCTCTTGAGAGGACGGCTGACGTGCATTACGGATTCCTCCGGGGCCGTTCCCTACATCACGCTTACAAACCATCCAGTGATGTACGTCACTGGTCCCGCCCTGCCCGTTCCCCACGTCACACGTGCCATGGAAAGAATGGCGTGCATCACTCGTCGGGCTTCTCCCGTTCCCTGGGTCACGCTTCCGCGGCCAATCGGTGACGTACATCATCGCTGCCGCCTGACCCGTTCCCTGGGTCACGGGTTCCTCGTGAACCGTTCCATACGTCACCCGTCTAGGCGGGATAGGTGACGTACATCGCGAGTCCTTCCTCGGCCGTTCCCAGCATCACGCGTTCTCAATGAAGCGTTCCACACGTCTCTTGTTGAAGCAGGACGGGTGACGCACCCCATGGGTTCCTCCTGAGCGGTTCCCTGTGTCATCATTGAAGGCTGATGAGCGATACGCATCACTGGTCCGAGCCCTACCCGTTCCGTACGTCACGCACCGGAACCGACCGCTGACGTGGATCACTCTTTCCGCATCACGCGTTCCGCGCATCACGCCTTACCCGCGAACTGCGCGGAAAAGGCGACCAGGGCCAGGAGTCAGCCCGCCAAACAAGCCCGCGAGACCCGCCGCCGTGCCAAACCGAATGGCATTTCGTATCTGACAGAGCAATAATGGTGAGGGTTCGTTGATTCCTGCCTACTTCCCAGCGACCGTAGGGATCTCGCCATTGCCATCGGGGATCGCGCTCCACGCGGGGCGCCCTGGCGAAAGCGAAATCGGGAGCATCGCTGAACCCTCATTTAGTACTACTTTGCCTGATAAGCAGCCTCACGCTCCTTCCGGCGGTCGAATCGCCGATTGGCTGGCCTAGGACCCGTGTGGCAAAGGTCCCGGACGGCCCGGCGGGCGACGAATTCGCCAGGAACTGCATAGATGATAGAGCAGTGTCAGTTCCCGAGCACCGTAGTCCAGTATATCTTGAACAGGCCCATGGCAGCGAAGGCCACCTTCAGCGTTTGTACCGTCGTCTGTGCAAGAAACGCCGGCCACCCTGGCCACTCTCCCGCCGCACCGATGACGGAGAGTGCCGACAGCGCCGCGCTCACGGGAAACGGCAGAATCGGGATCCACCTCTTGCTGACATGCTTCTTGAGGTACTGAACGATGACGATCACAAGCGGGATCAGGCCTGCGTCAAGGAGGTTGAGGTCATACCCTATCCTCACCCCGTTCTCCATGGTCTCGCCCTCCTGCGCGCTCAATGGATGGCTCCCACGCCGGCGATGCAGCTTACTGCGGAACGGGCAGCGGATGCCCGGTGCGGTTTCCCCTCATAGTCTACGCAGGGCTGCCAACCAGTGTCACAACTGGGACGGGGCCTGCATACGTTAACGATGCAGGGCTGAGGCCGCCGAGACCGACAGCGCAGGCGGCTCGGGCGCGGGCGATTCGGAAGAGGGGCCGATGACACTGACGGCCGCCAGTCGCCCCCTCTGTCCGAGCGAAGGACCCCGCGGAGGATCTCCACGGCTCTTAAGGGGTCTCACGGGGGCTTAGGGGCCTCGGGGGCGGGGGTCTTGTGGGTTTCAAGGGGCCTGGACGGGATCAGAGGGGCACAGAGAGTCGCGCGAGGAGGCAGACGGTCAGTAGCCAGTCACACGGCCAAGGGAGGTGGTGCCATATGCTCGGGGAAAGGACCGTCGTGTGTCTCGACCCCGGCCACTAGCACGGCGGCGACGATCCGGGCGCCGTGGGCAGCCTGGGCACGCGCGAGGCTGACATCAACCTGGCCGTGGCGGCCAGGGTCGCGGCGGCGTTGCGGGGCGAGGCAGTTGACTTGATCCTGACCAGGACCAAGGACGCGTCGGTGTCCCTCAGGACGCGCGTGAGCAGGGCAAACAACGCGGACGCGGCAGCGTTCGTGTCGGTCCACTGCAACTCGGCGGAGAGCGAGGCCGCCCACGGCACCGAAGTATATCACTATGCCCAGAGAGAAGCCGGCCAGAAGCTGGCAAGCGCAATACACCAGCCCCTCGTCCGCGCGACCGGCCTCACCGACAGGGGCGTCAAGAGCGCAGGGTTCTATGTGCTGCGGCACACCAGGATGCCGGCAGCTCTCATCGAGCTTGCGTTCATATCGAACGAGAACGAAGAGAAGCTGCTGAGGGACGAGACCTTTCAGACAAATGCGGCGCGGGCCATCGCGGACGGAATCGTTGCGTGGTTGCGCGGGGGGCATGCTTCCCTGGGCTGGTTGCTGCATCCCCGGTGACGCAGTCCCCCTCGGCAACCTCAGACTGCAGCTCCCGCGAAAAGCAGACAGGGGTCCATCGTCAAAATCGTGGCTGGGATCGTAGTCAAGGCCAAAGACGTAAGCGAACCCTTCAAAACGCCAGCACCCACTCGAGATTGAGCGTGCGATTCTGGCCCTCCTTGAACGATGCGTCCTCCTGTGTCCACCACGAGTTCTTGAAGACTACGGCGACGGTGGACGACTTCCCAACCGCCAGGCGAAGCGTCGTTTCGAGCCCGGTCTCGGTTTTGCGCTGGACGGGCGCAGCCGACGGCTCCTTGAAGCTGTCGCTCGCCGTCCGGAAGAGCGTGAGCGTGCCCTGGAGCACCCTCGGGACGATCTGCCCGCTCGCCGTCATCTTCGCCGCCGCCGAGTCCGTGCGCGTTCCGTCGTCGAGCGCTTCCTTCCTGGACATGTCGAGCCCGCCGCTCAGGCTCCACGATCCGAGTGGGGCTGAGCACGACGCCGAGATCCCCGTGACGCGTGACGCCTTGCCCGAGACCCGGTCCTCAGACGACCCGGCCGAGCAGGTTCCCTGCATCCACAGCCCGGCCGCCGTCCCCAGACTTATCTGACCGGACGCGCCCACTGACGCGGTGCCGGAGACCGAGTCCACGGTGCGGCGCGGCTGGTCGTCGCTTTGCTTGAGTTCGCCCTGGTAGGACGCGCGCACGCCCCATCCCGCCGCGACCGGATGGTAGTAGGCCACCGCGAGGTTGGCGCGGTTCAGCGTGTAAGGCGCGCTGCCGTCGAGGTTGTCCCGGGTGATGGCAGCATTCAGGGTCAGGACGCCCTTTGCCCGGACCTTCGTCATAGCCCGCAGCCCGTATCGCAGGACCCCGCCCCTCTGCGGTGATAGAGACGCGGGCGTGCCGGGGAGCGGATAGCCTGCCTGGATCATCGCAAGGTCGACGCCCAGGGACGATGACGCAACTGGCATGTCGAAGTGCGCCACGACGCCGCTCCCAGATTCGTCCCCGTCCTTTGACGCCCCGTAGACCGCCTCGAAACCGAGGCTGGCCCTCCCATCAACGCGCGCCTGGCCACTCGCGCCGAACATATAGTAGCCGTCAGCGCCCCCGATGGAGAGGTAAGTCCCGCCCAGCACGAGGCCGCTCTTCGCCTTCCACCGCTCGGTGGCGCCCACCACGTCGTAGACCGAGAGGCCTAGCCCGCTTGAACTAGCGATCTTTCCGGAGAACGCCGAGAGGTCATGCTGACCCGCGGCCACCCGGAGAGTGGTGCTCGCCACGATGCCGCGCACCTCGCGGCTCACTTGGAGTATCTCCGACGTGATCGGGATGGAGGCGTAGCCTACGGCTACTGACGACTCACCGTGGCGGACCTCGATCGAGTGCTTGTCCAGGTAAGCGTTGTAGTCGTTGTAGCTATAGAGCGGGGTCCCGCCGGGGTAGTCCGTGCCCCTGCCCTGGAGTCGCAGGCGCACATCGGAGGCTGCGATTCTCGCCTGCACCGTGAGGTCCAGGATGTCCGTGGATTTCGAGATCGGATACCACTCGACCTTGAGGGCGTTCCTGCCCCCGACCTCGATGCCCTCGAAGAGCGGCTCCACCTCGAATGTCCAGCGCACCTCGGCGAGGTTCCCCGCGCGATCGCGGACGCCGAAGTACACCTCATGGCTCCCTCGGGCGAGTGACACCGCAGGCCTGTAAGTGATCCTGCCGGCCGGTCCAGGCGTCCCGGACGGCCCCAGAGACACTGTCGCCTGGGAGGTGACGTGGGCCCTGTCCACCGCAAGGTGAAGCGTGGATTCGTCTATGCCGGAGCCTGTGTCCTCGAAGGCCACCTCGATAACGGGCCTGCCCGTGGCCACCACCTCGCCCTTCGTCGGCGAGATGATGGTGATGACGGGCGCGAATACGTCGGAGGCGATATCGGTCGGGGGCTCCTCTGCTCCCGATGTCCCTTCGGCCCGGCCATGGCCAGCCAGTGTCGTAATGGCCAGAAGGAGGAGCAGAACAGGGATCCCCACGGCTTTGCTCATCATCGAGAACCGCAACTTCAGTCCTTTCACCAGTAACGCCTCCGATCTTCCGAGACACCCGGCCTCCTGGGGTAGTCACCGCCACCCGACGCAACGGCTCCGTGGCTCTCGCCCGACGTCTGGGAAGCGCTGCTCCCTACGGTGAAAGACGCCGCCCTGTTGGCATTGGGGCCGTTGTCACGGGGCCCTTGTGCGGCGAAGGGGGGGCAGACCCAGAGGCCTGCCCCCCGTGCTGCGCATCCGTCAGATCGGGCCCGGGTCGTTCCCGCCTGGCCTCAACGGCATCAGTTCAACGACGCCAGCGTTCCTGTCCCGGCAGGCGCCCGAAGAAGCCGTAGCGCTCAGAACCGTCCGCCCGCGCGGCTCTCGCGGCGGCGCCAGCCTGGGGCGCCCGATCGAACGTAATGGTCATTGCGGTGGCTTTCCACTCTCCGCTGATTTTCGCGAACTGCCACGTGATGGTGCCGTTGTCCGTCTTCAGCGGGTCATCCGGGCTGATCCCAAGCGCGGTCGCGCTTTCGTAGACCTCGTGCGTCTGGGTCACGATCGCTCCAGTCGCGGTGATGTTAGAAAACGTCTGAGTGCCGAGCACGAGGTCTAGTGCGTAGCCGAAGCCTTGCGGCTCAGGCTGCCGCCAGCGGAGCTGGTCCTCCTCATCATCCTCCAGCTCACCCTGGAGCGTGGTGAAGTCCTTCGTATACGAATACTCGGCCTCCGAGAGCGTTAGCTTGAAGCCTGCGCCCGACAGGCACGCCAGCATTCCGTCGACGTCATAGGCCTCCACCGCGTCCTCGAATCCATCGATGACCGCGCCAATGGCCGCCTTGACGGCCCCCTGATCGACGGGCGGAGGCGCCTGCCCGCCACCGCCGCCGATGCAGCCGGAGACCGTGACGAGGGCTAATGCTGTGATTGCCAACAGCAAGACTCGTCTTGTCATGTATCCATACCCTCCTTGACTCAGGGTCGCTCATCTTCCACCTTACCATGCCCGGAAGCGGGGCGGGCGGCGGGGCCAGGTCGGATGCCGATCCCCGGCCCCGCCGTTTACTTCCCCCTCCCCTCCCGCAGCAGGCTCATCCTGGGCCGCGAGAGGTTCAAGCTACCGGACTTTGGAGACCTTTAGTCAGACTCCTCGGGGAATCTCAGCCTGCCGAAGCCGAAGCCCTCGCGGTACAGCTCCACCTTGAAGCAGGCGTGGACTCTCGTCTCGTTGCCGACGACGTCCTTGGCCTTGATCTCGATCGAGTGCCACTTATCGTCGGTGGCCTCGAATGGGAGGTTCACCACGTAGTAGAGCGTGCCGCCCGCTATCGCGGTGGGTGCGACCCATTCGCCCTCGTCGATCTTTAGCCACACCCTGGCCTGATCCACACCCGAGCCACCGTCGAACAGGTCGGCAAGGATCGTGGACGCCGTCGTGATGTTGAGCCTTGCGCCGTTCTCCGGATTGATGAGCCTGATGACCGGCGCTACCGTGTCCACCAGGACCTCCGCCGGGCCAGCCCAGGCGCTTGCGTTACGCAAGGCGTCGAGCGCCCTGACCTTGAGGTTGTGCCGCCCGTCAGCGAGCGCAGACGGTGTGAAGCTGGTCACGTTGGCGATGTCGACGGCCGCCGCGCCGTCCAGGGACACTTCGTAGCTCGCGACGTCACCCGTCGAAGCCGTCCATGTCCAGGTCGGCGTGTTGTCGTTGGTCGGGCTCGGCACAGCCAGGTCGGTCGGAACACCAGGCGCCGTCGTGTCTACCACGACTTCAACCGCCG
>JBLNDE010000054.1:0-16211 GCA_050261335.1 Bacillota bacterium
GTTCGCCAGCCGTGAGTGGATAAAGCATGTCCTCCGCGCAATCACATCAATCCAAGAGGTAGCCTAGGGATAAATCCGACACGAACAAGGGGAGCTTACCTACTAACTCTTGACACGGACAGTGCATTGCTTACCATGGCGCGGCCAGGGCAGAGGGTGTATAATGCGCAGGTAGCCCTTGGGCAGCTAAGTGGGGGTGCGGGAGGTATATGTGAGTGTCGCACCAGCATCCACGTCTGTCTGGGGCACTTGAGATTCAAGGAGAGGAGGATGGCCTGTGAGATACACAACGCGACTTCGCTGGCTTATGCTGGCTGTGGCGGCCGCGATACTGGCCGCCTCCGCGTTCGGCCCATTCGGACCGAGAAACGGTCAACGCCCCATCAGCGGCGATGCAAGGGTGGAGGCGCCGCGCCAACCGGGGCCTCGGCCCGACTACGCGCCCCTGGAGGCGCGGCTCAAGGCATATACTGCATCCCAGGATGCATCATACGGCATATACTTCCGCGACCTCGCTTCGGGGACCAGTTTCGGCATAAACGAGCATGAGCCGATAACGGCCGCAAGCACTGTGAAGGTGCCGGTGGTCCTGTACCTGAACCATCTCGTGGCGAGCGGCAAGGCGGACTGGGATGACCGCGTCGTTTACAACAGCGCCACCGACTACCAGGATGGGGCGGGCATATTGCAGTTCTCCGCGCGGGACGGAGACAGCTATTCCCTGCGAACCCTGGCGAACCTCGCCATAACCATCAGCGACAACGTGGCGTACAGGATGCTCGTGCGCCACCTCGGGAAGGACAACATCGCGGCGTTCATGAGAGACCTCGGCGGCGAAATGGTCTTCCCGGAGGGCCGCAACATCACCTGTGCGGCGGACATGGCGAAGTACGTTCAAGGGGTCCTCGACTTCAACCGCGACCATCCTGGCCTTGGGGCAAGGCTCATCGATGACATGGCCCACCCCATCTACCATGTGGGCCTGCCGGGAAAGCTGCCGCCGGAACTGGTCGTGGCGCATAAGGAAGGCGACGTCACGGGAGTGGCCAACGATGTCGGCGTGGTCTTCACGTCGCGCCCCTACATCCTGGTCGTTCTCTCGAAGGACGTGACGGACATAGATGAAGGGTTCGAGAGGATCGCGGACATCTCGAGGATGGTGTACGACTACCAGCAGGGCGTCGCCGCATAGACGCATGTTACGCCGGGCGCGCGTCACGTGAGCCGGTACGCCACATAGGAGGCCGGAGCGACTGCTCTGCTGCTCTACTCCGGCCCCCGGCGCCACGTCCGCGCGCAGCCGGCGCGCTCATGCACTCCATGACACCGAATGCCCGGGCCAGCAGGGCCAGCAGCCCTGCCGCGCCAGCAAGAGCAAGAGACAGCACAGCGGATGCCCGGGCCCCCTGGCCCGGGCGGGTCGTTAGCCTGACCTCATCCCTCGCTGGAGAGAGCCGACCCAATGAAAACCCCCAGGATGACAACGGGGACCAGGAGAAACCCGAGGACCAGCGTCTTCTGGCCCACTGCCACCGACACGAGCGCGGTCTCGCCGCCATACCGGGAGAAGGTCGGCAGTAGCTGCACCATCCCCGCGATCGCCCCTGCCAGCACCACGCTCGCCACTCCACCCACGATCCCCCGGTGCATGCTGCCAGACTGCATCCCAATCGTGATCCCGGCGATGGCCGCCGCACAGAAGAGAAGGGGCACAGCGTACGCGCCCACCAGGCCCACAGGCACCAGCTTCGGCAAAGCCTGCGCCGTGAACGGGCCGGCGATGAAGATCCCCCCGAGCAGTGTGGCGAGAACCGTATCTCCCACGCGATCCATTGCTCTCACTCCACCCCGTTCGCGTCAGGGGCGGAAGCGCCGTGGCAGCGGAAGGCCTTCCTGCCCAACATGGGCATGTCCAGGAGACCGCTCACCCGGGCCGTCCAGGTGCCGCCCTCGATGCCTGGCGGGAGTTTTCCCGGCGGGATGCGGATGTCGAGGGGCACAGTTCTCTCCTCGCCCGGGACCAGAACGATCGGCTCTCCGAGCCAGTCGAAACTGTTGCCCCAGACGTAATCCTCTCCGTGAAATACGCTGACGTGCGCTTCCAGGACCTCGAGACGCCAGGTAGAATGGTTGCCCAGCGCGAGCACCACCCGCACGGTGGGCCTGCCCGCCCGGTTCTCCAGGCCCAGCTGCGACACGGACGCGGAGAACCCCGCGGCCGCCCTTGCCGCACCCATGTAGTTCACCGCGGTCCCTGCGATTAGGCAACAGGACGCAGCGGCAAGAACCGCAAGGACAATAACGGCCTTCCTCGACCTGGGCATCGCGCTCACACACACCTCACCTGCCGCTTCGCCTCGCCTCGCTTCGCCCCGCCCGACGAGAATTGCCGCTCTCTCAGGCGAAATGGCACGCCACCTTGTGGCCTCCCTCGCGTTCGATCATCTCGGGTTCCTTCTCGCGGCAGACGTCTTTCGCCAATGGGCATCTTGGGTGCAGCCTGCAGCCGCCCGGGGGGTTCACCGGGTTGGGTACCTCCCCGGCCATGACTCTCTGCAATCCCTTGCGAGAAGGATCCGGGATTAGTACGGCGTTGAGAAGCGCCCTGGTGTACGGATGAAGTGGGAACCTCACTATGTCCTCCGTGCTCCCCTCTTCCACCATCTTGCCCAGGTACATTACGCCGATCCTGTCACAGATGTGCCTCGCCGTCGCAAGGTCATGGGTTATGTAGACGAAAGTCACGCCCTTCTCTTTCGCCAGCCGGAGCATGAGGTTGAGTATCTCACCACGGATGGAGACATCCAGCATGGATACTGGCTCGTCTGCAACGATGAAGTCTGGGTCGAGCACGAGCGCCCTCGCCACGGCGATCCTCTGGCGTTGCCCACCTGACAGCTCGTGGGGATAGCGATTGACGTACTCCTCGGGCGGCGTCATCTCCACGTCGATGAGCGCCTGGCTCACAAGATCTACCGCCTCGTGCCCGTCCTTCACGACCCCCTGGATACGCAAAGGCTCCGAGATGATCCGATATACGTCGAGCCGCGGGTTCATGGACTCGTACGGGTCCTGGAACACGATCTGCATCTTGCGTCTTAGGCCTTTCATCTCATTCGCGGGAAGCGTGACCAGATCCCTGCCCTCGAAAACGATCTGGCCCGACTGGGGCTCGATGAGCCTCAGGATAGTGCGCCCCATGGTCGTCTTGCCGCATCCCGATTCCCCGACGACCCCGAATACCTCACCCTTCCCGACGTCGAAGCTGATGCCATCGACGGCGCGTACCGCAGGGACAGGCCCGCCTCGAAGCGACTGGAAGAGGCTCCGGCGGACAGGGAAGTGCTTCACGAGGTCTACGACCTGGAGCACCTTATCGCCGGACCAGGCTCCGGTCGTCGGCAAAGCAGCCGCTACTGCACCCATATGTCTATCCCTCCTGCGGTGACGTCCACCTTGTGGCACGCAATGGTATGGTGGTTGCCGCCCACCTCGATGCTGGCGGGTTCCTCCGTCTTGCACCTGTCGTCAGCCAACGGACACCTCGGGTGGAACCTGCACCCCTCCGGCGGTGACACCAGGTTCGGTGGAAACCCCGGGACTGACTTGACCGGCGACTTCTCCGCCGCTATGTTCGGGAATGCGCCGACCAGGCCGATGCTGTAAGGATGCAGGGGCTTGCGATACACCTCCGTCGCGGTGCCGTACTCGACTATCTTGCCTGCGTACATGATGGCAACATCGTCGCAGGTCTGCGCTATGACCGATAGGTCATGGGTGATCAGCATCATCGAGAGGTTCAGCCTCTCCCGCAGATCCTGGATAGCCTGGAGAACCTGTGCCTGCACCATGACGTCAAGCGCAGTGGTGGGCTCATCCGCTATCACGAGGTCAGGATGGCACGCGAGAGCCATCGCGATCACCGTGCGCTGCTTCATCCCGCCGCTGAATTCGTGAGGGTAGTCGTTGAACCTCTTCGGGTTGATCCCGACCATATCGAGCAGACCGCGGGCGCGATCCATGGCCTCCCGCCGCGACACGTCCTCGTGCGTAAGAATGGCCTCCACGATCTGGTTGCCGACCCTGTGGACAGGGTTCAGGGCGTTCATCGCACCCTGGAATATCATGGATATCCTGCTCCACCGGATTGCCTTCCGGAACTCCTCCTCGTTCATGCCGAGAAGGTCCAGCCCATCCATTCTCACTTCCCCACCCAGAATGTGCCCGTTGCCAGGCAGAAGCCGCAGCACGGTAATGGCCATGCTGGACTTTCCGCAGCCTGACTCGCCCGCGATCCCGAGGGCCTTGCCTTTCTCTATCTCGAAGCTCACGGAGTCCACGGCCTTTACCTGCCCCCGGAGGGTCCGGTAGTACATCTTCAGGTCTTTCACTTCCAGCAGCGCCATCTCACGATCTCTCCCTGTACCGTGGATTGAGAACCTCGTTCACCGTGTTCCCGATGAACGTGAAGGCAAGGCTCAGGCACGTGATGGCGAGGCCTGGTGGGATGAGCCACCACCACGCGAACGCTGTGAACGCCCCGAACGCCCGGGCATTCTGGAGCATGCGCCCCCACGTCGCGATGCGAGGATCGCCGAGCCCGAGGAAGCTGAGAGAAGCCTCATACAATATGGCCACGGGCATCATGAGGACCATGTTGGCCACAACGAGGGGCAGCACGTTGGGGAGAATGTGCGTCACCATGATGTACGCGTCGCTTGCCCCAGCCGCCCTCGCCGCTTCTACGAACGCCCTCTCCTTGAGAGATAGTGTCTGAGACCTCACGACCCTTGACGATCCCATCCATGCGAACGCCGCCACCAGAAGGACGATGTTCCACATGTTCTTGCCGAGGAATGCCGAGAGAATGATGAGCACCGGCAGGGTCGGCACGGAGAGGAAGACGTCGGCAACCCTCATGAGGAACTCATCCACGGTGCCCCCAAGATAGCCGCTGATGATGCCGATTGCCGTACCCAGGGCCACACCTATGACGGCCGCGGATATGCCGATGATGAGCGAGATCCTGGCCCCGTACACAAGCTGCGCCCAGAGGTCAGACCCCATGTGGTCGGCGCCCAGAATACCATGGAGGATGCCCAGGATATTGAAGCCGGTAGGGGCTATGAAGAGCCTCGCTTCCCCTGAGGGACTCTCGCTGGAAGCCCTCAAGACCAGCCTGTAATCGCCCTCTGTCGAGAAGACGACCTTGGCTGGATCATCGAATATCGTCATGTTGAGCCTGGTCTTCATCTGAAGGTCGCGGGAATCCAGGCTCGCAGACGACCAATCCTGCTCGCCATACACTGTGGTACCCCAGACGTCGTACTCCTTGCCATCGGGATCGACGATGATGAAGGATAGCATGGTCACGGAATCCGCAGGCGCCTCCACCCGGTAGGTCACGGTGCCCTCGAACGTGTTCGGGGGATTGAACCTGTAGCGCACAGGCCACGCCAGTTCGCATCGGCCCGCGCTCTCACCTCCGGCCGATGGATCGAACCCGATGACCATGGTCTCGCCCTGTCCCTCAATATCCTGGGAGGAGATGCTCGCGCGCTCCTGGACTTCCACTTTCCACTCGCGGGCCCGAATCGTGAATCTTTCCGTTGGCGGGGCATTTCTGAACCGCGGTATCACGAACCTTGCCCACGTGGGAGCAGCCAGCCTGTCCGCGAGGAACTGTGTCTTCCGCGGGTCGTATGGGGTGAGAAGCGGCGCGGCGAGAGCCACCGCGATGTACACCACCAGCATTGCGAGCCCTACCAGTCCATAGGGCCTGCGCCGATACTGTGCCCAGAAGTCAGCAAGCCCCGAACGCCTCTTCCTCGCCGTCCTCACCACAGCCTGGCCCACCGCAGTCTCGCCATTCATGCGCGCTCACCCGCCCCGACCCGTATCCTCGGGTCCACAAGTCCGTACACGAGGTCTGCAAGGAAGTTCGATATGATGACAGCGAGGGCGATGAGGTAAAACGCCCCTTGTGCAGCGGGGTAATCCTGCTGGAGCACGGCGTCCATGAGATACCGCCCGACGCCGTGCCAGGAGAAGATCGTCTCCGTGATGACCGCCCCGGTGACGAGGCCGGGCAAGGAGAGAAAGATGAGCGTGACAATGGGCGGCAGGACACTCCTCAATGCATGATGGTACAGGATCTCACGCCTGGGCAGGCCTTTGGCGCGGGCAGTGATGATGTAATCCTGGCCGAGCGCCTCGAGCATGGTGTTGCGCGTATAGAGCGCCCAGGAGCCGAACCCGATTATCACGTTGCTTCCGGCGGGCAGGATGAGATGGTGGACACGGTCCAGGAACCGCAGGAAGGTCCCATCAGGAGGCGGAGCGCTCATGGTGCCGTGTATCGGGAAGATCCTTATGTAGTAGCCAAACAGCATGAGGAGCAGCAACTGAAAGAAGAACGTCGGGACAGCGTAGGTGAAGAGCCCCGCCCCGGTGACGAACGTCTCGGCAAAGGTGCCCCGTCGCTGGGCGGCGTACACCCCAACGGCCGTCCCCACGATCATGTTCAAGGTGAACGCAGTCATGAAAAGCACGATGGTGTTGGGCAGGCGCTCCGCAAGTTCGCTCGCCACAGGTCGTCTGGTGGCAAACGACTGGCCCAGGTCGAACCGCAGAAGACTCGTGATGTACTTCCAGTACTGCATCAGCGGAGGTTCATCCAGACCGAACTGCTTGCGCAGGGCCGCCCTTGCCTCAGGGGAGAACCGCGGGTCGATTATCATCTTCTCCGCGTCGCCCGGCATCAATCGAAAGACGGCGAAGTTGAACGTGAGGATTACAAAAAGAACGATGAGAGCATACACAATCCGTCGGATGAGGTACGTACGAAAGCCCAACAACCGTCACCTCGCTCTGGCATGAGCCTGTCTACGGACCGCTTCAGGTTCCTCGCCATGCCTCAAGACCGGGAACTCAAAGCGGTCCGCCGCTCCGCCCTGCCGGCAGGAGCTGAGAGCGGCGGACCGGTCTCGACCCTGCGCTTGCCGCGCTCAAGTCAGCGTAACCGCCCTACTTCTTCGGGGGGTTCAGCCTCCAGTAGATCGGGTTCTTCATCAGGCGCACGTACTCGCCGGGTTTGTACTCCTTGAGCACGAACGGCCCGGTGCCGATGACCTTGGTGAGGCCTTTCACCTTCGGATGAGCCTCGAGCCACGGCTGGAAGGCCTTCCAGTCTGTCACGTTCTCCCATATGTGCTTGGGCAGGAACGAGTACGCGGCATGGTAGAGGTGCCAGTAGCTGACGGTGCTGAAGTAGACTATCGCGGTATACTGGTCGGGCGTCTCGACCTTCACGATATCCTGCAGGTCGCTGATGTACAGCGGGACCTCGTTCTTCTTGAGGTACTCTATCGTGAACTTTATATCGGCAGATGTGAACGGCTCGCCATCCTGCCACTTGACGCCTTTCTCCAGGTACCAGGTAACCTTCGTGCCCTTCTTGCCGGGCTCGGGCTCCCAGGTCTCAACCTTCCAGCTCTTCGCAAGCCACGGCATATCCTCGAGAGTATCGGGGTCTATCTCGTAGAGATTATCCATGGTTCTGCCGAGGACCTCCCACTCATACGAGGAACTGGCCACACATGCGTTCAGATTCTTGGGCTCCTCGGGCAGCAGCCACCGGATGGTGCCGCCCTCCCCCTTGACCCGACGTATGTCGAGCATGGTCCACTTGTTGTTGTACTGAGCGGCCCCGTAGCCCAGCATCGGGACATAGCCGGTGACCTGGTCCTTGCGCCACGCGTCCATGTACGGGCGCGAGTAGAGCGTGATGTAGGGCAGCTTCTGCGACAGGATCACCTGCGCCTTGTCTGCCGCGGTCTTGGCGGTCTTGAGGTCCGGCGGGTAGTACACGGCCTCGATGGCCTTGTCGAGCTCGGCATCATGTATGCCTGGGTTGTTGTAACCTCCCTCCACGTCCTGTGAGGAGTGGAAGAAGCTGTACAGATAGTCCGGGATTCGGTTAAGACCCCAGGCAAGCACATACATATCGAAATCGAAGACATCGATCTTCTCGAGCATGACCGGGAAGTCCATCGGCTCCGGCTCTACTGGAAGGCCGATAGCCTGCGCGGCCTCGGCGATCATCTTGCCGAGCTCAGCGGAGGTCGGCGCTACCTCGTACGTGGGGGTGAATATCTTCATCTTCCGGAGCGCCTTTCCGGTCTTGGGATCGATCCTGACGCCGGTGGCCTTATCCAGCTTGTAGCCGGCTTTCTCGAGGATCTGTTTCGCCTTCTCGGGGTCATAGGGGTACTGCGGCACGTTGGGATTGTGGAACGGCGATGACTGCGGCACGAAGCTGGTAAGCGGCAACATGTACCCCTGGAAGAGCTGGTTTATGATCTGCTCGCGGTTGGTCACGTGCGCCATGGCCTGGCGGATGGCAACGTCATCGAGCGGGCCCCGGCGCATGTTGAAGCACAGGTAGAACATGTGGAACCCGAGGTTTACGGTTATGTCGGCGTTCGGGTTCTGCTTGACCTTGTTGATGTCTCCGGGCCTTGTGAGCCCCGGGAGCACCACACTCTCACCGCGCTCGAACGCGATGAGCTGGGCCTCGCTGTCCTTTATGATCGGCATGATGATCTGGTCGACCCGGGGGCCCCAGGGCTCCCAGTTCACCTTCTTTTCCTGGGCGGCCGCTATCGTGGTGGCCAGCGCCAAGACGAGCAGCAACGCGACGGGCACAAGAAACCTTCTCGCTCTCATCTCGCTACCTCCTTGTCGTGGTCGTTCGGGGAATCACCGACGATCCTCAAAAACGGCCTCTACCTGTTTGTTACTTTCCTACCTGCGTTTCACCTCCCACTTCGAGCGTCTCGCAACCAAGTATGGCGCCATAAGTTTGCGCCATCTTCCTTGACGCCATTGGGGCTCGCGGTGCTTGCCAGGGCGGGGCGCCTGGAATTTGGCTAGCCTTAAGCGCCAAATCCGAACGCATCTCGCCGCACGCGCCGTCCCCGGAGGGCAACACCGGCAACCCTGGACAGGACTCACCCGCTGAAAAGTGGCGCGAACTTGTGGCGATCTACTGAGAGCCGGCGCTGACTTTACGATAACCACCGACATTTCCCGCTGCAAATCATTCCACGGGAATCATGGAACTCCTTCTCAGTTCTGGCAGAATGTCATACGAAATTCGTATTGCACCAGTATAGGCAGGCATATTCATCGCCCGCCACGCTCCTGGTCAGACATCTGTTCGCTCGGTCGCAGCCATGCGAACGCGCAGTTCGCCCGAGCCCACGTCGGCGACGATCCTGAGTCTCACCTGGGCCGTGTCGAAATGCGCCGAATGCTCGAACTCACGGCCAGTGTACCGCTTACCCGCGACATACGCGTCGCCTGATCCGATGCTGCCCGTGACGCTGAACCCGACCCCCTCGGGTATCATTACATCGAGAGACCCCGACCCGACATCCAGCTTGACCGGAACCTCCCCGGGGTCCCACGCGCCCTGGAAGTCAACCCTGGCGCTCCCTGACCCGACGCTCACCTCAACGTCCCTCGGTTTGAAATCGCCGAGCCCCGCGATCTCGGCGCTCCCCGAGCCCACGTCGCACGTGAAAGCCTCGCTCGGACCTGCCATGGCAGCCGTCGCGTGACAGGACAGCGTTCCGCTTCCGATGTCGAAGCGCATCTCTCGAACCTTTGTGCGGCCGAGCTCGACGGTGCCGCCTCCCGAGCCAAGATCCACGAAGATGCCGGTGGCGACGCCGGAATCTGCGATGCGGATCTCGTGCCTGGCCTGGCGACGTGGGAAGCGGATACCGAACGTGCGGCCGCCCTTCTCGGTGTAGTCGAGCGTCAGCGTTCCTCCTGACATCCTCTGGGAAAGGCGCGGTTCGTCCTCGGGTGTGTAGTATGTCGCCTGTGTGAACAGAAAGCCGGGCCTCTCGCTCTCGCCGATGCTCACGCGGCTGGACCCCAGCGAAACCCGCAGGCGCACCGCCTCAGGCTGGTGAGCCCCGGCGGCCACCTCGAACGACCTGGTGCGGGCCTCTGACGCGCCCCACAGCCTTCTTCCGCCAGGAACCCAGCGCGCTGAGGTGGCAACCGCTACCCCCATGATCAGCAACAGGACGATGATTGCAAACCACCCGCTGCCCGCCCTGGCGCCGGTTCCCTCCAGAATCAGAGACACGCCGAACAGGACCAGAAGGACCGGCCACAGAACGCGAAAAGCGTCACGGATGCTCCATGTGATGAAGCCCAGGTTGTTCGCGAGCAGGACGAGGCCGATCAGGATGAGCGACACGGCAAACACTCGTCTTCCAGCCATTGCTACCACCTCTCGAACTGATCGCGGCTCTTCGGAACGCACATCCCCCTGCCCGCAACAGCCGGCGGCAACGACAGACGTCCCCGGCGGTGTTTGGGTGGCCGGTGCTTGCTGAGCGAGGATGCGTCAATCCTTGTCCGTTTTCCAGTAGTTGCTGGGTTGCCAGTGATTGCACGAGGGGTGTCAAGATCCGGCCACTCGCCCGACGGGCCGGATCTTGGCGAAGCGCGCCCCGCTTGGGGCGCCGTCCCCGAGTGTAGCACCGGCAGCCCCTGGCGACAGCCCTCGCGCACTGAAAAGCAGCGCGAACTTGTTGCGATCTCAGTTTAGTTAGTTCAATATGGAAGTGGAAGATCCTTTCGGACTTGGAATGAAGTTATGTTTACGGTGTTTCCTCGCCGCTCCACACGGCCATCCACCACAAGGATGGGGCTTGTGAACATGACTCCCCCGCAGCGCCTGTACACGTTCTCGAACACCGTCACATCGATGGTGCCGGTCTCATCCTCGAGCGAGAAGAAGACCACGATCCTTCCGCTTCGGGTGGGAGGGCGATGCGGCCTCACCACTACCCCTGCCACCCGCACGCTCGTGCCGGGCTCCATCTTCTTTGCGGCGGCAGCCGTGAGCACCCCTCCCCTCGCCAGGCGGCTACGATAGAACTCCATCGGGTGCTTTGTGGGGTGGAGGCCGAGTATGTAGAACTCGTACTTGAACTTATCGCCCTCGGAAAAGTCGGGGATATCCCCTAACGATCGAAGGGAGCCGCCGCTCCCAGCCTGCGTATTTCGCACCTGCACACCGGCTTCGGAACAGATGCCGACGCCGTCGCCAGCGCCAGCGCCAGTGCCAGCGGCAGCGACAGCAGCAGCAACAGCAGTGGCAACAGCAGCGGCAGCGCCATCGTTGGGGCCGTGTCGCGGCTGCGGGCCCAGACCGGGGATGGCGACGCGGCCATCGCCGCTTCCACTCCTCTTCGGGCCCGCCGACTCACGCGACCGACTTCCCAACCGCTCCGCTCTTTGCAGCTGCCTTGCGATCTTCCAAAGCGCAGCCCTGCGGTTGGGACACAGGGAATCAAATGCGCCGCATAACATCAGGTTTTCAAGGAGGTCCCGATCCACGGGCACCCGCGCGAAGAAGTCCTCGACGGAGGCATACCCCAGCGGCCCTCTGGATGCGACTATCCTCGCGGCCGTCTCCTCGCTCATGCCCCGCACCCTGAGAAGGCCCACGCGTATCGCGCCGTCCTCGACCGTGAACCTCTCTGCGCTCCTGTTTATGTCAACCGGCAGGATCCGGACCCCGCGCCGTCTGGCCTCCACACATATGGTGTTCGGCGGATAGAACCCCATCGGCTGGTTGTTCAGGATGGCCGCGTAGAACTCCGCAGGGAAATGGCGCAAAAGGTATGACGTCTTGTAGGCGGTGTCCGCAAAGGCCGCCGCGTGGGCCTCACAGAAACCATATCCTGCGTATGCGACTATGTATGAAAGCACCGTCTCGGCGACCTCCCGGGGGGCCCCATGTTCCATCGCCTTCCTCACGAACTCCTTCCCTATTTCGTCCATCTCTGCCCTGGAGCGGTAGTGAGTCATCACCTTCCTCAGGCGGTCGGACTCCCCTGGAGTGAAACCGGCTATCGCCGTTGCGATCTCGATCACCTGCTCCTGGTAGAGCACCACGCCGTACGTTTTCTTGAGGATCCTTTCGAGACCGGGATGGGCGTAGGTTACGTCCTCGAGCCCCCGCCGCCTTGCGACGAACGGCTCCACCATGTTCCCCTGGACGGGACCCGGCCGGATGAGCGCGACGCTGGCCACAATGTCCTCCATGGTGCTCGCCCCGAGGCGCCCCTGGAGCGCCCGCTGCGCGGGACTTTCGAGCTGGAAGGCGCCTATCGTTTCCCCGGCGTTCAGCATCTCGTATGTGGCCTCATCGTCGAGGGGGATGCGCTGGTAATCGACGCCGCTCAGCCTCACGGAGTCCTCCACCGCCGCGAGCATGCGCAGCGACAGCAGATCGAGCTTGATGAGGCCGACCTCCTCCACGTCGTCCTTGTCGAACTGGGTGATGACCACGCCGCGCGCCGCCATCTGCAAGGGGGTCACCCTCACGAGAGGCACCCGGCTTGCCACCACCCCGCCCAGGTGGGTGCCGATGTGGCGCGGCACGCCCGCCAGGGCCTGGCATACGTCGAACAGACGAGAGTATTTCTCCACGGGGATGCCGCTCTCGCGAAGCTCGGGGTACCTCTCGAAACCCGCTCTGATCTCGTCAGCGCACATGTGCGGAAGGCGCTTCGCAAGTCGGTCTATGTCACCCGGGGGCAGCCCCATGGCCTTGCCCACGTCGCGCACGGCAGACCTGGCTTGAAACGTGTTGAAAGTACATACCGCCGCCACGCGCTCGGGACCGTACTTGCGCTGCAGGTAGTCTCGCACCTCATCTCGCCTGCGGGCATCGAAGTCGATGTCGATGTCAGGCTTCTGCGCGCGCTCAAGGCTGAGGAATCGCTCGAAGAGAAGGCCCCGGGCGATCGGGTCCACGCTGGTTATGAAAAGGCAATACGCCACGGCGGAGTCTGCCGCGGATCCCCTTCCCGCGAACCGGATCCCCTTTTGCCGGGCGAAGCTCACAACGTCCCATACCATGAGAAAGTAATCCTCATACCCGAGGGTACATATGACGTCAAGCTCGTGGTCGAGCCTGGACCTTATCGCCGGGGTGATGGTCCCATAGTGCGATGAGGCGCCTTCGTATACAAGATGTCGGAGGTACTCGGCGGACGTCCCCGTCCCCTCTGGAGGGACAAAGGTTGGAAAGAGCCTCTGGTCGAGCAAAAGCCCGGGAGAGCACCGGTCGGCGATCTCGCCGGCAGCTGCTATCGCCTCAGGATAGCGGCGGAAAAGGCGTGCCATCTCCTGGACGGGCTTTAAGTAGTTCTCGGCGTTGAGCCTTCGCTCAGGATGGACATCGTCGAGCCGCGTCAGCGTGCGGATACAGGTGAGGACGTCATGTATGGCAAAGTCCGACTTTTTGCAGTAGTGGACGTCGTTGGTAGCCACGACCCTCACCCCGACCTCCTCCGCCAGCTCAACGAGGCGGGAGACAAGGTGGTCGCCACCTGGGATGGCGAGGTTCTGGAGTTCGATGTAGAAGCTAGCCCGCCCGAAGATGTCCGCAAGCCGCCTGGCAAGCTCCAGCGCCTGACTGTGCCTGCCCGCGCGGACGAGTGCCGGGACGGCGCCCCGCACGACGCACCCGGAAAGCGCTGTGACCCCCTTGTGGTGCTCCTCAAGCGAGGACAGGGACACCCTCGGTGCCAGGCGGCGCCTGGCAAACTCCGCCACGACCCCGCTCTCTGACGCCGGGAGCGCTGGCCCGGGCGGCCCTAAGCGAAGGTTAGTTAATTCCTCCCGGTTTTCCAGCGGGTGTCGGGTTGCCGGTGTTGCACTCTCACTTAGTATCGTATCGCTAGGGCTCCTAGAAAACAGCGCTACGCCGTCGCCCGCGATGGCCCTCTCCCAGTCTCTCGACATATAAGCCTCGGTGAGGATCGTGCAGATGTTGGCATAGCCCTCGGGGCCTTCCGCCAGAAGTACCAGGTGGCTCCCGCCCTCGAGCGTGACCTCGACGCCGTGGATGGGCTTCATCCCGTACTGCCGGGCGGCCCGGGCGAGCCTCGCCGCCGCGCAGAGGTTGTCGTGGTCCGTGACGGCGATGGCCTCCATGCCAAGCTCCGCCGCGCCCCTCACAATGGCCTCGACGCTCGACGCCCCGTCAAGGAATGAGAAATGCGAGTGCACGTGGAGATGCGCGAACTTGCCCATGGCGCTTCGAGCTCCCTCAACTATCAATAGTTAGTCGAAGATCTTCGTAAGCTGCCAGGCGTCGTGCTCATCGCAACAGAGTTCGTATACTCCGCCGTTGTCTGCAAGCACGGCAAAAACGCGCCTTTCCCCTTCCCCCTGCCACCAGTCGCCTACCTCGCGCCACTCGTCAACAACGGAAAGCACCCGAAGCCATTTTCTTTTCCAGTAGAAACTCTCCGGACGCCGGTCTCCTCGCATCACAACCTGAAGCGACCTGTTTACTCTCCTCATACGAACAAGCCTCCCAGGCCAGCAGGAGTCTATCTCTTCTGTCGCATTCAAGCAGGCTCGCCGGAAAAAGGCTCTTCACGCCGAACTTCTCCCTTACCCGACCCACGACCACATCGACGGCTCGGGTCGGGTCGACCGCTACATGCGGGTCGAACATATCCACCTGCGATGCCGCTACTGTGAGCACGAGATCGGCTGCTATAAGGGATATCGCTCTCACAGGACGAGACAGCCCACATGTCGCCGGCTCGCACCGCGTCACCTGCCACCCAGGACCCCACGCCGACCCAAACGACCCAGGCGATTCAGGTGCTCCGGGCGACTCAGATTGCGATGGTGTTGCCCCGCCGGGCGTCGACAGTACCTCTCTCAGGAGGCTTCTGTATATCGCCGGGACACCGCCGTAGAACTCCGGCGGCTTCGAAAGGCGTCGCTCGCGCGCCGCCTGGCTCGCACCACTGTTGCTGACGAGCTCGAGCACGATACCCCACCGGCGGGCCGTCACAGCACAGGCCCTCAGCCTCTGTTCGATGAACGCGGCGCCGCTTTCCACTATGCGAGCCAGGATAGGCTCATCGGAAACCTCGTCGTCGAAAGCCTTTCGAAACGTTACAGCCTCTTTCGGGTAGACAGGCATCACCCTCGAACGATCCGTGCCGAGGCTGAACTCGTAAACAACGTGCCCTGCCTCTCCCAACGCATCGACGAGAGCCGATCTCCCCATCGCCTGCACGTCGCCCACCCGTTGCACGCCGAGGCGCAGGAGGCGCTCGATCACATCTCTATCGATGGTCCAGAGCACGCCCACGGGCAACGGGGCGAGAAACTCTTTCTCCTTCCCGGTAACGATCAGGGCGTTCCCGGCCTCGCGCGCCGGGCTGATCGGCAGGTGCCTCCCCTGCCCTTCTCCTTCGGGACGCGACCACGCCCGGCGGCACGAGGCTCCAGGTGCTTTGCCCCGCAGGACCTCCCTCGTCTCCTCGAGCACTCCTGAAGCCACCCGCGCCACCAGCTTGCAGCCGGCCACTCCGAACACGGGGCGGCTTCCAATGATGCTCTCCACACCCTGAGATACTCTTTCGAGCACGCCCGGCACATCGGCGCATCCCGAAAGGTCGATGAAGGCCTCGTGCTGGGCCAGGGGCTCAACCGCCGGACTATGCTGCGCGCATGCCTCCCACAGGCTGTCGGCAAACCCGTCGTACCGCTCAGGAGCATAGCTCACCTGGACGATCTCCGGGCACATGAGGCGCGCCGCGGATAGCGATATCCCCAGCCCTATGCCCCTTTTCCTCGCGCCCGGCGACGCATCCATCACATGCCTGCCCCTTGTAACCACAATAGGCGCCTCTTCAGGCTGCTGGCACAACACAGCCTCAGCCCTCGCGTAAAAGCCAGGCAACCAGATATGAGCCATCACCATGGACACGGAAACCACCTTCGTGGAGATAGACGGTAAACATACTCTCGAACATCTGTTCGCATCCATAGTATATGCAGTCCCCATCTTCCCTGTCAAGACAAATACTGCCATACAGATCCCTTCACGGAAGGAATTTGTACCGATATGTCCAAACAACTAAGTGGCAGCGCTGCTGCCCGCCCAACACAACCACAACCCCACACAACCAAGAGGTCATCCGAAAGGGGGCACCGTCCTTGCCAATGCACCATCCGGGCGGCTAAGTGTGAGTTCAGAAATCCATGCCGGTTTGGGAGAAGATTCCGGGTTGCCGGTGCTTGCACGACGGGGCGTCGAGAATTTGGCTAGCCTTAAGCGCCAAATTCGAACGAGGCGCGCCGCA
>JBLNDE010000055.1:0-12959 GCA_050261335.1 Bacillota bacterium
ACGCGATGCAGTATGTCGGTGGACGTGGGCTCAACATCGCGCGGCTCGTCCGAGAGATCGACCTCGACGTCGATCCACTCTCCCCCGAGAACGTCCTCATCATCGGCGTAGGACCCCTCGACGGCACGCTCTTCCCCGGCGCTGCCCGTGTGAACTTCACCTCGAAGTCCCCGCAGACCGGGATACTCGGGGACTCCAACGCCGGCGGGTTTTTCGGACCAGAGCTCAAATTCGCCGGGTACGATCAGGTCATCATACGCGGACGAGCCGACAGGCTTTCTTATCTCTTCATATCCGACGATGGGGCCGAGGTCCTTCCCGCCGGGGACCTCGCAGGCCTCGACGTGTGGGAAACACAAAAGGCGCTCCTTGCGCGACACGGGCGCCGCGCCCAGGTCGCATGCATCGGCCCCGCTGCCGAGCGCGGGGTGAAATTCTCAGGGATCTTCTGCAACCTCGTCCGCGCCGCAGCGCGGACCGGAATGGGTGCAGTGATGGCGTCCAAGGGGCTGAAGGCGGTCGTCGTTCGCGGCACAAGACCCCTGGAGGTCGCGCGCCCGGATGAGTTCCTTGATTTCACTAGAGCGCTGGACGTAAGGATCCTGAGCCACCCGGAGTATAAGCCCAGGGTCGCCCTGGGCACCACGAGGCTCCTCTCGGCCCTCAACGCCGCCGGGTGCCTCGCCACCCGCCACTTCCAGACGGGAAGGTTCGAGCATGCGGACGAGGTGAGCGGCGAGAGGCTTGCCGCGCGCCTCAGGGTAAAGGGCAAGGCGTGCTTTTCGTGCACCATCCCGTGCAGCAGGTTCTTCGAGGTGAAGTCCGGACCATACGCTGGCCTCAAGAGCGAGGGACCGGAGTTCGAGGGCCTTGCAGGCTTCACGTCACGTGTCGGCGTCCGAGACCTTGAGGCCGGCCTTGCTACCCTCGACATATGCAATCGCGCCGGGATGGACGCTATCTCCACGGCGGAGTGCGTGTCCTTCGCCATCGAGTGCTTCGAGCGCGGGATCATCTCGCGCGAAGAGGCGGACGGTCTCGACCTTACCTGGGGAAACATCGGCGCCGTGCAAACCCTGGTCCGCAAGATCGCATCGCGCGAGGGCTTCGGGGACGTGCTCGCAGATGGGGTTCGTGAAGCGGCGCGAAAGATCGGCCGGGGCAGCGAGGACCTCGCCATGCACGTGAAAGGCCTCGAGATATTCATGGCTGACCCCAGGGGCATCAAGGGTTACGCGCTGGGCAACGCGGTCGCAAGCCGCGGCGGCGACCACCTCCGGTCAGAGCCGTCCTTCGAGTTCACCCAGGACGCCGAGGCGGCCGTGCGAAGGTTCGGGGCAAGGGAAGCGGCCTTCAGGCTCGAGCACAAGGGCAAAGGCCGTGTCGTCAAGCATTTCGAGGAGCTGTGCGCCCTCGCTGACTCGCTCGACGCGTGCAAGAACACCATCGTGAACATGGAGGTCCTGCCGTTCGATGACGCGGCCGCCGTGCTGCGGGCCGCCACCGGCTTCGACTTCGACGGCGCCGAGGTGCAGGCGGCCTGCGAGCGCATCGTGAACCTGGAGCGATGCTTCATCACGGCGCTCGGGGTCAGAAGGGCGGACGACACCCTCCCGAGGCGCTTTCGGGTGGAGCCGATGCCCGCCGGGTGCGGGTCTACGAGCGGCAGCACGGTTGCGCTCGACGAGATGCTCGACGAGTATTACGAGGCCCGGGGGTGGGATGTCGAGACCGGCGCTCCAACCGCGTCCACATTGAGAAGACTCGGCCTGGACGAGTGGGCAAGTCGCCTCGCAGACCGGGGCGTGCCGATAGTCGACCGGTAAGAATCCCGATAAGAAGCAAGGAGGTAGAGAAGAGATGAAGCTGGTGGTTTCACGTCGAGATCAGAAGGAAGTGAGGAGCATGATGAGGACGGATGTGGCCCAGGTAAGGAGGGTAGCCGCGGGCGCCCGCACTGCGCTGTACCTTGCGGTCCTGATGGTGCTCGTCCTGGGCGTGGGCACGGGCCTTGCCTTCGGCAAAGACCTGCCCCCGGTCAAGATCGGCGCCGCAGGGCCGTTCACGGGGGATCTCTCCAAGATCGGCCTGGATTCCCTCAACGCCATCCGAATGGCCGTGGATGAGGCGAACGCCGAAGGCGGTGTGGGTGGCCGGAAGATCGAGGTCGTCGTCGGGGACGACGCAGGCGATCCGTCGCGCGCGGTCATCGTGGCCGACAAGTTCTCCATGGATGGGAGCGTGCTGGGCGTGGTGGGGCCGATGAACAGCGGCGCCGTAAACGCCGCCCTGCCCACCTACCAGAGGGCTGGTCTCGTGCTCATCAGCCAGTCGGCCACGAACCCGTCTCTGACCGAACTCGGATACAGGGTCATGCACAGGATATGCCCGAGGGACGACGCCCAGGGGCCGGCGGCAGCGCGGTTCATCGTGGAGCACCTCGGCGCGAAGAACGTCTACGTAATCGACGATAAGGGCGCATACGGGCAGGGGCTCGCCGACCAGGTCGCCGCGGCGCTCGAGAAGGCAGGCGTGAAGGTCACGCGCGGTCAGATAACCCCGGAGGACAGAGATTTCTCGCCCATCCTCACACGGGTCAAGTCTGCTGCGCCGGACCTCCTCTACCTCGGACTCCCCAACCCTGCCCAGGCCGCGGCGCTCATAAAGCAGGCCGTAGGGCTCGGGCTTCACCCCAAGCTAATGGGAGGGGACGGCCTCAAGGAGAAGGACCAGCTCATCGCGGGCGCAGGTGGAGCGGCCGAGGGCATGTATGTGACAGCCATAGGCCGCGACATCAAGGACGTGCCCGAGGCGCAGGGCTTCATCAAGAAGTTCGAGAGCAAGTACGGCGCTATGAGCATCTTCTCCGGGCAGAGCTACGAGGCGACGAAGATCCTGATAGAGGCCATGAGGAAGGCCGCCGGGAATAATCCCGCCGGGCTCACGCGCGCCGCGGTGCTGGAGGCGGTCCACAATACCCGAGGTTACCGGGGCATACTCGGATTCCCGGTGAGCTTCAACGCCAAGGGCGACGTAGTCGGCGCGAGCATCTACGTGTTCCAGGTGAAGGGCGGCGACTTCGTCCAGGTCAAGGAGTACCCTGCCGAGGTCCGGTGACCGTGGCAAGGCCAGCGCGGGCCGCCAACGGACTGCCTGCGCGCGCTTCCCAGGTCGTCCGAGGCCGCGCACAGGCTGCCGTGAGGCGCGGGCGCGCCGGCGGCATCACCATCCGCCGTTATCCGCCGTCGCCATTCGATGGGGGACGGGACGCCGACCCGCCTGGGCGCGCCCGCGCCACGGTCCTGGCATCCGCCCGGATATGTGGTGGATAGCCAGGAATCAGACGAGATGCCTGCAGGACAGGATCCCGGACAGGACCGGGGAACGCGCAGGACAATGTATGCTGGAACAGCGGCAACAACAGTGGCAGTGACAGCGACGGCAACAAGGAGATGGAGAGGTAGGAGACGAGTCCCATGGAACAGGCACTCGCACAGTTGCCCCAACAGATCGTGAACGGCCTCACGCTGGGCAGTGTATATGCCCTGCTCGCGCTGGGCTACTCCATGGTTTACGGCATCCTCAAGATGCTCAACTTCGCACATGGGGACGTGTTCATGGTCGGTGCCTTTGCCGGGTGGGGAGTCCTCTCTCTCTTCACCCGGAGCGGGGCGCTCGCGGCAAACCCTTTCGTGGTTCTCATCCTCATGATCGTAGCTGCGGTGGCAGCCACCAGCATCCTCGGCGGGCTCATCGAGCGTTTCGCATATCGCCCGCTGCGCGGAAGCTCGCGCCTGGCGCCGCTCATCTCGGCACTTGGAGTATCCATCATCCTGGAAAACGCCGCGATGCTGCTGACCGCAGGACGTGCCAAGGCGTACCAGACGGAAATCCTGATTCCGCCCGGCTGGACCGTATACGCAGCAGGGGCTACCATCTCCGCGACGCGCCTCGCCATCATCGCGACGTCGGTAGCCGTCATGCTCGCGCTCGACTTCGCTGTCTCCCGCACCATGCTCGGCAAGGCCATGCGCGCCACGAGCGAAGACCCCGAGGCCGCCGAGTACATGGGAGTCCGCACGGCGGGCGTGATCGCGGCCACGTTCATCATCGGATCGGGGCTTGCGGGGATCGCGGGGGTCATGATCGGGCTCTACTACATGCAGGTGGACTTCATCATCGGGTTCTCGGCAGGCCTGAAAGCCTTCACCGCGGCCGTGCTCGGCGGCATCGGGAGCATGCGGGGCGCAATGGCCGGTGGGATCGTGCTGGGCCTTGCAGAGAGCCTCGGGATGCTCTTCGTCGCGCCGGTGTATAAGGATGCCATCGTCTTCTCGGTGCTCATCGTGGCGCTCATACTGAAGCCAGCGGGGATTCTGGGGGTACAGGCGCGCGAGAAGGTCTAGGGCAGCGCGGAGCGAAAGCACACCGCGAACCCGTGGAGGGGTGGCCTCCGTACCCAGGATCACCGGGATCGCGCGTGGACAGCGGACACACATCGTGAGGAGATGGAACAGCCATGAGGTTTAGCGAGGAAAGCCCGGAGATGGCCGCCAGGAGAGGTGACGTGGCATTGGCACGGGCCTCTGATGCCGCGGCGGCTGGGGGCTCGCGCGCAGAACGCGCACAAGAGTCGGTACAAACGCCTGGCCAGGCGCGAAGCGGAAGACGAGGGCGGGGGCGAGGCACAGGGCTGCCTGCGAGAACGCTCACCCGGACGCTTGCCGAGGCGTGTGCCGGGACGACGCTGCGCGCGCGTCTCGCCGCCCGGCCTCTTTCCGCCTCGAGTGTCGGCGGGATGGTCTACGCCGCCGCGGCCATGCTGGGCCTGGTCCCCCTCCTCACGCACAACTTCTATTACCTTCGCGTGGGCGGCACCGTCGGTCTGTACCTCATCCTCGCCATCGGCCTCAACATCGTGGCTGGCGAGGCCGGCCTCCTCGACCTCGGATACGTCGCCTTCTATGGCATCGGCGCCTACGTATATGCCTTCCTCTCGTCTCCCCACTTCGGCCTGCACGTGCCGTTCATCCTCAGCGCCGCGTGCTCGATCGCGGCAGCTGTCGTGGCGGCCCTTGCCGTGAGCCTTCCCACGCTTCACCTTCGCGGCGACTACCTTGCCATGGTGACGCTGGGCTTCGGGCAGATCGTGCGCATCCTCCTCAACAACCTGGACCGGCCCGTGAACATCACCAACGGCCCCAACGGCATCGTTGGAATCGACCCACCAGCCATGTTCGGGATGAGGTTAGCCTCGCTCGAGGCGTCATACTGCCTCATATGGGCGTTCGCTGTCGGGGCCGCCGTGGTAACCGGCCGCATCCTCCGCTCTGGCATCGGACGGGCATGGGCCGCGCTGCGCGAGGACGAGGTGGCTGCCGGCTGCATGGGCGTGGACGTGCCGCGCTACAGGGTGATGGCTTTCCTGTGGGGGGCGGGGCTCGCAGGCCTCGCGGGCGCGCTCTTCGCCTCGTGGCAGGGGGCGGTCTTTCCGCAGAACTTCACGATGGCCGAGACCATCACGGTGTACTGCATGATAATCCTGGGGGGTCTATGCAGCCTGCCCGGTCTCGTGATGGGGGCGGCTTCCCTGGTGGTCCTCCCGGAGCTGCTCCGCGCCTATAGCGTCTATCGGATGCTCATCTATGGCATCGCCCTCGTGCTTCTCGTGGTCTACCGCCCCGGTGGCCTCATCCCTGCAGCGTCCGTTGCTACCCTGGGGACGGCCCGAGTGCCGGTGCCAAGTGGCGGCCGAGGCCGACGGCAGCGCGGTCGTGAGGCAGCGGTCGGAACGGCGCAGGGGCCGGCGCAAGGTCAGGCACAGGCGTCGCCACGGATAATACCGGTGGCAGACGCGGCAGACAAGGAGCCTGAGCCTGAGCCCGAGCCTGAGCTGGCCGCACAGGTCGGCCACATCCGTCGCCCGTCCCCCGCGCTCATGCGAGTCGCGCAGCCGCACCCCGCTCGGGAGGCGGCCATTGGGGCGGCAACCGTCCAACCAGCACTTGAGGTTCGTGATGTCCATTGCGTGTTCGGGGGCCTCGCGGCTCTCTCCGGCGTGAGCCTCGTGGCGCGCCGTGGCGAGGTCCTAGGCATCATCGGGCCTAACGGGGCAGGGAAGACCACCCTCTTCAACCTCATCACCGGCGTCACGAGGCCTTCGTCCGGGGATGTCATGGTCTTCGGACGGAGCGTGGTGGGCCTTCCGCCCCATAAGGTAGCGGCGCTCGGCGTCGCGCGCACCTTCCAGAACATCAGGCTCTTCGAGGGCCAGAGCGTCCTCGAGAACGTCCTCGCCGGCTGTCACCTCGGCTCAAGGCGCGACCTTGCCGCGGTGGTCCTGCGGACCAGGGCGTTCAAATCGCGTGAAGCATCCGCCGTCGCGTGCGCCCGGGACGCCTTGCGCTTCCTCGGGCGCGGCCTGGCCGAACGCGAAGGAGAGCCCGCTCGTGACCTTTCATATCCTCACCGCCGTCGAGTGGAGCTCGCCCGGGCGATCGCGGCAAAGCCCCGTGTCCTGCTGCTGGATGAACCCACAGCGGGGATGACGCCTGACGAGATCGGAGACGTGGTGAGCACGATCAAGCAGCTCAAGGAGCACGGCTACACCGTGATCGTGATCGAGCACCACATGGACGTGGTCGCCGAGACCTGCGACAGAGTGATCGTCCTGGACCACGGCGAGAAGATCGCAGAAGGCACGCCCGGCGAGGTCGCGTCGAACCGCGACGTGATGCGGGCTTACCTCGGCACCGAGCAGGGGGCGGCCCTCGGCCTCCCGCAGAGCCAACAGACCGCAAGACCGCCGAGCGAAGGAGCGGAAACCCCTCCGACTTCGCACTGCCAAGGCATCCTGCTTGGGGCACCATCCCCAAGTGCAACGCTGGTGACCAGGCAGCCGCTGGAAAGCAAGCAGGGATTGACGAATCCTCACTCAGGTGAGGGTGGGCAAGTCCTGCTGGAGGCGAGGGGCGTCCACTCGTCGTATGGCGCAGTCAAGGTTCTCCAGGGAGTCGACCTCCATGTGCAGCGCGGCGAGATCGTGACGGTCCTCGGCAGCAACGCCGCGGGCAAGTCTACGCTGCTGAGGACCATTCTCGGCCGCGTGCGCCCGCCGACGGGCGAGATCAGATTCATGGGTCGGAGGATAGACGGCATGCCCACCTCCGAGATCGCAAGGGCCGGGATCGCGTTGGTCCCCGAGGGTCGCAGGATCTTCCCTGGGCTTTCCGTCCTGGAAAACCTCGAGCTGGGCGGGTACCTCCTCGATGATCGGCGCGAGGCCGCCGAACGCATCGAGCAGACCCTCGATCTCTTCCCGGTGCTTGCCGAAAGGCGCCACCAGAAGGCGGGGACGCTCTCCGGCGGTGAGCAACAGATGCTCGCGATCTCCCGCGCGCTCATCGCAAACCCGAAGCTCATCTGCATGGATGAGCCGTCCATGGGCCTTGCACCTGCGCTCGTTGACAAGGTCATGCAGACGATCCAGGACATCAGGAGGGCGGGGACGACTGTGCTGCTGGTAGAGCAAAACGCCCGGGCGGCACTCGCCATCGCCGATCGGGCCTACGTGCTGCGAGCAGGCCGGATTGTTGCATCAGGGCCTGCGGACGGGTTCCTGAAGGACGAGACCATCCGGGAGGCGTACCTGTCGTAGCACTGCTCGGACGCGTTGATCGAACGAGTCTGTGATTCACGGGCAGCGGCATCGAGGCGAGGGTTCCGCGCAAGACGCTTTGCCTCGAAGTGGTAGGTCTAGCCGCTTATCTCCTCGCCAGAGAGCACGTCCTGCAGAGAAACGGGCCTCCACTAAGGCGAGGAGACCGTCGAGAATGCCAGAGGACCTTCCTGCCCCGTTAGGACTGCTCAGGCGTCTGCCTGGGTCTAGCTGGAGGACGTGGCGAGTGCACGATGGTGACACTCTCGAGCACCATCTCAGTCTCCTGGACGCCCCGGCTCTTGCGGATGCGCAGCTCGGCGCGGGGGATGAACACGGAGACCTCGTGCGGGAGGTCGGACGTGAACCACCGGCGCATCGACATGTTCAGCTCGCCCAGGGCCACGCCGATCTCGTCCAGCGTGACGGGGCCGCACAGCACCTCTTTTCCCGGCTTCAAGTAAGCCGCTTCCGGCGTGCCGTCCGACCCCAGGGGACGCCCAGCCACCGGTCCCTGTCTCCTCGTCACCCGGACAGGTCCAGAGACCTCCACCGTGTCGGGAGGACGGTCCCGGCGCTGGTGTCGTCCGAAGATGGCGCCGTCGGCCCACTCGACAGGCCGCTTCACGAGTCTTGCAAGGCGGTCCAGCACCCATGTCCACCTCCATGATGTACCAGCATATGCGCAAGCGTGCGCCCTGGGAACCTCGAGAACCCACCTCCTCTGGGGCGTGTCAAAGGAGTTCCCCCAAAAGGGTGATTCTTGGCCCCGGGGATTGCGTTCAGCGTGTGCTCGTGGTAACCTCTGGGTAGAGGAGGGGGCGACTTGATCGTGGCCGAGAGCGAAACCAGAAAGCAAATGGCTGCAGGCAGCGAGGAGCAGGGGATGTTCTTTCGGGCGTCCTTTGATCCGTTCAACATGATCATGCAGCAGCTGGGCAAGCTCGACGACAAGGTCGAGAGGCTCCACGAGAAGATCGATACCAGGACCGATGAGCTGCACCAGAAGATGGATGGTCGCTTCATTGCAGCCGACAGGAAGATGGATGATCGCTTCGTTGCAGCTGACAAGAAGATGGACAGCCGTTTTGCCGCAGTCGACAGCAGGTTTGACCGCCTGCACCAGGAGATGGGCGATCAGTTTCTTGTAATGGAGAAGAAGATGAACGATCGCTTCGTTGCAGCTGACAAGAAGATGGATGATCGCTTCGTCGCAGCTGACAGGAAAACGGATGATCGTTTCGTTACAGCCGACAAGAAGATGGACGATCGCTTCATTGCAGCCGACAGGAAAACGGATGATCGCTTCGTTGCAGTTGACAGGAGGTTCGATGCGCTCCTTGCCAAGATCGATGAGCTGCACAGGGAGATGCACAGCACCGTCCGATGGATAGTCGGCACTATAGTGGCGGCGACCGGGGTAGCCGTGGGCCTGGCATCGTGGTTGTTCGGATAGCCGACGCAATCGCCCCGTTCAGATCCCGCCGGGTTCACGGTCTACGACTTGCCGACTCGCCGCCTGGTGGTTGATTTCGCCGAACATCTCGAGTAGAATGCATGTGAAAGGGCGCACAATCCATAGGATCCTGACGGTCGGGGTGCCTGCCGGAACGCGGCATGGCCCGGGCCGGAGGGCGTGCGGCGTGTGCCGGGGTCAACTGAAGAGGTTTTCGCCATCCCTGAGTGGAGGGGTCGCCTGAGCGCAAGGGGAGGGTCGAGATAGCGTCGCCGCCAGTCAGCTGGCTCGACCTCGAGGGCCCGCCTCCCGCAGGGAGGCGGGCCCTATGCATGCAATCCGCTCCCACCAATCGTCATCGCGCGCAACGTCGCGAAGAGACGGCGATGCCTACCGGACCGACATGGCGCAGGGCTGCGCCAGCAGGTTGAGAAGGGTGGATAGACGGTGAGGAGCACGGCGGGGCGGCCGGACAGGCAGGACGCGGAAGAAGCAAGGACGCACGCGCGCATGCGTCCGGGCCAGCATGCGGTGCTGCCGGTGCCCTCGCCGAGACCGCGAGAGGAGAAGGCCACGAATGAGCGGATACGGCTTCGCAAGCGCAATCAGGAAAGTGCAGGAGGCTCTGGGATCCGAGAAGCCCAACGCATTGGGCGCCGACACCGCCCCAGGTCCACTCCTGGGGGCGGGTCTCACCGAGGCCGACATCGTTGCCCTGCTCGAGGCAGGTCCCGGGGAACAGCGGACCCTCTTTACCCTTGCAGATGAAGTGCGACGGGGGTTCATGGGCGACGCCGTGCATCTTCGCGGCATCATCGAGTTCTCCAACTACTGCGTGCGGAACTGCGTGTACTGCGGCCTCCGGCGCGACAACAGAAGGCTCGTGCGCTACCGGATGAGCGTCGACGAGATCGTGCAAGTCGCGGCAAGGGCGGCGGCGGCAGGATACAGGACGATCGTGCTCCAGTCAGGCGACGATCTCCACTACCGCGCCGAAGACATCGCGCGTATGGTCGAGGGTATCAAGCAGGCAGCCGACGTGGCGGTGACGCTCTCCGTGGGTGAGCGCTCGCGGCAGGAATACGCGATCATGAGGCGAGCTGGGGCCGATAGGTTCCTCCTCAAGCACGAGACCGCTGATCCCGGGCTGTACAGCCGCCTTCATCCGGGCATGACCCTGGAGGGCCGGCTCGAATGTCTCGCGCACCTTCGCGGCCTCGGGTTCCAGGTTGGGTCGGGCAATATCGTCGGCCTTCCGGGTCAGACCGCGCGCACGCTCGCGAAGGATATCATGCTCCTGCGCAGTCTCGACGTGGAGATGGCGGGGATAGGGCCATTCATACCCCACCCAGGCACGCCGCTTGCCTCCTATCCGCCAGGGGACGTCAGCATGTCCCTCAGGATGCTCGCTGTAGCAAGGCTCGTGCTGCCGCTTGCGCACCTTCCCGCGACCACCGCCCTTGCCACGTTGCATCCTGACGGAAGGCGCATGGGCCTTGAGTGCGGTGCCAACGTTGTCATGCCCAACGTGACGCCGCTGGAATTCCGGCACCTGTACGAGATATACCCTGGGAGCATTGCGCTCGCCGCACCGGCCGACGGCGGACTCGCCGAAATCTACGCGCTGCTTTCAGGCCTCGGCCGACAGGTGTCGCAGACCTGTGGCCACAGTCCGAAGCCTGCGTGGGCTGCCGGACATTCGGCGGCTTCCGTCGGCCGTCGCGGCCAGTCGGCGGAGACAGCCCTGGGCGGCGGCAGGGGTGGCGGCGACAGCGGCTGCAAATAGCAGACAGGGTAGGGGGCAGGGTATCACCGTCCCGGCTGCATACGCCTGGGGGTAGTTCCCGGGCAAGAAGGTGTGCCCTCCGTATGAGGCCGGGGACAGCGCTTGCGGCCGATATTCCGCGAGGGGGCCGCGCAGAGGAGCGGTCGTGATTCCTGCGGTTGCACATGCGTGGCGTTCGTAGCGGTTGCTGTGATCATGTAGCACGCTGGAGAGGGACAACAGAGCCGGAGGTGACATACCGTGAAGGAAAGACTGACGTGTGATTTCATCCCGCACGACGAGATTATGGGCCTTCTCGAGGACGCAACCGAACCCGATGTCCGTGAGGTCCAGGACATTGCTGACAAGGCACGCGAGGCCAAGGGCCTCTCCCCGCGCGAAGTAGCGAGGCTTCTCAATGCCACGCGCGATGAGGCTCTCGAGATTCTCTACAGGGCCGCACACGAGGTGAAGGAACGAATATACGGCAAGCGTCTGGTCCTCTTTGCGCCACTATACTTCTCAGACTTCTGCGTGAACAACTGCGTTTACTGCGGCTACCACCGCGACAACGGCTTCGCCCGGCGCCGCCTTACGAAAGATGAAGTCGCAGAGGAAGTCAGGGTGCTCGAATCCATGGGGCACAAGCGTCTTGCCCTCGAGTGCGGCGAAGACCCTGTGAACTGCCCGATGGACTATATCGAAGAGGTCATCGAAACCATCTACGCGACAAGGCTTGACAATGGGAGCATCCGCCGTGTCAACGTGAACATCGCCGCTACCACCGTAGAGGATTACAGGCGCCTCAAGGCCGCGAAGATCGGCACCTATGTGCTGTTCCAGGAGACCTATCACCGGCCTACCTATGCGGCGATGCATCCATCCGGCCCGAAGGCCGACTACGACTGGCACCTTGGTGCCATGGACCGCGCCATGGAAGCAGGCATCGACGACGTGGGCATCGGCGCCCTGTTCGGCCTGCATGACTACAGGTTCGAGGTCCTGGGCCTACTCTACCACGCGATCCACCTCGACACGACGTTCGGCGTCGGCCCGCACACGATCTCCGTCCCGAGGCTAAGGCCTGCGCGCGGCGTCACGCTCGAAAGGTTCCCGTACCTCGTCAGCGACAGGGACTTCAAGAAGCTCGTCGGCATCCTGCGCCTGGCCGTCCCGTATACCGGAATGATCCTCTCGACGCGGGAGCGACCGGGGTTCCGCGACGAGGTCTTCGCGGTGGGCATCTCCCAGATCAGTGCGGGGTCGCGCACCGGCGTCGGGGCTTACAGGAGGGACGACCACGATGGCGGCGACCAAGATCCCTGCGACGCGAGGGACGCCGCACATGCTGGCACGGGCACGGGCTCTGGCTCTGGCTGTGGTACTGGCGCTCGCTTTGCCGAGGCCACTACCGGTACAGCCGCCGTGGCGGCGGACGTGGCGGTCGCCGCGACGCAAGACGCGACTTGCGGCAGCGCCCAGTTCGCCGTGGACGACCACCGCAGCCCCGACCAGATCATCGCAAGCCTCGCCCGCTCGGGCTACATCCCGAGCTACTGCACGGCCTGCTACAGAAAGGGCCGCACCGGCGACAGGTTCATGCAGTTCGCCAAGACCGGCGAGATCCAGAACCTCTGCCAGCCCAACGCCATCCTGACGTTCAAGGAGTACCTCCTCGACTACGCGTCAGACGAGACCAGGCAAGTGGGGGAGGAGGCCATAAGGCAGCATCTCGAGATGATCCCGTCGCCGAAGGTGCGGCAGGAGACCGTGGCACGCCTCGCCAGGCTGGAGCAGGGAGAGCGAGATCTTTACTTCTAGGTACATCGCCACAAGTTCGCGCTACTTCTCAGCGGGTAAGTCCTGTCCAGGGTTGCCGGTGTTGCCCTCCTGGGACGGCGTGCTCGCGGCGCGCCTCGTTCGAATTTGGCGCTTGAGGCTAGCCAAATTCCAGGCGCCCCGCCCTAAGTAGATCGTCACAAGTTTGCGCTGCTTTCCAGTGCGCAAGTCCTGTCCAGGGTTGCCGGTGTTGCACTCCGGGGACGGCGCGCTCGCGGCGCGCCTCGTTCGAATTTGGCGCA
>JBLNDE010000056.1:0-2638 GCA_050261335.1 Bacillota bacterium
TGCTCGACTACGACTGGCCCGGCAACGTGAGGGAGCTCGAGAACGTCCTCGAGAGGGCGCTCAACCTCGCGGACGGCGAGGTTATCGAGGTGGAGCACCTACCCGAGCACGTTGTGAGCGCGGCGAGGAGGGCTGGCCGCCCTGGGGCGCCGCGCGGGGCGCACGAGGCCCTCGATGACGTGGTCGCCCGGGCCGAACAGGAGGCGCTCCTGGAAGCCCTCAAAGCGACGAACAACAACAGAAGCCGTGCCGCGAAAAAGCTCGGCATTTCGCGCTCGGCGTTCTACGAGAAACTGCGGAAGCACAACATCGTATGAAGGCTGCACGACTGCCTCACTGTCCGAAAGTACAGGCCTCCTGAACCATGCCTGCTGCCTTCTCTCGCCATCCAACTGTCCGCCGGGACAGTATCTGGGACGCGCGATCCTTGCTATAGTTGAAGTGTCCGGAGTTCCGGACGCGTTCCGATGACAGCGACCACGCGGGGGCCTGGCGCACGTCTCTTCGCAATGCTTGGTCCAACTGCAAATCGATCCCTGGCTCCACCGGGGTGCTGCTTGCGCCTGTACGACAGAGCGGACACCCGTGCGACAGAGCGGACAGCCGTCCCGGAGGCGTATCCGGCTGGAAGGCGCACGGCAAGGGTGTCCGGTTGAGCCGATTCTGCGCCCCGGCGGACAGGTGTCGTCTGCTGCACACGTCCCGCACGCTGGCGCATGTTGCGCACGCTGGTCGCGGTCGGCGCGGCGTTTTTGGCACTTCCGCAGGCAGGGTGATGCGTCCATGAGCGCCATTCTCATAGAGGAGAGCAAGTGCAGGAAGTGCTACGCCTGCATAAGGGAGTGTCCGGTGAAAGCCACCAAGGTTGAGGACGGCCTCATGCACGTTGTCGACGATATCTGCGTTGCGTGCGGGGAGTGCCTCGAGGCGTGCGCCCTCGGGGCGCGGCATAGCGAGGACTTTGTAAGCTCGATCGCGGCGCTCCTGGCGGAAGGGAAAGTCATCGCCCTCCTTGACCCATCGTTTCCGGCGGCCTTCCCTGCGGTCGCGGCGGGCCAGGTGGTGGCGGGCCTTGCGGCGCTGGGGTTCTCGGAAGTGCGCGATACGTCGCTCGCCACAAGGCACATCGTTGACGCCTGCCGGGCGGCGCTCGCCCCTAAAGCCGGGGATGGTATCGGGTGGGCCGCCCGCGCTGGGAGCGACGGAGGTCGCGGCCCCGCTTACTCATCCTCGTTCTCATCCCCGGGATCGGACTTGCGCTCAGGCTCGGGCTCAGGCCCGGGCCCAGGCCGAGACGCAGCTTCAGCCCTCGCGCCAGCCCCGGTGCCGTTGACGCGTTCGGCTACGCACCCGGTGATAAGCTCCGCATGTCCGGCTGTCGTGCGCCTGGTGGAGAGGCATTATCCAGATCTCGTGGGCAATCTCGTGCCGGTGGCCTCGCCCCCGGTGGTCGCGGCGCACGCCGTACGCGAGGCCCTTCGAGCCGGCGCCGGCACCGCGGCCGGCGGGGGCGCCGGTCGTGGCGGCAGCGACAGAGCGTCTGCGGCGGCGGGCGCAGGTGTCAGGATCGTGTACGTGGGCCCTTGCTTTGCGCGGAAGGCCGAGGTTTCAGATCTCGGGACAGCCTCCGGCATCGATGCGGTCCTGACGTTCGATGAGCTTGCCGCGATGTTCGAATCCAGAGACATCGTCCTTCGCGACCTTGCCCCACGAGCGCTCGACGGCCCCGTCGCGCCGAGGGAGCGGCATGTGGTGTTCGCCGGCGGGCTGTCGTGGCTGATGGGGATCTCGAAGGGGCTGTCCGATGAGGACCTCGTGATCGCGGCAGGCGGATCGAGGTGCATCGAGGTTATGGGCGACCTCGCGCGGGGTATCCTGACGCCTTCGTTCGTCGACGCGTCCATGTGCCGTGGTTGTCTGGATGCGCCCGCGCTTCGCAGGCGCTCGTCGATCTCCGTGCGCAAGCACGTATGCCGCGTCTTCGCCTCGGGGGGCGGGGTGCCTAACGTACCTGGCGGCGCCGGTTCAAGGGAGGCCGCGGAGAGTGATGGCGAGCTGGGCGAGGCGAGGTATGATGCTTCCGGCAACGCCATTGCCGCCACGACTGCGGCGGGAGACGCGCATGGCACGGGCAGCGCGGGGGGCGCGCACGGCATGGGCGGTGCGGGTGGCGGGCAAAGGATAGACGCCCGCCTGCTCAAGCGTACCTTCAAGCCGGGCGGGGTGAGGCTGCCCATCCCCAGCGAGTCCGAGATAGCGGAGATCCTGGCGTTCTCAGGGAAACTGTCGCCCCACGACCACCTGGACTGCGGGATGTGCGGCTACCCGACCTGCAGGGCATACGCCATCGCCGTCTACCAGAACATGGCGCGCTCCGACATGTGCGTGCAGTATCTCGTGGACAGGCTCAAAGACAAGGTCGAGCACATGAAGTCTGAGCTGGTATCGGTAGGGACGTCGTCCTTCGACGACGTATACGGAGCGAGCCACCAGATCCGCGTGGCAAGGGACCTCGCCGAAAGGGCCGCAAGAAGCGGATCCACCGTGCTCTTGCTCGGCGAAAGCGGCGTCGGCAAGGAGGTCTTCGCGCGCGCCATCCACGCCGCAAGTTCGCGGTGCGGCGCGCCGTTCGTGAGTG
>JBLNDE010000057.1:0-97663 GCA_050261335.1 Bacillota bacterium
AGTCCGCTGCTCTACCAACTGAGCTACCTCGGCTAGAAAAATGGCGGAAGCGACGGGATTCGAACCCGCGGTCTCCTGCGTGACAGGCAGGTATGTTAGACCAGCTACACCACGCCTCCGCGAAACTCTATCTGCAATTATCTTGTTTGCGTCTGGTGGGCGAAGGCAGATTTGAACTGCCGACCCCCTCCTTGTAAGGGAGGTGCTCTCCCAACTGAGCTATCCGCCCGATGACCGTCGCGTTCGCGCCGCGAGCACTGCCTCCGGCGCAATACCCATTATAAACGAACCTGCGAGGGGAGTCAATACCGGTTTGCGGTTCTGCTGGCCGCGCTCGTTCCTATCGTTCGCCGACGATCCGCACGTGTGCCCGCAGCACCCAGAGGGTCCCCAGTTACCCGCGCCGCGCCCCTGCGAGACGCTGCGCGCTCGCCATCTCCGTCCGCAAGCCGTCGGAAAGCGTGCACAAGCGAGCAATGCTGGCGAGCACATCATCGCACGTTCCTGGAACCCGTTGTGCCACGCGGCACCCTGTGGAGATGACGTCCCGTCCCCGTCCGGTCCGGTCACTTCGCTCAGGTCTACCTTGCCCTGCGGGAGGCGTTCGCTACGCGCTCGAGGAGGTCGATCTCCTCAAGCGCCCTGCCCGCCCCCATCACCACGCTCATGAGGGGGTTATCCGCGCATCTCACCGGCATCCCCGTCTCCCTGGAGATGTAGCGGTCGATGCCGCGCAGAAGCGCGCCTCCCCCCGTGACCACTATCTCCTTGTCTATCACGTCGCCAATGAGCTCAGGGGGCGTGTTCTCGAGCGTGCCACGGACGCCGGCCGCGATTGACGCCATCGGCTCAGCCAGGGCCTCCCGCACCTCCTGCGAAGTCAGGGTGACGCTCTTCGGAAGGCCGGTGACGTAGTCCCTCCCACGCACCTCCATCGAGAGTTCCTCGGGTAGCGGCCACACCGAGCCTATGCCGATCTTGACATCCTCAGCCGTGCGCTCCCCGATCATGAGGTTGTAGTTCCGTCGCACGTGGCGCACGATGGCCTCGTCCATGTCGTCTCCGCCCACTCTCACGGAGCAGCCCGAGACGATGCCGCCGAGCGAGATGACAGCCGCGTTGGTCATGCCGCCACCGACATCCACCACCATGCTACCTGTGGGCTCCTGCACGGGCAGGCCCACGCCGATCGCGGCGGCCACAGCCTCCTCGATAAGAAACGCCGCCCGGGCGCCGGCCTCGATCGTGGCGTCGATGACCGCCCTGCGTTCGACCTCGGTCGCGTCGGCCGGAACAGACACGATGACGCGCGGACGCACGAGCGCCCTCCCCCGACAGCCCCTCCTGATAAGGTATCGCAAAAGGTGTTTCGTCATATCGAAGTTCGCAATGACGCCCTGCTTCAGAGGACGCACGGCGCGAATCGCCCCCGGCGTCCGTCCGATCATCTGTTTCGCCTCGTTGCCTACCGCGAGCACCTCGCCGCTCGCCTCGTCGATGGCCACCACGGACGGCTCAAACATGACGACGCCGCGCCTTGTCACGTACACAAGCGAATTCGCGGTGCCGAGGTCTATTGCCATATCGCGGACAAAGAAGCTGTACCCGTTACGCGCCACAGTTTCGTGCTCCTTCTGGTGCTCTCATTGTTTCCCGCTCATTGCTTGCTCAGTATCGAGAGCTTGTTATCGCCCGGACTATGAGCCCTGGAGAGCTGGGCCTTCTGTTTCTTTGGCTTCTTCTTCTCCTTTTTCGGCGGCACCTTCGCACCCACAGCGATCCCTCCCTGGACCTGGTCGGTCTTGCATCTCACGCCGGAGCTCCCCGAAAGCTATTCTATACCGCTCCCGCCATTCCTGCTGATGTCCTGCTCCGAATGGCCGTTCCCATCACTTCCCAGGCGCACTGCGTCCAGCAGCGCCACCAGAGCCCTGCCTGCCTTGTCGTGTATCACGACCTCCGCCCGGGAGTCATAGCCCGTCGGCATCAAGTTTACGATGGCAAGGTGGGACGCGAGCGCCGGAAGGTAACACACGGGCGCCACCTCCAGGCTCGACCCCACCGCGATGAGAAGGTCCGACTCCATCACGGCCTGCTGGGCCAGGACGAAGTCAACCGGAAGGGGGTCCTCGAAGAGCACCACGTCCGGCTTGATCATCCCATCGCACGCGCTGCACCTGGGCAGTTCGCGGCGCCTCACCGCATCCAGAACGCCCTCCATGTCATGGGACCTTCCGCATTTCACACACGTGCCGGTTCGGAGGTGGCCGTGGACCTCGAGCACGTTTCTCGATCCCGCTCGCTGATGGAGTCCATCGATGTTCTGCGTGACCAGGACGTCAACGAGGCCCATCTCCTCCAGTCTGGCAAGCGCCCGGTGTCCGTCGTTAGGGCTCGCAGCCTGCAGCGCTTCGCAGAGCTTGAGGATGAACTGGTAGAACGCCTCCGGCTTCGTGCGAAAGGCCGTCGCGGAGAGCACCTCCATGGGATCGACCTGGGTCCAGAGCCCCGTCCCGGGGCTGCGGAAATCAGGGATGCCGCTCTCAGTTGATATGCCTGCCCCGGTAAGGACCACACACTTCCCGGCCCTCGTCACCATGCGGGCAAGCTCCGCGACCTCATGGGAAATCGAAGAAGACTCGTCAGGAACATCGCGCTCCGGCATGCTCTCCCCTCCGGAGGCGGCAGGCCAGGGTCCCGCCCTGCACCTCGGGGCCGTGCGGCCTTGCGGCCAAGGCCCTGCAACGCCCACGTCAGCGCTGGTCACTCAAGCCCTCGTAGTTCGGACGCGAGCTTCTTGCGGGCATAATGGAACAGATACTGCTGGGCGTAGCCTGCAAGACCGCCGAATTCCTTCCGCGCGAACTGCGCTATCGTCGCCGTGGACACCTTGCTGCCGCCGAAATAGAAGTACCGCATCACTCTCGTCATCCACACGTCGATCGGAAACGCTTCGTAAAACCCAAGCGAAAACAGGAGGACGCAGTCAGCGACCTTTTCCCCCACCCCGCGCAGGCTCATCAGCCTGGCCCTCGCATCCTCGTAATCAAGCCTGCGCAGGCCATCGAGATCGATGTCACCGGACGACACCCTCTCCGCCGCAGCCTTCACATACTGCGATCTGAATCCCGCCCCGCACTTCACGATGTCGAGGACGTCCGCCGAAGCGAGTGTGCCAGGAGTCGGGAAGCTGTAACGGACCCCGTCCCCGCTCGCGCCGGCACCGCCCAGCACGCCGCCCTCCTGCACGATGGGGTCACCATAGGTCCTCGCTATCCGTTCCACCGCACGACGGATGAGGGGGATGGCGTTCCTGGCCGAGAGAATGAACGACGTCAGGCACTCCCACGGTTCCTGCCTGAGCAGGCGCAACCCCGGGTATGACCGCACTGCGCACTCGATGATCGGGTCCATCGCGCAGAGTCGTCTCTCGATATCCGCATGGTCCACGTCGAGCGAGAAGTAATCGACTGCAAGCCGAATGCCCTCGTCGCACGCTGGCCCGAGCAGGACCAGCGAGTCACCGACCTGCCTCGCCCTGATGATCCTCCTGCGCACGACGCCAGTGAACACACCATCCTCTTCGTTCCACCTGAAGGCCTGTCCTGAATCCAGCGTTTCCTTCAGGTCAAACGGCTCGATGCCTGAGATGATCACCTCATCCCGGCACGCCTCGATCTTCGGCACTCCCAAGCCTATTTCGCCCTTTCCTCGAGATCTCGGAGCAGCCTGCCCAGCTCAGCCAGGGACTCCCCGAACCCCGCGAAGTCTCCCTCGCGTAGTCGCCTGCTGGCGTCCTCGTAGGCCCGGAGGGCCTCGCCAGCCAGGTCACGCACTGTTGCCGCAGGCCCTTCCTGCGGCGCCGCCTGCGAGGGTGCCGGGACAGCTTCCTCCGGCGCCGCGAGTTCCTGTCGCGCCTCGGGCGCCACTCCGAACACTGCGGCAAGCGCCCCTTCCAGCGTGGCGTCCATGGCAACTGCGTTCCCGAAAGCCGCTATCACTCTCTTGAGCTCAGGAAGCTCGCTCCTCTCCGCAAGGAGGTAAAGCGGCTCCACGTAGAGTATGGAGCTCTCCACGGGGATGACCAGGAGATTCCCCCGCACGACTCTGGACCCCCGCTGGCTCCAAAGGGTGAGCGCCTGCGATATAGCAGGATTCTGGTCGATCCTCGACTCCACCTGCATGGGCCCATATACGAGCCGATCCTTGGGGAACGTGTAAAGCACGAGTTGGCCATAGCGCGGGAAGTCGTTTCGCGCGGCAAGCCATGCGATCATGTTATCCTTCCCCGACGGCGTAAACGGAAGGATGAGAAGGTACTCGGCTTCCTCATCCCCCGGCGTGCGCATGAACACGTAGTAGGGCTGAACGTTCTCGCGTTCCCCACCGTATATCTCCACCGGAAAGCTCCAGAAGTCCTCCCGGTTGTAGAACGTGTCCGGGTCCACCATGTGGTAGGTGCTGAGCACACGCGCCTGGATCGTGAAGAGGTCCTCGGGATAGCGTACATGGGCTCTCAGCGCCGCCGGCATCTCATCGAGCGGGGTGAACATGCCCGGAAAGACACCGGAGAGGCTCCTTAAGATCGGCTCATCGGGGTCTGGCGTGTAAAACGTCACATCCCCATTGTAGGCGTCAACGACCACCTTGACCGAATTGCGAATGTAGTTGATTCCTTCCTCGATGGGCTGGGAGAACGGGTACAGGCTGCTTACAGTGTACGCATCCCACATCCAGAAGAGCCTTCCGTCTGCCAGCACGAGGTATGGATCTCTGTCGTAGAGCAGAAACGGCGCTATGGTCCTCACCCGATCGTGGATGTTGCGTATGTACAGCACGCGGCTGTCGCGGGTCATGTCGGTCGACATGAGGAATTTCAGGCTTCCGAACCTCGCGGCGAACGCAGCCTTCCTCCAGAAGGATGACAGCGAGACGCCGCCGCGTCCCTCATAGTGCGTGTAAGCGTTGGCTTCTCCCTTCGGGTAATCGAACTCCCGCGCGGACGTGTCCACCACGACATAGGTGTCGGTGCGCTCACCGTAGTAAACCTCAGGGCGAACCACCTCGAGGCCGGGGTCACTGCGCGGTGGAATGTCTCTTATCATAAACCTCGGAAGCCCTTCAGCGGAGACCTCGCTGACGTCGTTCATGGCAAGGCCGTAACCGTGAGTGTACATGAGGTGCTGGTTCACCCATGTCCTCGCCTGCTCGGGAAGTTCCGCCACTGACAGCTCGCGCGCCGAGAGCGCTACCTGCCTGGTCGCGCCCTCCGCGCTGTATCTGTCGACATCGATATCGTTGAAGTCGTAGTAGACCCGGATTTCCTGCAGTTGCTTGTATGTCTGCATAAGGGGTCGCCAGTCCCAGAGCCTGATGTTGTCAACGGTGTCCTGGTGGGCCGTCATGAGCCTGTCAAAAGTCAGATCGTTACGTACGTCGAATGGCCGCACCTCGAGGCCACCGAGGCCAAAGGCTTCTCTGGTCGCGTCGATGTTGTACTTTATATATGGGCGTTCCCGCGACAGCTCGTTGGGCTCCACGGATAGCTTCTGGACGGTGGCAGGGTATACGGTTCCCAGCAGGAAGGAACCCACGATGAGCGCCCCGACCGCGCCAAGAGTGAGTCTCTCGGCCCGCACGAAGAGATCGGCAAGCACAAGGATGCCTGCAACGAGAGCTATCACGGACAGGATTCTCAGAGCAGGCAACTGCGCATGCACATCAGTGTAGCTCGCTCCGAACACGACGCCGCGAGGGGAGTACACCAGCCCCAGCGCGGCAAGGCGGTACCCCCACGCCTTCAAGAGGAACCCAAGGGCGATAAGGCCCGCCACATGGTGCTTGGCGAACGATGTTCCGATGACTCGCGTGCCACGGAGCGCAAGGGACCTTGTCAGAACATAGATCGCAGCCACCGACACAGCTGTAAGGACTATGAGCGTCATCAGGATCGAATACGCGAACCTGTAGAACGGCAGGCTGAACAGGTAAAAGCCGACGTCCAGGCCGAACAGCGGGTCTCTCGCCCCGCCCGGCGCACGGTGCAGGAACTGCTGGGCGACCATCCAGTACGAGGAACTCCCGAGGCCCGCAAGCACCGCCAGCACCGCGCTGACCAGCAAGAAGACGAACCGCGCCTTTCTTTCCGTCAGCTGCACGGGAATACTGAGTGGCTGGAAGAGCGAAGAGAACCTTCCCAGGCTCCTTCCCGCCAGCCTGAGGTTCGCGTAAAAGAAGGCGAAGAAGACTGCCGCAACTATGACGCCCAGCACGGCCCGGGATGCAATTGGAACCCAGAAGGCCTGCAGGTACCCGGTTTCCCGAAACCACAGGACATCTGTGAACAGAGTCGCAACGGCACGGAATGACGCGATGAGAATCACGATCACCGCCGCCGCAATAAGGCCCAGATAACGCCGGATCATCACATTCCCCCCGCTCGGGTGCCTGGAGCCACAGCGCGCTCTCCAGACCCGGATGCGCGCGTATCCGCCGCATCTATTGTTCTCTTTCCGCACTTCAGCGGCGTCTATGCGCTCCGCTTTATGCTTCTTCAGCGGGGGCATGATTCCTGCCGCAGACATCAGCTCCGGCGAACTTTGCACCCGGTCGCGGCGGCGGCAGGAAGCCCTCGGCTGCGCCGAGAAACCCGATGGCATGGCGCACCATGGCGGCTCTGAGTTCGGGCTCGTCCAGCCATCTCGCCTCTTCCACGCAGATGTGTCCGAGGGCGAGGCACGCATCTATGAGTCGGGCCTCCATCGTTCCTGGTTCCATGAAGTCCCCGGTCCACAGGGTCTGACCGTTTCTGGTCCGATCGGGCAGCCTTCCGTGGCCTGGTTTTCGCTCCTTTCAGATTGGTCTCGCCCGCTCCCGCGAGCGGACTCGGCGACAGAAAGCCCCGCGCGTTTCGACGCCCTGACGGTGCCAGTGCGAGCTCGGCACAGGCGACCTCCCACTCAATGGGGCGATCCGCTTCAACTCTTGCCAGACTGAGTGGCCGGGTCAAGTTCTCGCGCGTGTGCTCCCGGAAGCATTCGCCGCCCTCTATCCGTCCAAGTACATCGCCGCAAGTTCGCGCCGCTTTTCAGCGCACAAGTCCTGTCCAGGGTCGCCGGTGTTGCCCTCCGGGGAAGGCGCGTGCGGTGAGATACGTTCGAATTTGGCGCTTAACGCCGGCCAAATTCTCGATGCCCCGTCGTGGCAAGCACCGGCAACCCTGACACCGTCAGGGAAGACGCCGCAAACTCATGGCGCCATACTTGGTGCCTTCGGGCGCCCCCAGCGTGGGTCGGTTCTGCTCCACATGAACCCCACGTAGTTCAGCCCCCAGTGCACCAGCCACCCTGGCCAGAGCGACCCCGCCATCGCGTTCAGGATGCAGAAACAGACCCCAAGGCCTGACGGCATGACGAGGGCGTACCAGGCCAGCCATGGACTCGCGCCCGAGCTTGCCCGTTTCATCGGCAGAAAGTGGATGAGACCGAAGGCAAGGGACGAAGCAACCGCGCTGACCGCGAACGCTACCTGGGTCGAGATGCCAGGCCGCTCCAGTGCTCGCACCACTGCCAGCGGCGCAAGCCCCCGGAAGAAGAACTCCTCGATGAACGTCTGCGAAAACGTCATCGCTGCACCCACCACCGCACTCCGCACATGGCCGCTCCCCACGAGGGCCAGGTACGCGCCGCCGGGATTGATCGTCCCGCTATCCGCGAGACCTCTCAGCTCCGAGCGGAACAAGTATGCTTGGGCCGCCCTGTTCGCCGTGAACGCTACCACCCACACAGCCAGCATGTGCCCCCACGGGCATCTCGCGAGGGACGAGATGGAAAGACCGAGTGCGCCCAGGGGGTCCTCCCTGCAGGCAGCCCATCCGATGAAAAGGAGCACGATCCCGACGAAGGGCATGCCGTCAACGGTCTCGCCGGCGCCCGTGCGCTTTGCACGCCCTGACGTGTCATCGAGATCGGCAAGGATTCTCGCCGCGAAGCTCAGAGCCAATGCCGAGTATACGACCGCCGTCATGCCGCATCACAACCCACTCTCGAGGGCAGCCACGAGCGCCCTGACGTTCTCTTCAACCGGCCGGTCTTCCCGCCACCCCCACAGTGCAGCCCGGTAGGCTGCCCTGTAGAACTCGCAGTACGGGTCTGGAGAAAGCACGCTACCGCCCTGGGCCAGCGCGTGGGCGCGACACCCCCCGCCGCAGAAATGCGCCACCTCGCACCGGAAGCAGGCCTGCAGCAGGGTTACGTCAGGCACCGCGTTTTTCCCCCTTCGGCGTATCTTTGAGAGCGAATCCCCCGGGAGCCACCCAAGGAGCATGTCAGGACGGTGCATGAGCGGGCACGGGTACACGGAGCCGTCAGGGCCCACGCTGATGATATCGTGACCCGCACCGCACCCGCGCTTTACGCACAGGTCGACCGGCGAGTCGGACCGCGTCTCGCCGCCCCACGCTCCGTCGCTTCCCTCGAAGGTCCCCCGGAGCAGCGACGCAAGGCACATGAGGAGGTCCTCCGGCGGAACCGAGAGATCCGCAGCGTGGCACGCCCCCCGCCCCACCGGCATGAACAGGCTGAAATGGTATCCCACGCCGAGATCGTTCGCAAGTCTCACCACTTCGGGCACGTGTGCGAGGTTCCTGCGCGTGAGCGTGGGAACGATCTCAACGTGCTCGATGCCGGCGGCGACCAGCATGCGAATGCCGTTCAGAGTCGCTATGAAGCTGCCCCGGCCGCGTATTGAGTCGTGCACCAATGGATCGGGCGACTCGACGCTCACCTGCACCCGCGCCCCGCAGTCCCTCACATGCAAGGCCTCCCTCTCGCCGATGAGGCAGCCGTTCGTCAGGATGACCACGTCGTCGAATCTGCGCCCTGCGAAGGCCAGCACCTCGGCGATGTCCTCGCGAAGAAAGGGCTCGCCACCGCTTATGACGAGGCTGCGTGGCCTTCCCGCCGCCAGGGCGTCGAGGACTGCCAGAGCCTCCCCGGTCGTAAGCGGGTTGGTGCCGCCGCGGTCTCCTGCTGCAAAGTAGCATGTCGGGCACGCAAGGTTGCACCTGTCGGTGACGTTGAAGTGCACCCGGACCAGCCTGGCCGCCTGTTCGGCCTCGACAATGAGCCCGGCCTCAAGAAGATAGTCGAAGAGCGCCCTCATCTTCTCCGGGTCCGCTTCCCGCTCGGCGCACTCCCTGGCCACGAGCTCACCAAGCGTGCGGCCCTGCGGGTTCTCCGCCAGCCTGTATGCATTGTCGTTCAGCTTTATCCATTCGAGGTTGCCCGGGTTGACCAGCACGTGCTGGCCATCGTTCTCCAAGACTCGCACGTCAGGAGCAACCGTGTAGATCCTCTCGTCCATAGCCGCTCCACCCCCAGGGGGACACGGATGTCCCACCGGTCTATTCTCGTTGCCGCCGTGAACAGTGGGGGCGGACGGCGAGGCAGCAACCCGTTGTCCCGTCGCCCGCCCGTGCACCCCGCGGCCCTGGCCTAGCCTATCGTGATCCGGTGGCCCCACAAGCTAAACGTGAAGCAGAACCCGTCGATCGCAAGGTCCATCCTGACCCTTTTGCCGCCAATCTTCCCGTACATCCGGTGCACCCCCCTTCCCCGCCCTCGCAGCGGGTGAACTGGATATGCCTGCCTGGGCCGGCTCAGGTCGCCTCTGGCGATTCCAAGTCTATCAACATCCGGCACCGCTCACCATTCCCCGAACGGGTGACTTGCGGTGGCCCCAACGGGGGAACTTCCGTGGCCCGGTGGGCCTGCGGCGCTTCCCGTCACCCTATCCCTCGACCGCCATGTCCCGCAGCGTCCACCCACGGGGGTCTTGCGAAAAACCAACCCTCTCTCCTTGTGGGCGTGGGGCGTTCGCCTTGGCGGGTCTACGAGTGCGTTCCGGGCCGCCAGTGCTTGCTGTTCGGAATCTTCGACACCTGATGGAGGGGCGAAAACACCGGCAACCCTGGAAGAGTGATGGTGATTTCTGAACCCACACCTAGCGGACCCGTCCGCCGTACACGTACCTTACCGCCTGCGACCTGTTCTTCACTCTGAGCTTCCGGAAGATGCTCGTTACGTGCGACTTTACAGTATTCACACTGATGTAGAGCTCCTGCGCGATGTCCTTGTTCCGCATCCCCTTTACCAGTAGCCTCAGCACGTCAAGCTCCGTCCTCGTGAGATAGACCGCAGCATCAGGCAGCCCGGGCCCCGTTCGCGTCGGGTCAGTCTCACCCCCGTCCTGAGCGCCTCGGCATCGAGTCGCACAGGGATCCGCTGCGGCCCCCGTCGTCTCCCGCAGGACCGGGTGGCCATCGGCCGTCCCTCCCGACACTTCCGCGCCAGGGGGAGACACGCCCATGGCCGCGGCGAGCGGCGGGGCGATCCGCACCGTGCCGACAACCTCCAGGCCATCCTGGACGAAGACCGACCCTGGATCAAAGAGAGCATCAACTGAGCCATCGTCAAGGACCAGCACTCTCAACTTGCTCACGGTCCTTCCCTCCCTAAGGGAGTTGTGCCAGAGGCTCCGGGCAGGGAACCTCATTGAGTCCCCACCCACCGGCCCGTTCGCGCTCTCTGTTCTATGTAGCGCGGCCCGTATATGAACAGCCAGCGTCGACGTGAAGTGATCCCCTCGCGGGGACTACGAGTATCCGCCGCCCACGCGTTCCGCGGCGCGCGTAGCTTTGTGCTCCGGGCTTGGCCACATATAATGAGCCGTCGGCAATGAACCAGCCGGCTACAAACCATACACGCCCGTGCATGGCATGTTCTTCCATGGCAAATCCATGGTAACACCAAATACTGGTAGTGTCAAGGGGGTCGCGGTACCAGTGTTCAGTTCGCAGATGACAAAGCGCGAGCTTATGCAAGCATTCCGTGTCAAGGAGCAGGAGACTTCGACTCGGGAATCGAATTCCACTACGAGAGGCTCCGGAAGATGATGGCCTGAAGGTGATGGCACGTGTCCGAGATCGCGCTCATAGCGCCGTACGAGAACCTTGCTACCATCGCACTCGAGGTCTCACAAAGCGTTCGCAAGCCCCTCAGGATAGAGCGCGCCCTCCTGGGCGAAGCGCCGGAGGTCGCGAGGCGCCTGAAGAGGGCGGGCGTCCAGGTCCTCATCAGCCGCGGCGGGACAGCGCTCATGCTGCAGGACGCGCCCGACCTCGGCCTACCAGTGGTAGAGATCCGCGTAACTGCTTACGATGTGGTCCGCGCGGTCGCAAAAGCCAGGCCCTTCGGCCGACGCATAGGCATCGTGGGCTTCGAAAACATGGTGCTCGGAGCGAGCACGCTCGATGAAGCGATGGAGGTAGAGATAAGGGAGCTGGTCCTCGAACACGCGCGGGACGCCGACGAAATGGTTCGTGCAGCCCTCCAGGATGGAGTCGATGCCCTGATAGGTGGCGTCATAACAGTGCGAACCGCCGAAAAGCGCGGCGTCAGAGCGGTGCTCATCGAGTCGGGGCCGGAAGCGGTGAGGCAGGCCATCGACGAGGCGTCACGAGTCCTGTGGGTCAAGAAGCGCGAGATGGCACGGGCAGAGCAATTCAAGCTCATTATCGACAACGTGTCCGACGGCATCATCGCAGTCGATGATACGGGGCGCGTCACCGTCTTTAATGAGGCTGCCCAGCGGCTGACCGGGCGGGCCGCCGGCGATGCCGTAGGACGGCATGTTAGCGATGTGCTGCCCGAGATCGGCCTCGCCAGGACGCTCGCAGCCGCCCCGCCGTCCGACTCTCCAGAGGTGCACCGCATAAACGACACTCTCGTCAACGTGACGCGCGTACCCATTGTCGTTGACGGCTCGTGCGCAGGTGCAATCGGCACTTTCCAGGACATCGGCAGGCTCCAGGCCCTTGAGAAGAACCTGCGCAAGAGGCTGTACGCCCGCGGCCACGTCGCCCGGTTCACGTTCTGCGACATCGTGGGTGACAGCAGCGCGATCCGGGCTGCTGTTGCGAAGGCGAGGCGCTTTGCGGGCGTCGACTCGACAGTCCTCATCCTCGGAGAGACAGGGACCGGGAAGGAGCTTTTCGCCCAGAGCATCCACAGCGCAAGCGCCAGGCGCGACGGACCGTTCGTCGCGGTCAACTGCGCCGCATTCCCGGAGACCCTGCTGGAGAGCGAACTCTTCGGGTACGTCGAGGGCGCCTTCACGGGGGCCAAGCGAGAGGGCAAACAAGGCCTGTTCGAGCTGGCCCATCACGGGACGATATTCCTGGACGAGATAGCAGGCATGCCTTTGCGCCTCCAGGCCCGCCTCCTCAGGGTCCTTCAGGAAAGAGAGGTGATGCGGCTGGGAGACGACCGCACGATCCCGGTCGACGTCCGTGTTATCGCTGCCTCCAACAAGGACCTCGACAGGCTTGTTGCAGACGGCCTCTTCCAGGCAGACCTTTACTATCGACTCGACGTGCTCAAGCTGGCGGTGCCTCCTCTGCGTGACCGGGCCGAGGACATACCCCTCCTTGCAGAGGCGTTCGTGGAGACCCTGTCGCGTAAGCTCGGAACGGCGTCTCGCGGCTTCGCCGACGACGCCCTGGCTCTCCTTTCCACCTATGCGTGGCCCGGGAACGTCAGGGAACTGAAGAACACCGTGGAGAAGTGCCTCGTGCTGTCAGACGGCGGGATCATCACGCGGAGCGACGTTCTCGACGCCCTCGGGGACGACTCCAACTCCAACGCAGGCGGCCCGAATGGCGACGCCGAACAGGACCTCCAGAGCCTTGTCAGGACGGCGGAACGCGAGAGTATCGCCCGTGCCCTGAGAGCATGCGGCGGCAATAGAAGCGAGGCCGCCCGTCGCCTTGGGATCGACCGCACCACGCTGTGGCGCAAGCTCCAAAACGAAGGCACGCAACGGCGACGCAAGACTCGCCTGCAAACCGGCGCGGACTTGTGAACCCATGCTCGGCCGGCACGTCCGGACCATCTGCTTCCGTTCTCGACGACCGGCCGATCAGCTCATTGATCCCACATCCACCCGGATGGGGACTGCAGAGGGCTGCCCCCCAGTCCTCTACCCGGTCACCTGCACGTTTGTTGCGTTGCATTGCCGCAATGCCAGCGCTGCGCATCGGCAACATGACCCCGCTGTCATGCTCGCTTGGCAGCGTCGTTCTCAAATCCCCCGCCAGCGTGCGGCGGTTTCGACGATCCTGGCACACTGTTTGCAAGTGCAACTGGTCAATCATGGGAACCCGTGGATCCGCTGCCCACGCCGACATGTTGCCCTGATGCAGACAATCAAGTGAGACTCTCGAAACGAGTGGAGTGGCGGCGCGATCACGTTGAAGGCGAGGTGGCGTCCTCGTGCTCATCGACTTGAAGTACGGTAGATCCCAGGTCCCCCTCGACCTGGACAGGCTCCCGAGAGCGCAGGTATTGACAGGCCGGAAGGCCGATCCTCTCCCTGACCTTCGAGGCGAGGTGCTCTCCAGGCTCAAACGCCCGACAGGCAGCCGCAGCTTGCTCCACGAGGTCAGACATAAGCACGCCCGGAAGGTCGCCATCATCGTGAACGACATCACGAGGCCGACGCCTTATGCTGACATGCTGCCGCCCCTTCTGGAGGAACTTCGGGAGGCGGGCATCTCCGACGCCGACGTGACGTTCGTCGTGGCCACCGGGATCCATCGGGGAATGACCGACGAGGAATTGCGGCTGGTGCTGGGGGATGAGGTCTGCGACACCTACAAGGTCCTCAACCACGATTGCGATTGTGACGCAAGTCTCGTCCACCTCGGTCAGCTCAGCTTCGGCACGCAGCTTTATGTCAACCGAGCCGTCATCGAGGCCGACTTCGTGATCGCCACCGGAGTGATTGCTCCTCACTATTTCGCGGGGTTTTCCGGCGGGCGCAAGGCGATCCTGCCGGGAGTGTCGGGTCGGCACACCATCTCTCACAACCACTCCCTCATGACTTCGGAGGCGGCCGCGGTCTGCAATCTCGACGGCAACCCCGTCCATATCGAGATGGCCGAGGCTGCCCACATGGCAGGCGTGGATTTCATCGTGAACGTCGTGACCGACGGGGTCGGAAAGCTTGCGGCGGTCGTCGCAGGAAACGTGGACGCGGCCTGGCTGGAGGGTGTCGGGATCTGCTCGAGCCTCGTCGTCGTCCCCATCAAACGGAAGCTTGACGTGGCAATCGCAAGCGCCGGCGGATTCCCAAAGGATATCAACATCTATCAGGCACAGAAAGCCATCGACAACGCCGACCGCGCCGTGAAGCGAGGCGGCACCATCGTGCTGGTCGCCGAATGCCCTGAGGGCTGCGGCGAGCCGACGTTCGAGGAGTGGATGACAAGCGCGGAGAGTCTCGATGACGTATTCCGCCGATTCGACGCGGGGTTCCAACTCGGCGGACACAAAGCCTACAGCCTGGCAAGGGTCCTCCGCGACAAAGAGGTCATCCTGGTCTCATCCCTCGACGAGGCATTCGTGAGGAGCCTCTTCCTCACTCCCGCAACGAGCCTCGATGACGCGCTCCGCCTCGTGGAGGCCAGGCATGGCGCGGCTTACGAGTCGATCGTCATGCCCTGCGCGGGAATCGTGGTTCCAATTCCGGGAGGTGATGCCACGGAAGACCTTCAGTAGCAGGGCCTTCGTTTGCGTCGGGATGCACATCCACTGCGGCGAACACAAAACTGCGGGGAGGTAAAGCGAATGCGCGTTGTGACGAGGATCGTTACCGTGTGCGTGGTTCTATCGCTGGCCCTCATCGGTTTATCCGCGTCTGCAGCTCCGAAGTTCCCCGACAAGCCGATAAACTACATCATCTGTTTCAACCCCGGTGGGGAGTCCGACCTCACCGCCCGCCTGCAACAGCCGTTCCTCGAGGAGGTCCTCGGCGTAAAGGTGGTCATCTCGTACAAGATCGGCGGCGGTGGATCCGTGGGCTGGTCCGAGCTCGTGCGGTCGAAACCAGACGGATACACAATCGCCGGGGACAACCTCCCCCACACCATACTGCAGCCGCTGCAGCGCGGAGATGCAGGGTACAAGACCGAGCAGCTAAAGCGCGTCTACTGCTTTGAGAGCACGCCTAACGCCCTCGTGGTCAGGAAGGAAAGCCCCTTCAAGACTCTCAAGGAGCTCGTGGACTACGCAAAGGCGCACCCTGAGGTCATCACGATCGGCGGAAGCGGAAGCTGGTCCGCGAACCACCTCGGCACCATCGAGCTCGAGCAGCTTGCCGGCATCAAGCTGACCTTCATTCCCTTCACCGGATCGGGGTCGGCGGTCCCAGCACTGCTGGGAGGCCATGTGTCGGCGCTGATGACCTACACCACGATGGCCGCCCAGTACAAGGACCAGGTCAGAGTCCTCGCGGTGGCGGCGGAGAAGCGGTCGCCCACCCTGCCGGACGCACCCACGTTCAAGGAGCTTGGCTATGATCTGGTCGAGGGCGCGTACCGCGGCGTTTCCGCGCCTCCCGGGACGCCTGACGAGATAGTGAAGGCGCTTGCGGACGCATTCGACAAGGTCAATCGCAACCCCGAGTTCGTCAAGAAGATGCAGGAGATGGCTTTCGATCTCGAGTTCATGGGACCGGAGGAATACCAGGCGTTCGTGGCCGATAGGCAGGTCTACTACGCAAAGCTCTTGAAGGATATGGGCGCCATCAAGTAAGAGGCGGCCGGACTGGAGACCACAAGTGTCAACGAGGCTGGTAGCGGCGGCGCTGGCTCCCGGCGGTGCGGCGGGCAGGACCCAGGGTCACGCGACCACGACCGGGGTTGCAGTTGCGGCCAGGGTCGGGGTTCGGGTTGGAGCCAATCACGGCTCCACGAGTTTGCGCCACTTTTCTTGAGGGTGTCAGGGTTGCCGACGCCTGCTACGACGGGGAGTCGAGAATTCGGCCGGCCCGTGCGCCAAATTCGAACGAGGCGCGCCGCGAGCGCGTCGTCCCCGGAGTGCAACGCCGGCAACCAGGCAGCCGCTGGAAAACAGCAAAGGATCAACGAACCCTCACTCAGGGTCAGGGCTGGGGCTGCGACTGCGGCCGACCGGTCCGCGGCGAGTCGAGCTCCCCGGCCCGGCCCCACCGCCGCCGCTGTCAGTGTCTCGCTACACGATGGGAGGGTGATACATGGACGTCTTGTTCAGCGGGATTGCGCAGGTCCTGACCCCGAATAACCTCCTTCTAATGTTGGGAGGTACCGTGGCCGGGCTCATGGCCGGCGCGCTGCCGGGCCTGACCGCCACGATGGCTGTGGCTCTCATAGTCCCTTTCACATTTACGATGTCGCCGATCTCCGGCCTTGCAACCATGGGCGCCATATACATGTCAGCGATATACGGCGGGAGTTTTTCGGCAATACTCATCAATACACCTGGCACCCCGTCCTCCATAGGGACGACGTTCGACGGGTATCCAATGGCCAGAGCAGGGCGTGGCCAGGAGGCCATAGTCGTCGCCACGATCGCCTCTGTGATAGGCGGCCTGTTCGGTGTGGCGGTGCTCGCGTTCCTCGCGCCGCCGCTTGCAAAGGTAGCACTGAAGTTCGGGCCTCCCGAATACTTCTGGGTTAGCATCTTCGGTCTCAGCATAATAGCAAGCCTGGCATCGAAATCGCTCCTCAAAGGGCTCATCGGCGGCGTGTTCGGCCTTCTCATCAGTACCATCGGCATAGCCCCCATCGGCGGTGATGTGAGATTCACGTTCGGGCGACCGTCGATGCAGGGTGGAATCGAGCTTGTCGGAGCGCTGATCGGACTGTTCTGCATACCTGAGGTCCTCTCACTGGTGCGTCAGGGGACGAAGGCCTATGAGGCAGTGCGGGTGGAGAAGCGCCGCGGGGTCATCTGGGAAACAACCGCGAAGGTCCTTGCCATGCCAGGGAACCTCTTGCGTTCCAGCGTCATCGGAACGATCGTCGGCATCATACCGGGTGCCGGGGGCAATATCGCGAACCTCGTGGCATACAACGAGGCCCAGCGCGTATCAAAGTACCCTGAGAAGTTCGGAACGGGGATCATCGACGGAGTCGTAGCGACGGAAACCGCCAACAATGCCACGGTTGGAGGCGGGCTTGTGCCCCTCCTGACTCTCGGGATCCCGGGAACGCCTGTTGACGCGGTCATCTACGGGGCGCTCCTGATACAGGGCCTGAGGCCTGGTCCTGAGCTTTTCACCGTGCATGGGGACATAACGTACGGTTTCATCTTCTCGCTCTTCATCGCGACTCTGATGATGCTGGTAGTGGGTCTCGTGATGGGCACAGCGCTTCATCGCCTCGTCTCACGCCTGCCGCTCAGATATCTCGTCCCGTCCATAGTGTTCCTGAGCATCCTCGGATCGTACGCCATCAGGAACAACATGACGGACGTCGGCGTAATGCTTGCCTGCGGGTTTGCAGGGTATCTCCTGAAGCAGCTGGGCTTCCATCCTGGTCCCATAGTCCTGGGTCTCATCCTGGGCCCGCTCGCAGAGGAGGGTTTCGTGCAGGCGACGCTGATGGCGAAGGCTCTGCCCATCCCGTGGCTCATATTCTTCGCTCGCCCGATATCGATCATTCTCATCCTGATGACCGTCGCATCACTGGCATGGCCGCTGCTCTCCGGAGGGCGCAGGCTGAGGAAGGAGGCGGGTCTCGGTGCTCAATAGCGACAGGGTCGCAGCCATCTTGATGCTCCTGGTCGCACTCGTATTCGGCACACACATGGGCAACCTCACGAACTTCGGCATGGTGTTTCCAAAAGCCGTCATCATCGTGCTGGGGGTTCTCTCAGCCGCGCTCCTCGTGAAGAGCTGGACAGGACGTGGTGGGGGGGAGGTCGTGGATGTGCGTGGTATGCGGGCAGTGGGGCTCGCGGCCGCGTTGATGGTGGCTTGGGTGTCCCTCATCCCGCACCTGGGGTTCTATGTGTCCTCGGTTCTGGCATGCCTCCTCATGATGCTGCTTGTGGACGGCGTAGCTCGGAAGCCAGGGACGCTTATGACATCGCTCGTGATAATCGCGGTCGAGGTGGGTGTCTTCTATCTCGTGTTCGCAAAGCTCCTGGTCGTGCCGCTGCCGGAGGGAATCCTCTTCTAGAAAGCGGCGGTTCAAGAGCCTCGTCGCACAGTCAGGACCCGATGGGGGTCTCGGAGGGGGAACGCGTTCGCCGGGCCGCACCTGCTCGCGCGCTCTGTATGATTGGAGGGCTTGTATGGACAAGGTGAGTGTGGCTGTCATTCCAGGAGACGGAATCGGACCCGAGGTCACCCGGGAGGCCGTCAAGGTGCTGAGGGCTGCCTCGGAGGTTCACGGGGGGGTCGGGTTCGGCTTCACGGAGTACCCATGGGGTTGCGAGCATTACCTTCGCAACGGCAGAATGATGGACGAGCGCGGCCTGGACGCGCTCCGGGAGCACGACGCAATTCTCCTCGGCGCGGTTGGGGCGCCGGGCCTCGTCCCGGACCACGTCTCGCTCTGGGGGCTCCTGCTGCCCATCCGCAAGTCCTTCGACCAGTATGTGAACCTCCGGCCCATCAAGCTCCTCCGGGGTGTGCCCGGGCGCCTCATAGGCAAGGGGCCCGAAGACATCGACTTCGTTGTGATCCGCGAGAACACCGAGGGCGAGTACTCGGGAGTCGGAGGCAGGATCCACGTTGGGACGCCGTTCGAAGTGGCGATCCAGAGCAACGTGTTCACCCGTCAGGGAACGGAGCGGGTGATGAGATACGCCTTCGAGCTTGCGGCGAAGAGACAGAAGGCCAGGCGTGTCGTGTCCGTCACGAAGTCCAATGCCTGCAACTACAGCATGGTCTTCTGGGATGAGGTGTTCCACGCCGTGGCGAAGGACTACCCCGACATCGAGGCTGTGCAGGTCCATGTGGACGCAGCTGCCATGTACGTCATCACAAGGCCTGAATGGTTCGACGTTGTGGTTGCCACAAACCTCTTCGGCGATATCCTGACCGACGAGGGCGCGGCGATCCAGGGCAGCATCGGCCTCGCGGCGGGCGCCAACCTGAACCCGGAGAGGAAGTACCCGTCGATGTTCGAGCCCATCCACGGGTCCGCGCCTGATATCGCGGGCAAGGGCATAGCGAACCCAGTCGCGACGATATGGGCGGCCGCGATGATGCTGGATTTCCTCGGGTACGAGGACATGGGCGCACTCGTCATCTCCGCCGTAGAGCGCACGCTCCTGGAGGACGGTCCGAAGCCGGTCGATCTGGGAGGTGCCGCCGGCACCGCCGAGGTGGGCGACGCTATCTGCGAGAGTCTTTACAGGCTGGTGGGCTGAATGCGGGTTCCGAAGCTGCTCTCACTCCATCGGGTGTCGTTGCAGCCCGCCGCGACGACCCCCGTTTTCCCTTCGAGAACAGGGTGAAGATGGCTATCCCAAGGATCACGAGGACACCTCCGGCGATCGCGGTCGCCGGGGGCGTTTCTTCGAGCAACGCCACCGCGAGCAGGGTCGCGCCCACCGGCTCACCGAGGACGCTTACGGATATGACGGACGCGCTCACGTACCGGAGGGCCCAGTTGAACACGGTGTGACCAAGAATGGTGGGAACCGCCGCAAGGGCCAGGAAGAGCATGTGGTCACGCGTCGAGTAGGGATAGACGCGCACGCCGCTCGCCGCGCACGTGAGGACGAGAACGAGCGAGCATATCCCGTAGACGACAAACGCGTACGGCGCCACCGAAAGCCTCTGCCTCACGCCCCGGCCCACGAGGACGTAGGCCGCGAACATCAGAGCCGACAGGAGGGCGAGCAAGTCGCCGAAGAACGCCGACCCCCCAGCGGCCGAATCGCCAAGCCCGATGATGGTGGACCCGACCACGGCGATCCCCGCCCCCGCCACCGCTCCGCCCGCGGCTGACTCGCCGAAAAAGAGGCGGCTCGCAAGCATCACGAAAAGAGGGTGCATACTCACCAGCGCAACCGAGCTTGCAACGGACGTGTGAGAAAGAGAAGTCATCCACGCCCCGAAGTGCACCGCGAGGAAACCTCCCGCAAGGAGCGAGAGGGCGAGGTCCCGGCGGCCCATCGCCAGCATCTCGCGCCTCCCGCCGACCAGAGCAAACGGCGCCAGCATGAGCGTGGCCAGGCCCATCCTCCATGTCGCGATGGCAAGGGGAGGTGCCGATGACAGGCGTACGAAGATGGACGCCGACGACACCGCGACGACCCCAAGCCCTATCGCAACCCACGGCGACACAAAGGGCCGCTCGACGGCCCGTGGTTGAACCGAAGCCTTCATCTCCAGCTCGTTATCCATATCGTCACCCTATGACCATGACCGCACTCCGGGGAAACCTCATCGCCCCAGACCCGACCACGGCCGCCCGCCGGCCGGTCCGGTCTAGCCCCGGCCTCCACCGCACGCGGGGCAGTTGGGGTCACGCGCGGCGCTTACCTCGCGCCACGTCATCGCAAGCCCGTCGAACAGGAGCAGCCGCCCGACGAGAGGCTGCCCCAGCCCAAGGATGACCTTAATGGCCTCGAGGGCCTCGATGCTGCCTACCACGCCCGGCACCGCGCCGATGATCCCGGCCTCCCTGCACGACGGCACCACCCCGGGCGGCGGAAGCGTGGGGAATACGCACCGGTAACACGGCCCTCTGCCGGGCACAACCGTGAGCACCATGCCGTCGAACCTGAGCACCCCCGCCTCAATCAGGGGCTTGCCCGCCTTCACACACGCGTCGTTCACGACATACCTGGTCTCAAGGTTGTCAACGGCGTCCACTATCGCGTCATAGGGCTCGATGAGCCCCGACACGTTCTCGGGCGTGACCGCCACGCGAGTCGGCACCACGTGAACGCCGGGGTTCAGACGCGCAAGCGCCCGCTTCGCCGATTCCACCTTCGCGAGGCCCAGGTGGTTGACACCATGCAGGATCTGCCTCTGGAGGTTGGAGAGGTCCACGACATCGGAATCCACCAACCCGAGGGTGCCTACTCCGGCCGCTGCAAGATACATGGCCGCCGGGGACCCGAGGCCCCCGGCGCCCACCACCAGCACCTTCGCCGCCCGCAGCTTTTCCTGCCCGGCTTCCCCTATCTCCGGAATCACAAGCTGCCTGGAGTATCGCATTCTCTCTTCATCAGTCAGCATACCCATGATCACCGGCCTTCACGGCAGCGTCGCATCCAGCCACATCGCTCCACTCACCACTTCTCGTTCAGGGCGCCACCTCGCGTTGCGGCCTGAAGACAGCCCGACCGCTCCAGCACTCGCCGGAGCGCCCGCGTCGCCTCGCGTATCAGTCCATTTTCGTCAAAGGCGAGGAGTTTCCTTCTATACATCAGCACGCGCCCATCCACGATGGTCGTCTCCACGTCGGACGCGGTCGCCTCGTACACCACGCGTGACACCACGTCCACACCCTCCGCGGGGACCGCGTGGGGTGCGTCAAGGTCCAGGATCACGATGTCCGCCCGCTTGCCCGGCTCGATGCTGCCGATCTCGTCCTCCAGGCCCATCGCTCGCGCCCCGCCGATCGTCGCCATCTCCAGCACCACCAGAGCCGGCAGCGCAGTAGGCCCTACACGCACCTTCTGGATGAGCGCGGCATGGCGCATTTCCTGGAACATGTCGAGATTGTTGTTGCACGGCGCGCCGTCGGCGCCCATGGACACGAACACGCCCATCTCGAGCATCTCCGGGACCTTCGCGATCCCCGAGGCCAGTTTGAGGTTGGACGACGGGCAGTGAACGACCTTCGCGCCGGAGTCGCGCAGGATCGCCATTTCCTCGTCATCCAGCCATATGCAGTGCGCGAGGACGAGGTTCGACCCGACGAGGCCCAGTTCGCGAAGGCATACGACGTTTCTCATGCCCCTGTCCCGCTGCACGAGCTCTATCTCGCCCCGGTTCTCAGAGGCGTGGGTGTGGACGAGCACCCCCGCCGCCCTCGCCATGTCGCGCACCCGCACTAGAAGCCGGTCGGAGCACGACACCACAAACCTCGGCGCAAAGGCGTAGCGGATCCTGCCGTCGTCGTGCATGTGCCACCGCTCGAGGAGGGCCTCGCTTTCGCGGAGCGAGTCCTCAGTGGATTCCATGAGACTTGCCGGCACGTCGGATCCGTAATCCATCATGACCTTCCCGGACGCGGCGCGGATGCCTGACGAGTCGATTGCCCAGAACGCGCTCTCGGTGTGGTGGACCGTCTCCATGTCGATGATGGACGTGGTCCCGCCCCGGATGAGCTCGGCTATCCCGAGCATCGCAGACCAGTAAACGCTCTCCTCGTCGTGGGCGCCCTCCAGCGGCCATATGCGCTTCTTCAGCCAGTCGAGGAGCTCGAGGTCGTCGGCCTGCCCCCGGAAAAGCGTTTGACAAAGGTGCACGTGCGCCTGGACGAACCCCGGCAGCACGACCTTGCCGGAGGCGTCTATGACCATGTCCACGTCATGCCTGTGGACGCCGACGGGAAGCTCGTGGACCTCCGCGCCCAACGCCGCGCCACAGCTTCTATTGGGGTCCATGCCAGCCGAGCATGCGCCGATGTCTCCTTCCCCACCCGTACCCGAGCCCGCTCCTGTCGCGGCCCCCTCGGCTCCCGACAGGCTCGTGAGACTCGAGCAGCACCGCTCCCTTGACGACCTGAACCTCGAGCCTTCGTCCTCATCCCTTCGGCCGCCCGGCGAGACCGGTCCTTTCCTGGTCCCCCCGAAGTCCTCCGACCAGGGTCCCCGCGGCGATGTAGACCCAGGCCAGATCACCTGGGCTATCCTGCGCCCATCGATGAGGACATCGGCTCCCTCGAGCACCTCGCGCTTGCGGTTCATGGTCACAACGGTTCCCCCGCGGATGAGGATCTTCGCCACCTACGCCACTCCTTTCGCTTCTATTCCGAGCTCCTCCAGCTTCTCACGGGTGGGGACGCCGTCCTTTGTCCAGCCGCGCCCGGAGTAGTACTCCGGGAGCATCTTCGCAAGGTCCACCGTCACGCCCTTCGCAGGCCCCTCGGGGAGGCCCTCCTGCAGGAAGCGTCTGGGAAGGGTGTCATCGCGCGGCGTCATGCCGCACCGCAGGTTGAACATCCTTTCTATGTTGACGATTCTCTCGCCTACGGCGAGGAGGTCCGCCTCAGAGTATTCTCGCCTGACAGCGAAGGTCAGGAGGTCGGCGACGTCCTGGGGCATGACGGCGTACGTCGCAAACGTGCAGTACTTGCATATCTCCGCCGAGTCGCACACCGCGCCGTAGTCCTCGTGCCATATGACCATACCTACCTTGCCGTTCTCGGTGTACGGGTTCACGCAATCAGGGGTCCCGAACCAGCGGATCCCCTCCTCCCTTGTTTTGCTGAGAAGCTCGAAGTTGGGGAGAGCCCGGAGGTGGTCGCCGCCCCGGCTCGCCACGGCCTCGCCCAGGGCGAAACCCTTGCCCGTGCGCACATCGAAGGCCGGCAGCTCGAGCCCCTTCACGTGAAGGGCAAACCCCTCGCTCCCGGGGATCTCGGCGGACATGGCCCGCACGCCCCTGGCGAGGAACTCGCCGATGCCGTCACAGTGGGCGATCTTGTGCAGGCAGTCGAGGACGAACTCGGCGTCCCCCCACTCGTACTTCTCGTCGATGAGGCCGCGCTGCGAGCACTCCATGAGGAACGCGATGCTCGTGCCGGCGGATATCGTGTCAAGCCCGTAGTCGTTGGCGAGCTGGTTGGCCTTGAGGATGGCCGCAAGCGACCCCACGCCCACCCTGCTTCCCAGCGTGACCATGGTTTCGTATTCAGGGCCCATGTTCTCGCACTCATACGGCGGGGAAGTCACGCGGGCGTAGTTCTTGCAGTGCAAGATGCACGAAAAGCACGCCTTCGAGGCGAGCTTGTAGGTGTCCTGGTAGATGTGGCTCGAGATCTTTTCGTAGTGCTCGAACAGGCCGAGCTGCCCGTTCCTCGTGGAGAGCCCGCCGCTCGCCTGGGCGATGTCGACGAGGATGAGCGTGCCGTACTCGGAGAAGTCCTGGTAGGTGGGGTCTGCCATGAGCTTCCTGTGGCACTCGCGGACCTTCGCAAGGAACCTCTCGTCGTCGGCCACGGGGATGTCACCGGATCCGCGCACGGCAATGGCCTTGAGGTTCTTGGACCCCATGACCGCGCCCACGCCTGTGCGCCCGGCGGCGTTGTGACCCGCAGCCATGATGTTCGCGTAAGGAACCAGGTTCTCGCCGGCCTGGCCTATGGCGATGACCTTAATGTCTTTCCCATGCGCCTCTTCAAGGAGCCTGATGGTATCGAACACGCCGCGTCCCCAGAGGTGCGACGCGTCACGCAACTCCACGTGATCGTCATCGATGAGGACGTAGGTCGGCCCCTTTGCCTTGCCCCGGATGATCACGGCGTCGTAGCCCGCAAATCGCAGCTCAGGGCCGAAATGCCCGCCGGAGTTAGCGTCCCCGAGAAGTCCGGTCAGCGGCGACCGGCATCCCACCGTGAACCTGCCCGACGAGGGGGAAAGGGTCCCGTCGAGCGGGCCTGTGGCGATGGTCAGGACGCTGTCGGGCGAGAGGGGATCCGTGTCGGCGTCCACCAGATCGTAGAGAACCTTCGACGTAAACCCACGGCCCCCGAGGTAGCAGGACTTCCACTCCTCCGGTATCCTGGTCTTGCGTGTGCGACCCCCGGTAAGGTCCACCCAGAGCAGCCTATCCATGTATGACACCCGCCGTCACCTCGCCTTCAGGGCCAGGGCCCCGGTGGTGCAGAACTTCACGCACATGGGGTCGCCATGGCAGAGATCGCAGATGAGAACGGTGTCGTCGAATATGCGAATCCCGCCGGACGCGCACGCCGCGATGCAGTCGCCGCAGAGGTTGCAGGCGGCGTCGTCCACGAAAATCTCCCCGTCGTCCCAGGCGAGCGCCCCCCTCTTGCACGCCGCAATGCACGGGTGGTCCTCGCAGTGGTTGCACACGTGGATCTCCTCGCGACACCCCTGCCGGAGCACCTGTATTCGCGCCCGTCTCGGGTTGAATGCGCCGAAGTGGGCGATGGAACAGGCAAGCTCACAGTTCCGGCACCCGCTACACTTCTCCGGGTTGAACGTCCGGATATCCCAGTTATTCCCCCGCGTTAGCACGTCCACACTGGCGCTGGCTGCCATGTCAGCGTGCACCCCCTTCCGCCTGGCCTGTCGCGCCGGCTGTCCTCGCGGTTTTCGCCGCCCCCGCCGCAGAGCCCGACCCCAGGCTTGCGCCCGGTTCCGCGCCCGCCTGCGCTCGCGCTTGCCCCTGCGCCTGCGCCGGAGCTTGAGCCTGAGCCGAAGCCTGAGCTTGAGCTGGAGCTAGAACTGGAGCTTGAGCCGCAAGGCGCGCGGGGTCGTGCAGGAGCTCTCTTGCCCGCGCCCCGCCAGGCTCGCCGAGGAAGCGCCTGTATAGCTCCGCGACCGCCGGGTTTCGGCGGGGATGCCTCTCCCGGAGAGCCTCGTCGATAGCGCGGAGCGCCGCCCCCCGCGTCCGGGCACGCTCGCCCTCGAGAGCGTCCTGATCCATTGCGATGGGCTGCCCGCCCCCACCAACGCACCCGCCGGGGCAGGCCATGACTTCCACGAAGTCGTAAGGCCGCCTGCCCGCTGCGACCTCCTCGAGTATGCGCCTTGCCGCCGCAAGCCCCTGGACCACCGCCACGTGCAGGGTCCAGGCGCCGAGGGTCACCGTGGCCTCGGCCACGCCGGGGCCAGGCGCGGCGCTCGCAACGCACTGCGCGCATCCGTCGCCGTCTTGCGGCTTCGAGCTAGCGTCGGCGTCCCGGTTTCCTCCAGCTGCTTCCGTCTCGAGCTTCACGCCCAGCTCGTCCGCAAGCGCGCGCAGCGCCGCATCCATGACGCCGCCTGTGGTCCCGAATATCGTCCCCGCCCCGCTCGCATCTCCGAGAGGCGTGTCAAACTCGCTATCCTCGAGCGACTCGAAGTCCATTTCCACAGACTGGATCAGCCGGATGAGCTCGCGCGTGGTGAGCACGGCGTCAACGTCGCGCACTGCCTTTCGTGCGCTAGCGTCTCCAGCGTCTCCGCTCTCAGGGCTCCCCGCCATGTACTGACGCGACTCGCCCTCCCTCATGGCCTCGAACTTCTTCGCCGTGCACGGCATCATGGACACGACGTACACGTCCTTCGGGGCTACCCCCTCGGTCTCGCAGAGGACTGCCTTGGCAGCGGCCCCCGCCATCATGTGAGGCGACTTGCACGTGGAAAGGTGCGCAGTGAGGCCGGGGTACTCGTTCTTCACGAACCTCACCCACGCCGGGCAGCACGATGTGAACATCGGCAGCCTCCCGCCCGCCTCCAGGCGTTCCTTGAGTTCGTGCGCCTCTTCCACAGCCGTGAGGTCCGCCCCGAACGCCGTATCGAATACCCTATCAAATCCCAGCTTTCGCAGGGCGGCCACCATCCGCCCCGTGGATACCGTCCCCGAGGGCATGCTCCATGCCTCAGCGAAAGTGGCCCTGAGCGCGGGCGCCGTTTGGGCCACCGTGACGAGCCCGCGATCCGCAAGCGAGCGCCTCACCCTGACGAGCTGGGACTTCTCCGAGAGCGCCCCCGTGGGGCACGCCGCCACGCACTGCCCGCACTCAACGCACTGTGTGTCGGTGACCCTGTCCTCGAAGGCAAGGGAGCGGCACCGGGCCCACTCGCGGCCAAGGGTCGCCTGTGCGCCGCCCCGCTCGGCGACATCCCTCGCCTCGTCGACCTCAGCGCTCAAGGCCTCATAGGGCGCCATGTCGTGCATCTTCCTGCATGCTGCAACGCATCTTCCGCACATGACGCACTTGTTCGGGTCGCGGACTATCGCGAGCCCCGTCCTGTCCACCGCCAGCTTCCGTCGTTTCACTGGAAGCCTGCGCGAGCGCACCCCAAGCTCGTCGCCGAGCCTCTTTAGCTCACAGTACGCTCTCCGCTCGCACACGAGGCACTCCCCCGGGTGCTGGGCAAAGAGGAAGGACACGACCTCGCGACGCCTTGCCATTACCCTGTCGGTGGCGGTACGAACGATCATGCCCGGCTCCACAGTGTGGTCGCACGCGGTCACCAGGTCCCCCCTGCCCTCCACCTCGACCGCGCACACCCCGCACGCGGCGCCGTGCTCGAGCCACGGATGGTGACACAGGGTCGGCACCCGCACCCCAGCGCGCCTCGCGGCCTCCAGGATGGTCGCTCCCTCGGGCACCTCGCACGGCCTGCCATCCACCACAATCTCCGGCACGCCTCTCACCCCCATTCGTCGATGACGTCCCGCCCGGCTGTCCCACCAGCCTGGTGCCTTCCCGATCCCTTCCCGATCCCTGTCCGGCCCGTCCGGACCCCGCGGACCACGCGGATCGCCCGGGGTGAATCGGAAACCTCACCAAAACAGAAACCAGGAAGCCGCATTCTGGCTGCTATCGAGCGTCTGGGGTTGAAGCAGGGAACACCCCAGACGCCCTCTCATAGCCAGGTTGGTTGCGGCCTCCTGGTAGAAACGCCTGAACCCGGGATTATCAGGTCTATATGAGAGTGGGCCTCTTACACCTTATGGTTTTGTTCTTATACATATTCGGCGCAGCACGCGGCAATCCTTCCGACCGGCGCATGTTCGAACCGGATCGCGGCGCGAGGAACTCCGAAAGCCGTTTACATTGGCCGCGAAGTAAGGCCCTGGGGCCGTTGCACAGGCCGCAAGAAGGCTGCATAATCGAAGCAGGTGGTATTACGTATTACCAACCAGGTGGCCAGTGCGGAACCCACGCAGGAGACCGCCACGACCATGAGCCCGAAGGGGCAGGTGACGATCCCTGGAAGAAGTGAAAGCAGCCGTGCGAGTCGCTGCGGGAGGCGACGTCATACAGAGCCTCGACCGTGAATGAAGGATGGGGACGCAGGACGCGTCCCCGTTCCGTTCGCCAAACGAGTGCCATGGCACACCGCCATCGTCCCTGGGCAGCGTGCGGCGCACTTATCCGCGCGCGGCGCGGATCATGGCGTCCAGCTCAGGGATCATCGCCCGTTGCCTCACCCAGTACTCCTGGCTCTTCTGCGCGTTGAGCTCCTCGACGGTCTTGCCCTGTTGCTCAACCCAGGTGTAGTACTTGAGGTTGTGCCACCGCTTCCGGTTCTCCACCGTCCCCTCGACGATGTAATCGAGCTTGGCCGAAAGGAATATCCCCTCGTGGCGGCTTATCGCTTTTGCGCGGTCCATCTTGCCGTACGTGTCAGACAGCGCTTTCATCACCGACCTGTACCGGTCGATGGCGTCCGTGGCGATTGTGACGATGTTGTCGTTCGGGCCAAGCTCGTAGAACCTGGCTGTCTTGATCGCCCCCAGGACGTTGCAGACGCCCGAGATCCCGATGATGCCGGACAGTTTCTCGACCGTGGTCTCGTCTATCCCCGCTTCGCCCGCGAGATACTTCATGCCGACGGGGTCGGTGAGGAGCTGTAGGCCCTTCTTGCACTCCAGGTCATCGATGCACATCATCGCGTCCATGTTGTTGACATTGTGGATCCATGTGACATGCTTGTCGCCGATCCCCTGGATGTCGTGGCCGCCGTATCCGTTATACGAGAGCGTCGGGCACTGTATTGGCTCGAGGCCCACGATGCGCGTCTCATGGAACAGCTCTTTGAGACGGTCCCCGGCCGCGATGGTCCCCGCGGAACCCATCGCCGAAACAAAAGCGGCCGTCCTCCCGTTTCCGATGCCCTTCTCCTCCAGCTCCCGCACGGCCTCGACCACGCTGTTGCCGGTCACGTAGTAATGGAATCGGTAGTTGCCCATCTCCTCGAACTGGTTCAGGACGCGCACCCGCTCAGGGTCGGCCTTGACCAGCTCCTTGCACTTGTCGTAGATCTCCTTGACGTTGCTCTCGCATCCCGGGGTCGCGATGACCCGCGCCCCGTAGTACGCTATCTTCTCGAAGCGCTCCGCGCTCATCTGCTCCGGAAGGATGACCAGGGAGTCGTACCCCATCCTCGGGCCGACCCAGGCCCCACCGATCCCGTAGTTACCCGTCGAGGGCCAGACCAGCGTGTGCTCGCCCGGGCGGATCTCGCCGCGGAGCTGCTTTTCGATGGCCACAGAGTAGGTCGCCCCGACCTTGTGGCTCCCGGTAGGGAAATCCCTGCTGTACAGAAGAACGATGTTCGGCTCGACGCCCGTCAGCTCCCTCGGCACGAGAAAGTACCTTACTCTGTTGTCAGTCCCCTTCCACGTGATGTTGTACAAGTTGACGGGGTCGAGGATGTCCTCCTTCATCGCATCGATGGCCCTTTGCCTCACCGCCGGATCTATGCGTTCAGGATACAGCATCTCCTCGAAAGTCGGACCGTAGACGGGTTTGCGCTTCATGAGTCACTCACCTTTCCTTGCGGCACCAAGCAGATCGCCACGAATTCGCGCCACTTTTCAGCGCGCAAGCCCCCTCGAGGGTTGCCGCTGTTGCACTCCGGGGACGGCGCGTGCGCTGAGATGCATTCGAATCTGGCGCTTGAGGCCAGCCAGATTCCAGGCGACTCGCCCTAGCAAGCGCCCGCAACCCGGCACCCTCAAGAAAAGTGGCGAGAACTTATGGCGCCATACCTAGAACCTCTCCCAGACCCGCCTCGCAAGCTCGCGCGAGCGGGCGGTGATCCTCTCCTCGTCGAGCCCCGTGAGCCTGCGCCCGCGCATGAGCACGCGCCCCGCCACCACCGTCGTGTCCACGAGACCCCCGCTCATACCAAACAGCACATGGCTGTAATAGTTGGACGGGCCGAGCGGTGTCGGCGGGCGGTAGTCCACGACTATGACGTCCCCCACGGCGCCGGGCTCGAGCATGCCCAGTTTGCGCCCGAAGATGCGGCTGGCGATCTCCCTGTTGTTCTCGAATATCATCACGGGCACCTCGGCCCACGCCGCGCTGGGGTTCCTCTCGGCAAGCTTGTGGAGCATGTTGGCGACCTTCACCGACTCGAACATGTCGGAAGTATAGCCGTCGGTTCCGAGGCCGACCCTCACACCCTTCCCCAGCATCCGCAGGACGGGCGCCACGCCCACGGCGTTTCCCATGTTGGACTCGGGATTGTGCACCACGTTGACGTCGCGCTCGAGCAGGATGTCCGTCTCGGCCTCGTTCACGTGGACGCAGTGAGCAGCGATGGTCCTCGGCCCCAGGATCCCGAAGGCGTCGAGGCGCTCCACCACGCGCTTGCCGGACTTTGCCAGCGCGTCCTCCACATCCTCCGGCCCCTCGGCTACGTGGACGTGGAACCCCACGTCGAGCCCCTCCGCAGCCTCGCGGCACTTCGCGAGCGTCGCATCGGAGAGGGTGACCTGCGCGTGAAGGCCGAATGACGCCGCCAGGTGGTCGCCCCCCTCGCGCCGGCACCTCTCGATGAACCTCACGTTCTCGCGAATGCCCTGGCCCGCCACCTCCCCGCCGTCCCTGTCCGACACCTCGTACGCCAGACACGCCCTGATGCCGGCCTCACCCACCGCGCGCGCAATCTCGTCGAGGCTACCTGGCACTGCCATGGGACTTGCGTGATGGTCAAGGAGGGTCGTGGTCCCGCAGCGGATGCAGTCGATGAGCGGCACGAGCGCGCTCACGTAAACGTCCTCGGATCCCAGAGCTTTGTCCAGCCTCCACCACAGGCGCTCCAGGATCTGCATGAACGTCCGCGGCGGCGCGTCCTTGAGCGCCATGCCCCGCGCGAACGTGCTGTAAAGATGCATATGGGTGTTTATCATGCCGGGCATGATGACGCGGCCCCCGGCATCGATGAACTCGGCGTCCGGATGGCGCCCCCTCACCTCGTCTGTGGCCCCCACCTCGCGGATGACGCCGTCTGCAATGGCGACGGCGCCGTCATCCAGGACCCTCCCCTCCGGGTTAAGGGTGATGACGCAGCCTCGCCCGACAATGAGCATCGCATGCTACCTCCTTCCAATCCTTCGCCGCACTCTACTCCCCACGCGCCTCCGGCGTCCCGGCTGCACCTTCCGCCTCCGACGTCTCCAGCACCGCGGCCCTGATCCTCCTCGCAGCATCCTCTATCGCTGCCATGATCTGGTGATACCCCGTGCACCTGCAGAGGTTCCCCGAGATCGCGCGGGCGATGTCTTCCCTTGTGGGGTCAGGGTTCTCGCGGAGAAGAGCCGCGGCCGACATTAGCATGCCCGGCGTGCAGAACCCGCACTGGACCGCCGTATGCTCGATGAACGCCTCCTGGAGCGGGTGAAGCCGGCCGTCCCTCGCAAGGCCCTCCACGGTCTCCACCTCCCGGCCCTCCACCTGGAGCGCAGGGACGAGGCAGGAGTTCACGGGCTTTCCGTCGAGAAGCACGGTGCATGCGCCGCACTCCCCGACGCCGCACCCCTCCTTCGTGCCGGTGAGCCTGAGGCCCTCGCGGAGCACGTCTACCAGCCTGTCATTAGCCGAAACCTCAACCTCGACCAGCCCTCCGTTCACCTTGAATGAAATCGTCGTCATGGCCCCCGGCCGGATCTCCTTCACTCCACGTTCACCCCCAGAGCCCTCCAGATCGCACGCCTGGCGATAGCCTCCACGGCAGGCCTCTTGTAATCCGTGGACCAGCGTACACCCGTCCTCCTCACCATCTCCTCAGCGACCTCGCGCGCGGCCGCATCGACGGCCGCCTCGTCAGGCACCTTCCCCACCAGCATCTCCTCTGCCGACTCCACCCGCGCCGGCATGGGCAGGCACGCCCCCGGGGCTATCGCCGCCCGCGCCACGCGTCCGGCGTCGTCACGCTCGATGACCACGGCACAGCTCAACCGCGCGATGGCGAGCGCCTCCCGCCTCCCCAGCTTCACAAAGGCGGACCCGCACGCCGGAGCGAGCGCGTCGAAGTAGACCTCCGTGAGCACCTCCCCTGGCTGCGCGGACGTCTTGTACGGTCCAGCGAAGACATCGGTGAGGAGGATGTCACGAGTACCCAGGCGATCCGACAGCCGCACCCTTGCCGAGAGAACCGCGAGCGCCGCGATGGTGTCCGCGGCAGGCGAGGCATTCATGATGTTCCCACCAATGGTGCCCCGCGCCCGGATCTGCGGCGATCCCACGCTCGCGCATGCCTCCGCGAGAAGCGGCCCGCCCTTCCTGATGATGGGGCTCCGGGCGATCTCCTCGTGCGTCGTCATCGCCCCGATGCTGATAGTGCCACCGTCGGTGGACACGCCCGCAAGCCCCGGGATCCGCGAGATGTCCACAAGCCAGCGGGGGCCCTGCTCTCCCGCCCGCTCACGGCTCCGTCTCAGCTGCACCAGGACGTCTGTGCCTCCGGCGATGATCCTGGCATCCTCGGCATGCCCCTGCAGGAACTCGCTGGCCTCGGCCAGGGTCTCTGCCACCACATACCCGGGTTTTCGAGGACTCATCGCTGCTCACTTCCTCTCCTGCCGCGGGCGGCCTTGAGTGATCGCCCGAGCAGTACTCTCTCGAGGTCCAGCGGAAGCTCGCGGATCCTTCTGCCGGTCGCATTGCACACAGCGTTCGCGATGGCCGGCGCGAGGAGCTCGCACGTGGGCTCGCCGATGGTCTTGGCCCCGTAGGGACCGTACGGATCGGGGTTTTCCACCACGATCGGGATGACCTCCGGCACGTCCATGGACGTGGCGATGAGGTACTCGTCGAAGTTCCGGGTCCTCGCGACACCCCTCTCCATCTCGACCTCTTCCAGGAGGCCGTATCCCATGCCCATGGCCACGCCGCCGTATATCTGCCCTTCGACCGTGGCCGGGTTGATGGCCCGGCCCACGTCGTGGGCGGCCGCCACTTTCAGCACCTTGACCCTGCCCGTTTCGGTATCGACCTCGACTTCGGCGGCCTGGCAACCATACACATACGTGAAATAGGCCCGTCCCTGGCCGCTCTCCTCGTCCCACCACACCTTGGGACCCTTGTACCATCCGAAGGCGGCCATGAGCTCGCCACGGTCGTAGGCGGCCCGTGCAACCTCGGCGAAGCTCAAGCTTCGCCCCGGGTCACCGACCACGAATACCCTGCCGCCTGAAGCCTTCAGCGCCTCGCAGGACGTCCCCAGCATCTCCCCGGCCACCGAAAGGAACGTCTCGCGGACCTTGCGCGCTGCGTCGCGCACGGCGTTCCCGCCCATGGTGGTGCTCCTCGACGCCACCGTCGGGCCGCCGTCGGGGATGAGCGAGGTGTCGGTGTCCATGAACACCACATCCTCGAGATGGCACCCGAGTTCCTCCGCGGCTATCTGGCTGAATATCGTGCGCAGGCCCTGCCCGTTCTCGGCAAGCCCCGCATACACATAGACGCTGCCGTCCTGCTGCACCGAGACGATGGCTCCAGTAGCGTCCACGCCCTCTCCGCCCAGGCTCACGCCGCGATAGCTCGCCGCGATCCCGACGCCCCTCACCTTCTTCGACCCTGCCCGCCGCGCCTCATTGAGATAAGCCTTGCTCTTCTCGCGGTACCCGATGGCGTCCGCCGCCTTTTGCATGACCTCCACGAGGCTCACCGCGTGGTCGTCCAGCACCTGCCCGGTGGCGGTGACAGACCCCGGCCGAAAGCCGTTCTTCAGGCGAAGGTCCAGGGGGTCCATACCAAGTTCAGCGGCAAGCTCGTCCATCAGCGACTCGTGGGCGAAGATGATCTGGGGGCTTCCAAACCCCCTCATGGCGCCCGTGTAAGTGTTGTTCGTGTATACCCCATATACGTCGGTGTTCACGTTCGGGATCTCATATGGGCCGGTCGCCTGCACCACCGATCGCCACGTCACGAACGGGGTCATGGACGCGTAGGCCCCGCCGTCGGCGACGATGCGTATCTCCATGGCCTGGAGCCTGCCGTCTTTCGTGGCGCCCACCTTGTACTTCAACACGTACGGATGGCGCTTGTACCCCTCGACGATAGACTCCTCGCGCGTGTTCACCATCTTCACGGGCCGCCCTGTCTTCAGGGCCGCAAGCGCCGCCCGCGCGCACATGCAGGACATCACGTCGTCTTTGCCCCCGAAGGACCCGCCCATCGTACACTGGACGATACGCACCTTATTCAGGCTGACCCCGAGGACCTCGGCCACCACGCGCCTCGCGGTGAACGGGTTCTGTATGGACCCGTACACCGTGACAGACCCCTCGCCCGGATTCGGCACTGCCACCGCAGCCTCGGGCTCGATGTAGGCGTGCTCGATGAACTGCGTGCGGTACTCACGCTCGATGACCACGTCGGAGGCGGCAAACCCCGCCGCCACGTCGCCTTTTCGGACCTTGTGGTGGTTGACGATGTTACCCGGCGCATCCTCGTGCAGGACCGGAGCTCCCTCGGCGATGGCCTCCTCGGGTGAGAACACGGCCGCAAGCTCCTCGTAATCCACCCGCACAAGCTCAAGAGCCTGTTCGGCCGCCTCAAGCGTAGCCGCCACAATCATTGCGACACCGTCGCCCAGGTAACGCGTCTTGTCGAAAGCGAGCACGGGCATGTCCCGCCTCACCGGCCCGAAGGTCTTGACGCCGGGGACGTCTTCATGAGTGATGACTGCGACAACCCCGGGAGCATTCCGGGCTTTGCTCGCATCGACGCGGAGGATCCTCGCATGAGGGAACTTCGCCCGCAACACGCGCGCGTGGAGCATCCCGTCGAAGTAGAGGTCGGCTGCGAACCTGGCCCTGCCCGTCACCTTCTCGACGCCGTCCACCCTCTTCGCGGCGCGGTGCACTACGCCGAATTCCTCACGGGGGTCACGTTCCCCCGTGTCGTATCTCTCGATCTCCACCTGTCTTGGCCTCCTTTCCCGCACCTCGCATTCCCCTGTGTGCGGGGGACAGAAACGACCACCGCCCTCTGCGGAATCTCACGCGCGCTCCTTGAGGGCCATGTACACCCGCTCCGCCGTGGCGGGGATGTGCGTTATCCAGACGCCGGTCGCGTCGTGGATGGCATTGGTGATGGCGGGCGTAATGGGAACGCACACCGCCTCCCCGATGCCCTTGGCGCCGAACGGCCCCGATGGCTCGGGTTCCTCCACGATTATGGTTTCTATCTCGGGCGCGTCCAGTGCCGTGGGGATTATGTACGTGGAGAAGTTAGTCGTCTTCGCGATCCCATGCTCTATGACGGTGTCCTCCATCAGGGCGTAGCCCATCCCCATGACCACGCCGCCCTCCGACTGCGCCTCGATTCCCGCCGGGTTGATCGCCCTGCCCGGGTCAGGGATGGACACGGCCCGGAGGACCTCAACCTCGCCTGTGAGGGTGTCCACCTCCACGAGGGCGACTTGCGTGATGTACGAGTAGATGAGGTGCGGCAGGCCGAAATACCCCTCGAGTCCCCTGTCGGCCACCGGCCAGATGAAGTCGCCCTCGGCTTTCAGATGCGTGCCCCTCCCCTCCCCGATACGGGCGATCTCGCGATAGGAGAGCCGCCGCGCCGCGCCCGCCGGACAGGACCGCACCTCCACGCCCCCGCGGCTGAAAGCGATCTCCTCGCGCGCGGCGCCCAGCGCCCCCGCGGCCACGTCCGCGAGGATCTCCCTCATCCGCGCCGCCGCCGACCTGATCGCGTTCCCTCCGGTATACACCGACCGTGACGCCGTGGACGTGCCGGAATCCAGGGTATACCTGGAGTCCCCCGAAACCATCACGATGTCCTCAACGGAGCAGCCGAGGCTGTCCGCGGCCATCTGGGCGAATGCCGTCGTGTTTCCCTGGCCGATCTCTGGACAGCTCACCCCCACGGCAAACCGACCGCCGGGGAGGAGCTCGATGGTGGCCGCCCCATAGTCTGGCAGCCCCACGCCGAGCCCGCACCCGTGAAGCTCTGTCGCGATTCCAACGCCGCGCTTCTTGTGAGGCGCCGACGGCATCGCCCTCAGCTCCGCCCGCCGCGCCCATATCTCGCACCTCGACGCCGCGTCCAGCGTCGCGATGGTGCCCACGGAGGCTGTCATCGTGTGCCCGAGGGCGGCCACATCGCCCTGGCGAAGAGCGTTCTTCCGGCGGAACTCCAGCTTGTCCATGCCGAGGCGCTCGGCGATCATGTCTATCTGCGTCTCGAGCGCGAATACCACCTGATTCGCGCCGAACCCTCGGAAGGCCCCGGCGAGGCCGTTGTTGGTGTACACGCAGAAGCCCTCGAGCCTGACGTTGGGCGTTCGGTACACGCCGCACGAGTGCTCGATGGCAAGGTTCACGACGGGACCGCCGAGGGACGCGTACGCCCCCGTGTCGCCCACCACCCGCACCTCGTTGGCAAGGAGGGTGCCGTCGGCCGCAGCCGCGGTCTTCATGCGGATCTTCATCGGATGGCGCTTCATCCCGGCGACCACCGATTCCTCCCGCGAGAGCACGATCTTCACGGGGCGGCCCGTGCGGAGCGCAAGGAGCGCGAGGTATATCTGCACGGTTATCTCGTCCTTGCCGCCGAAGGCGCCGCCGGCGGGCGTCGATACGACCTGGATCTTCCTGGGATTCATCCCCAGGGCGCGCGCAATCTGGAGCTGATCCCTGAAAGGATGCTGGCTTCCGCACCAGACGGTGATGTTACCGTCCTCGTCTATCGTGGCGACGCCGCTTTCCGTCTCCATGAAGGCATGCATTTGCCTGGGAGTGCAATAGGTGTTCTCGACCACGACCGCAGCCTCTCGAAACGCCGCGTCCACGTCGCCACGCTCCACCTTGATGTGATGGTGGATGTTCCCGTCGGCGTGCACCCTCGGCGATGACTCGAGCATCGCCTCCTCGGGGTCGTCCACCACCGGGAGCGGCTCGTATTCGACCTCTATCGCCTGCAGGGCCTCGCGGGCCCCCTCCTTCGTGGTGGCCGCCACCAGCGCGACGGCATCGCCCATGTAGCGCACCTTGTCGGCACACAGCACGGGCTGATCAGGAACAACGATGCCGAAGCCGTTGAGGCCGGGCACGTCCCTGTGGGTCAGCACGGCAACCACGCCGTCCATGGCCTCGGCCTTTGAAGTGTCTATCTTCTTGATCAAGGCATGCGGATACGCGCTCCGGAGCACAGCGCCCCAGAGCATATCCGGGAACGAAAGGTCGGACATGAACTTGAGCCTGCCCGTGACCTTATCCTCCGCATCTATGCGGGCGACCCGGGCGCCCACCCATCTGGATTCACCCATGAGCGATGCCTCCCCTCCGCGGGCACGCGGCGCCTTGCTCACCCGCCTCCGACCGGGGTCAGGATGTGCACGTTCGCACCGTCAGTGAGCACCGTGTCCTCGTCCGCGCGCCGGCCGTTCACGAGGACGATGATGTACACCCTGTCGTCTATCGCGAGGCGGTCCAGGAGATCGCCCAGCCTCGCCCCTTCGTCGAACTCCATCTGAAACTTGTCTTCCTTCGCGTACCTCCTCATGGTCCCGAAGAGGACGACGTTGACTTTCACCCTTCCTCACCCCTCCCTTGCGTCGGCCGCAGGACTTCCTGAAAGCAGGTCCAGCAAACCCTCGTACAGGAGGTTACACGCCATCTCCTGACGGTACGCCTGCGATCCCCTGATGTCAGTTATGGGCATCACGTCGCGGAACGCAAGACGCGATATCTGCCGCGCCATCACCGGGTCGAGCCTCTTGCCGCACAGCGCCTTTTCCACCGTGCGGGCCCTTACGACCGTGGGCGCGACGGCCCCGAAAGCAATACGCACGTCGTCGAAAGCATTGGGGCGCGCCTTCCGCGCGGCGAACGCCACGCTCACGACGGAAATCGCAAGCGACCTTCTCTGGCCCAGTTTGCGGAAGAACGAGACATGACTGGGCCCGAGCTCACGAAACCTCACCCCCAGGACCATCTCGCCCGGCGCGAGCGCCGACCTCTTGGGACCCACGAAAAACGACTCCATGTCGACGCTGCGCACGCCGCGCGGGCCTGCCACGTCCACCGACGCCTCCAGCGCGAAGAGCGGCGGTATGACGTCGCCCGCCGGAGAGGCGGTTGAGATGTTTCCGCCCACGGTGCCCCTTCCCCGTATCTGCGGTGAGCCCACGTGGGCGCACGCCTCGGCGAGAAGCGGCGCGGCCTTCCTCACAACGGGCGACGATGCCACCTCGGCGTGGGTGGCGAGCGCCCCCACCCATACCACGTCGCCCTCTCCTTCGCCCGTGCGCTTGCACTCGCGCCCGGTCTCAGCCCCAGCCTCGGCCTTGCCTCCGCATTCAACCCTGATCTGGCGAAGCTCATCGAGCCGGCTTATGTCCACCAGGACCTTCGGGGAACGCCTGTCCTCCTTGATCTCAACAAGGAGGTCCGTCCCGCCCGCAATGACACGCGCATCGGGCCCCCATTTCGCGAGGGCCCGGACGGCTTCCTCCACGCTCCCGGGGACCGTGACGCAAAAAGGCCTCACACCGCTCCCACCTTTGGCCTGAGCTGAATGCAGTCGTAGACCGGACACACCGTGGCGCACATACCGCAGCCCTTGCACTTGTCCTCATCCACCTTCGGCAGGCGGTTTGAGTCGAGCTCGATGGCCTGGTGCCCGCCGTCCCTGCACGCAATGTAGCAGAGGTCGTCCTTGACGCACGTCTCGCGGTTGATAGCGGCAACGACCCTGTGCCGGCGCGAAAGGTGTGAGTGCTCGACTATGTAGGGCAGGGATCTACCCACAAGCTCCTTGACAGACCTCATACCCTTCTCCTCGAGGTAAACGTCGAGGCCGTCGATGAGGTCCTCGATGATCCTGAACCCGTGGTGCATCACCGCCGTGCAGAGCTGGACGTTCGTGGCGCCGACGAGAAGGAACTCCGCCGCGTCCCTCCACGTGCTGATGCCGCCCACCGCGGCTATGGGGATGTCGACCGCCTTCGCGATCTCCGCCACGCATCGGAGTGCCACAGGCTTGATAGCAGGGCCCGAATACCCCCCGAACGTGGAGTATCCCCCGACATTGGGATAGGGCACGAACGTATCCAGGTCAACGCCAATGAGGCTCTTCAGAGTGTTGATTGCGCACACGCCGTCGGCTCCCGACCTCTTGACCGCGCGGGCCGCCGCCGTGATGTCGGCTATCTGTGGGGTGAGCTTGATGACGACCGGTACCCGCTTCGCGGCCTCCTTGACCCACCGAGCGGTGCGCTCGGTAAGCTCCGGGTCCTGGCCGATTGTGGAGCCCATGCCCCGCTCGGGCATACCGTGCGGGCACGAGAAGCTGCATTCGATGAAGTCCACACCGGCCGCTTCCAGCCTGCGCACGAGCTCCTGCCAGTCCTCTTTCTTCGCCCCCATTATGCTGGCGCCGACCACCCTGTCAGGGTACTCCTTCTTGAGCGCCCTGACGTCCTTCTCGACCTCGCCGATGTGGCGCTCGGAGATGAGGTCGATGTTCTCGAGGCCCATCAGCTTCTTCTCCTCGTAGTCGAGCCCCGCCATCATGGGATACGCGAGCTCGACCACCTCGGTCTCGATTGAGGTGGTCTTGAGGATCGCCCCGCCCCAGCCGGCCTCGAAGGCCCTTGCCACCATCTCCGCGCTGTCGGTCGGCGGTGCCGCCGCGAGAGTGAACGGGTTGGGGAATCTCACGCCACAGAACTCGATAGATAGGTCAGCCATCTCCGGTCCCTCCTGTAAGTCGAAGTATGTGCATGTCGTGTGACGAAGAAGCGACGCTCCCTTGGGTCTGCCAGGCGCGCCGTCCCCGGAGTGCAACATCGGCATCCCCCAGCAGGGCCTGCACGCCGAAGACTAACGCGAGTCTGTGACCATCTGCTTGCTGGACCCTGCGGGCCCAGCGGACCCTGCAACTCCTGGCCCAATGCCTGCCCGGCAGCGCCTCCAGCTCCGGTTCGGAAGGTACGCGTCCGGATCAAGGACGATGCAGCTCACTGGGTGTTTCGTGCATATCACGAGAACCTGGTCGCGCCCGGTGAGGGTCACCTTTTCCCGCGTTTTCCACTCGCCGCCAGCGAGCAGCACATCTGCCTGGACCGGACCTACGGCGTCAGCCATGTTCACAAGGGCGAACTTCGTCATGAATCCGCCACCAGGCTTCGCAATGCAGCGTGCGTTCCGGATCTCGTACGCGAAGCTCGCGCTAGTGCCCAGCCACTGCCTGATGAATTGCTCGATGGGTTTGCCCGACACCCTCTCCGCGATCTCGACGAATTCCGAAAGCCCGGACGGCTTCGCCCGGTACATCGACACGTGTCGGCTGAGCGTCTCGAAAAAGGCCTCGTTCCCGAGGGTGTAGTGAAGGAGCCTGAGGACGAGCGCCGCCCTGATGCACACGGGACGTGGCGCGTCGAGCACGCGGCTCTTCGCCCACGATAGCACGCTTTCCTCCGCCCCCGACCCGATGGCCGAGTCCGCCGCGTACCTGTCGATCTCCTCATGGATGAGGGCTGCTCTCGCATCATCACCCAGCACACGCCCCACCGTCTCATACGCCATCGCGCGTGCCAGCGCTTCGTGAAACCACGTGTCGCCGAACCCGACGGAAATCGGGCTTCCCCACCATATGTGGGCGGTTTCGTGGGCGAGGGCCGCTACGAGGCGCACGAGATGCTCATCCCCCGGGTACCGGCGCCTCAGGACGGCCGTAAACCGGCTGGCCCCGGGCGGGCCCAGCATCGAGAAGTAGGCGTCGATCACGCCGCGGAAGAGATCCATGGACTGGGTGGCCTGGTCCTTCAGAAGGGGCCCGAGGTAAAGCTCGAGCTCCACGCCTCTATGCTCTTTGCGTTCGACCGAGAACCTGCCCGACGTGAGGGCGAGGCCGGAGATGGGCTCAGATGTCTCCCACACGTAGACGGCCTGATCCACGGTCTCCGACGATGATACGAGGTCGCCGTCTGTGACGGCCACCATGCCTGGCAAGGTCGCGCATGCGACTCTCGCCGTAAACGAGTCGAATCCCGCCCCGACCGGGTACCACGCCGCCCGGCGCGAGAGGCGAAGGCCGCCCTCGTCTACGTGCGCCCACCTGCCGCCTTCCGGTCGGCCCGCGTACACGAATGTCAGGAGCTCCTCCTGCCCCCCGTCGAGAGGCTTCGGCAGGTTCACCCACACGGCCTTGAGGCCCGGCGCGTCAGCAAGCTCGAGCTCGCGCGTCTCGAGGCGCTCGCCGCACATGGCCACTGCCTGTACGTCGAGGCCGCTGTTCAAGATGAAGCAGTGCCTCGTCACGCCGGGGACGAGCGCTCTGAGCGCCAGGACCGCCGTAGCTTCAAGCCTCCCCTGCTCCACGTCTGCCCTCACGGAGATGTCGTAGCGCGTTACCGCGGCCTCGTCGCCGGAGCGCGCCAGCGATGAGAAGAGATGTGTTCTCTTTTGCCTTGCCACCCAACCTATGCCCATGGTCTTCATCTCGCATCCGGTAGAGATCCCGGCCTGGGACGCCGTCCCGGGGTGTAACGCCGCGCTAGCCGGGCGGGGACGGCCCACCTGACGCCGCTCACCCGAACGCTGCCCCGGAGGGTCAAACCCGTTTCAAGTAGGCGTCGATGGCCTTCGCGGCTCTCTTGCCCTCGGCGACCGCCTGCACCACCGTGGCGCCGCCGCTCGTCACATCGCCCCCGGCGAACACGCCCTCCACCGACGTCATCTGGCTTGCCTGGTCCACCTCAATGACGCCCGCCTTCCCGGCAGCCAGGCCACGGAAAAGCCCGACAAGCCCGGGCCAGGGCGCCTGGCCCGTCGCCACGATGGCCGTAGGTACCTCGATCATATGCTCACTGCCGGGGATCATTTCCGGCCTTCTCCGCCCGCTCGAGTCGGGCTCGCCCAGACGCGTGCGCACGCACTCGACTCCCGCAAGGCCACCGCCGTCCTCGACGAACCTCGTCGGGGCGGTGAGGAACTCGAACCTCACACCCTCGGCCGCGGCGAACTCGTATTCCCGCTTCCAGGCGGGCATTTCATCGAGCGAGCGCCTGTAAAGCACCACGACCTCCGAGGCTCCGCAGCGCAAGGCGGAACACGCGGCGTCCATGGCCACGTTGCCGCCGCCGATGACTGCCACCCTGCCGGTAAACCGCACGTCATCGCCGGCGGCCACCTTCCTCAGGACCTCGCCCGCCTGGAGAACGCCGGGGAGGCGTTCGCCCGGGACCCCGAGCGACGACTGGTACCCCAGGCCCGGGGAGAGGAATACGGCGTCGGACGATCTGCGGATCTCGTCGGCCGATGTGTCCCTGCCCACACGCACCCCTGACCGGACCTCCACGCCGGACGATTCAAGCACGGCGCGGACCTCCGCCTCCGCAACGGCGAGCGGCAGCCTGTACCGGGGTATCCCGCGAACGAGAAGCCCTCCCGGCTTCTCGTCGGCCTCGTAGACCGTCACGGAGTGCCCCAGCGTGGCAAGCTCGTGGGCGCATGCGAGGCCCGCCGGGCCCGACCCGATGACCGCCACTTTTCTCCCTGTAGGCGCACCCGGACCCGGGAGCCGGATTCCGCGTCTTAGCTCCTCGTCGGCCGCAAACCGCTGGAGCGCCGCGATGGCTATCGGCTCCGACAGGTTCGTGCTGGAGCACTTCTTCTCGCAAAGCTCCTCCGCCGGGCACACCCTCGCGCACACTCCCGCGAGGATATTCGCATCGCGTATGAGCCGCGCAGCGCCGATGAAGTTCCTGGTCTTCAGCCTCCGGATGAACCCTGGAATGTCGACTCCGGCAGGGCATCCCGCGACGCATGGGGCATCGTGACAGAAAAGGCACCTCGAAGCCTCGGCGAGCGCCTGGTGTATCGCAAGCCCCCGTTCAACTTCATCGAATCCCTTCTTCCGCTCCTCCGGCGAGATCTCCTGCATCCTGGCTCTTACACCCATGCCAGCAACTGCCTCCTCAAACTGGTGGTTCGTCGATTCCTCCGGGTTTTCCAGCGTCTGCCGGGTTGCCGGCTCATACCCTCCCGTTCCTGACCGCGATCATCTCAGCCACGATCGCCACGGCGATCTCCTGCGCCGTTTTCGCGCCGATGTCGAGACCTACGGGCGCGTGCACACACGCCACATCCTCCTGAGAGAGACCCTCGCCGAGGAGCGCGTCGAACGTAGAGCGAACCTTCGACCTGCTCCCGATCATGCCGATGTAGGCCGGGCGGGGCTTGCGCCTCAGGCACTCGGCCAGCACCTCCCGGTCGTAAGCATGGCCGCGAGTGACGATGACCACGTATGTGCTGGAGTCCATGTGGACGCTCCGCGCCGCATCGGCGAGGTCCGAGACCATCACCTCGTCGGCCACCAGCCTCTGCCTGTCGGCGAACTCCGGACGGTCGTCCACTACCACCGCCCTGAACCCGGCCACCGTCGCGATGTGAGCCACGGCCTCTCCCACGTGCCCTGCCCCGAAGACTACGACCCTGGGTCTCGGCGCTATGGGCTCGATGTACACTCTAGCCGCGCCTCCGCATATCATCCCCAGGCTGTCCTGGGTCCCGGGCGCAAGCTCCGCCTCGACGAGCCTCGGTGCGTCCTCCGCCAGGGCGTCCCGCGCCTCGCGGACGATCCTTGCCTCGAGCGCTCCCCCGCCGACAGTGCCGAGCGTGGACCCGTCGGGGAAGACCAGCATCTTGAAGCCGGGGAGGCCCGGGGACGACGCCTGCGTCGCGATGACCGTGGCGAGCGCCGCTCGTCGCCCCTCGTCGATGATGCGGGCGATCTCCTTGTAGACGGCCACGGAGTCGGCAGGACCTGTGCCGGTCAGAGGTCCGCGTCCGGACCCGGGCTCTCGTACACGTTCACCCTCCACTGCAAGTCCCTTCCCTTCGTCCAATGCGGGCTCTGAGTAGACCGCCACGAGTTCGCGGTACTCTTCAGCGCGCATGTGAGCCGCTGACGCCGCTCATGATCGGGTCCCCTCTCCGTGCCGCGCCCGGTCCAGGTGCATGTTCTCAAGCGCTCGCGTGTAGTCTTCGATCGTATCCAGATCGTCGACCACCGCCCGCTCGCCCATTTCCACCCGAGCGACCCGGCCTTCGTGCCCTTTCACGAGGTCGCGAAGTCCCTGCCCGCTATATGGCAGCTCCAGAACCTCCTGTCTGAGGGTCCCGGCGAAAAGCGTCGGGTGCCCTCCCTTCCCACCGAACGTCGGGACGACGATGTCGGCGCGCGGCCGGGCGCGCCTGTACGCCTGCACGACCAGGCTATAGTCTTCGGGGCGGATGGCGGGCTGGTCCGCCGGGGCCACGAGAAGGGCCTCAACCTCTGGCTCCAGCGCTCTCACCCCAGCCTTGACCGACGACAGCATCCCGAGACGATAGTCGGGGTTTGCGGCCACGCGCATTCTCGGCCGCGGCCGGGAGCGGAGAGCGGCCTCCACCATCTCGGCCTCGTGCCCCAGCACCGCCACGACCACGTCCACCTCGGGCGCGCCGAGGGCCGCGTCGACCGCCGCCTCCACCACCGTCCGGTCGCCCCAGGAAAGGACCTGCTTCAGCCGGCCCATCCTGCGCGATTCGCCTGCTGCGAGAATGACGGCGGCTATCATCCGGCGGCACCCGTCGTGCCCGTGCCGGCCGCCCCGGCCCCGCCATCCGAGCCTGCTACCTTTAGCCTCGACGCCGCTGCCTCGATGGCCTTGATTATCTTCGCATAACCGGTGCATCTGCACAGGTTTCCCGATATCGCCCGCCGGATCTCGTCCCGCGTCGGGGACGGATTCACATCGAGCAGGGCACGGGCGGACATGATCATCCCCGGCGTGCAGAACCCACACTGCACCGCGCCCTCGGCCACGAACGCCTCCTGGATCGGGTGAAGGCTGCCATCCTGCTCCAGGCCTTCGACGGTCAGCACCTCCCGACCGTCGGCCTGGTAAGCCAGCACCAGGCACGAGTTCACAGGCCTTCCGTCGAGGAGCACCGTGCACGCTCCGCACTCGCCCTTGCCGCAACCCTCTTTCGTGCCGGTGAGGCCCAGGTCTTCCCGGATGAACTCGAGCAGGGTGCGCGTCGCAGGGACCTCCGCCCGCACGGCGCGGCCGTTCACCAACATGTTGACACTGAACGTCGCTCTCGGCCCAGGGCCATTCGCCGCGCTCTCCCGCGCGCCCCCGGCACCACAGCATTCGCTCACTATCGACCACCAGCCCTTCTGCTCGCCCAGCGTGACAACTCCCTCCCCGCCGCCTCGCCCGGCGCCGGCCACCATCAACCGCGTCCGGATGCGGCCGGAACGAACCTGCCCCATCCGGGTGCGCCGACGAACTGGTCACCGGCAAATACGACCCTGCCGCGGACCATCACCGTTCGAGGCCACCCTTGCACCTTCATCCCCTCGTAGGGCGTGTACCCTGCGTTTGAATGCAGGTCCGCCGCGGAAATCGCCCGGGCACACCCCGGGTCGAAGATGACTATGTCAGCGTCCGCGCCAGGAGCGACAGCCCCTTTGCGGGGATAGATCCCAAACAGCCGCGCCGGGTTGTGGGAGAGCATCTTGACCATGTCTCGAAGCTCCATGCCTCGCCGCACCACCCCCTCATGATGAATGAGCGGGAGGAGCGTTTCGACCCCGGGAATCCCCGGCAAGACGTCGAAGCACGTCTCACCCAGAGCCTTCTGCTCCCGCGTGAAGGCGCAGTGGTCTGTGGCGATGACATCGATCTCGCCGCCGAGGACGGCGTTCCACAACGCCGACGCGTCTGGCGCGGTCCGGAGGGGCGGCGTCATGATGAACTCCCGCGCCCTGTCCCGTGAATACTCGTCCTCGGTCAGAAGCAGATAATGGGGGCACGTTTCGGCGTGGGCCGCACGGCCCGCCCGCCTCGCCTCGCGGACCGCTTCAAGCCCCGCGAGGCTCGAGACGTGCACGAAGTAAACGGGGATGCCGAGCCTTCCAAGGTACGCGGCCACCTTCCTGATGGCTGCGGCCTCAGCCTCGGACGGCCGCGACCCGGCGTGTCGCGACGGCGACGCCGTCCCCTGGTCGCGGAACGCGGCCTCGAGCCGTTCCACGATGTCGTTGTCTTCAGCATGCACCGTGACAAGAAGGCCGGCGTCATTCGCGGCCTTTGCCACCGCCAGGAAGTCGGCGTCCTCCAGGAGATATCCCGCCGTCCTGTACGTGGTGAAGAGCTTGACGGCCCCTACGCCCATCCTTGCGAGATCTGCCATCTCGCCCGAAAGGTCCTCCGGCACCCTCGTGATCGTCATGTGCAGCGCGAAGTCCACCGAGGCGCCGGGCGCCGCCTCCTCGATGCGCGCCCGGGCCGACCTTACAACGGACGCGCCGGGAAGCTGGTCCGCGAAGTCGACCACGGTTGTGACGCCACCGCACGCTGCGGAACGCGTGCCCGAGGCGAAATCATCGGCTGTGACGGTCCCGCGGGAACGCAGGGCGAAGTGCGTATGCGCGTCTATGACCCCGGGAAGCACGTACTTGCCGGATGCGTCGAGCACCACGGCCTCGGGCGTTCTGGGGAGAGCCTCACCGACGGAGACGATCTTCTCTCCGTCCACGGCCACGTCCGCGCGGAACTCGCCATCCGCGGTTACCACGAGTCCTCCTGTGATGAGGAAGTCCACGACTGCGCCACCCCTCCCTGACCTTACGCCACGGCCTCGCCTGGCTCGTTTTCGCCTCGCGGCGGCCGCGCCCCGTTCGTGCTCACGCGCTACCTGCCAATCCTCGTGCCGCTCTGGCCGTCGATGGCGTCGAGGCACCTGTCGAGCGACGCGATTATCGAAAGCCCGCCGGCGGATGCGAAGTTGACGGAGGCCTGCACCTTCGGACCCATGCTTCCCGCCCTGAAATGCCCTTCGGCCATGTAGCGCCTGGCTTCCTCGATGGTCATGCTGTCGAGGAAGACCTGCGACGGGGTGCGGTAGTTTATGGCCACCTTCTCCACGTCCGTCAGAATGAGCAGGATGTCGGCGCCTATATCCGTCGCCAGCTTGGCGCTGGCGAGGTCCTTGTCAATGACCGCCTCGACCCCGCGCAGCGTCTCCCCCTCCTTGATGACAGGGATGCCCCCGCCCCCGGCGGCGATGACGACCTCACCCTCATCGAGGAGGCTCTCGATGGCGCGCCTCTCGAAAATCTGCACCGGAAGGGGCGACGGCACAACCTTACGCCAGCCGCGGCCCGAATCCTCCTTCCAGACCTCCCCCCGCTGGGCCATGAAGCGGCGCGCTTCCTCCTCTGTGTAGAACGGCCCAATGGGCTTCGTGGGGTTCGTGAACGCGGGGTCGGCCGCGTCGACGACGACCTGGGTGAGGACGGTGATTACGGAAGCGCGGAGGCCCTGGCGGGCGATCTCGTTGTGCATGGCCTGCTGGATCATGTAGCCGATGAGCCCCTGGCTCTCGGCGCCGCAGATGTCCAGCGGCATCGCGGGGACGATATCACGCGCGCCGTGGTTCTGGATGAGGATGTTGCCTACTTGCGGACCGTTGCCGTGGGTGATGACCACCCTGTACCCTCTCCTTATGAGCTGCACGATGCTCCTGCACGTGGACTCGACGTTGGCCATCTGCTGCGCGGCGGTGCCCTTCTCGCCGGGCTTCAGAATGGCGTTGCCCCCAAGAGCCACAACGATCGTGGTCTGCACCTTGCCCTCTCCTCTCCCGGATGCGTGGTCCCCGACCTCCTCGTTTCCCCGAGCCTGCCTGGGCTTCGCCCCTTGCCCCTCCGCTCCCTTTTTCCCCGCCCCTTCACCCTCCGTTCACTTGCCCCTGGGCCCTTCGTTCCCGTCTGGATCGGGCCGGCCATCCGCTACGTGCCAGTCCACAATTCCATATCGGTCCGAGAGAAGCTTCCGGGTCACCAGTGCCTGCACGCCCGGGCCATTTCGATCCGGCACGTCTCGACGGCGAATCTGACGAGGCACGCCGCAAGCGCGCCGTCCCCGGAGTGCAGCACCGCGAGCCCCTGGAAAGCTGGCGGTGACTTCCGGTCCCGCACCTAGAACGCCGGCGGCGTGATGGCAGAGATGAAAACGAGATCCTTGTCGCCGACGCTCGTAATCTTATGCGGGATCGCACAATAGTAGTAGATGCTGTCACCCTCTTCCAGGTGGTAGCACTCATCGCCAATCTCTATGTCCATCGCGCCCTGTAGCACCACAGTGCATTCCTCTCCGGGGTGCGCAAGGGGCTCCTCACATGTGGACGTGCCGGGCTCGAGCGTTGCCATCATGACCTCCATCTGCCTGCTGAGGTCGGGTGACAGGAGCTCGAAGGCCAGGTGGGACCTGGGAAACTTCAGGGTCTTTCGGCTGTCCTTCCTCACCACGGGGCTGTAGCCGTCCGAGTTGAGGAGGAAATAGAATATGGGCACATCGAGAGCTTCCGCGATCTTGCGAAGCGACGTTATGGACGGCTCGGCCACGTCCCTCTCGACCTGGCTCAGGAAGCTCGCGGTAAGCCCCGTGAGCGCCGCAAGCTCATTCAGGCTCTTTCCCCGTTCCCGGCGCTTTTCACGTATCTTCCTGCCGAGCAACGTCATTCCCCCTGCGTTAGAAGGTCTTGCGCGCGGGCCTCGAGCATCTGGCGGAGGTCTTCGATGCTCGGCCCGACTTCTATAGGAGGCGGCGCGGCCCGCTCGGCGTTGACGATGTCCTTGAGGCCGTTGCCCGTAGCGATGATGACCACCGTCTCATCGCGGCTTATGATGCCGCTTTCGAGGGCGGCGGTGAGGCCCGCGAGGCTCGCCGCGCCGGCAGGCTCGCTGAACACGCCGGTCGTCGACCCGAGCAACCTCATGGCGCGGAGGATCTCCTCGTCGGGCACGGCGATCATGTCGCCGCCGGACCGGCGGACGGCATTCAGGGCCTTGGTCGGGTTGCGCGGCACGCCCACCGCTATGCTGTCGGCTATGGTGTTCTCGGGCGACGGCCGGAAGCGGTTGCCGCCAGACCTGAACGCCTCCACCAGCGGTTGGCATCCGGCGGCCTGGACGCCGAGAATGCGTGGGATCCGCGCTATGAGGCCAGTCCTGAAGAAATCGTAGAAACCTTTGTACACACCTGCTATGGTGCAGCCGTCGCCGACCGAGACCACCGCCCAGTCGGGGACCTGCCAGCCAAGCTGCTCGCATATTTCGAAGCTCACGGTCTTCTTGCCCTCGACGAGGTAAGGGTTGATGGCAGCGTTACGGCTGTACCAGCCCCACTTCTCAATTGCTGCCGCCGAGAGCGAGAAGGCGTCGTGGTAGGAGCCGTCCACGGAAACGACGGTGGCGCCATAGATGAGAAGCTGCATGAGCTTGCCGCGCGGCGCCCGCCTCGGCACGAAGATACACGAGCGCAGGCCCATCGGCGTCGCGCACCCCGCGAGTGACGAGGCGGCGTTGCCCGTGGAGGCGCAAGCGACGATGCGCCTCCCGGCCGCCTTCGCGCGGACGGCCGCGATGGCCGACGCCCTGTCTTTGAGCGACGCCGTGGGATTCACCCCTTCATCCTTCACGAAAACCGTGCGTGCCCCAAGCGCGCGAGCAAGGCGACGGGCGTCATAGAGCGGCGTCCATCCGACCCGAAGCGGCGGCCTCTCCCAGGCCGGGTCGACCGGCAGGAACGGCACATAGCGCCACATGGAGTTCTCGCCGCCGGCGGCGAAGGAATCGCGGCTCACCCTGCGCGCGATAGCCTGGTAGTCGTAGATGACATCCAGAATGCCTTCGCTCCCGCAGAAAGGGCACGTGAGCGCGGCATGGCTCTCCTCCACGACCGCGCCGCACGTGGTGCACTGAAGATGCCTGACGTGTTCCACCTGTGATTCCACCTGCCGTCCTCGCGGGATGCCAGTCTGCTGGCGTTCCTGGAGGATCTCTCAAGCTCCAGTTTCCGGTCAGGCTGTTTAGCCTGGTTTAATTCTCCGTGGATCTATTCAACTCTCATTGAAAGAATCCTGCTGCGGGTGCATGGAATAGTCCGCAGGTGCACGGAATAGTCTGCGGGTTCATGCAGACGCAGCTCGGAGAAGGTGGTCCCGTAGCGACCAGGAAGGGGCAGGAACGTGGTCGCCAGACGACCAGTTCATGCTTGGGGTTGGTCGCACAGCAACCACTTCCGCACGTCGCCATGCGGGGGTGGTTCGTGGACGACCAGAATGCGAGTTCAGGTGGTCGCGAGGGAGCCAACCGCGTGCGGAGCCTGGTCGCGCCACGACCACCCCATCTCGCCTCCGGTGGCGAAGAGTGCGAAGTTGGTCCTGGCGCGACCAGGTCCGCCGCCAAAGTGGTCGGGATGGGACCAGCTTCGGGGGCAAGCTGGTCGCAACAGAGCCAGTCTCGTGCATCGGGTGAAAAGGGTGGTCGCGCAGGAACCAGCTTCCGCGCAAGGTTGGGCTGCACGAGACCAGGTTTGCCTCCGACCTGGCTTTGTGGCGACCACCCTCGCCGCCTTGTCCACGAAAGTGGTCTCGTGGCGACCAGGACGTCTCCCGAACTGGTAGCCAGGCGACCGACCGCCCACGAATCCTGGTCGCAAACGGACCAACATACCGCCTGGTGGGTCGTGGGGACCGTAGGGGTGGTGCGTAGCGATCCAGGATCGGCCCGGAGTTGGCTTCCGGAAGCCCAACCGGGCCCGGCGACCTGGTCGCGGCAAGACCAGCCTCCCGCGCGACCGCATGGTGACGTCGCCTGCAAAGGTGGCCTGACGTAGGTGGCCCGCCCGATATGCGCTGACTGCGGAGCGGTGACGTCCCTCGGGCGGCACAATGACTACATGCGCCCAGCAAAGCATACCATACCGTAGCTGATCAGGGCAGGTCAGAGCAGAACTTGGCAAAGCAGGACAGACACAGGAGGATAGGCGCACGCGCCGTCGAACTTGTAGACGCCCGGCACATGAAAGACCCACGCCAGGGCCCACGACCGGACACGATTTGGGAGGTGGCAGGGATGAGACCCCTCCGGCTCGTAAACCCAAGGAATCTCCCGAGCCTTCTTCCACGCCTGTTTCCGGCCGGAATCGCACTCTTCTGCCTAGCGCTCTCCGTCGTCATCGTCACGCCCTCCGATCTCGCGGCGGGGCAGGGCGCCGGCTTGCCGGATACTGCCCGCACCGGTGGCGGGGCAACCCCGGGAGCTGAGATCCACTTCTTCTATAGCTCGATGTGCCCGAGCTGCGAGATCGTGAAGCTGCAGCTTGCGCGCCTTGTTGCCGTCCGGCCCGAGGTGCGTGTCGTTGAGCACGATGTGGTGCTTGCCCGTAACCAGGCGTTGTACCGGGCTTTCGCGACGGCCGCGGGAGTCCCCCGTCGAATGCGGGACTACGTGCCAGCGGTCTTCATCGGCCCGAGGCATCTCGTCGGAGAGGAGATCACTCTCGAAAACCTCCTCGAGGCGATTGACGGCCTTGCCCTGGCCCCAGGTGAGGGTCAAGACCATGTGCAGGTGCAGGTGGGAGCAGAGGAAATCGGGGCCGCGGAGCTCGCCATCGAGCGAGAAGGAGGCATGCTCAGCGCTCTCGTCATCGCCGCCGCAGGGTTCGCAGACGGGATCAACCCGTGCGCGTTTGCCATTCTCGTCTTTCTCGTATCATACCTGACGTTCGCCGGCAGGAGCAGGCGCCAGACTGTCGCCACCGGCGTCGCGTTTGTTGCAGGAGTATTCGCGACGTACCTTACGGCCGGCTTCGGGCTCCTCGAGGCCACGCGCTTCCTGCGAAGCGTTTCCTTCCTACACAAGGCGGTGTACCTCGCAGCAGCCGTTCTATGCTTCGTGCTCTCAGCGCTCACGATTCACGACCTCGTGCAGGTTCGCCTGGGAGCTTCCTCAGCCGTGAGACTCAGGCTTCCGCGCCGCCTCACAAGGTTCGCTCATACAGCCATCAAGCGGGCATCCGCGTCGCCTTACCTGGCCGCCGCGGCCCTGCTGACCGGAGCGGTGGTCGCGACCACGGAGTTCGTGTGCACAGGGCAGCTCTACCTTCCCACGATCCTGTATATGCTGCAGACTGCGGGCGACGTGAGGCGCCCGGCCGGCATGTTGGTCCTGTACAATGTTGCATTCGTTGCGCCGATGCTCTCTGCCGTCGCCCTGGTCAGCGTAGGCACAACCTCCGAGCGCCTGGCCGCCCTGACCAAGCGCCACGCAGCGGCCATCAGAACAGCCATCGCAGCCGTATTCCTCTGTCTTGGGATCTATCTCGGCATGGGGTTTCTCAGAATGCTGGGCCTGGTGGTGTAGGCCCGGCGTCGCGCCGGGGCGCCGGGACGTCAAGGACGCGCCCTCGCGCTCCAAGTATGGCGCCATAAGTTTTCGCCACTTTTCTCGAGGGTGTCAGGGTTGCCGGTGCTTGCACGACGGGGCGTCGAGAATTTGGCTGGCCCGTGCGCCAAATTCGAACGAGGCGCGCCGCGAGCGCGCCGTCCCCAGAGTGCAACACCGGCAACCCCGGAGACCCCTGCACGCTGAAAGGCAGCGCGGATTTCTGGCGATCTACTTGGGGTCTGGATGAACGGCGTAAGCTTCCAGATGGGATCACGGAACTCTTGCCCCGGGATGACCCGAAGAGAGGCGACGCACTGTGTCCACCCCGCTTCCACACCGGATGATACCACGAGATGGCAGGACGAGACAAGGTACGGCCGAGGCTGCCTGGTCACGACGCGGCATGTACATCCCGCAGGGCCTGCACAGCCAGCGCGCACTCGATGCGCTTCTTCTGGATGGCGCACGCCACGGGGTCAGGGGTGAGGATATCGCCCGACGAAGCGTAGGCGCTTGCGTGGCACCCGCCGCTGCAGATGAACCGCGCCCAGCACTCGGCGCAGCCGCGCTTCGCGTAGACGTGCGCGTCCCGGAACCTCTCCACGAGCGCGTGGCCCACTTCACCCTTGAACACGTCGCCCATGAGAAACTCCCGCCGCCCCACGAACTGATGGCACGGGTAGATGCTGCCATCGGGTGCGACGGCAAGGTAGTCCACGCCCGCTCCGCACCCGGCAAGGCGCCGTGCAAGGCACGGTCCACCCTCAAGGTCTACGTTGAAGTGATAAAACGAGAACCCCTCTCCTCGGGCATGTCGCTCGAGGAAGAGCGTGGCCAGACGCTCGTACTCCCTCCCGATGGCGTCGAGGTCGTCGGCACGGATCCCATACGACGTATCGCGCGCGCCGACCACAGGCTCCACGGATATGCTGCGGCAGCCTAGGTCCGCAAGGTGCATGACGTCGGACGCGAAGTCCAGGTTCGCCCCGGTATAGGTGCCCCGCACGAAGTACGACTCGGGCGGGCGGCCGGCGATAAAGCGCCTCACCCTGGGGACGACCTCATCGTAGCTCCCGCCGCCCCCGGGCGTAACTCGCATCCTGTCGTGCGTCTCCTTGCGGCCGTCGAGGCTGAGCACCACGAGCATGTCGTTGTCGCTGAGGAACCGGGCCACGTCGTCGTCGAGGAGGACGGCGTTGGTGGTCAGAGTGAACTCAATACGTTTCCCGAGCCGCGTCGCTTCCGCCCGTCCGTGCTCAACGCTAGACCTCACCACGCCGAAGTTGAGGAGCGGCTCACCTCCGAAGAAGTCCACGTTGAGGTTGCGACGCCCACCTGACCTCGCAAGCAGGAAGTCTATCGCCGCCTTCGCCACCCGCTCCGGCATGAGTTCCCTTGTCATGCCGAAGCTTCCGGTTTTGCCGAAACAATACCGGCACCGGAGGTTGCAGTCGTGCGCGACGTGAAGGCAGAGCGCCTTGACGAGCACCTCGCCGGCGGGTTCATATGGCTCGTCCGGAGCGAAAGGATGAGAAAGGCGGCCGTCGGCCACCATCTCGTCGACCTCGTCGTAAGCTTCGGCTACAGCCTCGTCCGTGTGAACCGGCCCGAGCCTTCGGATGACCTCGTCCCTCGGCTCTCCGTAAGCAACAATCACATCGCGGGCCACCTCGTCGAGCTCATGAAGCCCGCCTGTCTTCACGTCGAGGAGAAGGTTCGTCCCGAGTGCGGAGAATACGTGCCAGTTAGCTTCCTTCTGCATTTCCTGCCAGCCTTCAGTATTCAGCCTTCCGGGCTCAGCCGCCCGAGGCTCCTCAGCCTCCCGAAGCCGGCTCCGACGCCGCCCCGCCTTGAGCGTCGCCGCCGTCTCCGGCTCGCGAGAGGTCACTTCCCACGCTGGCGGCACACCTGATTGCCGACGGTGCACGAGGTCTTGCACGCCGACTGGCATGACGCCTGGCACTCCTTGCATCCGCCCCCGGCAAGGCCGGCTCCTGTTGAGCCCCCGCTTACGGTGCGAATGTGCTTCCTCGCGTTTTTCTGCGCCACGCTTACCACGTCTCCTTTATGTAGTGTTACGTGTCCAGACCGTGATCCCGCCGCCCCGGGGATGCTACGACTGGCCGGGCCGGGGCAGGCATTCCAGGAAACATTATAGCATCGGCCTGGTGAAGTATGAAGACCACTCGCTCAAATTCCCCCGGCATCACTCAGGGTACTATCCGACACGAGCACGACACGAGCAACGTGCCGCGCTGCGCATTCGCGATAACGCGTCCCGGCGCCCGAAGAGTTGCCCACATTGGCATTGTCCGCTCTACGTTATGAAGCTATAATGATTGACAGGCCCGGCCCCGGGATCTGCCGCCGGGGAACGCTGGCTTTCTTTAGCCGTCCCAACCGCACATCGCAGCACCCCAAGGAGGGAAGGACTCATGTCACTTCCGGCTTCATCAACCTCACGGCGCCTGCGCGGGCTTGTGCAGCTTGCCGACCCGAAGATATGGGTCGCATCGACAGTCCCCATGTTCGTGGCGGCCGCGCTAGCTTACTCGGACACGGGCCGCTTTGCGCCCGGGTGGTTCCTCCTCACCCTCATCGGCGTTTACGCCGTGGAGGTGGGCAAGAACGCGGCGAACGAGATCGTGGACTGGCGCTCCGGCGCCGACAGGTTCGTCGCGCCCGAGGACGCCACCCCCTTCTCGGGGGGCAAGAAGACCATTACCGGCGGCCTGCTCTCGGAACGCGATGCCGCCTGGATAGCCGTGGGTAGCTTTGCACTTGCGGCAGCTGCGGGCCTGCCCATCGGTCTCTTTCGCACGTGGCACGCCTTCTGGATCGCGGCATTGGGCGGGTTCCTGGCGCTCGGCTATAGCGTTCCGCCGTTCTCCTTCTGCTACAGAGGTCTCGGTGAACTCGTGGTGGGCATCACCTTCGGCCCGCTCCTTTCGCTCGGCACGTACGTAGTCCAGACGCAGGAGCTTTCCACGAGGCCGCTCGTGGTCGGCGTTCCACTCGGCATCCTCATCGCGACGGTCCTCTGGATCAACGAATTCCCCGACTATGAGGCTGACAGGCGCGCGAACAAGCGAAACCTCGTGGTCCGTCTGGGGCGCGCCAGGGCAAGGGCGGTGTACGCATGGCTCGCGGGCCTCGCGGAGATCGCGGTTATTGCCGTGGCGGCGTACCTTCGCAGCCCCTGGATGCTGCTGGGCCTCGTGGGGAGCGTCGAGGCCTTCCGCGCCGCCAGGGTCTGCTGGCTCGCCTACGACTCGACAGCCGAGCTCATGCCCGCAAACGCCGGCACCGTAAAGACCTACGTCCTCACCGGCGCCGGACTCCTCGCCGGTGCCTTGCTGCAGCACTGGCTGCCCGTGTAGTCGCCGATACGCACCTGAACGGGGACCATCGGGCGGAAGCGTGCTCGCGCTTCAAGCGAAGGCGCTTCCGTTTACTGCCCAAGTAGATCGCCACAAGTTCGCGCCACTTCTCAGCGGGTGAGTCCTGTCCAGGGTTGCCGGTGTTGCCCTCCGAAGACGGCGCGTGCGGTGAGATGCGTTCGAATTTGGCGCTTTGAGGCTAGCCAAATTCCAGGCGCCCCGCCCTGGCAAGCACCGCGAGCCCCAGTGCCGTCAGGGAAGATGGCGCAAACCTATGGCGCCATACTTAGTGCGGTGTGCGTCTCAAACTGACACATGGAGCCTGCTCGCAGGGCGTGATTTGTCGAGCATACCTCGCATTTCTCGGCCAGAATACGCCGTGCAATGTCTCCAGCCGCATGGGTCCGCGGACGTGGCAAGACTGCCTCCTTGTCGCACGTCCAGGCACGTCCAGGAATGGTGCATACTTCGTCCGACAACGTCATACCATGTGGGTGGCAGCCAGACTGGGCTTCAGGGTAACCGGACTTGATTGGGATGATGAGGACGACCCGCGAGGAGACGTCCCGCACATCCATGTCTGCTTTCGATGATAGCATGCACGAAGCCGGGTGCCACCGGGTGCCACCATGAGATGACGCGGCCTGACGCGGGAGAGTGGAGCGAAACACGGTATCAGGACCAGTCTCTCGCCCGGACGCCCGCAATCGACACCGCGCAGCTCAGGGCATAGATGACAAGGCCGGCAGCGGCCACCAGCGACGGTACCCTCAAGGAATGCTCCAGGGCGCCTATCCACGCAGGTGGCTGCACATTCAGCCTCTGGAGGACCGTGGACCCGGCCATGACCGCCGCGAACACACCGAGCATGACGACGCGGTTGTACGCAGCGGCCCTCGCATATCCCAGCCAGAAGAACATCGCGAGGTAGACACCGAGGATCACCATGAGCGCACCGAAGAGTGTCGCGACGCTGATGAGCGGTTCGAGAAGGGCGCGGGCGCCGGTGCCGCCACCAGGTGCGCCCGGCATCCCGATGCCGCTCCGCGGTCCGATGATCCCCTGGCCGATCGCCGCGACCCCACCGAAGAACACCGCGAACCCGATCGCCACAGCCAACGTCGAGAGGAACTTGCTCACGACTATGGCAGCATCGGAAAGGGGCAACCCCTTCAGGAACAGGAGCGCGCCGTTCTTGTCCTCGTCGTAGGTCGACCTGATGGCGAACCCGTATGCGGAGACGGTCATCTGCAAAGCGATCACCGCGCCCACGTTCTCAAGGGCAAATGCGAGACCGATCCCGATGACCGCCCCCATCGCAAGGTAGAACGCCAGCATTCTTCTGCCCTGGACGATATCCTTCCATACGAGGTCTAGCATGCTTCACTCCCCCTCACGATCGCCACCAGGATGTCATCGAGGGATACCGGGAGCACCCGGGGCCTGGTTCCTGCGACACGCGCGATCCTTTCAGCAACATCCTCCGCAAACGCGCACGTGATGCCAGTGAAGGCGACGCCGTCGATACTGTACGTGGCAAACACCCTTTGCAGGCCGTCTCTCATCGCCTGCTCCACCCTGGCCCTGGCCTCGGCGATGCCCGCCTCGAGGCTGGTGGGGTCGCAGGGCGCGCCCGCCTCGCGCCGCACGGGAAGCGGGAACGAGATCCTCTTCCACCTGCCAAGCACGTCGTCCTTCACGTCGGACATCACGATCCGTCCGTCATTGATGAACGTCACGTAGTCCGCGACCTTCTCCACGTCCTGGGTGATGTGGGTCGAGAAGAACACACTGCGCCGCTCGTCCTGGATGACCGACATCAGTTCTGCCAGGACGTCGTGGCGGATGACCGGGTCCAGCCCGCTCGTGGGCTCGTCGAGTATCAGGAGGTCCGGCCTGTGCGAGAGGGCGAGCGCCAGTCCCAGCTTCACCTTCATGCCCTTGGAGAGCGCCTTGACACGCTTCGACTGGTCTATCCCGAATCTTCTGAGGGTTGCCTGGTAGAATTGCTCGTCCCACGCTGGGTAGTACTTGCCCACGAACCCTCCGAGCCAGGCCGGGGTCACCTCACCGTAGAAGTGGGGTTCTTCTCCCAGGTAGCCAACGTGGCGCTTGACCTCGGTCTCGCAGGCCACGTGGTCGAGACCCAGCACCTTGACGGTGCCCGCGGACTTCCTGACCATGTTCATGATGATCTTGATGGTCGTGCTCTTGCCCGCCCCGTTCGGCCCGATGAACCCCATAATGTAGCCCCTCGGCAGCGTAAAGGACACATCCTTCAGCTCGAACCTCGAGTACCGCTTGCCCACACCTGACAGCATGAGTGCCGGGGCGCCGCGGTCACCGACGCCTTTCGCCTTTGACCCCGTTGCCGCGCTCGCGCTCACGCTCACGCTCGCGGTCGCCGTCCCCGTCCCCGTCGCCGCCATCGTTGCCGTCGCCATTACCTCATCGCCTCCCTGAGGAGCCGCAACAACTCCTCGTCGTTTACGCCGCTTGCCCGCGCGTCCGCCACTATCTCCGAGAGCCGCTCGCCGAGCACCCGCATCCTGATGGCCTTCATGCGCTCGGCGTCGAGGTCCGCCACGAACGACCCCAGCCCCGCCCTGGTCACGATGATCCCCTCGGCCTCCAGTTCCGAGTAAGCCCTCTTCGTCGTGATGACGCTGGTGCCGGCATCCTCGGCAAGCTGGCGGATGGAAGGCAGGCTTTCGCCCGGCGCAAGCTCGCCGGACAGCACCTTCTCCCTGATCTGGTCCACTATCTGCCTGTAAAGAGGCACGGGGTTACTATATGACACGTCGACGCGCACGGCATCACCGCTCACTGTGTATACGTTATATACACAGTATAGACGCCGCTTATGGATCTGTCAAGCGGTTGTAGTCGGAACCTTCCCATGGCATGGTCTGGGTAGATGATCGGCAGGCGTATCGCCCGTTGGCACCGGGCACGCACGCACCGAAGAAGCGGCATCAGGGGAGGGAGAACGGGTGGCGCGAACGCATGCCGTCTCGTCCATGGCACGGTGGCACACCCTCCCACGGAGGGAGCTTGCAGATCCCGTAAGGCCGGGTGGGCACGGCATCGGCACCCTCTCCCGGCCCACGATATCAGGTCGGCGCAGTTCGTTCAGCAGCTCCTGACCTCGAACACCCTCACGCCGTAGGGCTCCAAGACAGGCTCGACCGAGGCGAGGTCTCTGCCGCGCAGGCACGCCGGCCATGGAGACGCCTGGCCCCTCAGGGCTCGAACGCCATATACGGCATCCGGCTCAACGCCTGCCAGTGCACCCGCAGGCGGAGCCAGTCTCGTGCGAACCACATCGGCCGAGAAGTTCAGCACCACGAGCACGCGGCTGCGCCCGTGCTCCCTGAAGTAAGCAAGCACTGCATCTTCCCTGGTGACGTCCAGGAAAGTGAGCGACCCGCGTCGCAGGGCAGGGGTGTCGCGCCGCATGCGACAGAGGTCACGGTACATGGCCCTGACAACGGGGTCCCCCGCGTCCCATCGGATCTTGAACGGGTCGAAGAGCGACGGACGCTCCTCCTCGCCTATCTCCTGGCCGTTGTAGATGAGCGGGACCCCGTCGAGAGTGAACAGGAGCGTCACCGCGGCCTCATAGCCCCGGCGCCCGATAGCGCGCATCGCGCGGAGCTGGTCGTGGTTTTCGAGATAGCGCAGCCTCAACGACCCCACCGGGAACACGCACCTGTCGCGCTCGATCATGTCCCTGACCGCCCTCGCCGGCAGTTCGCCCGCCAGCACCTGCCCCAGGATCTTGGGGAGCGTCTCCTCGTACGTGACATCGAACGCAGTCGCGTTGTGGGACGGCTCGTGCGACTCCGCCAGCAGCAGCGCGTCGGGCCTGGTTTTCTTGAGCTCGCGCCTCACAGCCCGCCAGAAGTCAACGGGCACCAGCGCCGCCACGTCGCAGCGGTAGCCGTCGATGTCGAACTCCTCCACGTAATGGCGCATCACGCCCATCATATAGTCACGTAGTTCGGCGCTGGAGTAGTCGAACGCCACCACGTCATCCCACCCGAACCCCGCGCACTGGATGTTGCCGTAGGCATCTCTCCGGTACCAATCCGGGTGCGCCACGGTGAGAGGTGAGTCGCACGCGCTGTGATTCGCCACGAAATCCATGATGACGCGCAGGCCGTGGTCATGGGCTGCGCGCACCAGACGCCGAAGGTCGTCAGCCGTCCCCAGGTCAGGATGTATGCTGAGATAATTGTAGATCGCGTAGGGGCTGCCCAGGCTCCCTTTCCGGCCTCGCCTGCCGATGTCGTGAATGGGCATGAGCCAGATGCAGGTGGCGCCCAGATCCGCGATCTCGGGGACCCGGCGCGTCACGCCCTCGAGGGTCCCCTCGTTACTGAACACGCGCGGAAAAACCTCGTAGATGACGGCATCGCAGACCCAGTCAGGGCTCGGGACTGCCCTCAGTCTGCCGAGATCGCGCGCCTCGACTGGTGGCGCCGGCGCGCGGACGTCGCCGTCCGGCGCGACTTCCACAACGGAGTTCACCGTCCCGTGCTCGTTCAACATGGCACATGGGTTGTACGGATCGCGCGTCCATTTGCCGTCAACGATAAACTTGTACTCGTGCACGCCCTTCCCAAGAGGGACCACGGCCTCCCACACTCCACACGGATACCTTTGCATCTCGCAATCCGCCGCGCGCCATCCGTTGAACTCGCCGGCGACGTATGCCTGCGAGGCGCGCGGGTCGAAATAGCGAAACTTGACCCCACGGCTTGAGCGCGCGGGGCCCAGTGCTCCACCAGCTTCGCCCAACACCATGCCTCCCCCCCACAACACGGGCCGGAGCGTCAAGGCATAGGCCGCTCCGGCATTTCCATTATACCGGCATGTCTAGAGGGTAGGCAAAAGAACTTTCTTCCTCAGTTTCCGAGCCAGCGGGACTCCCAGTGTCCCACCGGGCGACCCACCGGCCTGGGTCAGTCCCCTCCCCCCTCCCCCCCTCCCCCCCGGTGACCCGGGATCTGCCACGGCGTTCAGCAGCATTGCAGGGCCAAAGCGCAGAAGCCCGCGGCCTCTTGCCGGAAAAAAGGCCGCGGGCTTCTGCCTCCGGGGCACAGCCGGAGATCGCTACTCCCACCGCCAGAACCTCGCGGCAACGACGAACGAGGCCATCGCCCACCCGCCGAGCACGGCGATGTCTGTGGCAATGCTGTACTCCGGAGGCGCGGCCACCATGATCTGCCGCAGCAGGTCCGCAAGGTAGCTCAGCGGCATCGCGTTCACCACCGGCCGCAAGAACGACGGCATCATCTCGACAGGGAAGAAGATGCCGGACAGGAACATCATCGGGAACTGCACCATTTGGACCAGCCCGATCCCGGCCTCCTCCGTCCTGGGAAACGCCGCCAGCATGTAGCCCATGCTGACAAACGTCAGCGCTCCAAGCAGCACGGCACCGAGGAGAGCCAGCCAGCTGCCGAGGATCTTGACGTGGAACACGACGCATCCTATCAGCACGATGAGGAAGGTCTGGATGAGGGCCATCCCGATGCGAACCACCACCTCCGACACTAGCAGCAGGCTCCTTCGGAGCGGCGTCGCGCCCAGGCTCTTCAGGATCTTCTGCTCGCGCAGGCTCACAGCGCGCATTGCGCCGAAGAGGCCCAGTTGCATGAGGGCCATCGCCAGTATCCCCGCGAGCAGGAAGTCCACCATGCGAAGGTCGGAGCTCTGGACAGGCTCGGCCACGAGGTCGAAGACCTTCGGCCTCCCGGTCATGCGTCTTTCAGCCTCGCTCAGGAGTTGCTCCATGACGGGCAGGAGGACCTGGCGGGCGGTGGGCTGGGTTTCATTGTAGTAGACGTGCACCTTGAGCGGATGGTCTCCCGCCATCGTGACGAACGACGGCGAGGAGGCCTCCACCACGAGGCTTCTCTTGCCTTTCTTGAGAGCCTGGAGCTCACCCTCTCTGTCGCCGGTATGGACCTTGAACACCGGCACGGCGCTGACTCCCTTGACCAGCCCATCGGCGAGCGGATTCCCCGAGTTGTACACGATGCCCACATCGTACGTGGGAGTCCCCTCGTTCGAGAATATGAACCCGAACAGCAGTATGAACAGCACCGGAAAGGCCAGGAACCAGAACAGGCTCATCTTGTCGCGCCCGATGTCGCGGGCGTTCGCGAGCACAAGCTGCCAGAAGGTCCTCATCACTCGCGAATCCTCCTTCCCGTGAGCCTGAGGAAGACGTCCTCCAGGGTCGCCCGCCTGACGACCACGTCATCGATGTGTATGCCGTCGCCCGTCGCAAGCTGCATCAGGGCTGCCATGGTGGCGGGCACGTCGCGCGTGTAGAGCGTCGCCGCGTTTTCGCTCAACCTGGCCCGCGTCACGCCCGGCAGCTTCTCGAGCCTCTCCCAATCCCTCGAGACCGAGTTCGAGAACTCTATAGCCTGCTCCTCGAAGTGCTCGGAGATAAGGTCCGACGGGGACCCGAACGCTATGATCTTGCCGTGGTCCACCACCGCCACGTTGTCGCACAGCCGCTCAGCCTCATCCATGTAGTGCGTGGTGAGGAAGACCGCTTTGCCGCGGCTCCGGATCCCCCTGATGACGTCCCAGAGGCCGCGCCTGGCCTGAGGGTCGAGCCCGGTCGTGGGTTCGTCCAGGAACACGAGGTCGGCGTCGTTTATCATTGCCAGGGCCACGCCGAGCCTCTGCGCCTGACCGCCCGAAAGCGCCCGCACAACGGTCCTCGCCTTGGCGGTGAGGCCTACTTGCTCGATGACCTCGTCGGCGGGCAGGGTCCGGTCGTAGAAACTCGCGAACAGCGTGACGATCTCCTTCACGGTGAGGCGCGGGTAGAGGCCGCGTGCCTGCAGCTGCACGCCTATGCGCGACCGCACCCTCCTGCCCTCCCTCGCAGGGTCCATTCCGAGCACCGATACCTCACCGGCATCGCGGGTGCGCAGGCCGACCAGGATCTCCACGGTGGTGGTCTTCCCCGCCCCGTTCGGTCCCAGCATGCCGAAAACCTGGCCGGACCTCACGCTGAGGTCGAGCCCGTCCACGGCCACGGTCTTGCCGTAGCTCTTGCGCAGGCCGGACACAGTAACCGCATCCATCCTTCTCATCCCCTTTCCCCGATGCGTATTCAAGCGCACACGTCCGTCACGTCCGTTATGTGACGCTACGCGACGCACGCTCCCCTGCGCGCCGCCGTCCGGCGCGACTTCAGCATTGCGCAGGCTGCTCCCCGCCTCGCCGGAACTCGTCCCCGGTCATCCCCATGATGATTTCGTCCCAGTAACTGCCGTCGTAGAAACGCTGCTCGCGAATTCGACCTTCTTCCCTGAAACCGCACTTGAGGTAGCAGTGCCGCCCGCGCTCATTGTACTCGACGACACGAAGGTTCACCTTGTGCATGTTGAGGAAGTTGAAGGCGAACTCGAGAGCAAGCCCGATAGCTTCCCTCCCGAGACCTTTCCCAAGAAGATCTTCGCGTCCTATAACGATGCCAAGCTCGCAGTGCCTGTTCCGGTAGTCAATAGCGTGAAGCCCGATAGCTCCTATGTACTCTAGCTTCGGATCGTCTTTCAAAGCGATAGCGAAAATCCCCTCGTTCGGCGCCCCTTTCTTGTGAAGCTGCCGCTCCAGGAACTCTGTCGTCTCCTCCAGGCTCTGCGGGAAGAGAGGAAAAGTCAGGTACTTGATGATGTTCTCGTTGTTGACCCACTGGTGGATGGGTCCGATGTCCTCTCGTCTGAACTCGCGAAGCACCACCCTGTTGGAACAAAGCACCGAGGCTCGCCCCCTTCACCATTTTAACCATAATGGTAACATACCCGCATGGCGCCAACAAGCGAAAGCGAAGGCGAAAGCGAAGGCAACGAGAGTAAGGGGCGGGCGCCGCGGCGAGAGCGACGGGCGAAAGCAGCAGCGGCGTGCAAAAGGAACGGGGACGGCACGCCGAGAACGTCCCTGAGAAGCCCTGGAAACCTCCCAAGATCCGCGAGATCCCTCTTGACTTTCAGCGGCAGGCCGGAGTATAGTGACGGTGGCGGGGTGCACTAGTGCACTATAGCACTACATAGCCCTCACAAGTGCAGTATCCACGGTGCACCTCCCTGCCTACCGGCCCTCGGCCGGCCCATCCAGCAAAGCCGGGTGAGATGGCAAGAGGCCGATGCCTAAGTATGGCGCCATAAGTTTGCGACACTTTTCCTGGCGATGTTAGGGTTGCCGGTGCTTGCTAGGGCGGGGCGCCTGGAATTTGGCTAGCCCGTACGCCAAATTCGAGCGAGGCGCGCCGCAAGCGCGCCGTCCCCGGAGTGCAACACCGGCAACCCTGGACAGGACTTGCGCACTGGAAAGCAGCGCAAACTTGTGACGATCTACCTAGATGAACACGAGCGCCTGATGCATTGGGGGGATGGTGCCGTGAGAACGCGTGATATGCTTGCCTTGGCAGCACGACAAGCGCGCGCGAGGTTCCTCGAGTCCTTTCTCATCGTGCTGGGAGTAGCCCTGGGATCGGCGGTGGTCGCGTCGTTTGCAGGCCTTATCGGCAGTGTGAACGACCTGGTGAACACGTTTCTGGAGACTCCGCTCGCACGGGAGATATTATTGATGCCCAAGGATCAGGACTACTCGGTCTTCTGGTCAGGGTCCAGTATACCAGTAGCCGTGCCGGTAGGTCCCGCAGGAGGCCCGACGGCTCGTCTAGCCCTGCAGGATCTTGATCGTATCAGAAAGGGGATTTCGTCCGCGGCGTACGTCTACGTTCATCATCCCGTGGGACTTAGCCTGTCCCCGGCGCAACCGCCGGGGGAAGGCGCGCAAAGTGCGGCTAGTAGAGGATTAGAAAAGGGGACCGGCGGCCCTGCCTCTGCAGGGACAGCCGTCCCGCTGGGGAAGTCGGGCATTGTGCCGGTCGTTGCGACGACTCCCGAGCTTTTCGCCGCATACGGCCTCAGAGCAAAAGAGGGCTCACTCTTCGCAGACTCAGACGTGAGATCCGGCGCCAGAGTCATTGTAATCGGAAGCAAGCTCGCAAAGCGCCTCTTTAGCAAAAGGTCAGGTGTAGGCGAACAACTCGCTTGCTCGCTGGGCGCCACGCCGTCGGCGGGTGCAGCAGGCGAGCCTGGCGGCGGGTGGAAGTTCACGGTCGTAGGAGTCTTGGAGGCCCAGACTTCACCTGAAAATGACCGCGCCGGGCAAGCCAACGCCCCAGGAGGCTTGATGGGGCAGTTTGATGATAACGCCTTCATCCCGGTCACTTCCCTTACAGGGGGCCTTGCAGCCGAGCTTGAAGTACGCGAGATCGGGGTGATGCCGGCCTCTCTCGACCGGGTCCCCCTTGCCCTCGAAGAACTCAGAAGGCTGTCGGAAACAGTTTACGGGGGCCAACTCGCCTTCCGCTCAGAGCTCGACGCGATGAGGCGCGCAATGCGCGAGATGCGCAGTTTTGCCACAGCCATACTCTTGCTGGCCTCGGCAGGTCTTATCATAGCGGCCATCAACATCCTCAACCTCATGCTTGCCAGGGTGTTGAGAAGGGTCAAGGCCATCGGGACATCCGCTGCTCTTGGCGCGAGTCGCAGGGCCATGTTCGCCCAGTTCATGGCGGAATCACTGTTACTCGGCCTCACCGGCAGCGCGTTTGGCCTTCTCGTGGCTCTCGGCTTCACCCGGCTCATGTCGCTTGTCATAGGCGACCTGCGAGTTGCGGTCGGGTCATGGGGCCTTGTTGCGGGGGTCGGCGCTTCATGCCTCACCAGTATCGCGTTCGGACTTTACCCGGCATACCTGGCTGCCAGGGTGATCCCGGTGGACGCATTAAGGGAGGAGTAGGAGCATGTTTTCGATAATCCTCGGGTCTATGTGGCATAATGTGAGGCGCCGCTTGTTTCGCGTGGCTCTCACCATACTACAAATCGCCGTGGGAGTCGCATGCGTAGTCTCCGTCTTGAGTTTCAACATGCACGTTTCGGCAGCGGTGGAGCATGGGGCGAGGTCCCTTGAGGACATCGTGATCGCATCCGGGGGCAGCGAGACCAGGACAGGGCTGTCGTACTCCCGGGTGGTGTATCCGATATTCTGCGATGAGGACGTAGCGCAACTTGCCGCGGACGCCGCGGTCGTGGAGGCGGTCTCGCCTTTCGCCCGCCACTGGCAGCCGGTTACTATAGAAGCCGCAGGGACTCGCTACCTTGTGAGTGGGGGAGCATCCGTTGGACCGGATTACGCAAGAGTGGTCGGGCTGGAGATGGTGGAGGGCGGCTTCATTGCGGAGCCTGACGTTCGCCAGAAAGCCCGGGTGCTTGCGGTCTCCGAAGATCTCGCGAGGATCATCTTCGGACCTCCGCCGTACGTCGGAAAAACGATCACCTGCTTGCCCCGTGGGGGTCTCTCCCAGGGGCCGGAGGGCGGGTTTTCCGGCAGCGCGGCACAGTACCGGATAATCGGCGTGTTCAAAGCACGACAGACCGGCGTCGGGACCTTCTCAGGCCTTACTACGCTTACCGAGGTGCAGCCCTTATTGTGGCCGACCACTGCAAACCCGCCTACGTTTACGTCCCCATTTCATAACGCATCTGGGAAGGGCACATACCCTTACGAGAGCCTGATCGTCAAGACCCGGCCCGGCAAGGCCCAAACCGTTAAAGAACGTATCTCATCACTCGTGACGGGCCGCCGCGTCCCCGTGGAAGGGCGTCTCGGGGGCCCTAGTATAGGCGGGCAGGCTTCGGTCATCTTTGAGTCGTCCAAAGAGCTGGCCCAGGGCCTCGCTCGCGAAAGATCCGTGCTTACGCTGCTCTTGGGCGGGGCTGTGTTCATCGCCCTCGTCGTGAGCGCCATTGGAATCCTTAGTATCATGATGGTCACTGTTGTTGAACGGACGCGAGAGATCGGCCTCAGGCGTGCTCTCGGGGCATCAAGGAGGGCTATCGTGTTGCAGTTCACCTCTGACTCGGCGGCTCTATCTCTAGCGGGGGGCATCCTTGGCGCGCTTGCGGCCCTCCTAGTATACCCTTTCTTGAACAGCGCCATGTTCGGGAAGTCTTCGTTTACCATGGGCGCCCTGGTAAAGCCTTACCCAGCGCCGTTTGCGATCGTGGCAGGGCTCGCGCTTGCCTGCCTTTCAGGCGCCGTGTTTGGATTTGTTCCGGCTCTACAGGCGGCGAGGGTCGAGGCGGCGGAAACCTTGAGGGAGTTATGAGCCTTCTGGAACGCGCCGGTACGCCCGGGCGCAGCACAGGTGGGGGCGACGCGCGAACACGCGGCCTCTTGCCAGGACGGAGGGCTGACATGGCACGTGGCGAGGAACCCGATAGCACCGGGAAGCACCTTGAACCGATCGTAAAGAGGCCTCCAAGAACCCACCAGGTCCGTGCCCGAAGGGATCTCGGGATGGTTCTGTTTGTCCTAGTTGTCCTGGCGCTCGCAGTGGGGTTGCCTGCATACTTTCTGGCACCGCGCGAGAGACCCTACGTCTTGGCCAATTACACGTATGCAGAGGTCAAGCTCGGAGAGTTCAAAGACGTGGTAGGCGCGCCTGGAACCGTCGTGCCTGCCCACGCCGTCGATGTTAGGGCGGGCGCATCCGGCGTGGTACAGGATATCATGGTGGCGCCGGGCGAGGAGGTCGAGCCTGGTACAGTGGTCTGCGTGCTTCACTCCGCCGACCTCGTGGCCAGGCGAGAAGAGGCAAAGCGCCAAGTCCTTGTCGCCGAGGACAACCTCAGGAAGACGCGGCTCGACGGCTCGCAGGCAATCGACCGCATCAAGCGGGACCTTGGCGACGCCGAGAGAAACCTTGGGGATGCCCGCGCGAAACTGGAGGACGCGAGGAAGCTCTATGAGGCAGGCGCGATCCCGAGGAAGCAGCTAGAGGAAGCGGAGGGCGAGGTGGACCGCGCCCGATCCCTCGTAGATGCGAGGCGGGCGGATCTCTCCGCCGCCAAAGCAGGAAATGCGCTTCAGGTGGATGCATGCGAGCGGCAAGTCGAGGTAACGAGATCGAGCCTCCGAGCCATAGACGACACAATTGAGAGCCTCGTGCTCCACTCCCCCATTCGCGGCAAGATCCTGGACGTAGCCGTTGTGCCGGGCGCAACTGTTAGCCAGGGAACAGTCGTGGCCCAGGTGGCGGACCTCGCCCGCCTCGTCGTGAAGGCGAGAGTGGACTCATCTAGTGTACGGCTCGTGACACAGGGTCAGCCGGCGACTGTCAACTTTGGTGGGAGGATCTGCACTGGCAGCGTGCAGTATGTTGCGCCGAGGGCCGAAGAGACCGGCCAGGGCACGGCCGTAGACGTCAGAATCAGCCTGAGCTCGCCGCCGGACGACGTGCCTCCGAACAGCGCCGCGTACGTCGAGATCGAAGTGAGGCAGCGCTCCGGGGTTCCGTGCCTTCCGCGCGGCGCGTTCCTGGCAAGCGGGCAGGAGATGTTCGTCTACGTGATAACCGGCGACCGGGCGGTTCAAAGAGACGTGAGGTACGGCGCGACCTACGGCAATGCCGTTGAGGTCCTGGACGGACTTGCCGTTGGCGAAAAGGTGATTACGTCCTCATACGAGGAGTTCAAGGATAGACGTGAGGTTAGGGTATTGCCTGAAGGGGGTAGGCGACAGTGAGCGCGACTTGCGGCGTCTTGATCCAGCTTCAGAACGTTTCGAAGGTGTACGCCATGGGGAAGGTGGGCGTGGCGGCCGTATCCGATGTAACTCTCAATGTGGCGCGGGGGGAGTATGTCGCGGTGATGGGCCCGTCCGGGTCCGGCAAGTCTACCCTTCTGAATCTCATGGGCGGGCTCGATGTGCCGACATCCGGCCGCTACCTCCTGGAGGGGGTTGATGTGACGGACCTTGCCGATGCGGAACTTGCAAGAATCCGTTGTCATCACTTCGGGTTTGTGTTTCAGCGTTACAATCTCTTTCCTGAGTTTACGGCGCTGGAAAACGTCATGGTGCCAATGATGTATGCCGGGGTGCCGCCTGCGAGACGGCGTGAGCGCGCAACCGCGCTTCTCAAGTCTCTGGCCATGGAGCACAGACTCAAGCATTACCCGGGCCAGTTGTCGGGAGGAGAGCAACAACGGGTAGCTATAGCCAGGGCGCTTGCCAACGAACCCGACGTGATCCTGGCCGACGAGCCCACCGGCAACCTCGCGACGCAGCAGGGAAACGAGATCCTGAGCGTTTTTGACGACCTTAACTCGGACGGGGTCACCATCGTGATGGTAACCCACAATCGGGACGTCGCCGCTCACGCGAAGCGTCTCATCCTTCTCCGGGACGGGTTCGTGGAAAGCGATACGGTCACCGCGCAATAACGGGTCGGATCGTTCGCCCGAGGATGCGCCGGCGAGTGTCCTCTCGACCCGCGCCAGCAGGCATGTGGCAGCTATCTCGATATGGCAGTGTGGCCCGCCGGAACTCCATCGTTGAAGACAGATGAGCGACGTAGGAAAGGAGGTATACCGTGCTCATAGATTTCGACCTCTCGCGCCCCATCTACCAGCAGATAATCGACGAGATCAAACGCGCCGTCGCGCGAGGCGACTTAAAACCCGGCGACAAGCTGCCGTCCCACCGGGAGCTGGCGCAGGAGTCGAAGGTGAACCCGAACACCGTGCAACACGCGTACAGAGAGATGGAGCAGGAGGGCCTGGTGGAAATGCTCAGGGGTCAAGGGACGTTCATCAAGGATAGCCCGGGCCTGGTTGAACGCATACGGGATGAAATGGCTTCGGAAGCCATTTTGCGCTTCTTGCGTGAGATGGAGTCCCTGGGCTATTCGGTCGAGCAGATCGCCACGTACGTCTTGCGTACCCTAGAGGGGCAGACCCCCCCTTCGGCTTCAGCTTCTGTTTACCCTGGGGCCTCCGGCTCATCCGAGCCTGAAAGCTCTTTGCTCACCCATCAGAACGCCGATAGCGGCGCCAAAGCAGACGAGGTGATTTGAGCTATGGGAGATTCCAAGCCGATTGTCGAGTTTGACGCGGTAACCAAACGATACGGCAAGACACGAGCACTGTCCGAACTCACGATCGCGATCGAAAGGGGAGTGATTACAGCCCTCCTCGGACCCAACGGGAGTGGGAAGTCAACAATGCTGAAGCTCATCGCCGGCCTCGTTCAGCCTACAGGCGGCACGGTGCTCGTTGACGGCGAACGCCCGTCCCTCAAGGCCAAGGTCAAGATCGCTTATCTCCCGGAGATCGACTACCTGTACGGGTGGATGAGCGTTGCCGAGACGATTCGCTTCATATCAAGCTTCTATGCTGATTGGGACGTGAAGCGCGCCGAGGCTCTGCTCGACTTCATGCACCTGCCGGCCGACACGGCCGTAGGGAGGCTGTCAAGAGGCATGCGCGCAAGACTGAAGCTGGTCCTCGCAATGGCAAGAAACGCAGAGCTCGTCCTGCTCGACGAGCCTCTGTCCGGAATCGACCCGCCGTCGCGATCCAAGATCATAAGGGCAATAGCCGGGGAGTACAGATCCGGGAAGCAGACCATTGTGTTCTCAACGCATGAAGTGATGGAATCGGAAAGCGTGTTTGACAAGGTCATGCTCCTGGACGAAGGCCGCCTGAAGCTTACTGGAAACGCCGACGATGTGCGGCAAGAACACGGCAAATCCATTCAGGACCTTTTGGAGGAGGTCTACGCATGATGAGAAACCTCTGGACTCTGTATAAGAAAGAGCTTGTGGGCATGAAGTCGAACTTCCTCTTTGTCACGGCAATAATCCTTGTTTGGGAGATATTCCTCGGGACCAGGCAAGGAAAATGGCCGGCCGAAGCGGTATTCGGGTTATCGCTCCTGCCGTACGGCTTCCTGCCGGTTTGGGCGCTTATCGAAGGTATACAGTCGTTCCGTCGCGAGTGGAGCGAGAACACCATCTATGTCCTGCTATCTCTGCCGACGCGGGGGTGGACGATAGCGGGCGGTAAGGCGCTTGCGCTTGTCACCGAGCTCACCTTCTACATGCTGTCAGTGCCCGCTTTCACGTGGCTCTTCCTCAAGGATACAGCCGCCTCCTTTCTCCTTGACACCGGGATGAAAACCGCAATGGCCATAGACCTGGCGCTGAAGGGCCTCATGTTCTACTGGCTCGTACTGGTAATCGTGACCATCGTCGGACAGTTTTCCTACGTAGTCAGCTCCATGTTCGAGCGGTTCCAGTGGATCGCGCGCGTGTGGACTTTCCTCCTCTCGGCTTACGTCCTAACCAGGGGAGCGCAGATCGCGTCGCCGGTTTTCTCGTGGGTACCCGACCTGCCCATCAAGACTTACAACGAGATCAACGGAATCTCGTTTGCCGGAACAGCTTTCATAAACACGGCTCCCCTCGTCGGGACCATCTTGGTTGCGGTAGCGATATTCGTGACTACCTCCCTTCTAGTAGAAAAGAGCGCCGAAGTATAGAGGTGATACTGATGATGCTAAAGCGTCTGGTAATCGGGATACTTCTCCTCATTACGGTTCTTGAGGTGGTAGATCTAGAGACAGGCGGACCTGCGGTCTTGGGAGCATATTTCGAGCAAGTATTCGCGCCGATGGGCCCGGGTGGCCCTGCAGGCCCGGAGGCCGGACCGGGCAGCTATGGCGATGCGCGCAGCTATGCCGTCAGCGGTAAGTTAACCGGCAGCGCCCAGGGAGTGTCCGCGTTCAGCGTTGACAACCGCAGGGGAAGCGTTGCTGTTACGGGCTCTTCATCCGACCGGATCGACGTCGAATATACGGTAACCGTCTACGCTGATTCCGAGGAAACCGCCAAGAGGTACACCGAAGAACTCAAGCCTGCGCTCAAGGCGGTCGGATCTGTACTGAGCCTGGCTGTCGGACAGCGGGAGTTACCGTTCAGCAGCGGGGTGAGAGGAATTCAGATAGACTACGCGATCTCTATCCCCAAAGGTATGGGCCTGAAGGTCGTCAACGCTGTGGGACCGGTTCGGGTTACGGGGATGGGCAGCGACGTGACCATTCAAAACAGGTTTGGTCCCGCCACTGTGGCGGACGTGCGCGGCGATGTCGACGTGGAGTGCGCGGTGGGGTACACCGAAGTCACAAACGTCTACGGAAACCTGAATCTCAACAACAGGAACCAGGGATCCCGGGTATCAAACGTGAAAGGCAGCGTCACCGCGAGCGTCCAGGTCGGCAACCTTGACGTAGAGCAGGTGGCTGGGAACGTTGTGGCCAGCATCGTATATGGCAATACCTCGATCGAGGGAGTGTCGGGCTCGGCCGAAGTCCATTCGTCCGTCGGCGATTTGGCAATTTCCAATGTAAAGGGCCCTGTCACAGGGGATTCAAGATTCGGTGCGATCAGCGTGAGCGGTATCTCCAATTCCAGCAGGCTCGTGGCGCGTAACGGTTCCATATCCGTGGAACTGGCTCGAGGGGCCGGAGGTTACAAACTGGACGCTACCGTACGTAATGGCCGAATCACCACAAACCTGCCTCTTCAGGTGGTCCGCTCCGAAGCAGAAAGAAAAGAACGCCTTGAGGGGTCTATCGATGGGGGAAGGTTTGATATCAAGCTCGTGTCAGAATACGGGGACATAGACATCACAATGAAGTAAACGCAAATGACAGTGCGGGCTAAATCCTGAAATAGGAAACGTGCGGCGTTTTGGAAGCTCAGGCACATATGGGAGGGAACGAGCTTGAACAAGAGAAGCCGATTTACGTGCAAGCGAATGGTGCTATTTGCGATCCTTTGCGCGACTCTCCTCGCGGGGGTCGCTCCACCTGCTAGCGGTGCCGACTGGGGTGAACTCCAGCTTAGCCTGGAGGATGCGCGGAAGCTGGCGATTGAAGGTAACAATTCTCACGCCTTGGCAAGGCTGGACTTTGAGGCTGCCGAGATACAACTTGATGTGGCACGGGCCAAGGGACTCGTGAGGCCGTCCGTTGTAGCGGCAAAGAGAGCCGAGAACGCAAAGAAGAACGCGGCGCGGGCTCTCGTTGCATAGCGCCAGGCCCTCGTGCTTGACGTTGACAGCGCGTGCTACGCGCTCATCGCCGCACAGGGGACCCTTGTCATGAGAAAGAAGGCCCAGGAACGAGCTGCCGAAAGCCTGCGCATTGTGAGGCTGAAGTTCGGCTCGGGGCTGGCAAGCAAGCTCGAGGTGATGGCCATGGAGATTCAGCTCGAGCGGGCGCGCGCCGAGGCAGAGTCCGCCGAGAGTGACCTTGAGCTCGCAGTAACAGGCGGCCTCTTGCGCACCAACTTGTCGGATCCTGCGGCTTACGGGGTTACCCCATAGTGATCGGTAATGCCGAGATATATGTAATAGCCTTCGCGCCAGGTATAGCCGGGGTCTTTGAGCCTGGCTTCTTCGTACGGGTTGCTGATGTAGGACGCCTCCGTGAGAATCGCAGGCATCCAGGTGTTTCTGAGGACGTAGAAGTTCGCGGTGCGCGCTCCGCCGTCGGGGAGCCTGAGGCCTGCCACGAGCCTCCGGTGAACCTTGTCGCGAAGGTCGAGCGCGGTCCAGTCCGCATACGTGTACGCGTACACCTCGGTCGCGTTGTAGCCCTGGTTGTACGATGCGTTGTGGTGGACCGACAGGAACCTGTCGGCACCCCAGTAGTTCGCCGCCGCGGTTCTCTCGCCGAGGCTCACGTCAACATCACCCGTGCGGGACATCTTCACCGTGGCTCCGCCGTACTCGACGAGGCAATTCCGAAGGGCCGTGGCCACCCGCAGGTTCACGTCTGCTTCGCGAAGCCCCGACGGCCCGATGGCGCCGGGCTCGGGCCCGCCGTGGCCGGGGTCAATGAAGATCTTGACCCCCTGCAACTCCCCACGCGCAAGCGCCGCGGGCGATGCGGCTGCAACAGCGGTCGCCGCAATCGCACACAGAACCAGGACCCTCATGATGCTCTTCATGCTCTTCATGCTCTTCATGCTCGTCTTTCTCATTCGTCTTTCGTCCCTCCTTGTCCTCGCGCTCCTTCCGTTGATTGGCCTTCGTCGCCCCGGCGCTGCAAGCACACTCAGAAGTTGACTGCCAGGCCCGCCGTGAGCCTCCCGTAGCTTCTGCCGCCCTCCATCCACCAGTGCTCATACCCCACACGAGCGCTGGTGTTGGGGCCGAGATCCCTCGTCACCTGCACAGACGCCGTGAGCGTGGGCGTGATCTCGGCCTGGGTCAGGGTCTGGCTCTGCCCCTCGACGCCTGGTGCACCGTGCGCCGCTGTATCGTCCAGAAATCGCAGCCAGGTTGCGCGGAGGCTCAGTTCGGTGTCGGCCGAAAGCAGCCTGTCGTAGTTCGCAGCCACGCCCTCGGTATTCTGGTCGAAGGGGATCCCCTGCCCGCCGGAACGCGACGCGACACTCGAGTAGTAAGGCGCGAAGCCCCGGGCGATCCTGCCGTAGGAAACTCCCAGCCTGTGGACGGGCGTGTTGACGGGCTCAACCCTGCCCAGGATGGCCGGCACCCACCCGTCCGTGCGAAACTCAGAGTACAGTGTGGAGCTCGACCTGAAGAGCGCAACCTCAGCGGCGACGTTGCGTCCGAACACACTGCCGGCAAGGTCCAGGGAGTAGCCGGACTCATCTCCAAGGCCGCTCGCGAGGTAGTTCCAGCCTACGGCTACGTCCCTCCACGACTTCTCGACCCTTAGCGCGAAAAGGTCGTCGGCCAGCGTCACAAAGGAGCTGCTGTAGTAATACCCTGAACTCAGGCGCGACCACATACCTGTCACACGCCACGTTCCGAGGCTTGCGTCTGCATATACCCCCTCAGGCGCCTCAAGGTCGGTGCGGCCGAGAAGGCCGACGGGGCCGAGGGAGAACCTGCGTTTTCCGGCGGATACGTGAAAACGCTTTCCCGAGTACCGGGCCCAGGCCTCGTCCACGAAGAGCGGGCGCGCCACGGCCGGCATCCAGGGGCTTGCATCGCTCGGGCTGCCGACCCCCCAGAACCCCTGTGTCGAAAGGCGCGTGAATGCCTGGACGGCGTCGCCGAACCTCGCGTCCACCACGAGGTCGAGGTTTTGCTTGATGCCCGGGAGGGTGATCCCCGATGGCCTTGGGGGCAGGAAGCTGTCGCCGCCGGCTCCGCTCTCGTTCGACTGCAAGGTGTCGTCGCGCCCGGCACTGCCGACACCGCCGGGGCCGGAGGCGCTGCTGCCGGCCGTCACATAGGCCCCGTCTGCTCCACCCGGTTCGCGCACCGGATCGGTGGCCCCGTTGCTCCTGTTGCCTGCCCCGCCGTTAGTCGCGCCGCCTGTTCCGTCGCCGGACTCGTCCGGTCCGACGGGGATGTCCCCAAGGAACACCTCCGCGGTGATCCCGAGAGTGCCGCCGATATAGAGCAGCGGGCTGCCCTCGCCGCGCACCACGACACGGCCGGGGGCCGTCTTGACTCCCTCATAGCGTGCGCCTCCGGCACCACCTGCGTTTCCTGCAACCGCCGCCGGCGTGGCCCCAAGCAGGCATATAGCCAGGAGTGTCAGGGCCTTCTCGATGAGCAAGGAGGGTCGCGAACGGGAGGGCGCAACCGGCTGCGCCAGCCGGGTAGCTCGCCCTCTCTCGCCGCGGCTGGGATCCTCCCTCCAGTCGAGCAGGGGTCTTCTTTGTCCTGGTTCCCGCCTCATAATGGCACAATCATCCTTTTCCCTCGTATGATGCGTTCGCCTTCCGATCCTGCGCCGGCGTGAGGCCGCGCAGTCCCGGAAGGCGCCCGTCTATCCGCTATTTCGCTACGTGTCTGTGAATATCCTGCTAGATATGCACTTCTGCGGTCAGGAAATGACAGGAAGGACCCTGGGCGTCGGCGCAAGACGCCGGACACAGGGCGCAGGACTTCATAACATTGGCCCCCGCAGGGCAGAATAGACGCGAGACAGTCGTCCGGGTCACGGGACAGGCCAGTGCCGGATCTCACTCGCAAAAGGAGGGTTCATCACGTGGACAACAGGATAATGTGCAGCGTGAGCAACTGCCACTACTGGAAAAACGGGAACATCTGTCGCGCATCGCAGATCATGGTCACTTCTGACCAGCTCGCCCAGGAGAAGCCCGACAGCTTCGATGCGCCGCAGGCGTCGACGGCGCCCCCCACCCCTGCAGGACGGAGTGAGGAGACTTGCTGCAAGACGTTCGTCCAGAAGGGTTCAAACCAGACGCACGCCGATAACGTCCAGCGAATGTGAGGATCCCTGCCCTGGAGACGCAGCCGCCGGGGCTGGCACGTCGTGAGCCTCGCCCGCGTCGCAGCGGGCCGGGCGAGACGGGGCACCCCGGCGATCTCCTTGCGCGGCCACAGGAAGCGGCCGTACCGCAAAACCACAGGTTGAATCGGTGTCGCTCTGACTACAGTACAGTTGCAGTGCTCGGCGGGGCCATCGTGGTGGTATCTCTCGGCGGAAGTCATAAGAGCCCTGCTGGAAAGCATGGTGCCCGGAGCCGGACTTGAACCGGCACGGGGTTACCCACACGCCCCTCAAACGTGCGCGTCTGCCATTTCCGCCATCCGGGCACAAACCCTAAAGCTATTCTGCTGTCTACGCCACAGATTATACGGCGTCGCAACCGAAATGTCAACATGCGATCCGCGTCACGCCATCCGTCTCAGCATCCGGCATTTCCTGACCGTCTCTCCGACTCCGACCCGACCTGGCTGCGGATCCGCACACCGGGCGGGGCCTGCCCCTGCGGGTGCGTGCAGGCCATCTATGGTAACCTGGACGCACAGTGTCCAGGCCCGGCGGCCAGGTCGCGCACTCGCCCCCGGCCATGCTTTCCCGCATTCACTCAGCTGAAAACGCCACGTCGCTTGCTCTGCTGGCGCCACCCCGACTTCACGTGGACACGCTCAACCAGAAAACAGGGTCGTAGCCTGTACCCAGACCAAGTTCAAGCAGAGCAGCCCGCTGCCCGCAAGCTGATACCAGCGTGCACCACGCGAGGCCGCGCCGTCACGGCGTCTCGGAGCCCGTGGTGCCTTAGTGCACCGTCAGCTTCCTGTTCCCCAGGGACTTCCTGAAGTGGCACGCCACGAAGTGGTCATCGCCGATGTCCACGAAGGCCGGATCCTCTATTGAACAGACCTCCTGCGCATACCTGCACCTCGTGTGGAACCTGCACCCGCTCGGCGGGTTTATCGGGCTTGGCACGTCCCCCTCCAGGATGATACGCTGCTTCTTCTTAGTCGGGTCGGGTATCGGCACCGCCGAAAGAAGCGCCTCGGTGTATGGGTGCTGGGGGTTACTGTATAGCTCGTGCTTGGCTGCAAGCTCCACTATCTTACCGAGGTACATCACGGCAACCCGGTCGGATATGTGCTTCACCACGCTGAGGTCATGGGCGATGAAAAGATACGTGAGCCCGAATTCTCTCTGCAGGTCCTGCAGCAAGTTGATGACCTGAGCCTGGATAGACACGTCGAGCGCCGACACGGGCTCGTCGCATATGATGAGCTTCGGGTTCACGGCAAGCGCCCGCGCCACGCCGATTCTCTGCCTCTGCCCGCCCGAGAACTCGTGCGGATACCTCCTCGCGTGGAGCGGCGACAGGCCCACGACCTCGAGAAGCTCGCGCACTCTCTTGTCCTTCTCCTTGCCCCGCGCTATCCTGTGGATCTCCATGGGCTCCCCGACGATGTCGCCCACGGTCATCCGGGGGTTCAGCGATGCGTACGGGTCCTGGAAGATTATCTGCATGTCCTTGCGAAGCTCGCGCATCTCCTCGCGACCGAGCTTGAGAACGTTCCTGCCCTCGAACGTTATCTCGCCCGACGTGGCCTCGATGAGCCTCAATATCAGCCTGCCGGTGGTCGATTTGCCGCAGCCGCTCTCTCCAACGAGACCGAGCGTCTCGCCGTGCTTTATGAAGAAACTCACGCCATCAACGGCCTTGACCGCCCCGACCTTCTTGGAAATGACTATCCCCTTCGTTATCGGGAAGTGTTTCACCAGGTCCTTTACCTCAAGAAGCACCTCTCCCATGACGCTCTCCTGCCTCCTCGAGTTCTCGACTAAGTATGGCGCCATAAGTTTGCGCCATCTTCCCTGACGGCGTCCGGGTTGCCGGTGCTTGCACGACGGGGCGTCGAGAATTTGGCTTGCCCGCGCGCCAAATTCGAACGAGGCGCGCTGCAAGCGCGCCGTCCCCGGAGGGCAACACCGACAACCCTGGACAGAACTCACCCGCTGAAGAGTAGCGCGAACTTGTGGCGATCTACCTAGTTCTTGTGGTAGCCGAGGAACTTCCAGCACCTGACCTGGTGACCGTCCTCGACATCGACCAGCCCCGGCTCCTCTTCCTTGCAGATATCCCGCACATACGCGCATCTTGGATGAAACCTGCACCCCGTCGGCATGTTGAACGGGTTCGGCACGACGCCCTCGATGACCTGCAGGCGTTCGCGATCCTCGTTCACCTTGGGGATGGATCCGAGCAGCCCCAGCGTATACGGGTGCTCGGGTTTCTTGAAGATGCTCACCACGTCGGCGCTTTCCACGATCTTCCCGGCATACATGACCACGACCTTGTTCACCGTCTCGGCGATGACCCCGAGGTCGTGCGTGATGAGCATGATCGCAGTCCCCAGGTCTTGCTTGAGCTTGACCATGAGATCGAGGATCTGCGCCTGGATCGTCACGTCGAGCGCCGTGGTCGGCTCGTCAGCGATGAGGAGCTTCGGGTTGCACGACAGCGCCATGGCGATCATGACCCTCTGCCTCATCCCGCCGCTCATCTGGTGCGGATACTCGTCGACGCGCCTGTCGGCGGACGGGATCCCCACGAGTTTCAGCATCTCAATGGTCTTCTTGCGGGCTTCCTTCTTGCCCACCTTCTGGTGGAGCATGATGGCCTCCATCACCTGGTCTCCGATGGTGAACACCGGGTTCAGGCTGGTCATGGGCTCCTGGAAGATCATCGAAATCTCGTTGCCCCGGATATGCCTCATCTCGGCTTCGCTCTTCTCGAGGATGTTCTCACCCTCGAAGACTATGTCGCCGCCGATGATCTTCCCTGGCGGGTTCGGGATGAGCCGCATCACCGAGAGCGACGTGACGCTCTTGCCACACCCGCTTTCTCCCACGATTCCGATGGTCTCACCCTTCTCCACCGAGAACGTGACCCCGTCTACCGCCGGCACGACGCCGTCCTCAGTGTAGAAGTATGTCTTGAGGTCCCTTACCTCCAGAAGGGTCTCGCTCATGGCCTAGCAACTCCTCCCTACCACGCTACGGTTCTTCTGGGCTTCTAGCTAATATTCTAGGCCGGGACTCTCTTTCCTGCTCTACTGCAGCGCAAACTTGGCGCGTAAACCGCAGTCTGTCCGCCCGGCCTCACCCCATGACGAGCTCAAGTTTGTCATTGCGGATACGCCCCGGTATCCTTCCTCTCTTGGCGATGGGCCTCCCCGCCACCTCCTTGAGATCAAGGGTCATGTCGATCGGGGGCGCCTGTGAGATGAAGCTGCCGACTCCGAAGGCATGCGCCCCTGCTGCAGAGAGCTCACGGATCTTGTCAGGGTACAGACCGCCGGAGACGAAGATCTTGACGTGGTTGTATCCGGCCTGGTCGAGGCGGGCGCGGACCTCCGCCACAAGGTCGGCGGTCACCCCGCCACGCTCGCCCGGGGTATCGAGGCGGACTCCCCCGAGGCGCTTGCCAAGAGCTTCCGCGACCCGGAGGGCCTCCTCCGCCTCGTCCTTGAACGTGTCAACCAGGATGATCCGTGCAGCGTCGGGCGGCATCAGTTCGTCGTACGCCCGGGCCACCTTCACCGTGTCTCCCACTATGAGGAAAACCGCATGCGGGACTGTGCCAGATGGCTCACGGCCGAGGAGTTTCGCAGCAAGGATGCAGCTTGCCCCATCGACGCCGCCGATGACTGCAGCGCGCTCCATGACAGGCGCCACAGCCGGGTGCACGTGCCGTGCGCCGAAACATATGACCTGCCTCTCGCCGGCGGCCTCCTTCACCTGGCGCGCGGCGGTGGCCCACCCACTCGAGCTTGCAAGGAACCCGAGCATCGTGGTCTCGAACATCCCGAACTCCTCGTAGGGGCCCTCGATACGCATCACGACATCCCTGGGCGCGAATTCCCCGCCTTCCGGGACGGCCCATACCTTGACCTCTCTCCCCTGGAGAAGGTGAAGCACTTCTCCGACGCCTGCAAGGATGCCGGGTTTGCGAGGGAAGATCTCGCCAACCACGGGTGTGCGGCCGAGGTGCAGCTTGTCCAGGATCTCTCGCGTCCTCACGAAGTAGATGTCCGTTGTGAGGCCCCGGCGGATCTCGTCGTGCTGCGCGGAGTAGAACCTGGTCCTCGGATCTACCTGCACAGCCCGGACGTCATCGAGCGTGTGGATCTCGCGAGTTTCACCCGGGACTTCGGGAGCGGGTCTTCGGCCAGTATCGTTTTCAGGCATAGCAGGATATTCTCCTTTCGTCACCGACCCCGGCTACTAAAGCGAACTAAAACGCGCGCAACGTGGGAACGCGCCCCAATTCAAGCACGATTATACCACGGACAGCCTCGGAGTGGAACTGGGCATCAGCGCCGCACGGCGCGGCGGCGCACCGGCGTGGCTGCCGGGTCGCCCCTGAGCGCGGGAGCGCGCAAGCGCGAGAGCGCGCGAGCTAGGAACGCAGGAGCGCTGCAGCCCGGATCAGCAGCGGCGAGGCGCCTCTATCCCATCGCTCTGTGCGGACCATCGGCCGTCATAGACGCGGACGTACGCCTCGTAAAGTCTGAGCACTCTCCTCACATAGTCCCTGGTCTCAGGGAACGGGATGCAGTCGATCTCCTCCGCCCGCCCGGTCCAGCGAGAGGTGTCGAGCCATTTACGGACGTTCCCGCGCCCCGCGTTGTAGGCAGCGAGGACAACGACCCTGTCGTCCCCGAACTCGCGCTCGAGCGACGCCAGGTACCAGGTGCCGATGCGGAGATTGACCCCGGGGTCGTGGAGCATCTGGGGATCGAACCGGTCCATACCGAGTTCCTGGGCCACCCATCTGCCGGTATCCGGCATCACCTGCATGAGGCCGCGCGCACCCTTCTCGGACACCACGTGCGGCCGGAACCTGCTCTCCACGCGCATGAGCGCGGTCACGAGAAACGGGTCCACGTTGTGCTCGGCACAATACCGCGTCACAAGGTCCCTGTATGGGGTGGGATATGCCCGCTCCAGATACCACCTGGAGTGAAAGAAGAGGTAAACGCCGATGAGCACGCCGAGAAAAGTCAGCGCCCACCGCGCCGCCCTGCGAAGACTGACTACTACCACGGTCTCACCGTCCTGGGGTCGCGTTCGTTACTATTCGATATACATGGCGGCGGCGATCTATTCACATGACGGCAAACGAGCGCATCGCCGACGGGCACGACGCTGCGTATCGGCCCCGGACTGCATTTGCTGTCCGCTCTCGCCCGATATGGCCCGCCATCGCTCGCTTTCATGGGCGCGCCAGGCCTCGTTCTGCCAAGTCTCGTGCCGTCTCGTCTCGTCTCGTCGCGTCGCGGTCCGTCGCGCCACGTGGCGTCACGTCACGCCCGTCGCGGGCTCGCATCGAGCCGGTCCAGGATTAGTTCCACCTGCCGCGCGACAGATTCGGGCGCGCCCGAGTTGTCCACGACGAAGTCGGCACGGCCCACCTGCTCCTCGAGGCCTGCCTGCGCCTTTACGCGGTCGATGGCCTCCTCGCGCGAAAGGCCGTTTCGCGCCATGATCCTCTCGACCCGCGTGGCCTCGTCGGCCGTGACGCAGATGACGCGGTCAACCAGCGCGTCGAGCCCGGCCTCGTACAGGACCGCGGCGTCCACCACGACAAGGGAATGGTCGCGGGCGGCTTCGCGCACGCGGTCCTGGGTGGCTTCGCGTAGCCGCGGAAACATGATGCCGTTCAGGCGGGCGAGAGCATCGCGGTTGCCGAACACGAGTCTCCCGAGAGACCGGCGGTCCAGGGTGCCGTCGCCGCGGAGAAAGCCGGCACCGAACTCGTCGATTATCGCCTCGAGCGCCGGCTTGCCGGGCTCCACGAGGTCGCGTGCCACCTGGTCCACGTCTATAACGAAAGCCCCGCGATGTGCGAGCTCCGATGCGACGAGGCTCTTGCCGCTTGCTATACCGCCTGTCACGCCGATGACCACTGCCTGTGCCTCCGGATGTCCCGAAAGTTACGGATCGAGGAGTTCGAGAGAAACCCGGGAATTCCTTCAGCGGCGGGCGCGGGACAGGCAGGAACTATCTGGTGGGGCAGGGCGGGCGCTCACTGCCAGTCACTGGGACGCAATTGCCGCTGCACCCTCGCCTCGCCCCTCGTCACCTCACTCCGCCCCAGCTCACCTCGACTCGCCTCGCTGCGCCGCACCACGCCGCGCCACGCCGCACGGCATCACATCACATCACACCACGCCGGGCTTCGGTTCTGACCGTCCCGAATCCCCGTTGCTGGCCGAAGTCCCGGTAGCCCAGCGGGCCCCGCCAGGCCCGTCGCTTCTATCTGAGCCTCATGAGTCCCAGAAGAATGAGGATGCCGCCGGGCACCTTCTCGAGGTTCGGGGCGAGGACGCTCGTCTTCATTCTGCGCCCGACTGCGATGCCCGTGCTCACAAACACGAACTGGGTGACTCCCGCGGTGAGCGGCGTGAGGGCACCCGAAAGCCCCGCCATCCCAGCCCCGAATCCCACACCGAGGGCATCCATGGCGAGGGCCAGCCCGAGAAGAAGTGCCTCACCCGCTGTGAGAATGCCGGACGAGTCGAGGTCTGCGCGTGCAGGCTCGTCGAGGAGCCCCGGCACTATCGCAAGGGATCTCATGAGTCGCCCGAGCGGGCCGGGTCGAGAAGGCACCCTGCGCGCGCAGCGGCTTCCTACCTCCTGCAGACATCGTCTCCTCGGCTCGCCCTTGGGGCGGCGGCCGATCCCTCCTTCAAGGGCCCGCATGTCTTCAGATGTACCGTGGGTCCTCCGTTCCGCCTGACCGCATGGTGTATGGGTGCGACCACCCAAGCCCACCGCGTCAGTGACGCCGTTGCCCGCGCCCTTGGGCCACCTGTCTGGAATTCTGTCTGGAATTCCGTCAACCCAGCAGGCTTCCCAGGGATGACGTGTGTCTCGCCTCCCTGATTCTGAGCCTGGCCCGGACCGCGACCCTGACCCTGCGCCTGCCCCTGTCGGATCCCCGGACGCGGGTCCCGGGCCTGCCACCCGGGCTCTCTCCTCTCGACCGCGCCAGAGCATCCAGCCCCCGAGCGCCATGAGGATGCCGCCACCTACCAGTCTCCCCACAAGAGGCGCCATAAACCCCGCCAGCATCCGCCCGCTCCCGAGCGATAGAAAGACCACGACCGTCGACACCACGTTCATCGCGAGAAGCGATCCGATGGGCACCCTTATGCCTCGTAAACCCTCGGCCACTCCTGCGGCAAACCCGTCGATGCTGACAGCGGTCGCAAACAAAAGAACCCCGAGCACCTGCCAGTCGCCCCTTCCACCCGTGGCTATCGCCGCTTTCCGATGGTCCCGATTGTTACCATACGGGGGACGCAGGCGAAGGGTGCGTGTACGCAGGGGATCAGGTCCAGATGCGCGGCCTGGAGATAGTCATCGACCCTCACCAGCATTGTCGGCGCGGTCTGAACATGGGTCCGTCAGTCCCGACGGGACTTGCGGGTGCGCGGTAACCCCTCTCGAACCTCCGCTCACCGTTCGGTGCTGCGCTGCGGCGGTTACGGGGTCGCCGACGTGTCGGCTGTGTACGTCCAATGAAGCAGGCCCTGGGGGCATCCCCAGGGCCTGCTGGAAGTCAGCTTGCACTTCCCGCTAGAACGGGATCGTTATCTTCAGCTTGTAGTAGTCCGTGTCCGGAGACACTGCCGCGTTGCACAGCCACGACCACGGCCTGCCATCGTCGAACGTGTCCTCACACGACCAACTCATGAGGGCACCCTTCCCATGGCTGAGCACTATGGTGCTATCTCCAAGCTTCACCGTGTACGAGACATCGAACGTGCTCTTCGTGGCCTCGCCGTCATACGTGTACCCAAGGGCGAGAGTGCTGTTCGACGACACATTGTAGGTGAACTTGTTGTGGACCAAGGTCCTGTAGCCAGAGTGCTCGTCACCGTCGACGCTCTGGTACTCCGTGCTCTTGCCGCTCATCACGGCTATCCTGTCGGAGAAGAGGTCGTTCAGACTGATGTTAGCCTCAGCATACCCGACATACGTGGTCTGAGCATCCTCCGAAGCAAGCCAGACGCCCCTTGCGAGACCTGCCAGCAGAGTGTCGACCTGCTTGATGCCCGCGGGCACGAAGGTCTGCTTCGCCTCGGCGTACACCTGGCCATCGAGCCTCGTGTGTTCGGCGCCGAGCTTCCCTGCCGCGACGATGTCGGTGCCCACCTCATCCTCCCAGTCCTTAAAGCAGTACTTGCCTGCTTCATACTGGGTCTCGCCCTCGATGACCACGCCCGCTATCGGCTTCACCGTTGCGGAACCCTTGAGCTGGATGCCGGACCCTTCCTTATCCGCAAGGTTGGCGCCCATCCACTGGGCCTCGCCGGTCACGCTGAGGTTCTCGGCGGGATTGTACTCGACCTTCCCGGAGATGTTCTTCCGGTTATCGTCGTTCACAGGAGCGTCCTTGGTCAGGTAGTCCTGATAGGAACCGGCAAGCGTCACCTTGACGGGTTCGGACGGGCTGAACTCGGCCTTTGCATATGCCTTGTTGTACGCAGTGGCATCGATCGTCCCATCATACGCCACCCTGTAGTCGTCACCGAGGGTGAGCGTCACGGCCTGACCGCCCACGTTGACGTTGGTGACCGCCTCGCCCTGCAGCTGACGCCTTCCGGCGTAGGCGCCGATATCGGTCGGAGCCCACGACGGACCAGGCGCGACTGCGTCGAAGTCTCCATCGACAGCCCGCAGGTTGCCGCTCAGGGTGAAGTTGCCAGCGGCGATACCAGCGACGTTGACCTCGTATGCGTTCGCCGGGGGTGCCCACTCGCCAGCGGTCTGAACCTTGGAGAGCGCGAGCGCTGCAGTGAACGTAGCGCCCTCAGAGATGGGAAGAGGACCCGTAACGTCGCCTTCAACGTTCACCGTTACGCTGCCCTTTTCCTCCCTCGCCGCATAGATAGCGCCCACGGTGTGGCCGGAAGCGAGCCCGTAGGTCGCGCGACCGAGGGCATACCTTGGGTAGGTCGGGTCGGTCTCCGCAGTCGGCTCGGTCGCTATGAAGTAGCTCGTGACCCCGATCCCGAACGGCTGGCCGGCCGCCTTGAACGTGGCATAGCCATAGTCATCGGTGTCGAGCCACTTCACGAGGCCGAGGGGATCGTTGAAGCTGGCGAAGAAGTACTCGCCATCGGTCGCGTCCGTTAGGCTGAGCGCGAGCGGCGCGCCCTTGAACACGAAGAGGTAGTTATCATACGGGTTCTGGTCGACCTCAAGCTCGACGGCCTTGTACAGCCGGAGCGGGATGTGAGCCGACATTACCTCGCCCTCGGCGAAGTCGATGTTGAGGTACAGGGTGGACATCCTCAGAAGATCTAAGGCTTTATACTCGTTTCTGAGAACGCTGTCCCCCTCCTCGTTCTCGTAGAACGCATACGGGTTGTTCGAGTAAACAAGCCCGCCGTCATACACGACCTCGCCCACGTACTTGCCGCTCACGCTGAGCGTCGCGCCCATGGCCGGGACGGACATGGCCGCCACCAGGAGAACAGCGAGGACTATTCCCAGGCTTTTCCTCATTTTCTTTCCCCCTTACTGGTTATTCGTTTGTCTCTTGTTGAGACCCCGGGGGAAACCTCCGCCATGAGTCACCTTGTTTCCTCACGACTTCGCGCGTTCCCCGAAGGCCTCTGGTCCGTAACTTGCTCCGGTGTATGCTGCGATGAAGCTGCATCGTATGCACCCATGTTCGTTTACTTAGCCCCGTAGCTAACCTTGGGGTTTCACCTCCTTTCCGGCTACGCGGCTAAACTTGAACACAAAGGCAAAGCTCGTAGACCAAGCTTCTTTTCCAATGATACCGGGGTCTTGCTGGGATGTCAATGATTTCTTTCGGCCCCACCCTGCCCCTATTATTCTACATGATGCCAGATTCTCCTTCTGCACTCTAGGCCCAATTTAGACATTTGCTGCGTGAATCCGGACAAGCTCCAGCCAGTTGGGACCTGACTTGACATCCACCTTCAGTGGAACGTCGAGGATCACAGCCTCCTCCATCGTCTTTCGCGCCAGCGCAGCCATGTCGTGAAGTTCGCCCTCCGGCGCCTCAAACACAAGCTCGTCGTGGACCTGGAGGATCATCTTGCTCGCAAGGCCGCGCCTTTCGATCTCGCGGTGCATGTTCACCATGGCAAGCTTTATGATGTCGGCCGCGGTGCCCTGGATGGGCGTGTTCATGGCCATCCTCTCGGCGAATTTCCTCGCAGGCACATTCCTGCTGCCGAGGTCCGGCAGGTAGCGGCGCCTGTTCAGGAGGGTCGTAACGTAACCGTCGCGCCGCGCCGCCTCCACCACCTCGTCAAGGTATCTCTTGACCCCGCGGTAGTGCCGGAAGTATGCCTCGATGAACTTGCTCGCCTCTTTCCTGGAGATCCCCACGCCTTTCGCCAGGCCGAAGTCGCTGATACCATACACTATGCCGAAGTTCACAGCCTTGGCCCTGGTCCTCATCTCCGGGGTCACGTCGCGGATGTCCACCCCGAAGACAGACGCGGCCGTGCGGGCGTGGATGTCCTCATCGCGACGGAACGACTCCACGAGCGCCTCGTCGCGCGAGAAGTGCGCCAGCACGCGGAGCTCGATCTGTGAGTAGTCGGCGCTCACTATAAGGCTATGCGCCCTGCCCGGAACGAACACCGCGCGGATGCGGCGCCCCTCCTCCTTTCTGATGGGTATGTTCTGAAGGTTTGGGTCGCTGCTCGAAAGCCTGCCTGTCGCTGTCACGGTCTGATTGAACGTCGTGTGGATGCGCCCTGTACTAGGGTTTATCAAGGACGCCAGCGCGTCGGCGTAAGTCCCTTTCAGCTTGGCTATCTCACGATACTCCACGATCTTCGCGGCAATGCGGTGGTGCGAGGAAAGCTCCTCGAGCACCTCGGCGTCGGTCGAATACCCGGTCTTCGTCTTCTTGACAGCCGGCAGGCCCAGCTTCTCGAACAGCACATGGCCAAGCTGCCTTGGGGAGTTGATGTTGAAGTCCTCGCCGGCGAGCTGGTATATCTCATGCTCGAGTTCGGCCATGCGCCCGGCCATGTCGCGAGAGAGCCGGCCGAGGCTCTCCGGGTCCACCGCTACGCCGGCCATCTCCATGTCCGCGAGGACCGCCACGAGCGGCATCTCCACGGAACAGAAGAGCTTGTGCATCCCGAAGTCCGCGAGCTTCCTCGTAAGCGTCTCGCGAAGACGCGGAAGCAGAACGAGACCTTGGCAGACTGCGTCGCGCACCACGTCGGCCTGCACCTCGGCGATGGACCTCGGAAGCCCGCCGCGCCCCGCTCGCGAGAAGAGCGCGTCCACCGACGGCACGTCCTCTGCGAGCTGGTCGCGGATCACGTGCTCCAGGTCGCTTCTGCGCTCGGGGTTGACGAGGTAGGCGCCGATCATCGTGTCGAAGTACAGGCCGGCAAGCCCAACGCCTCGCCTGCGAAGGTGGATCATCTTGGGCTTCGCGTCGTGGCATGCTTTCGAAACACCGTCATCCTCGAAGACCGGCTTGAGGATCTCGAGAACCGCCCTCTCCTCAAGGCCGGGCGCCCCGAGATAAGAGTGGACGAAGGGCAGGTAGAACGCCCTGCCATCGGGGAGAGCGAGCGCCATGCCAACGAGGCCCGCGCGCATCGAGTCGGGGCCGTCGGCGACCACGTCAAACGTAAAATCCTTCGCGGCGGCCAGGTCGCGCGCAAGCGCCCTGACGCTTTCGAGGTCGGCCACGGTCACGCACCGGCCCCCGTGCGCTGCTACCCCAACTCCAACAGCGGCCGCGGCGGCCGGACGCTCCCCGGCCCCCTCGCAGGCCGCGCCCTCTCCCGTCTTGCCCGCCTCGCCCGGTGGCACCTCCCCCTCGCCGAACAGGCTCCCCATGGACGGTGCGCTCGGTCTGCCAGGCCGCACTTCCGCTCCCGCCTCCGCACCCGCCCCGCGAGGGATCTTCGACTCGAAGCGTCTGAGCAGGCTGCGGAATTCAAGACGCCTGAATAAGGCCGCCAGCTTCGCGTAATCGGGCTCCTCCAGCCGGCACCGCTCCAGATCGAACTCAATGGGGACGTTCCGCTCTATCGTGGACAGCCTCTTCGAAAGCTCGGCCTGCTCCGCATGCTGGCGGATGAGCTCGCGGGCCCGCGCAGGCTCGACCCTGTCGATCTCACGAAGGATCTCCTCGACGCCGCCGATGGTCTGGATGAGCTTGGCGGCGGTCTTCTCACCGATGCCGGGCACACCGGGGATGTTGTCAGAGGTATCACCCGCGAGGCCCTTGAGGTCAGGCACCTGGCCTGGAGCGATGCCGAACCGCTCCTTCACCGCTTCCTCGTCGAACGTCTCAATCTCGCTGATGCCCTTCCTCGTTATCATGGCGCGGGTGAGCGGCGACACGAGCTGGAGCGTGTCCCGGTCCCCCGTCACGATGACGGACTCGTGGCCCGCCTCCTCGGCCTTCTTCGTCACCGTCCCGATGACGTCGTCAGCCTCGTAGCCCTCGATCTCCAGGACCGGGACGCGAAAGGCCTCCACGAGTTCCTTGATGAGAGGCATCTGGGACGCAAGCTCGTCGGGCATGCCCTTCCGGTTGGCCTTGTATCCGTCGAACTCTAGATGTCTGAAAGTGGGCGCCGCCTTGTCGAAAGCGGCGGCGAGAAAGTCGGGCTTTTCCTCGTCAACGAGACGGAGCAGCATGTTGGTGAAGCCGTATACGGCGTTCGTGCGCTCGCCGCTCTTCGTGCTGAGATCGGCCTGGATGGCGTAGAATGCGCGGTTCGCGAGGCTGTTACCGTCTATGATGATGAGCTTTTTCCGTGCCATGTTCATGCCCCCCGCCCGGCCCGGACGGGCCTGGACCGGCCTGGATTAGTATGCGCCTGCTTTACAAGGACCATCAGTTTCTTCCTCATATGCCGCGAGATTCCTTCAGGTCCCGGGAGAAAACGGCACGTTTCGCGCATTGAAGGCCAATTGGGGGCTGAGGGGCGCAACTGGAGGGCCGATAGCACTATGCTAAACACGAAACGTCATCCGGTCTGGCGGGCGTGGCGGGCTTCACTGGCACGGCGACTCCTGGCCCTGGTGGCCCCTGCCCCTGACCGTGCAGTCCCTGGAGGACCCGTGATGTGCGGAACGGGTAAGGCGGAGAGAGTGATGTACGTCAGCAATTGGATTCGACGCGTGACGCAGAGAACGGGTAAGGCTCGGACCCGTGATGTGCATCACTGGACGGCTCTCAATGGTGACATACCGAACGGTTGAGGAGGAAGTCGTGATGTACTCCACTGGTCCCGCTTCGACGAGTGACGTATGGAACGATTCATGGAGGACCCGTGACGCAGGGAACGGGTGAGGCGGTAGCGATGATGTGCATCACCGATTGGCTCCCGATGCGTGACGTGCGGAACGGGAAGAGCCTGACGAGTTACGTAGGTCACCCGTCCTCCTGCATGTGTGACGTAGACAACGGGTAAGGCCTGGACCAGTGATGCACGTCACTCGATAGCCCTCAAGGATGACGCACGGAACGCCTGACGAAGAACCCGTGACGTGCGTCAGCCGTCAGCTCGAGTGACGGCACTTCCGGGGGCTGCATACGTAACAGAGCAACCAAGTGAGGGTGCGGGAGTCTTCCCGCCTCTGAGACGGGTTGCCGGTGCTTGCACAAGGGGTGTCGAGATCCGGCTATTCGGCCGACTGGCCCTACTTGCCCTGCGGGCCCGACGTGCCCGTAGGGCAGGACCTTGGCGAAGCGCGCCCCGTCTGGGGCGTCGTCCCCGAGCGCGACACCGGCAACCCGACGCTCGCTGGAAAACGGGGAGAAATCGACGCCGGTTCAGCCGTGCACGGTGACCGGTCTCGCGCGTTCCACCGAGCTGCGCTGCTATAAACGGGAGAGAATCAACGGTCTCGCGGACCCGCACCTAGAGGTTGAGTATCCGGGCGAGCAGGTACTGCGCCACCTCGATCTCACCGTAGGTCTTTGCAAGCTTCCAGTCCTGGTTGAGGACGGCCGTGACGAGGTCGGACGATATGCCAAGCTCGGCCGAGAGCGCGTCGGCGAGCCGCTTCTTCGTAAGGTCCCCGAGCTCGTTCCAGTTCTGGTTGAGCAGGCTCGTTGCCTCTTCTTCTGTGAGGCCGCGCTCAACGAGCCGCTCCACGAGCCTGGGCTGCAGGCCGTTCCTGACCGAGTTCCAGTCTCCGCGCGCGAGGGCCTCCACATCGGAAGGAGCGAGCGTGCCCTTGGAGAGGATGCTCACCTTGGTTGTCACGTCGTCCTTTGTGACCAGGCCCTTCGCCTTGATGAATTTGGGTTCACCCGTCGCGTCGGCCACCACGTACACGTCGTCGCCGCGCAGGAGCTTGTCCAGGCTGGTGGCGACGCTGTTTCTGTAGACCTGCGTGTCAAGCCCCACAGTCACAGTCTGCTCGGTGTTTCCCTGCGTGGTCACCGTGAGCGTGCCTTCGCGCGCGTCCACGCGGGCCAGCCTGCCCTCGGTAATCCTCACGTCGATCAGAGACTTCACCATCCACGCCGTCTCCGCCCTCGTGGTGGCGGCGTCAGGCTGGAACACCACGCCGAAGTGGACGGGAAGAATCCCGAGGGCATGCGCAGTCTCGACAGCGCGGAACGCCCAGTGCCCGGGAGCCACATCGGTGAAGCTGGGTTCAGGCTGCTCGAGCGAGTCCATATTGTCGGCCAGCTTCACGACGCGCACGAGCATGGTCACCATCTCCGCGCGCGTGATGTGCCTGTCCGGCTTGAACGTACCGTCAGGGTAGCCTGAAACGATCCCGGCCTCGGCGAGAGCCGTGATGTACGCTTTCGCCCAGTTGGCCTCGATGTCGCGAAACTTTGGTTCGCCCGTCGGGCGTATCGCGAAAGCCCTCGCCACCACCTTCGCGAACTCGGCGCGCGTGACGGGATTCTCGGGCTTGAAGGTCCCGTCAGGGTAGCCTGCGATTATTCCCTCGTCCACGAGGGACACGATGGCGTCCTGTGCCCATGAGAGGTCGACATCCTTCAGCCGGGCAGCTGCGCCGGAAACCGGCGCAGCCGTCGTGGCGGCGGCGCCAAGCACCGGCAGCGCCGAGAGCACCAGGACTGCCACGAGCGCCAGTCCGACTGCGGTGATCAGTTGCGCTGCCCCGTGCTGGGGCGCACCGGCGGCGGACTTCGCACCATGCGCAGTGCTCCTTGTCACAATCATGCCGTCTTGAGCGTGTTTCTGAGCGTGTTTCAAGGATAAACCCCTCCTCGGATAGATGGTCCCACGAACGGCCCTCATGGGTCGCGCCACGGGAGGTTCCCTCGACGAAGCGGACGTCACCTGGATGGGCCGTGATCCCATTATCCTGCTACAGGTGCGAATTCAACGCAGCCTGGGCCACACCTTTATGTAATTCATGGACCCTTCGGGAGTCTGCGGCGTTTCCGGCGGTCGTTGGGCCGAATGGGTCGCACCGGAAACCCTGCCAACGAACCGTCCCGAGACCCGGGCGTGTGGCCGGCAATTCGCGACCTCTGGCGCGCCACCTGGTCGAGAAGTGGCCAGCCCGCCGCTGTGGCGATGGTGAAGCCGGCAAGGGCGACCAGCTCGCGACTAATGCAGCGCGATGACACGGTCAGGAACCAGCCGGACCCGCCCCTGGGACGACGCCCGGTCCCCAGCCGGCCGCCGGATGGGCGGGAAGTGTCGGACGAGGAGTCAGGCATGCGGGTGACTCGCGTACGACCTCGCCTACTCGAGGAGAAAGCGCACGGCGAGCGCCAACATCCAGCGCAATTGGGATCTGTCTCTGCGGCGGGCCGCGGGCCGGGGTCCCGGATGTCCACCCTCACCCCACACGGGCGTACGCTCGCCTTCCTTTGCCTGCGCAAGAGCGAGACCAAGTGCGGCATGCGGTGTGCCGGCAGCGCGTGTCTCCACCTCAGGCCCTGTCGTCAGATCCCACTCCTCCGCTGGGGTAATCTCAGACGGAGGTCGCAGCCCCGGGGTTTCGGGTACAAGCTCTGGCATCGCTGCCGGCCCAGATGCAGGCGCGGGCTCAGGGGCAAAGGTAGAGGTAGGGGTAGGGACAGGCGCAGGGGCAGGGGCAAGCAGGATCTCAGGCACGGGTACGGGGGGAGGCGCAGGCGCAGACGCAGATGCGGGTGCAGATGTGGGTGCGCATACAGGCACAGGTGTAGACCCCGGGGCCGGTGTCGGTGCCGGTGCTGGTACTGGCGCCGGTGCTGGCACTGGTGCTAGTGCTGGCGCTGGTGCCTGCGGCGGTGCGAACGATGGCGGTGCTGGTGCCACCCGCTCCTCCTCCGGGGGCATGGCCGGGCGCGTCAAAATGCTGAGCATGAGGGTCTGCGGGTCCCACGTGATGAGCACCGTGGTAAAGAGCCGTCGCAGGTCGTCGAGGCTCACATAAGCCCTCCCGGACGCAACGACGCCGCGCACCGGCACCCCGCCGACGATAGCCAGGCGTTGCACCTGGTCCCAGTGAACGTAGCACCCCAGAGCCTCGGCTATGGGCCGCAGGGCCACCAGCACGTTCCGTGCAGCATCGATCCGCCCCGCGCCCGCGAGGAGCGGGCGACCGTCCACCTCGACACGCGGCACCCACGGCACGGGCTCTGGCTTGCCGCTGGCGGTCGCGACGATTGCTTTGAGAGCATCTTCGTCCAGGTCGGGCGCTGGCTGCGGCAGGCTCGCCGCAAGCACCGCCACAGCGGCTTCAAAGGTGTTGCCGCCACGTCCATAGATGTCCCTGTGCACGGTGATATGCGCGCCGATGAGGCCGGGCCACGCCTCCCCTGGCTCGATTTCGATGGTCCGGTACACGAACTCCACCTGCGTCCCGATGGGCACGATGTCATAGAGCTCCCGCGCGTCCTCGTCGCGCATTCGGATGCAACCCAGGCTCACCGCCTTGCCTACGGACGCCGGGTTGTTGGTTCCGTGGATCCCGTACCCAGGCCAGCTCAGGCCCATCCACCGCGATCCGACAGGGTTGTCGGGCCCTGGCGGTACCGGCGGACGGCCGTCGGGCGGAAACCATGTGGGGTCCTTCACCTTGTGAACAATGGTACACGTCCCGATGCGGCTAGGCGAAACGGCCTTCCCCACGGCTATAGGGTAGTTTTTCACCAGCTCATCGCCGCGGAAGAGGGACAGCCGGCACGCGGGAATGTTGATAATGATCCTGTACACACCCTGATACGTTCCCTGGCGACCGGGCCCACCCCCCGTCCCACTGGCCTGAGCCTGACCCCCGCTTCCAGCCTCGCCTTTGCCGTCGCCGCCCTCGCGGCCCTGCCCGGGCTCGTGACCGTGCCCCTGCCCGTAGCCGTGATCGTCATCCCCGCCCTGTGCGGGCGCAAGATCGGGGACTTCGGCCGTGATGGAAGAGTCCCCACCCCCCTCTGCCAGAGCCACGGCTGAGGCCCGCGCCCCGGGACGTCCAGGTTCCCCAAAGAACACAAAAAGCGCCATGCCGAGCGCCACACTTAGCCACAACGCCCGTGTTTTCCGACGCACTCGAAGGGTCCCTCCTGCTCCGCCCGACCCGCCGCCGCACGTAACTGGTCGCCGTCGTTACCGGCAACAGTATATTCAGGAGGTTGAGCACGTAGACCGTGCGGCAACAGCGGGCCGCTGGGTGGAGGGTATCAGTCAGGACAGCGGGCGGGCGCATCCATGCAGGTCGAAGGCCCGGCCTCGCTGCGAGGCCGGGCCCGAACGTAGCAGGGTGCGGCGGAAGGCCACGGATCAGAGTACCTTCTCTCCCAGCGGCTTCTCGAGCAGCGCCACGAAGAGCCTGACCGCGTTCTCGATGTCGCCGAGGTCCGCCATTTCGGACGGCGTGTGCACGTACCTGGTGGGGATGGAGATGGCCCCCGACGGGACGCCCTCCCGCGTGAGGTGTATGGGCCCGGCGTCGGTGCCGCCGTGGTCCAGCACCTCGAGCTGGTAAGGGATCCCCTTCTCCTTCGCCGTCTCCACCATCACCTGGCGAACACGCGGGTGGGTCAGCACCGACAAGTCCTTCACCTTGACGGCAGGTCCCTTGCCCAGGCTGACCGCCATCGTGCGCGCCTCCGGCGTGTCGCCGGTCCCCGTCACGTCGACCGCGATCCCGATATCAGGACTGATGCCGTACGCCGCAGTCTTCGCCCCGCGCGTGCCGAGCTCCTCCTGGACCGAGAATACCACATACACCTGGTTCGGTATGTCCCGCCCCTTGAGCTCCTTCAGCACCTGCACGAGCACGGCGCACCCGCAGCGGTCATCGAGGGATTTTGCGATGATGCGACCGCCGCCGTCCACACGCGCGTCTCGCTGGAAGCCTGCGATGTCGCCGACGGAAACCTTCTCCCTCGCGGACTTCTCGTCGGTCGCGCCGATGTCGATGAACATCTTCGCCAGCTTCAGGTCCTTGATGTCGTCGAGTTTCTCGGTGCCGAACGTCCCCACGGTGCCATTCTCGAACACGACCCTCTCGCCGAGAAGCACGTAGGGCGAGACCCCACCGATGTTTGAGAACCGCACAAACCCCTTCTCATCGATATGGGTCGCAATGACCCCGATCTCGTCCATGTGCGCCGCGAGCAGCACGCGCGGGCCTGCGCCTGCTGCCTTTCGGACCACGATGAGGTTCCCGAGCGCGTCCACCTTGACCTCGTCGGCGAGGCCCTCCACCTCCTTGCGGAGGATCTCCCGCACGGGACCCTCGTTGCCCGCCGGGCCGTACGCCTCAAGCAGCTTCTTCAGAAGTTCCTTCAACACGGCAGCCCCCTCTCGTCAATGCTATCAAGAAACGCCCCTACAAGCGCAAGCGTGTGCTCGAAGTCTTTCTTATCGATGACCGCCACTGGAGAATGGATGTACCTTGTCGGCATGGACACCACCGCAGCAGGGATGCCCTCCCTGATGAGGTGTATCCTGCCCGCGTCCGTGCCGCCTCCGGTGAGTTCCCTCATCTGGAACGGGATGCCGCGCGCCTCCGCGACCTCCATGAGGCGCCGCACGATGCGCATGTCGGCTACGAGGCTTGCATCGGTGCGCGTGAGCGCCGGACCCCTGCCCAGGCGGGTGGAGTACTGATGTTCCTTTGAGCCGGGGACATCGGACGCCGTCGTGCCCTCGAGCACAATGGCAAGATCCGGCTCGAGCCGGTACGCCGCTACCTGCGCGCCGCGCGCCCCTACCTCCTCCTGAACAGTGAATGCGGCCTGCAGCGTGAAGCTCCAGGCCTTGTCCTGAGCGAGGAGTTCCGCGATTATGGCGCACCCGACCCTGTCGTCGAAGGCCTTGGCCTTGGCGCGCCCCGACCCGATCTCCACGTACTGCGTGGCGAATATGACGCCGTCGCCGAGCTTCACGAGCTTCTCCGCCTCGTCCTTGTCCTTGGCGCCGATGTCGATGTACAAGCCCTCGAGTTCGAAGGGCTTGTCAGCCTCCTCGCGCTTCTGGAGATGGATGGGTTTCGCCCCGATGACTCCCGGGATGCGGTCTGTGCCGACCAGGACCTGTTTGGACACGAGGACGCGCGGGTCGATGCCGCCGACAGGGTAGAAGCGCAGCACCCCGGACTTCTCGATGTAGGTGATCATCAGGCCTATCTCGTCCATGTGCGCTGCGAGCATGACCTTGGGGCCGTCCCTGCCGTCCTTCGCAGCTGGGCGCTTTATGGCGATGAGGTTCCCGATGGAGTCGGTCTCGATTTCGTCGCAGTGGGAACGGACGTGGTCGCGCAGGATGTTGCGGACCTCGTGTTCCTGCCCCGGCACGCCGAAGGCCTCGGTGAGGGCCTTTAGAAGCATGTCAATCCCTCCACAAACTTCTTGTCGAGCCGCACGATGAACTCAGCCAGCAGCCGCCCGGCCTTCTTTATGTCGGCGAGCGACACAGTCTCCACGGCGGTGTGCATGTAGCGCAGCGGGATGGAAATGAGAGCCGAAGGGATGCCGCCGCGGGTGACCTGAATCGCGAAGGCGTCGGTGCCTCCGGGGTGCGGGCTTGGCTCCACCTGCACGCCGATGTCGAGATCATCGGCGATCTCCTTGAGCCTCGCGAAGATGGCCGCGTGGACCTGCGGCCCGAAAGCTATCGCCGGGCCTTTCCCGAGGGTAAGCGTGTCGTATTCTGGGACCCCGAGCATGTCGCCGTGCCCGACGTCGATGGCGATGCCGATGTCGGGGACGATGCCGTAGGTGCTCGTGATGGCGCCGCGGAGGCCAACTTCCTCCTGGACGGTCGCGACGCAATAGACGTCCGCATGGTGACGCGCGTTCGCCAGCACCTTCAGGCACTCAAACATCACGGCGACTCCCGCCCTGTCGTCCATGGCCTTTCCCGCCATTAGCTGGCCCTTTAGGCGCGCGGGGTGCGTGGCGAAGGTGGCGGTGTCGCCGACTTCCACGAGCTCCCGCGCCTCCCCGCCGGTGAGGCCGACGTCGATGAAGAGGTCCTCCCACTTCACGGACTTCTTGCGCTCGTCGGGATCCTGCACGTGGGGCGGCTTGGCGCCGATCACCCCGGGGAGGTCGCGGCGACCGTGGACGACGACCTCGAGGCCGGGGAGGATGCGCCTGTCGATGCCGCCGACCCCCGTGACCCGCAGGCACCCGTCGTCCTCGATCTTGGTGACCATGAGGCCGATCTCGTCCATGTGGGCGGCAAGCATCACTCGAGGGTGCGGGGCACGCCCCATGCCGCGCTTCAGCACGATGAGGTTCCCGAGGGCGTCGCGGCGGGCCTCGTCGAAAAGCCCGGACATCTGCCCCTTCGCGACCTCGGCAACCTCGTGCTCGTGGCCCGAGACGCCGGCCTCCGAGAGCAGACCGGCCAGAAAGTCAGCCAGATCCCGTGTTGCCATGACCACTCCTCCAATCGCGTAACCTGGACATCCTGTACATCCCGCGTAGCATGCCTGGGCTAAGTAGATCGCCACAAATTCACGCCGCTTTTCAGGGCGCGAGCCCTACCCAGGATTGCCGGTGTCGCCCTCCGGAGGCCACGCGCTTGCGGCGCGTCTCCTTGGAATCTGGCACTTGGAACCAGCCAGATTCCAGGCGCCCCGCCCTGGCAGGCACCGGTAGCCCCAACACTGTCAGGAGAAGTGGCCCAAACTTGTGGCGCCATACTTAGGCCGAGCTAGACCCATATGGCTAGGCCTTCCAGCCATTCGTTGTTCGCCAGAGGCGGCGAAATTCCTGCTATGAGTGCTGAGATTCTACGAACATCGTAAGCCCCGATTTACCTCACCTTAGGTGACCGCTCGGCGACGTGCGCGCGCCCCCTGCACCGTTGATGCGCAGGCGCTGCCACCAGCGCCCGCTCTGGCGTCAGCGCCATGCATGGATCGCTGTGGGTCCGAACCTCCGTACGGCCCCCGCCCTGGTGGCCATGAAGGCGCTGGCAATCCTCGCTCCCCCGGCGCCCCTGCCGACGCCAGGGGCTTCGCTGGCGCACTATGGCTGCAGGCAAAAGGTAGTGTGCTTCCAGCGGCCGCGACGCATACCGGGCGTTCAGGCTGGTACTGCTCCGTCGCATATGCAGTCCCTGGGAATTCTATCGCCCAGCCAGGATCTGTTCGAGACCCTGTGGTCCAACCTCATCGACGAGGACATCCACACAGCGCGGTTCGCGAACAAGGTCAATGAGCTCGAGCGCGTCGAGCGCCGTGCTCTCGTGCCAACCGCAGGGATCGCGGAAAACCGCAGGGATCGCCAAAGAGGAGTGACGGTGATCTGTGAGCGGCCCTTACGCAGCCGCCGTCTTCGCCCACGGGGATGGGCTCCGAGCGATCCGTCCTGAGCTCGCGACGACACTACTCGCAACGCGTGTCCGCTCGTGCTGGATTGGTTGTGAGGTCTCCATTCCTTCACGCCTCCCAGATTCCCCTACTTCGCCTACTCTAACTTCACACTAACTTTGCGCCTGTTCTCCCCGCGCGGTTAGGTAGCGTAAAGTTTAGGTAGGTAAGTATGGGGTCCATGAAGAAGAGAGACCCCAGGCAGTTGTCCCAGGCAGTTGTCGTGAGGATGACTGCACTTCCCTTGGATGGAGGGAGGGGTCTC